>JAEEMG010000094.1 GCA_016283095.1 Paludibacteraceae bacterium | reverse complement strand
TCCAACTGAGCTGGCGACATTCCCACTCCATTATCAGAAATCTTCAGCAGCAATTCACTTTGCAGTTCATTTCCGTCGACGGTGATTCTTCCGCCTTCATTGGTAAATTTAAGAGCATTGTTAAGAATATTTCTCACCACCACCTCAAGCTGACGTATATCAGCCTTCGCGCAACAAGAATAATCAATGTTAGTGACCACGTCTATTTTCTTTGCCACAAGCAATTCATTGAGCAGACGGACCTCATTCTCCACAGACCTTTTCAAATCGACATCCGACATACGCACCGCAAACTGGCTAGTGTTCGACTGTGCCCATGCCAACAGTTTCTGCATTTCCCCCTGCAACATCGACGCTGCGTTTCTGATATCCACAAGTGAGCTCTTCTTTATATTCACCATCTCCTGTGACAAAACTGAATCCAATGAGGCTACAATTCCAAACATCGGATTTCGCAAGTCGTGAGCAATGACAGAAATAAGTCTGTCCTTCTCCTTCAATGCCACATTCAATTCTTCTGTACGCTCAGCCACCTTCTGACGCAACTCATTCTTCAACGCCTCCTGCTGACGCATCTTTGTGCGATAGACAACGAAGATTATCGCCAACACCAACATTACCTCAAGCAGATAGCACCACCATGCCTTCCACCAAGGAGGCAATACCTTCAAAGGCAGAGTAAGACTTTGGACAGATGTGAAAGACGTTGGGGAATTAGCCTCAACCTCCAACAAATAGTCTCCCTCTGGTATATAGTTGAAAGATATCCTACGGTTCTTGCCCATCTCCTTCCAGTCGTCGTTCAACCCTTTCAGGCGATAACGCAACGCTGCTGCTCCAGTCTGTGAATAATCCACCAAATCAATATCAATCGCTATATCCGTCTGGTTATGCTTCAACGTCAACTCGCTCACATTATGAAGAGTATACTGTTTCTCCTGCGAAATATATAACGTTGAGAAATCCATATACTTGATATTCTTCGTCACCTTGATTTCATTAGGTGCGAAACAAAGATATCCTGTGTTCGTACCCATATAGACATGGCCATCTTTCGACAGATATCCAGAACGGGAATAGAACAAGTATTTTGACATGTTTCCATAGTAGCCAGGCAATGAACCTGATGTGTTGTTGATCGGATCATACCATAACACTTTGCCTAATCCACCAAACCATATCTTGCCTTTTCCGTCCGAACAAACGACTCTGAACTCACATGAGTCAATTGCGGTAATTTTCTTCACTTCCGAACCATCAGAAGCTATTCTCAACACACCTTCGTTCGTGCCGACATACAGATTGCTATGCTCGTCACAATCGATATCAATCAAAGAAAGTGGACATACTGATTTGATTGTGGCCAAATCCTTCATCATAGCCTTGTAGACACCTTTCTCAACACGCCAGATTGTGTTCGTCGTCAATATCCAACGTATGTCATTCTTCTCAACAATTTTATAGATCCACTTGTTTGGCATCTTAGCCAAAGAGTCATCTGCAAGAATTCTTTTGCTCCACTTTCCGTTCTCATCCATCACATACATGCCATCTCCAGCAGAGCCACAATACTTTTCTCCGTTCTCCATCTGACAGATGCTGAAAATATTGTTGTACGGTGCGATTCCGTCCATCTTGACAAGCTGGCTGACTCCTGTGTTGAGATTCAACGACTGCAAACCGTCACCCCAAGTGGCAAGCAACATATTTCCGTTTTTATCACGGTCTATTCCCAACACATTATTGCAACCGAATTTATACTGTTTAAAAGTGTTCTCAGTCTTCTTGAAAACGCCAGAACCATCCGTAGCTATAATCAGATTACCGTCCAAATCCTCGGTGAAATCGGAACAAACATGATTAGGGAATCCTTGTTCAGACGAGAACGAGATTCCACGAACCTGCTGAGTATGATAACACCATATACCGCTGTTTTGAGTTGACACCCAGATGTCGCCATTGAAATCCTCAATCACAGTATATAGCTTTTTCATTGTCTCTCCATTATTCTCATAAGGACGGAGATTCACAAAATCAGGCTGGTCAGCCTCAATATTATCAGTATACCAAAGGCCATCGCCATCGGAAGAAAACCAACATCTTCCATTTTTTGCCTGAATAATGCGAGTTGTATTGTTGAAAGGAAGAGTCACAACACGTGGACGCTCATTGATCTTAACACTATTGAAAATCCATAATTGGTTGGAAAAAGATGTAGCCGCGATATCACCATTGGCCAACGGAATAATCGAGTTGACAACCATCTCCGCACGGTCGCCCTTATATTCCATAAGTTGTCCGCCGTTTCTGCCATAGACGCTGACACCATCCCCCAAACCTGTCCAATAACGATGCTGGTTATCCACATAAAGAGAGCGGATGAATGCTCCCGTCAACGCATTATATGCAGGATGATCATTAGAAAACTCCTGTTTCTCATTATCATAGATGTATAATCCGCCATTAGTGAACGCATATATCGTACCCTCGTCGTCGACAGTTACTCCATGAGTCATCTTATAATAAGTCTTGTCGAAATCTGCCGGCATCTTGTTTTTCACCTTGTCTGTAGACGGATCATACTCCACCAGCAGACCATTCATACCACCAGCCACAATCTTGCCATTGCCTACATGAGATACGAATAAAAAGTTGTCTCTTGGGATTTCAGGATAGTTTTCTTTTGAAAAATGACGGAAATTGCTTCCATCAAAACGGTCGAGGCCAAAATCAGTTGCGATCCAAATAAATCCACGGTCATCCTGTGTGATAGACTCAGATTTATTGGTCATCATTCCGTCATCTGTAGAGAAATGGGAAAAATGAGCATATTCCACTCTTTCAGCGAATGCAGACACAGCATACACTATCAATAAAGTGATAATAGACGCCAACTTTTTCATGTTCTCCTTAATAATTAGTATTAGATTAGACGCAACGAATTTATAATTTTTCAATTGTTTACAAAAACGAATGTTAAAAAAACATAAAAAAAGATATTAACATAGATGGAAATTAAGGACTGATAGAAAAAATTAAACAAAAATGGGATGAGCAACAGCCCACCCCATCTTTAACGAATATCATAAAATGGTTATTTCACAATTGCCTTATAAGCCTTACCTTCAATTCTCACGACATAAACACCTGATGTCAGAGATCCGTTAGATGAAGTCAAATCACGTCCGAGAGTGTCAAATATCTTATATTCATCTCTGTTGACGGAGATACGACCATCTGCAGCAACCACTACAACATCATCAGCGTCGACATCATCAACCGCTGACTTTTCACAAATGACATTCATGTCTGTCATAACTTCTTTATAAGCATTCACCGCATCACAAGGGACAACAATCGTTACACTGTCCGCCTCGTCTGTAGATTTCGCGAACACATTTTCCAAATCGTCAAATGACGGAGGTGTCATTCCTGAAAAATATATTTTTTTCAGCTCATCACATTCAGTGAATGCATAAGTTCCAATTTCAGAAAGAGTTGATGGCAAATATATCTCCTCAATATTATCCATGAAAACAAAGGCCATATCACCTATGGTTGTGATACCTTCCCCAACCTTTACATATCGGAAGTCGTCAAGAGACCATCCATATGGTGCAACCTCTAAAATAGTATAGTCCTCCATTTCTCCATTTCCTATCAGATATAGAGTGTCGTTCTTTATAGACCAAGCGATGTTCTCACCTCCGTCTTTACCACAATATGGCGACTGCGTGAAGAATGCCTGTACGTATTCAGTGGCAGTGATAGTCAATGTCAGTTCTGGATTTTTTGCCTGTTCCTCTGTCAAAATGCCTTCGTTATATGTCTCCCAGTAAAGGAACTCATATCCTTCTTTTGGAGTAGCGACCAATTTGTATGTATGGCTTGTGTTTGTCTTCTCCACGACTTCCACATCAACGTCTCCCATACCAGTTTTTGTCACAGAGAAATTGATTGTCGGAATGCTTGAGCCTCCTCCTTGAACATAATCTATTTGAGCAATCACTGTTGCTGGCGACGACAAGTC
This sequence comes from Paludibacteraceae bacterium, assembly GCA_016283095.1. GTDB lineage: Bacteria > Bacteroidota > Bacteroidia > Bacteroidales > Paludibacteraceae > UBA1723. The sequence goes on along the minus strand of JAEEMG010000094.1, from coordinate 9,253 downwards.
AACAATAATTTCGGGTTTATTCTTATCCTCCTCTGGCACATCATAAGTGCCTTCCCATGTCACTTGATAGCTTGACGTCCACAAATCTACCGATAGTTTGTAAAGATTCTTGTCACAATCGACTGGTGTGATTGTCAAAGGTCCGTAAGCATTACTTGTCGAGTAGACATCGGTGCCATAAGGCCAAGCAGGTATGATTTTTGTATCATATGACCCTCCGTGACTTTTGATCGCTTCTATCGCTTCCTCAGTATAAGCATTACAATTGATACTTATAACGACATCCCCTTCCTCTTTATGCATCGTGAAATTATTGAATCCTGTCAGTTTTGGAAATGTTTCGCCTAAGAAATTGATTGTATCCAACTGACAATAGTAGAATGCTCCAGACTCAATAGTATCCACACTTGCCGGGATATCTATTGTCTTCATGTTACGACATGAGAAGAACATGTTCTCTGAAAGTGTTTTCACTCCATCTGGAATCACAAACTTCTCAAATCCACAATATTGGAAAACTTGCTTTCCGAACTTTCTCACATTTCCCAAATCAATATTTTTCAACGACTTACAACTTTGAAAAATATAACCAGGAAGATAGGTCACTTTCTCAGGAATTGAAATTGAAGTCAAAGAAGAACATCCGAAAAAAGCCTCTTCTCCAAACTCTTTCAACCCTTCTGGCAAATTGATTTCAGCAAGTGATGTACACTCTTCAAATGCTGCGACATCGATTATCTCCACAGTAGAGGCGATATTCACATTCTTCAATTTGCTGAACGACATGAATGCATGTTTACCAATGTTAGTCACTCCTTCATTGATGACCACATTCTCCACATCCTCTTTTAAATCGCTCCACTCTGGTTTGATATATGTGTCTCCAAAAATGTCCGTGGAGTATACATTCATTTCTCCTTCTCCAGAAAATGTCAACGTTTTGGTAGACTCATCATACTCATACGTCACCTCCGCAGATGCCGATAATAGCGACATCGCTGTTGTAATTGCAATAAATAACTTACGCATAAACTTTAGTTTTTGACAGTGTTATATTTTCTCGCAAAAATAATTTATTCCATTCACAAAAGAGACGGAATTATGTTATTTAACACGACTTTAACATTAACTAATAATATTTTACATTTCAGATCGTTTGTTCTCCTCTTCTCAACAGATAACATCCTGCTTTTTTATTTTGACTGTCAATCATCACTACCTTACCATTTTATCGTTTGAATGTGCTAATGTTTTTTATGTGTCACAGATTTACATCCATTAAAAGGATCATCCCCAAAATATCTGTATCCGGTTGAGAATGGATGAATTTTAACCTCCATATTTTCACATCCGAAAAAAGCTGATGATCCTATAAAAGAAACAGATGAAGGAATCTCCATGGTCTCCAATCCTACACAATTTCCAAATGCCTCTTTTCCAATGGTGCGGGCATTCGATGGAATCGTAATATTTTTTAGCTTTTTACAATTCTTAAATGCCAAATTTCCAATATTTTCAACACTCTGTGGCATTTTCACAATTTCCAATTCATCACATCCATAAAATGCATTATCCCCTATCTTTTTCACACCCGAAGGAATCTCTACACTTTTCAAGCCATCACATTCTCTAAAAACATTGTCTTCTATTTCCTTCACACCCGAAGGGATTGCTACTTTTTCCAGTTTTCTGCAGCTTTCAAACGCACCCTTTCCAATTTCACTCACACTCGATGGAATTTCTATACTTCTTAAATTTGCACATAGTGAGAAAGCACTGCGCCCAATGCTTGTGACATTCGATGGAATCTCTATATGCTCCAGTCTTTCACACATTCTGAAAGCACTGAACCCTATGCTTGTGACACTTGATGGAATCTCTATATGCCCCAATCTTTCACACCCTAAAAAAGCATAGTCACCTATGATTGTCACGTCCGATGGAATTTCTATATACTTCAGTTTTCGACAAAATCTAAAAGTAGCGTCTTCAATGATTGTCACACTCGATGGCATTTTTACACTTTCCAAATCCAAGCATCCATCAAATGCATGTTCACCAATACTTGTTACACTCGTTGGGATTTCTATATGTACCAAATCCAAGCAACTCTCAAATGCACGTTTACCAATGCTTGTCACACTCGATGGAATATCAACTTGATTCAAACGTGCACATCTATAAAATGCACCGTCTCCAATACTTGTTACAGTCATTGGTATTTTTACACTTTCCAAATTATTGCATCCTGAAAATGCATTATCCTTAATACATGTCACCGTATGCACTCTCATGCCAATCATCACCTTAGATGGGACAATAACATCGGAATCAAGCGATTTAAGAAACCCTTCAAGTTCAGCCGTAGAACTGGTCAATTCCCTAAATCTCAATTCATTGACAGAAGATTCTTCATTATCAAAGAGATATTCGAGATATTTGAACCATTCCTTACTTATCGGCAAAAGAGAAGCAAGCAGAATAATTATTGCAAAAGGTTTTATCGTCTTCACATTTATATTTCAATAGTGCAGTTATTATTTATCGCAAAATTATAATTTTCTATAGGATTACAAAAGCCATCAAAAATAAAAAAACCGCAGGCTCACACCCACGGTTTGATTAATGACGGTTACATTTCCATCAAGTACGATATTAGCAAATTAACTTATTAATATTCGAATTTTGAATTTAGCATTTCTCATTTTGAATTTTCATTTATTCCAGCCAAAAGCATCAAGAACGGAGCACTCCAGTTGATTGCGACCTCATTTGTCGAGTAGCTGCAAATCTCATCGTTGTAGGCTCTTGCCGGATATTCGCGAGTAGGATATTCGCTCTTCGGATGATCATAGTTGTAGACGTAGGTGTCGCAATCACGTATGCAATCCAGTGTTGGTCCTCCAGCAAGCAATCCTGGCACCGGCACGGCTATTCCGTCACCTGTGCTTCGACGGTCGTGGATGAACATCGGCGATTTCTGTCCAAAACCAGTCACGAAACAGTAGCCAGTCGCATTACGTCCGATCATATATGTAGTGATATCCTGGGCAGCCTTCAAATATTTCTTGTCTCCAGTCTTTTTATACTGAAGGAGCAAAATACTTCCTGCATTCGACAAACTTCCGTTGCTTCCCCACTCAAATTTGAAAAGAGGGAAACGACCAGGATCTTTCTCCATACGGTCGTAAAGCAAATTGGCCAACTTATCAAAATGCAATTCCGTCTTCTTCTTCAAATCCCCGTCTACCATATTGTTTTCAACTCCTACAATCAAAGACATCAATGCGAATGAAGCAGGGAGTTGCCATGTAGGCACATCATACTGGAATGTGTCGATAGCAGTCAGATCAATATACTTTTTATCTTTTGTGGCAAGATAAAGCTCCACATCAGCCCAGAAACGGAACTGTTCAGGGAATCTAGCAGTGTATGAGCCTGTTCCGATTGAATCCGGGTTGTGGAAAATGATTCCAGGATTCTTCTCCGCCCATTCATAAGCCTGCTTAGCATAACGCATCGCCTTTTCAGAAAAATCGGGATAATCTGGATTGTTCTTGTAGAGACGCGAGGCCTTCGCCATAATAGCTGCGAAACCATAGTTTGTGGCAGTGCTTTTTCCGATCATATATCTCTGAACATTTGTTTCAGCTGGCAATACCATCGGAACAAATCTCTTAGTCGTAACCTTGTGGGCGACACAACCGTCGACTGTATCAATCAAAGTAAGCATCCACTCCAGATTATACATCGCCTCATCCAGCACGTCTACTGTATTATTCGTGCTTTCTGGAATCTCCATGTCGAAATTCTTATAGAACGACGGGAATGCCTCTGCACTCATGAGCATCGACTCCAATGCGATCGCTGAATTGAGAGCGTATTTTCCATAATCACCCGCGTCGTACCAACCTCCTGGCGACTTCACCGTAGAGCCAGCCTTTCTTCCTGCACTCTCTGCAGACGGATGCACAATCACGTTGACGTCGGGATGACCAGCCTTATGAGCATAGCTCTGCCCGTGGAAATTGGAGAACTCCTCTGTGCAGTCGATTCCACAACGCCACAAGTAGAACGTCTTGTGAGCCCATAAAGTCAGATCATCATACGCTTTTGAAGAAATTGTGAAATTGTACGATTTCTTTCCTCCGACACTTAAATAATACTCACCAGACTTGTCATAAGATGAAAAATCCGCCCACTGCAAATCTTCTCCACTCAAATCCCAATATTTTTTCGGAGATAATTTACCTCTATAGCAGATCTTACCAGATGCAGCGTCGCACAAATAGAACGAATCAACTTTTCCATCCGGCACTACCATTGCCTTTTTATCTGAATTTGGAGTGTAGCCTAACTGTGAAACATGGATTTTCGCATCGTTTTTTGCCTCGCAACTCACCGTCGACAAAGCAAATGCAAATCCAACACATACAAAATCCTTATACTTCTTCATACAATTTTGTTTAATTCAGAACAAAAATAGATTATTTTGTCGACAAAAGCAAAGATTTCGTCGACAAAACAACAAAATAATCTCACATTAAATCTTTTTGAGGTGTCATTTTGTGTTTTTCATCACAAAAACTATATTTGTATCAAACTTAAAATATCAGAATTATGAAGAAACTCTTCTTAGCAATATTGTTTTTGTTTTCGCTCACTTTTGTTGCAAAAGCGTGTTTCCCTGAATTTCCCAGAAAAATTGCCAAAGTAGACGGTGTATGTTACGCATACGATGCAGGCAGATGGTATGTAGCTGGTTTTGAGCAAGAACAAGACAGCATTGTGCTTAAAAGCGAAGTTTTCATAGATGGGAAAAAAGAGACGGTGGAGGATATATACATTAGAAAATATAATAACGCACACGATTTCAGTTCTGCGTCCCCAAGAGTTCTGGTGATTTCCAAGGGATTCAAAACTATAGCTATGCTAGATCTTCCTAAATTGGAAAAACTATACATTTCCAAAACGGTAGACAGGACACACGACGTATGCACTTCAATGTACGCATGCTTTTATACTCCAAATTTGAAAACCATCATCGTCGACAAGCAAAACAAAGAGCTAAAGTCAGAAAATGGCATTCTTTTTACAAAAGATGGTGCATACCTGCTTAAATATCCGGCAAAAAAAGCAGGAAAAGAATATTCGATACCAAACAACGTGAAGAGTATCTGTTATGGGGCATTTGAAAATTGTAATTTGAAAACCGTATATTATCCAAAACAGAAAAAAGGAATAGAATCCTACGCTCAATTTAAAGTTTACGACACATCCGACAAAGTTGCAGAGTCGATGGGATTCGATATCGGCAAAACCAAATTCATAGGGAGATGATATATAAATTAGGCCTTTCTTCTGGTTGTTTGACAATCCGAAATTTGTCATTCATACACCAAAAACTATTTTTGTATCAAACTAAAATTCCAACATTATGAAGAAACTCTTCTTATCAATATTGTTTTTATTTGCGGTCATACTCTTAGCTGAAGCTTGTTATCCCGAAACTACGGATAGAGTAGTCAAAGTAGACGGAATTTATTATGCTTATAATGGTAATTGCGGCAGACGCATAGGCAGATGGTATGTTGCCGGATTTGAGCAAGACCAAGACAGTGTTGTGTTAAGAAACAAAGTTATCATCGACGGGGAAGAAGAAACCATCATTGATGTCTATATAATAGAATATTTACATTGCCGCAAATATGACGACAACATAAAAGTAAAGAATATCTTATTGGCATCGCCAAGAGTGTTGGTCATACCAGATGGGTTCATTACAATTTCCTCTTTATTCCTTCCAAAGTTGGAAAAGCTGTACATTTCTGAAACCGTCGACAGGACTCATGATGTATGCACGTCTGAATATGCTGCTATTTATTCTGAAAAGTTGGAAGCTATCATTGTCGACCCCAAAAACAAAAATCTAAAATCAGTGGACGGAATGCTTTTCTCAAAAGATGGCACAAACTTGCTTAAATATCCAGCAAAGAAAGCAGGAAAAGAATATTCGATACCCGACGACGTGGAGGACATCTGCTATGGAGCGTTCAGCGGATGCCAGTTGGAAATAGTCTACTACCCTAAACAGAAAGGAGGAATAGAAAACTACGAGCAATATGGGCTGTCCGACCCCTATGAAGAAGCCGTAGACAATTTGGGATTCGAACTCGGCAAAACCAAATTCATAGGAAGATGATACCACTGCCGTCCATAATGTATTCATAATAGAGATCTGACAGATAATCTTTCTATCAAACCATGTTTATCAAATAAAATCCGTATTTTTGCAGTTCGAATAACGAATTAATCAATCATGCTCAAGCAGAAATTAGCGAAGTCCGTACTCAACTTGTTCGGATGGAAGATAGATAAAGAGGTTGAACTTCCAGAGAAATGTGTGTTTTGCATAGCTCCACACACAAGCAACTGGGATTTCTTCGTGGGACTGTTTGCTTATCCGGCCATCGGAGGCAAAAAGAAACAGTTTATGATCAAGAAAGAATGGTTCATATTTCCATTCGGCATATTCTTCAAAGCCGTAGGAGGAATTCCAATCGACAGAAGCAGACGTATCTCCACTGTGGACCAGTTGGTGGAGGTCTGCAACAACACAGACCATTTCCACCTTGCGATAACACCAGAAGGGACACGCAAAGCCAATCCAAACTGGAAACGTGGATTCTACTATATCGCAAAAAAAGCGAACATCCAGATCGCTCTTATATATTTCGACTACAAGAAAAAAGAGATCGGAATAAAGAAAATGTTCACTCCTACGGATGATGCGGAAGCTGATATTGCGGCAATCAAGGAGTATTACAGAGGAGTCAATGCAAAATACCCAGAAAATTTTGCCATTTAATTTGTAGCAGACTTCTAAAAGAAATATTTTTGCACAAGTTACCCCACGCATGTGGGATAGTATTAACTTATAAATAAGGTTAACGATAATGTCAAAAGTTGTCATCATTGGTGTCGGCGGAGTCGGCACAGTTGTTGCTCACAAAGTAGCGCAAAACATTTCAGTGTTTGAGAGTGTGACGCTAGCAAGCCGCACTAAATCTAAGTGCGATGCATTAGCCCAGACGCTTAAAACGAAGTATGGAGTGCAGTTTGAGACGGATAGCGTCGATGCTGACAATGTAGATGAGATTGTAGCTCTATTCCGTCGCCACAATCCAGAATTGGTTATCAACGTTGCTCTTCCATACCAAGATTTGGCTATCATGGACGCTTGCTTGATATGCGGAGTGAACTATCTAGACACAGCCAACTACGAGCCAAAGGACGAGGCTCATTTTGAGTACAGCTGGCAGTGGGCTTACAAGAAAAGATTTGAAGACGCAGGTCTGACAGCTATACTTGGTTGCGGTTTCGACCCAGGAGTTTCTGGTGTCTACACTGCATATGCGGCAAAGCATCACTTCAAAGAGATGCAGTATCTTGATATTGTAGACTGTAATGCCGGCAACCACCACAAAGCATTCGCCACAAACTTCAACCCTGAGATCAACATCCGTGAGATCACTCAGAAGGGTCGCTATTATCAAGAAGGAAAGTGGGTGGAGACTGGTGCTCTTGAAATCCACAAGCCACTTACATATCCGAACATCGGACCAAAGGAATCATACTTGATGTACCACGAAGAGTTGGAGTCGTTGGTAAAGAACTATCCTTCAATCAAACGTGCACGTTTCTGGATGACATTCGGACAGGAGTATCTTACTCACTTGCGTGTGATTCAGAACATCGGTATGGCAAGAATCGACGAAGTTGAATACAATGGTGTCAAAATCGTTCCTCTACAGTTTTTGAAGGCTGTGCTTCCTAATCCAAAAGATTTGGGAGAGAACTACGAGGGAGAGACTTCAATCGGATGCCGTATCAAGGGAATCGGCAAAGATGGCAAAGAGTTGACATACTACGTATACAACAACTGCAGCCACCATGAAGCATATATCGAGACAGGCATGCAGGGTGTAAGCTACACAACAGGAGTGCCAGCGATGATCGGAGGTATGATGTTCTTGACAGGTAAGTGGAAGAAAGCTGGAGTTTGGAATGTAGAAGAGTTTGATCCAGATCCGTTTATGGAGCAGCTCAACAAGCAAGGACTTCCTTGGTTTGAGGTGTTCAACGGAGATTTGGAGCTATAATATAAACAATCCAATTGCAGAGACGCGTTGTCACGCGTCTCTCAATTTTATGAAACAATAACAAAAAAAGATGATTTTCGGTAAAAAGAAAATAAACTGGAAAGTTCCGAAAGGAGTAGAACCAACAGAGTTCGACCGTAAGATTTTGAACTTCCAGAACCGTGGATTCTTAGTCCCAAAGAACGAGTTAGTTCTTAATGAGGAGCAGATTGAAGGAATCCGCAGAAGTGGAGTCGTGAATACGGGAGTGCTTGATGCAGTAGCGGCAGCCATTCGTCCAGGCATGACAACACAGGAGATTGACGACATCGTATATCAGTATACAATCGATCACGGTGCAATTCCAGCATGTCTGAATTACGAAGGTTTCCCAAAGAGTGTATGTGTATCACGCAATGAAGTTGTGTGCCACGGAATACCAAGCACTACAGAAGTGTTGAAAGAGGGAGATATTGTGAATGTAGACTGCACAACCATCCTCGACGGTTATTTTGCAGACGCATCACGTATGTTTATCATCGGAGAGACAACACCAGAGAAGAAACGTCTTGTCGACGTGGCTAAAGAGTGTTTGGATTTGGCGATCGATATCTGCAAACCGTTCACTTTCGTCGGTGATTTTGGAAACGCAATCGAGAAGCATGCCAAAGCAAACGGATATTCTGTAGTAAGAGAGTTGTGTGGACATGGTGTAGGATTGAAATTCCATACAGAACCAGAGGTTTGCCACTATGGCAAAAAGATGTCAGGTATGCTGTTGGTGCCAGGAATGGTGTTCACAATAGAGCCAATGATCAACATGGGTGTCCGCAACGTCACATTCGACAAGAAAGATGGATGGACAGTCCGCACAGCAGACCTTTTGCCTTCAGCACAATGGGAACACACATTCGTGATGAGAGAGGATGGTCTTGAGATTTTGACATACTAAGACAAGAGGTTGTCACTAAAAAAACAAAGCGAGAATATGCATTTGCACATTCTCGCTTTTGATTTAAGATGATTTATATCCTTAAAGAGTTTCTATTTCATTCAAAGACAGTTTGGTTAGTTTGGCTATGAGAGATGGATTCATTCCTTCTTTCTTCATT
>JAEEMG010000093.1 GCA_016283095.1 Paludibacteraceae bacterium | reverse complement strand
GTTGTGATGTGTACACATATAACCTGATGTACCGTAACGCAAGTGCATCGTGTGGAGGCAAGTGGGAGTTTAATGAAAAGAAGAAAGATGTGTTTACTCTCGACGTCGACTGGAATCTGCACGACTATTATTATAAGTATACCGCTCGCACGTACGAATACATGAAACTTAATGGCGAAGAGTATGGTGAAATGAATAATGAGTGGTATTCGGTGCCATTTTACCCCGGACAGAAGAATCTGCAGAGCGACCAGCAACGCATCATGGCTCAAGCCAAAAGTATCTTCCATCTTCCTTACAAAAACACTTTGAACAGTGGACTGGAGTACCGTTGGGACTATCTGCATGCTCCATTAAGAACGGTAGACGGATCAGCCAGCGACATGACTGCCGCGGCATACGTCCAGGATGAGTTCGACTGGATAAAATGGTTCAATGTCACAACTGGATTGCGACTGGTTGTGAACGAGGGGTTCGGTGTCAGAGTCACACCTAAGGTCAGCACAATGTTTTCTTTGGGAGATTTCCGTATCCGACTTGGATGGAGTCAGGGTTTCAAGACACCGACTGTTAAGGAGATGTACTACCGTTATCTGCATGTGATGGGAAGCAGCACGATATTCAATATGGGCAACTTGAACCTAAAACCTCAGACTAGCAACTATTGGAGTGCTTCCGGGGAATATCGTGGACAACGTGTGACAGTGTCGGTGACAGGTTACTATAATAAACTTGACAACATGATCGCTCTTGTAAATGTCCCAGTCGAAGAGATCCCTTCAGATGTGCAGATGGCCTATATGGGCGACGGAAGTGGAAAGGTGCAGGCACGTATGTATAAGAATATGGAGAACGCGCAGACATGGGGCGGGGATGTGAACGTGTCATATAAAGTGTTTGGTGATCTTACGTTGAACGCTTCATACAGTTATCTTGACACAAAGGCAAATCTTTATGACTCCGACCATGATAAGATGAAGGAGGTTGTGATCGACGGAATGGCTCACCACAAATGGAGTGCGTCAGCTGTATACACACACAGGTTCACGTCTGTGTATAAATTGGGTATAAACCTAAACAATCGTGGAAGCAGTATGCGATATTATGAAAATAATGGGAATGGAAAACCGTTCCATCTGTATCGTCTGAACACGACGCATGATTTCGGCAATGAAAACAAGAAAGTCACCTATCGTGTGGATTTAGGTGTCGACAACATATTCAATTATGTTGACCGTACAATGCATCCATATCATTTGGGTACAAAAAGTTCTGGCACAAAAGTGTTTGGAAACTTCACTGTCCGTTTCAAGCAAGGAAAAAAACTTAAAGCATACAAAACAAAAGTCTTAAAAAACAATAATGAAAATGAAGATTAGATCATTTCTTTTGATGGCAGCGTTGGCCGCTACATCAATGTTCACATCCTGTGAGGATGATGAAAATGGTGCAAACAACATCATTTCAGAGTATGGTGTTAACGACAAGATCGTAGCTGAACAGAAGGCTACATCTGGCAAGAATGAGGCTGTTTTGTTGGTCGCTTTCGGTTCGACATGGAGCAATTCATTTGCTGCGTTCGACGCGACAAAGAAGGCATATGAGGAGGCTTTCCCAAATGCTGATGTATATTTTTGTTTCTCTTCCGACATTTGTATCAACCGTGCGAGTGCAGGTGAGAATGGAGAGTCTCGCGACTACTATGAGCCACGTTATTTGTTGCATGCTATTGGAGCTGCAAAGTACAGCAAGATCTATGTACAGTCGTTGCAGGTTATCCCTGGAGAGGAGTTTGCTAATGTAGTGTCATGTGTGAAGAAGTTTATGAACAACGGTTACATCGCGTCTGCCCATCTTGACGATGAGTATTTGGCAAAGTTGGATGAGGAAAAAGCCATTTTCTTGGGTATGCCACTGTTGAATACATACGAGGGAGAAGGCAATGATGTGGATGAAGTCGCAAAACAATTGAATGAGCTATGCAAGAATGAGGCTGCACAGGGTGTTGTCGCTTTCATGGGTCATGGTAATCCAGACAACTATGATTCATTCAAGGCAAATATCCGTTATTCTCAGTTGGAGACAGCGCTTAAGAAGTATAGCGAAAACTATTTTGTAGGTACTGTTGATGCTCCTAACACATACAAGTATGATGTGCATGAGAACATGAAGAATGCTGGCAAAACATCAGGAAATCTGTATTTGCACTGTTTGATGTCAATTGCCGGAGACCATGCTCATAACGATATGGCAGGTAAGGGAGATGACTATTGGAACAACGAGGAAGGCGAGGATGACAGCTGGTATGAGTATTTCTCTCATAACGGTTACACTACAAATGTGCCATTGGGTTCAAACAATGAGCCTCAAGGTCTTTTGGAGATTCCTGGCGTATTGAATGTATGGATTTCACATACAAAGAATGCTGATTTTCTTGAGGATGCATACCACTCTATGTATCCAGAGGAATAAGCATATGATTCTGTGAGAAAGTATTTATTAATTTAATTAGAATAGGGTAGTCGGGGGTAAAATCCCGATGTGCCCTATTTTGAGGTTTAAAAGATGAAGAGATTTTTATTTTTTTTTGTTACAGTCACATGTTTGTATTCTTGTGATAATCACGGGAATAAGGAGATGAATTGCTCTGCGGACGAGTTGTTCGCACAGCAGGATTCTGTGTTAGCACACAGTGATGAGTACAGCGACACTATAGTGATAAAGTATGCAAAAGGACTAAAGGTTGATTATCAGTCGGATGGCGTACATCTATATATCAGTAATCCTGATCCGAATGCTAAAATGAGCAAAAAGGAAGAGATTGTAATCACCGACCCATCAAATCGCTTCATTTGCACAACTGCTCTACAACTTGGTAATTTTGAGGCTCTTGGCCTGGAAGATAAGATTGTGGGCATGAACTCGTTAAAGAATCTGTTTTCGTCGAAAATGAAGGAACAGATCAAGAGTGGAAAAACGGTAAAGATTGGTAAGGAAGGAAATTTTGATCTGGAATCGGTAGTCGCATCAAAGCCTGATTTCATCTTCGTCTCTGCAAGCAAACATGGTGGATTCGAAGTATTGAAGGATTGTGGCATTCCATTGATTCCGCATCATGGTTATAAGGAGACGGATCCGTTGGGACAGGCTGAGTGGATCAAGATGGTAGGTCTGCTTACAGGTGAAACACGTCGTGCCAATGCCGTATTTGCAGATATTGAAGCCAAATATCTAAAATTGAAGAATGAGGTTGCCGACAAAAAAACAGACAAGATGCCGACGGTCGTATCTGGCCGACAGATTCGTGATGGATGGTATTATGTCGGTGGCAAAAGTTATATGGCTCAGATATTTAATGATGCTGGAGCCGAATATGTCATGCGAGACAATACAGAGTCTGGTGGCGTGACAGAGGATTTTGAATCTGTTTATGTCAAGGGATTGAAAGCTGATTTCTGGCAAACTGACGGAGCACACAATGGCGAGTTCACTCTTGCTGATCTTGCTGCTGAGGATGAACGCTATGCCACGATGGAGGCATTCAAGAATAAGCAGGTTGTGTTCTGTAATTTGAGTGAGACTCCTTACCGAGAGCTTGGTGGAGTTCAGCCTCATTATATATTGGCTGATTTCGTTAAGGCTTTTCATCCTGAACTGTTGCCTCATTACGAACCAAAATATTATAAACTGATTAAATAATGAAGGTTTACACAAAGACGGGAGATAAGGGACAAACTTCGTTGGTCGGTGGACAGCGAGTAAGCAAATGCTGTGAAAGGTTGGAGAGTTACGGCACAGTGGATGAATTGAACTCACACGTTGGAGTGCTGATGACATACTGCGATGATTCTGTGGATGTGCAATATCTGCTGGATGTTCAGATCAAACTGTTCATAGTGGCTGGATATCTGGCTACAGACAACTCTAAACGGGAGATAAGGGAAGGAAACATTGTCACATCTGAGATGGTTTTGGAGTTGGAAAAGGAGATCGACAGGCTAAAGACTCTTGCTCCACCATTGAAACTGTTTGTGATACCTGGAGGTTCACGTGCTGCTGCTTTTGCTCATGTTTGCCGTACAGTATGCCGTAGAGCTGAACGCTGTATATTGCGTCTGGTTGAATCAGGTGCGGATGTGGATGACAATCTGTTGGCTTATATAAACCGTCTTAGTGACTATTTTTTTGTTTTGGCACGTAAACTGAATGTTGACAATAAAGTGGAAGATATAGTTTGGAAAAGAAAAACTGGGCTCGATAAATGAAAAAGGAAATTTTAACAATCATAACAAGTTTAAGCCTCTCTTTTGGGGTGTTGGCCCAGGTCGACAGTATGAGGATAACAGAACTTAATCCTGTGGTCGTGACAGGAACGGGCACTTACCATACTGCGGATAATTCGCCTGTGGCTGTGAAGGTGATTTCGGCCAAGGAATTGAAGGAGGTGCAGGCTACGAACGTACAAGATGCACTTAACAAACTGACTCCTAACATTACTCTTCACACCAATGGTATGGGCAGTTTTGTGAATTTCAACGGAGTGAGCGATGATTATCTTCTTATTATGGAAAATGGCAAACGAGTAAGTGGAGATGATCGTTGGTCTCGTATAAGTCTGGACAATGTCAAACGTATTGAAGTGTTCAGTGGTGCGGCAAGTGCTCTGTATGGTAGCGATGCTATTGCAGGTGTCATCAATATTATCACAGAAGAGGGCAATGATTTGGTTGAGGCTACCTCACGAACCAAAGTGATGGATCATGGCCGTATGAATCATGATGTCAACGTGGATGTCAATGTGAAAAAATTTTCAAGTTTCACTTCTTACAATTTCCGTAAAGCTGACAATTGGCAGGTTAACAAGTATCAGGAGTTTATTGAGACTGATAAGGATGGAAATGAGCAGAGTGTCATAAAGTTGAATGGACGTCCTATGTCACAGGGGTTCCAAAGTCATAATATAAGTGAAAAATTGGAATGGCGTTTCAATGATCACTGGCAACTGTATTTGACGGGAGATTATTATGATTATGTGACTACACGTCCTGAAAACGCAATCTCTTTCACTCAAAAGAAGAGTACAGACAAGAATACAGGAGAAATCAAGTACACATATACACCTAAAGCTGCATATACATATGATCTTCATCACAACTCGTATAAGTATGGTGGTGGCTCACGTTGGACGCCTAACGACAGCGTCAGTGTGTTCATGGATGTGTATTGCGACAATGTCACTTCTAAATATGATTATTGGCAGACTGATGAGGCTGAGGCTTATGATGAGACACGCAAGAGCACTCATTATGTGAATGAATCATTGAAGGGTATTTTCCGTTTGGCTAATTGGAATAAATTGTCAGGTGGTTTGGAATTTGTACAGGAGTCGCTCAACAGTGAGAGCGACAATATATCGCATGAGACAACCAACACTTACAATGTGTTTGCACAGGAAGAGCTGACTGTCGCAAAATGGTTTGATATTGTGGCAGGCGTACGCTATACTTACAACACTAACTTTGGAAGTCATGTCACTCCGAACGTTGGACTCTTCTACCATATAGGTGGGTTCCGAATCCGTACTAGTTATGCCGGAGGCTACAAAACTCCAACTCTTTCCCAACTTTACGCTACTGACCAAGCCAAAACAAGCAGTAGGTATACAATCAATAATGCTATGTTGAAGGCGGAAAAAAATCATTTTGGTACGGTCAACCTTGAGTATGGCAACAATTGGATGAATATTGGTGTGACTGGATTTGTCAACAAAATCAGGGACATGATCAATTATCGTACGCTTACCGAGGAAGAGATCATGGCTGATCCGAAGCTAACTGAACTTAACAAGGAGTGGACGACAATCAGACAGCGTGATAACATAGACAACGCTTTGCTCAGAGGTATAAACACAAATGTCAAGTTCATCACCAAAGCAGGTTTGTCTTTTGGTGGTGGCTATGCATTCACTGATGGTGAAGTAGACAAGGCAGTTCGTCATGTTGGTAACGCTAACGTCTCATACGACAAAACTTGGAATAAATATCATCTTAATGTCGCTGTTAACGGACATGTCCAAGGAAAACGTTTCAGCAGCACTTATGGTTATGCTGATGGCTATAGTCAGTGGGATTTGAACACTCGTCACACGATAACAATGAATCAGTTTGTACTTGAACCAGGAATAGGTATAGAAAACCTTTTCAATGAGGTTGATGATTCATATTGGAATTCAAATTACTCTACTATCAGCCCAGGCAGATCATTCTATGTAAGTCTGGCTCTAAAATTCAAGAATTGATATGAAGATATATGTCGCTGGCATCGGTCCCGGTTCTCCGGAAGATATTACGCCTGCTGTCCTTGCCGCAGTTAAGGAGAGTGACGTGATAGTGGGGTATAAATACTATTTCCAGTTTATCACTCCATATTTGAACCCTGGTACAGAGTGTGTTGACACAGGCATGAAGAAGGAGCGTGACCGAGCTGAGCAAGCATTCCGTCTTGCTGAAGAAGGAAAGACCGTTTGTGTTATTTCCAGTGGCGACGCGGGTATATATGGAATGGCTCCATTGATCTATGAAATGAAGATGCAGCGTCATTTCGACATTGAGATCATATCATTACCAGGAATAAGTGCTTTCCAGAAAGCGGCGGCTCTTTTAGGCGCTCCTATGGGGCACGATTTCTGCGTTATCAGTTTGAGTGACCTGATGACTCCTTGGTCTTTGATAGAAAAAAGAATCAAAGCGGCGGCTATGGGCGACTTCATTACTGCTGTTTACAACCCCAAGAGTAACGGACGTTATTGGCAGCTGCACCGTCTTAAAGAGATATTTATCCAAGAACGCAAACCAGACACTGTTGTCGGTTATGTGCGACAGGCTGGACGTATGGATGAAGAGGTCAAGATCACCACACTTGAAGAGTTCGATCCTGAGGATGTAGATATGTTCACTGTCGTTATTATTGGCAATAGCCAGTCTTACAGATGGAATGGCAAATTCATCACTCCTAGAGGATATTATAATGAACAGGTAGACGAAGGAAAAAATATTGGTCAGTCGATCATGATAAAGTCTTTCCAGACTATACGTGCCGAACTGAAAAATCCTAATGTTGAATTGTGGCGTTTGTGGCCGATGCTTCACGCAATCCACACAACGGCAGATTTTGAGATGGAGAAACTTCTTTGGCTTGATGATATGGCTACGGAAAAACTATTCGACAAGGTGAAAAATGGCAGGATAAAGGTCATAATCACTGATGTGAGTATGGTGGCTGCAGGTATTCGCAAAGGAGCTTTGGAACGTCTCGGAATAGAAGTATATTCGTATATAAACGACTCTCGTGGTGCTGAAATGGCAAAGACTCTGAACATAACTCGTGCACAGGCTGGTATACGGCTTGCTTTAGAGGATTATCCTGAAGGAAAAGGTGTGTTGTTCGCTTTCGGTAACGCACCTACTGCTATGTTGGAACTTTGTGACCTTATCCGTAAAGGTAAATGTATGCCGGAAGGTATAGTTGGAGCACCTGTCGGATTTGTTCATGTGGAGGAGAGCAAACACGCTGTCAAATCATTTAGAAATATACCTAAGATCCTTATCGATGGACGAAAGGGAGGAAGTAATTTGGCTGCGACATTGGTCAATAGCATATTGACTTATGATGATGCAGAACAGTTGAAACCTGGAAGAGATCTATGAAACGTTGTGCTATTGTAGGTATAAGTGATCAGAGAACTCAATGGTTTAATCCGGAAGTCTCTTCGGTTATCTCCAAAGGAAAAGTTTTCTCTGGAGGTAAGCGACATCATGAGATAATGGCAAATTATTTGCCTGCTAATAGCCTATGGATAGACATTACAGTGCCATTGTCTGGTGTGTTCGAACAATACAAACAATTTGATGATATTGTGATTATTGCCTCTGGCGACCCATTGTTCTATGGCTTTGCTGCCACTGTTCAGCGTGAATGTCCGGAGTGTGAGATTACGGTCTATCCATGGTTCAATTCATTACAGATGCTGGCTCATAGAATGTGCTTGCCATACCAAGATATGCGTGTTGTGTCATTGACAGGTCGGCCTTGGGACAAGTTTGATGAGGCTATCATCAATGGAGAATCTCTTATTGGTTGTCTCACCGATCGAAACAAGACTCCGAATGCCATTTGGAAAAGAATGCAAGAGTATGGATATGACAATTACAAGATGACGGTTGGTGAAAATCTTGGTAATGAAAATGAAGAACATGTCGGAGAATTTTGCATGGATAGGGAATATTCTCTTCCAAATTGTGTGATTCTACAGAAGACAGCTGACAGAAACCGTCCGTTTGGCATACCAGAACAGGATTTCCATCTTTTGAATGGAAGAGTGAATATGATTACTAAGATGCCTATACGTCTACTTTCATTGTCTATGCTTGATCTTAGATATAAACACTCTTTTTGGGATGTTGGGTTCTGTACAGGCAGTGTAAGCATTGAGGCTAAATTACAGTTTCCATATCTCAATGTCACCGCATTTGAGATACGTGAAGAGGGACGTGAATTGATGCAACAGAACTCTCGAAAGTTTGGAACTCCTGGCATAACTACTGTTATTGGAGATTTTTTGGAACAGGACCTCAGTCTCTATCCAGCTCCAGACGCGATTTTTATCGGTGGACATGGAGGCAGGTTGAAGGAGATGATTATGAGGTTAAAATCTGTGATGTCTCCTACTTGTGACATCGTTTTTAATTCAGTTTCGGAAGATAGTAAACTGCTGTTTGAGGAAGGTATATCAGAAGCAGGAATGCGGATCACAAGTTGTACACGCATGACAATCGATGACCATAATCCAATCTATATATTGAAGGCTCAATGATACACTTCGAATATGTAAATGAACAAGGCAAGAAGATTGCCGATCTAATAGAGAATAAAAACATACAGCATGATGGCGACGCTATTGTGTTTGTAGGAGCGTTGGGAATATGTGTGCGCAAGATACTCCCGATGATCGGCGACAAATATACAGATCCTGCTGTTGTCTGTGTTGACTCTACTGGACGTTGGGTTATTCCAGTGTTGAGCGGACATATCGGAGGTGCCAATCATTTGGCTCGTCTTATAGCCGACGCGATTGGAGGTGAGGCTGTGATAACTACACAGAGCGACAATCTTGGTCTTTGGCCGTTGGATACACTGGCTCAGCGTTTTGGTTGGAAACAGGAATATATCGACCGCTCGGAGATGAATAAAGCTATCGCTGCTTTTGTCAGCTGTAAGCCGACAGCTTTGTATCTTTTGCAAGAAGACGAAGGAACGCGTTATCTTCGTGAAACTTGCCCAAAGCATGTGACGGTCAATCCTACAGAAGGATTTTTCCCTCTTTCTATCACCGTCAAAGATGATACGTTTGCTATCTCTCTCAACCATGGGATGACACTTGGATTCGGTTGTCAAAAAAATGCGGTTGTGGAGTGTGCCGACCAGATTGTCCGTCAAATCAGTGAGATGGGATATAGTATCAACGATATATCTGCCATTGCTACTATAGAACTAAAGAAAGATGAACCGATGTTGGCTCGTCTTTGTCAGTTGATCCCATGGGCAGAGAAACATATATACACATCAGATCAACTCAGCCGTATAGATGTGCCTAATCCGTCTGAAAAAGTGTTTGAGGTGACGGGATGTTATGGCGTTGCTGAGGCATCAGCCATGGCAGACGGCAATGCTCTTGTGATGGAGAAGACGAAAGGATGTGAGGAAGGATGCCATTACACATGGGCGTTAGGACGCAGACATGGTCATATTGAGATTGTTGGTGCTGGCCCTGGTGATCCTGAATTGGTCAGCGTACGTGGAAAACGATTCCTCCAGACTGCGGATCTGATACTCTATGCTGGCAGCCTTGTTCCAAAAGAACTGACTTGTTATGCTAAGCCTGGATGTGAGGTGCGGTCATCCGCTGAACTCAATCTTGAGGAACAGTTTGATCTGATGAAGAAACATTACGACAAAGGTCATCTTGTGGTTCGTTTGCACACTGGAGATCCATGCATTTATGGAGCAATCCAGGAACAGATGTCCTTCTTCGACAAGTATAAGATGGATTATCATATCACATCTGGTATCTCATCTTTCCTTGCCGCTGCTGCTGAACTCCGTTCTCAATTTACCATACCTGAACGATGCCAGACCATTATACTGACTCGTGGTGAAGGGCGTACCGCAATGCCTCCCAAAGAGAAACTGTATATGCTGGCGTCGCACCAAAGTACGATGTGCATCTTCTTGTCGGCAAGTATTGTTGATGAAGTGCAACGTCATCTTCTTGATGGAGGATATCCTCCAGAAACACCTGTCGCTGTCTGTTACAAACTGACATGGAAAGATCAACGTATTTTCCGAGGACAATTAAAGGATCTTGCCTCTATCCTCAAGGATAATAATCTTTCCCTGACCACACTGATTGTTGTAGGTGAAGCGATCGACAATCGGCATGGGTTAAGTAAACTGTATGACAGCCATTTCACTCATATGTTCAGAAAGGGTATAGAGTAAAAAACAAATGATTTTATGATATTGATTTTTGGTGGCACGACAGAAGGCCGTATGGCTGTAGATGTTTGCGAAGAAGCAGGCAAACCGTTCTACTACTCCACAAAAAGTGCGTTGCAGCAAGTGGAGTTGTGTCATGGTGTACGCCTTTCCGGCGTCATGACATCCGATGATATCCTAAATTTCTGCCATCAAAATGATATCCATTGCATTGTTGACGCTGCTCACCCATTTGCTGAAAATTTACATAAGACTATTGCTGAAACAGGTATTAAGGTCATTCGTCTTCAACGTCAGTTTGGAGATAAAATAGACGGCATAACGTATTGTAAAGATTATGAGGATGCGATTCAGAAGATGCTTCAGTCTGGTGTGCAAAATCTTTTGGCTTTGAGTGGAGCCAACACGATTAACAAACTCAAATCTTTCTGGCAAAACCATCATACCGTTTTTCGTATTCTCAATAGAGAAGAGAGTGTGGAATGTGCCAAGAAAAACGGATTCCCTATTGACAATCTCATTTTCTATCCCGACAGCATGCCTGATGTTGAAGAGGAAAAACGGATGATGTCTGTCGTTGGTTGTGACGCAATTATCACTAAGGAAAGTGGTGAGACGGGAGGTTTTGAAGCCAAAGTGAAGGCGGCGATGGCTTTGGGTCTGAAAGTCTTTGTTGTGGAACATCCACAATTGCCAGCCGACTGGATATATGTAAGTGGTTTGCATACACTTCGTCGAGCCATACAACATCTTGTGCCGGACTTCTTCCCTTTGAAGACAGGTTTGACTACTGGTGCCTGTGCAACCGCAGCCACAAAGGCCGCACTGTTATCTTTGCTTTGTGGTGAATATCCGGAAGAGGTTTCGTTCGCGTTGCCTGATGGTGAGGTACTTACCATTCCTGTAGAATGTTCATCGCCTGGAACTGCGACAGTAGAAAAAGATTATTCGGACGATCCGGATGTGTTGAAAGGATGTAGGATTACATCAACCGTCATGCCAAATAAGACTGGTGACATACGATTTTTGCATGGAGATGGAGTAGGGACAGTCACACTTCCCGGACTTGGCATTCCAGTTGGAGACCCCGCCGTCAACCCAACTCCACGACAAATGATTACAAATGAAATACGAGCTTTAAGCAAAGATGGCTATGATGTCAGAATAAGTGTCGAAAATGGCTCTGAACTTGCTTTGAGAACTTTCAATTATAAAGTTGGGGTGGTTGACGGAATAAGTATAATAGGCACATCTGGAATTGTATCTCCTCTCAGCAACGAAGCGCTTGTTGAAAGTATAGGTAGAGAATTGCAGGTGGCTAAAGCCATTGGTTGTACGGCTATCGGATTCGCTTCTGGTAAGAAAGGAGAAAACGCACTCAAAGAAGCAGAACCAGATCTGCGTGTGATCCATTATGGAAATTTTGTGGGAGAAGCGTTGAAAAAGGCTCACAACTTAGGGTTCCAGCGAGTAGTGTTGGGGATAATGATAGGCAAAGCGATTAAATTGGCTGATGGTCATATGGATACGCATTCACACAAAGTGGAGCTCGACTTAAGTAAGTGGGGTGTGACGATGGCTCGTCAATTGTGGGATGTGATGCCCCCTTCATTTTTTACGGAGATAGAAAAAAATTGTTGGAAACATTGTCGTACGGTCTTTCCTGATGGAGAACTGGAGGTGAGATTGATACGAGACGCAAATGTATGATAATGAAGAATACGATATTATTTATGATACTCATTGTAAGCATACCACTGTTGATGCTATGCAATATTATGACAGGAAGTGTAGAGATGGGCAGTGAGTTGTGGGAGACGGTGGTTATGACGATCCGTTTGCCGCAGGTGTTGACTGCAATGGCATGTGGAGCAAGTTTGTCTGTCGCTGGATTGCAGATGCAGACAATTTTCCATAATCCACTTGCAGGACCTTCTGTGCTTGGAGTGTCGAGTGCGGCGAGTCTTGGCGTGGCATTAGTTCTTTTGCTCAGTGGCGCAATCGGAGGCTCAACGCTTTCTCGTTTCGGTATTATAGGAAATACAGCGATAACGATTGCCGCCATAACAGGAGCATTGAGTGTCATGATGGTGATCGTATGGCTGTCGAGAAAAGTACAAGGAAATGCGACGTTGCTTATATCTGGAGTTTTGATTGGATATATAGCTACTGCTATAATCGGAGTGCTTAAGGCATATTCAAGTGAAGAGGATATACATGCGTATGTTATCTGGGGATTGGGATCTTTTTCTCGAGTTTCAGGTGGACAGATTAGTGTGTTTATAGGTATTACGGCATTGCTGTTGCCTCTCTCCATGCTCTTGGCTAAACCGTTGAATATGCTGCTTATGGGTGATCTTTATGCACTCAATCTTGGTCTTAATGTAAAACGTGCGCGGATGTGGATAATAATTTCTGCAGGAATCCTCACTGCGGTCGTGACTGCATATTGCGGACCGATAATGTTTATAGGTCTTGCTGTGCCACATATAGCCAGAGGATTGTTTCGAACGAGTGACCACCGCATTCTGCTTCCTGCCACACTCCTTTGTGGTATGGGACTTGCTTTGTTATGTAATCTTATAAGTAAAATGCCGGGAGCAAACGGCGTAATTCCGATCAATTCGGTCACTGCTTTAATTGGTGCACCAATAGCTCTTTATGTGTTGTTAAAACGTAAAAGACAATGAAATATAAAGATATTTTTATAGATCTTGACAATACTTTGTACGACACAAAGTCGCCTGTCGCTGGTATTCCGATTGAAGGAGCATATGAGTTGCTGCAATATTTTCGTGATGCAGGTTGCAAATTGCATATCTGTAGTAATGGAATGCTACAGGAGCGGATGGACAAACTTTTTGCTTTACATCTCGAAAAAGCATTCGACACTGTAATATGTAGTGAAATGGCTGGGGCGGAAAAACCAGATAGAGCGTTTTTTGAATATGCTTTGCGTATGACAAAATCCTTGCCTGAAACTACATTGATGATAGGAGACAATTATGACACAGACATCATTGGTGCTGCCGCAGTAGGGATTGACACCATATTATATAACAGATGGGAACCGGATTGGATGCCTCCTGGACCTGTCACATACAGAGTAAATAAACTGAAAGAGATAATGCAATTATGGCAAAAATAATACTCATAACTGGTGGTCAACGTTCTGGTAAAAGCTCTTACGCAGAAAAAATGGTTCTGTCACTTTCTGACAATCCCGTCTATATGGCAACTGCACATATATGGGATGATGAGTTTCGTGAACGTGTGATCAGACATCAGGAACGAAGAGGCCCGCAATGGACTAATATAGAGGAGGAAAAGTATATATCCAAACATGATTTGTCTGGCAGGGTCGTACTTGTTGATTGTCTTACTCTATGGTCCACAAACTTTTTTTACGAGGCTGGGGATGATGCCAGTGTGGATGATGTATTGGATTCGTTAAAACGTGAATTTGACGCTTTTACGCGTCAAAATGCTACTTTTGTCTTAGTTACCAATGAAATAGGTCTTGGAGGAACTAGCATAAATGCCGTACAGCGAAGGTTTACAGACCTGCTTGGATGGCTCAACCAGTATGTGGCTTCAAAAGCAGACTCTGTGATACTGATGGTTTCCGGAATACCTGTAAAAATAAAGTGATATGGTCACAAGGGATCAGATACAATCAAAAATAGATAATCTCAACAAACCTAAAGGTTCTTTAGGCCGGTTGGAAACATTGGCTCTACAGATATGTGAGATACAGCAGACACTTACACCGTGTTTGTCGCATCCGTGTCATATTCTCTTTGGTGGCGACCATGGCATAGAGAAAGAGGAAGTCTCTTTTTCTCCTCGTGAGATAACATGGCAACAGATGATAAATTACACTCGTGGAGGCGGAGGAGTGAATATGTTTTGCAGGCAGCATGGCTTTAAGTTACGTATTGTAGACGTTGGCGTTGACCATGATTTCCCTGAGTGTCTGATTTCGACGTGTGATTCTGATACTGATAACAAAATCATCAATCGCAAGATTGCATACGGGACAAATAATTTCCTTTATGGACCAGCTATGACAGAGAATGAATGGCAGAGGGCTGTCGTAGTTGGTGCGGATCAGGTCGACGCATGTCATAAAGAGGGATGTAACATTATTTCATTCGGAGAAATGGGGATAGGAAATACGTCTCCTTCAAGCATACTTATGCATCTGCTCCTTGATATACCGCTTGAGGATTGTGTGGGGGCTGGCAGTGGACTTGATAGTGATGGCTTGCGTCACAAATATGAGGTTCTGAAACAAGCTGTTTCCAATTTTCATCAGCGGAATCAACATCTTGATGCCACTTTTAATCGTGGAGAATTGGAGAAAGTCTCATTCTGTGGTTTTGAGATGGCTGCAGCTGTCGGAGCAATGTTGCGTGCGGCTGAACATCGTATGATAATTTTGGTGGATGGATTTATTATGACGGCTTGTATGCTCGTCGCACAAACTATTAATCCGACGGTGATGGATTTCGCTGTTTTTGGCCATTGTGGTGATGAGTCTGGCCATAAACGTATGCTTGATGCAATGAATGCACAACCTCTGTTGCATCTAGGAATGCGATTGGGAGAGGGCACGGGTGCCATATGCGCTTATCCAATAGTGCAGTCGGCAGTCAATATGATAAATGAGATGGATAATTTTCAACATGCAGAAATAACAAAATACTTCTAATGAAGCGATTGATAGCAGCTTTAAGTTTCTTTACAAGAATCCCTTTCTGGCGACTTTCTTCTTTGGAGTCTCGCCATTATGAAAATATAGTGCCTATGTGGCCGGTTGCTGGCATCCTCACAGGTGTCGTTATGTCGTGTACATTTTACATGACATCGTTGGTATTGCCCAACACAGTGGCTATTGTAATAGCTATGATAAGTCGAATTCTGATGACGGGAGGACTTCACGAAGACGGATTTGCTGACTTCTGTGATGGATTTGGTGGAGGCTCTACGGGTTTGCCGGAGAAGGATCGTGAACGTACATTGAGGATAATGAAGGATTCCTTCATTGGAACATATGGTGTGTTAGGATTGATACTTTATTTCTTGTTGTTGTGGAATATACTTTATTCTCTTTCTGATTTATTGCCATTGTGGAAGATGATGATATGTATGATAGTTGTCGATGTGTTCAGTAAATTTATGAGTTCGATGATTGTCTATTTTCTGCCATATGCTCGAGATGCGGAAAACGCAAAAAACAAGATTGTATATAATAAAGGTAGCAGACCATATATCGCGATGTTCCTGTCTGTAATCACGTTGAATGCTCCGATATTATTTCTTCTGTTCAGATGGATGAAAAATCGTATCGGCGGATATACAGGTGATTGTTGTGGAGCCACGTTTATGCTCATGGAATTGTATAATTATCTAATATTGCTCATCCTATGCGAAAGAT
>JAEEMG010000092.1 GCA_016283095.1 Paludibacteraceae bacterium | reverse complement strand
CGTCTTTGAACAACGACAGTATGGTGTCGTATGGAAGCAGGGAGGCTACAGAATAGACCTTTCTGTCTGTCCACGACACCCACGTCGCCTCTATCGCTTTGGGCAGACCAAACCGGCTTGCCCGGCTTCTTGTCACTCCGTCATGCCCCAGGCCCATTCCCACTCCAATGGTTGGATTGCCGAATACTCGAACTGTTCCTGACTCTCCGATATATTCAACGGTCACATATTTTCCTGGTCCTAATTTGGGAGCGGAACAACACACTTCATAATAAAATCTTTCGTCTTCCATTTGGCTGTTGTCTTTGTTTTTTTGCAATTCCTTCTTGTTGGAGCATGATGCCACCAAAGAGAGGAAAAGCAACCATAATTGACATAATTTTTTTACCATAATTATCCAATCAGCGAAGATGAAATATCCATTACAAAAGTTTACTCTTTAACATATCCTTTGTCGTCGGCAAACAGATTCTTGTGGTTACCTTCGTAGTTTTTGTAGATCAAAGTGCCGTCGCCATCCGGATCTTCAATCGGATCCCTGAAAACTCTGATTTCAGTCTTCTCCAGCTTGATAGATTTGCCGCCCACATTCAGAAATATGTCAAATAGGTTGTTGTATTTGCATACTTTGATGGTCAGTTCCCCTTTTTGAGTCCTGTCATTTCCGTATGCCTCATCAAACACCTTGAGCATCTCCTCCTCGTTGAAGTACATAAAGCCAGTGAATCGGTAATCTTTGGTGTCCCACAAAACTCTAATTTCTTTTAAGCGCGATGGCATTTTGAATGCTTTGTTATATTTAGGAGTAAGACTATAACGTTCTCCATTTGTAAAGTTTGATCTTACGCTATAAATAGTTGTCTCTTTGTTCTCAAACTCAAAATTGAGAGAGTAGTTGAATCGCTCCATATACCGCTCCAGAAGCGGGGCGATGGATCCATGCTTTCGCATATATTTACGCCATGGCTCATAATCAGAAAACTCATCCGTATAATACGCATCAAAATAGCTATCTATGTTTTTCAGTCCCCAACGCATATATACATCAGATAAAACCTCTTCGTCAGTCTCTTCAACTCCAGTGACCGACCAGTCCAGCAGAATGCTTTTCACAGCTGTTTTCACATAGAGCATCACTTTTCCTCCAGGCAAAAAGCATAGGTCGAAGCAGTCGATGGTTTTCCCTATCAGATTGTCTGGGGTTGTTCCTTTTGGCGCGGGGACACATGGCTCTCCTCCGTCTTTGAACAACGACAGTATGGTGTCGTATGGAAGCAGGGTGGCTACAGAATATACTTTCCTGTCTGTGTAAGACACCCACGTCGCCTCTATCGCTTTGGGCAGACCGAACCTGCTTGCCCGGCTTCTTGTCACTCCGTCATGACCTGTCCCAATGCCTCCGTATGTGTTTTCATTGCCGAATACACGAACTGTTCCTGACTCTCCGATATATTCAACGGTCACATATTCGCCTGGACCTAATTTCGGAGCGGAGCAACACACTTCATAATAAAATCTTTCATCTTCCATCTGACTAATCTCTTTGTTTTTTTGCAATTCCTTCTTGTTGGAGCATGATGCCACCAAAGAGAGGAAAAGCAACCATAATTGGCATAATTTCTTTATCATAAATTTATATTTTGCCACAAAAGTACGTATTCCATCTTTAACCGGGATATACAGTCCTTTTGTTTCTGTTGTTGTTGGCTTTGTTGACGATCAAATCCAATGGATCCCCTCTTGAGACTGAAAGATGCAGAAAATCATGTCTGATATTCTTTAGTAGTTGGTCGTTGTCGTATTGAGCCTTCTCTTTTTTTATCTCTTGGAGCCGTGCTTTCTTGCTTGATAACAATCCTTCACGTTCCGTTATCTCTTCACGGATTTCGTTTTCCATTCGGATATATGTCGGAAACGTATATAGCCCTATATCCATATATTGTTGCTGTATTGTGGAAAGTCTCAACTCAAGGTCTCGGATCTGACTGTTGAGGTCTGATATTTTAACTGTAAGTTCATCTTCTTCATCTAACAGAGCGTAATACTTTTTGCTCTCATCCTCTGTCAGCTTTTTTCCGTCTATCGACACCAGATTGATGGTCTTCCCTTTTCCTGTGTCTTCAATCGCATAGTGGTATGATGTTATCTTGTTGTAGAAATCACACAGCTCTTTGCTGTAGTTATGCTCAATTTTATCAATTTTTGTTTTTTCAGAAGGCAGTTGATATTCCTTAAATTTATTATCATTAAACACAACACCAATGTCAACAATTTCATCTTTCATCAAAAGGAAAGGGATGATGCTATATAGATTGCTGACGGTTCGTTCGGATTCATCGGAATTAAACCACCCCTCTTTCTCCAATATTCTTATTGGTTTATTGCCTGCCCTTAGATTGAACCATCCTGTTTTCTTTTCTTTTATGTTATGGGCGTATCCTCCGCCTACATCACTGTGCGCACCAGGTATGATTATGTATTTCCCTTTGTCTCCTGTTGATGAAATGTCAGTGAGATTGAAATTCGCTCTGTACTCATCTCCTGCACAAATTTGGAACACTTTATCTACATTGCCGATTTTGTTCAACCCCAATTCATCAACATCATCGTCAAAGTTGGCTCCATAGGATGATACGGTGTCGTAAAGCCCCAAGAACTTAACATTTGGTTTCAGATTAACACTGCATTTGTCAGAAATGTTTTGCAGCCAGTTTTCCACAAGGCTTGTCTTATATTTATTCTCTTGACTTAACTTCTTTTTGATATTGGCATCGACGAAGTTGAATGTGACTCTATTCTTCGCTCCAAGAATAAAGGCGTTAGAGGAATATTCTTCTTTCGTCGATCCGACTTTGTTTTGCAAACAAGCGCAAAAACATCTTGCAGCTGCGGATCCTCTGCTGAAACCAAAAACGTATAGTTCTATATTGATGTCCGTACCTGTATTAATGTCATAGTCACTTATAATCGTGCTTATTTCTTTATGAATTTTTTCACATGCCGCCTCCACCTTCTTCTTCACACCAAACAACCCTATGCCCAAGGCAGAACCCAACTGATGGTCGCTGCAAGAGACAAAACCATCATTATTCTCTATGAATTGGTCTAAAGAGATTTCGCCATTGTCATATTTTTTGCATGATTCTTTGTAAGGCTCTTTTTTTTGTCTTTTATAGGGACTTGGGCAAAAGCTTTAGCTTTGTCTTCAATTGTTTTTCCTATCACTCTTGGCTTGGCTCCTATGCCCTCCACATAGACAGGGATGATAAACTCATCTTTCTTTTCATTAAAACATTTATAGAATCTTGCCACATTGGAATATTCATTGGTATAGCTGTCGTTGTCTTTTATTAATTTGCTCCTTTTTCTTATGGCTTTCCTGGTTGCTCTGGAAGAATTCTTTTGACTTTCCTTAAAATCCTCAAAATTTTTTCTCTCGTCAATATTTGCAATGCTGTTCAGAGTTCCGTCGAAAAAAATACCCATGCGTAACAAGACAGGGCCATTCTTGCTTTCTTCTTGTGTTTCTTTTTTGTCTTCAGGTTTCCCTATGCACACCGTGCCTCCACACATATACTATTGTTTTAATATAATTTAACTAAACATACGATACATTCGTGAAAAAAACTATAACCTTCAAGTAGATAGTATTTTCTGTTACCGTATTATCAACTGCAAAGATAGTGTCTGAATCTATGCATTTCAAGCAAATCGAACGAAAAAACTCGTTGCGTTAAAGAATATTAACATTGTAATTGCATTTTTGCCAATGTTGGCATTCTTGGCTTGGTATATCATACAAAAAAGCAAGAACCTACTTTGTAAGTGGATTCTTGCTTTCAGATTTATTTTACGATGGATATAATGAGAATTTATAGTTTGATTCCGTATTTGATGATTCCTTCAGAAAGCATTCCTTCCGGCATATATGCTTTCAGTGTGTCGACGATGGTGTTGAGCATACGTTGACGTATATAGTCTTCTTTAATGTAGATCGATACACGGCGCTGAGAGAGGTGGTCACCTTCAATCTTCCTTATGTTCAGGCGTTGTTTTTCCGTTAGAAATGGAAGATGCATTTCAGGAATGATGGTATAGCCTCCATTCTCGTCTACAATGCGGATAAGAGTCTCGATGCTTCCTGCTTCGTAGATGCGGTGTCCTTTTGCACGTGCTTTGCAGAAGGAGAAGGCACTGTCTCTGAGACATTGTGCCTCTTTCATAATCCACATGCTTTCGTGTTCAAGGGTTTCAGGATTGAAAACAGGCAGTTTCCGCCAACAACTTTCAGCTAGATAGACGTAGAATTTTTCGGTGTAAAGTGGAATTTCGAGAATGCCTTGTTTCAGGTTTTCGCTGATGGCGATACCTGCGTCGATTTCGCCACGCAGCAAAGCGTCAAGCATAAATTCTACTTTGAGCTCTTCGATGGAGAGGTCGACCGTAGGGTATAGTTTTCTGTAGTGCTTGATGAATTTTGGAAGGATGTATGGGGCGACGGTAGGGCCGACGGAAAGGTTGAGCCTTCCACCTATCAGACCTTTGTCTTCCGACAGGATCTCACTTATCCTGTCTACTTCCATCAATACACTTTCTGCTTGACGTATGATTTTCAGTCCGGCATTGCTTGGAGTGACCGACTTGTTGGTGCGTTCAAATATGCGGAGATCTAGCTCCTCTTCAAGTTTCACAATCATCGCACTTAATGTAGGCTGGGTCACATTGCAGGCATCTGCAGCTTTCGCAAAATTACGGAACCGATTGACGGCTATTATATACCTAAGTTGCTGTAAATTCATAAGTTAATTTTGTACTCTTGGAAAAATTCTTCTCCCCCATGGTATAGGGGGAGAAAAAATGTTTAAAAGTTGTCGACGTGTACTTCAAAGTACGATTGCGGGTGAGCGCAAGTAGGGCATAGCTCAGGAGCCTTTGTGCCGACTACGATATGTCCACAGTTGCGACATTCCCATACTTTGACTTCTGATTTCTCAAAAACCTGAGCCATTTCGATGTTCTTCAAAAGAGCACGGTAACGCTCCTCATGACGCTTTTCGATTGCGGCTACAAGACGAAACTTGGCAGCAAGTTCCTTGAACCCTTCTTCTTCTGCTGTTTTGGCGAAGTTCTCATACATGTCTGTCCACTCATAGTTCTCTCCCTCTGCTGCGTCAAGAAGGTTCTCCTGTGTAGACGGCATACCGTCGTGAAGCTCCTTGAACCATAATTTAGCATGTTCTTTCTCGTTGTCAGCAGTCTGCTGGAAGATGGCTGCGATCTGTTCGAAACCGTCTTTCTTTGCGCGAGATGCGTAGTAAGTGTACTTGTTGCGTGCCTGTGACTCTCCAGCAAACGCTGCTTGAAGATTCTTTTCTGTCTGAGTTCCAGAATACTTGCTTTTTGCCATAGTTTTGCTTTTTAAGTTATTAATAAATAGTTTTATCCAAATGTAGAAAGATGAGACAGCCTTTTGTCCTTTAAGAGAACTGTGCGATCAGACTCTTTAGCTCGTTGAGGCTCTTGGCTCCACTCTGACGCCATACAATCTCACCGTTCTTGAAGAGCATGAGTGTAGGTACCGACTGGATGTTGTATTGCATCGAAAGATCCTCGTTGTCGTCTACGTCAATCTTTAGGATGCGGATGCTGTCGCCCATCTCCCCTTTAAGTTGCTCCAATATTGGATGCATCATTTTGCAAGGTCCACACCATGTTGCAAAGAAATCAACCAATGTAAGCTTGTCGCTTTTGATGATGTCGCTGAAATTTTCCATAATCGTAAGTTTTTAATGTTTGACTTTCGTTTTACCTGATGCAAAGGTATGTTTTTGTTTATATATGAACGAACAATTCCTTCTATGCGTTAATAGATGATATCTATTGGTATGGTGTTTGTTTAGATGCTATCTATAAAAAATGTCTCGATCCCTTAAATTAAGGAATGAGACATTTTAACTGTATGATTAATCTTCAACTTCAGAGAATTGATCTTTTCCTACAGAACATAGAGGACATTCAAAATCTTCTGGGACATTTTCCCATGGCGTGCCTGGTTCGATTCCAGCATCCGGAAATCCCACTTCTGGGTCGTACTCCCAACCGCATACGTCACATACATATTTAGCCATAATTGTAAATTTAATGGTTAGTACTATTTGTTGTCATTAGCAAATATAATATTTATATTGTTTTCCAACAAATGATTTTGTCTATGCAGATATAGAAAAAGTCTATTTTGAATATCCTGCGAAATCAAGGATTTATTCTCCGCACAAAATTCTGGCCTCATCAAAACCTTGTTTGATACGGTCGCCGATTCCGATGCCATCACGTAGGTTGCCTGCGATGCGAAGAGTAGGGTATTGAGCCTGTACTTTTTCGACAGCAGCCAGACGTGCGTCTGAAGATGCCTCATATTGAGGAATTGCATGTTCGTGACGGAATACTCTTATCTCATCAGCCTTTTTGTTTTTGTCATATTTTAGCATGTCGTTGAGAGTCTCGTTCACCAAGTTGACGAATTCTTCATCTGTCTTGTTGAGCATCTCAGGATGACGTCTTCCACCAATGAAATATGCCATTGTCGCACCTGGTTTAGGACAGCGTCCCTCGAAACATGCCGACGGGAATAGAATGCCGAGCACCTGTTTCTTCTCTTTTGAAGGAACCAATCCTCCGAAAGCTAGCCATTGGTTGTCACCACAATCTTTTATGCCGACGCCTACCTGTACGACCGGAGCATAGTAGAGATTGCTGAGATCATCCATCGTCTCCTTCTCAATGAAAGGCAATAGGCTTGGCAATGAATAAGCTCCACAAGTGGTGACAACTTTGTCGGCATTGATCTGACGCTGCTCGCCATCTTTGTTGAACGTGATCTGCCAGCCGTCGCCTTCTGGCATGATTTTTATATCAAGAGCACTTGTGATAAAATGTTCATGGCCGATAGCGTCAACAAGGGCGTTGACAAGATTTGAAAAACCTCCACGGGCAGAGAACACCTTTTTTGTGGCTTTGCGATCACGTTCAGTCTTAGGAAGTTTTGCTTTAGCGATCGCACCTCTTATGAATGAACCGTAGTCTTGCTCCAGATTATATAGTTTTGGTAGGGCAAGACGTGCAGGAAGTTTGTATGGATCACCTGCGTAAACACCCGAAAGGAATGGGTCGACGGCATATTCCACATATGATTTTCCTAAGCGGCGTTCCGCCAAAGAACCGATTGATTCGTATGGATCGTTGCCCTTCTTACGCCATGGCTCACCTAGAATACGGATTTTATCATACCATTTGAACAATGGAGTTTTTAGTGCGCTGGCAAGACTTGAAGGAAGAGCGTGGAATTTATCTCCTTTCCAGATGAGACGTCGTTTGCTTGA
Organism: Paludibacteraceae bacterium; assembly: GCA_016283095.1. Classification (GTDB taxonomy): domain Bacteria; phylum Bacteroidota; class Bacteroidia; order Bacteroidales; family Paludibacteraceae; genus UBA1723. The sequence goes on along the minus strand of JAEEMG010000092.1, from coordinate 8,489 downwards.
TTCAAGAGCAGTCTCCAGTTCACAAGCCCCATTCAGTTGCTCAAACAGTTCCGCCACCTCAGGATGTTTCACCACACCTGTGTTTGGGCCAGACTCAAAGATGAAATCTCCAATATGTTGAGAGTTGATCTGTCCTCCTATACGATCTTGGCATTCAAGCACTGTAACATTAGCTCCACGTCTTTTCAATTGAAAAGCACATGTCAAGCCTGTTATTCCCGCACCTATAACTACTACGTTGTCCATTATTATCGTTAATTATATCGGTTTTGAAAATTTCTTATCTGTGTTTTGCATCAATGGGTCGAGTGCCGCAGCGACATTTCTTACGAATGGATGTCCTTGTTGAGTCATTGAGATGCCATCTGATGTCATTTTGATAATTCCGTCAGTCTCCATTTCTCTCAACTGAGCTTCGTCGTAATGGATGGCAGCCTTCAGCTCACTGATTGATATTGAGAGTGTATCCGCGATCTCATTCCAGTTGATACGGTAGTTGCACATCATTCGTTCGATCACCTCTTTGGCGAGTCGTTCTTTTGGTGTGAGCTGGTATCCTTTACGGACAGACAATTCGCCAGAAAGCGTGGTGCTGATATACTCTTCTATGTCTTTTGTGTTTTGAGCGTATGTGGAGTCGAGCTGGCTGATACCTGTGGCTCCAAATGCGTAAACCTGACCTGTAGTGCGTCGTGTGCAGTAGCCTTGGAAATTACGGTGGAGCAATCCCTCCTCGAGAGCTTTGTATAGCTCATCCTCCGGCAACACGAAATGGTCGAGTCCGATTGATTTGTATCCGGCTTCATGCAGTAGATTGGCAGCCGTGTCGTACATCTGCTGCTTTACTTCAGGTTGAGGCAGACCATGTTTCTCAAGCACTTGTTGACGCTTGAAAACCCACGGCACATGACCATAACTGAATGTGACCAGACGGTCGGGATGCAGTTTGATTGCCAGCTCAATATTCTTGGCAAATGATTCTGGAGTCTGGTATGGCAGACCAAACAGAAAATCCATGTTGACAGTCGCACCTGCATTGCGGAGAATACCCATGATGGTCTCTAATGGCAGGTTCGACGGTGTTCTGCCGACTGTCTTTAGAACCTTCTCGTCGAGATCCTGAACGCCAATAGAAAAACGGTTGAAATGACTGTTAGTCAGATTTGTCCAGTCTTCCTCTGTAAGATAACCCGGGTGACACTCGATGGCGATCTCCGGTTTTTCTATGGTAGGGAAAAGAGACAACAGATGATCGTTGATCTCTTTCAAGACAGAAGTCGGCATTGCTGTGGGACTGCCTCCGCCAAAATGGATCTGGCTGATAGGACGAGTCTTGTCTATATGTGCTGTTACTAGATCTATCTCCTTATGTATTGCGTCGATGTATTTGGTTACAGTATCTCCAGTGCTAGGCATGATGTAGGAGTTGCAACCGCAATAGTGGCACAGACGCTTGCAGAAAGGCATGTGCAGATAGAATGAGAGTTTGTTTGATCCCTCTCCGTTGGAACGGGCCACCGCCTCCAGATAATCAGAGGCCTGTAATTCGTGGAAATAATTAGCCGGTGGATAACTCGTATATCGAGGCACCGACACGTTGTATTTATCAATTATATTGCTCATCACCCCGTTTTGTTTAATTGTCGTAATTGTCTGGATTTAATTGAGGTGGCAAACATGGTGTTGCTTGCCTATTGATGCCAGACACTCGCAAAAATACTCATTTTTTTGCGCATATCTAAACTAACGGGAACAATTTTTCCCCTACCTACCTATATGTAACGCCTGACAACGTAGAGTGGAACTTATCTGTCCATGCTAAACGCACGACGGCGTAAATAGAAATTTACGCCTAGCGGGGTTGGTCCTTCTCAAAGTTGGAAAAGACATTTATGAACTTGTCGAGCAGTGGCACCATCGCTTGCAACTCCTCTATGCTCATGCCGTTTCCCATTATCTTTTGAGCAAGACAGTTCGGAACATCCTTCATTTTATCCTCCAATCGTTTGCCTTCTCCTGTCAGAGAGATTATGCGTTGACGGGAGTCTGCCTGACTTTTCTGTCTGACTATGAGACCTTGCTTCTCCATGCGTTGTAGCAGGGGAGTGACAGTGTTAGTCTCAAGGTTTAGACGCTCCGTTATCTCACTGATTATTCGGTTGTCTTTCTCCCAAAGCAACATCATAACCAAGTATTGTGGATAGGTGATCCCAAACTCCTTGAAATATGGAGTGTATGAAGACGTGACCAATCGTGCCGCCGTATATAAACGGAAGCACAATTGATTGTCTAATTTTAACTGAGGAAATGCCATAATTTATCGTTCGTATTTTTAGTTAGAAGCTAATCATCAAACATCAATCATCAACACTTTAACTTCTTATTTGTCGAGATTGTATTTTTCTCGCATATATGCACGCTCTTCTTCAGAAAGAGAGTTCATGTATCCTTTCCAACCTGGACAGAAATTGATATGCCAACGCCAGAATCTTCCCAATAAAGATTTAGGGTCGTTGTCGTATTTTGCACGCAGTTTACAGTTCGCGCATGGTTTTTCGTTTTGTTTTGCCATAACTTTTCCTTTTTATGTTAATTGTTGTTTTTTACGATTCTTAAAAAAATCCTTGATGCGTTTCACTCCTTCTACACCGATTATGGATAAACCTCCATATTGGAATGTCTTAGCCAATCCGAAGAAAATAAACCATAAAACTCCTTTCGTCGCATTGCTTATGGGAAGAGCCATCTGAGCGAAGGAGATTATATAGCATGGCACACATAGGGCAAGAATGATGATGCCTGTGCGGAAAGAGAAACGACCGAGATATTTTTGTATTTGTTCTTTCATTATCCGTATTGTCCTTTTTTCTGGTTTTGTGACTTTATCCATATCGTGTACGATTTAAGGTGTCGGCGTTGTTAGTTAAAGCCGCATACTTAACTCATTTCGTACGGTGCAAATATACAATTATTTTTGATATATCGTACACGATGTATCAAAAAATTCATTTTCTATTATTAAATCATATGTGCTCGCCTTACGGCTCGCACTTTAGCAGGGGTTAGGGCGTTCCGCCCTTAACAATCTTCATTTATGACACTCCAACTATCATTTTTTTTCCTACTATAATATTCTTCTTATTTCATTGAACTGACGTTAATTCGAATCTATGATTTTCAAACAGAAAACAGCATTTTGATGCTTGGAAAACTCACAAACAAGTTTGTTTTAGAAAAGCCTTAACGGAGAAAACTCAAACAATAGGAAACCGCACATGTTTTCTATTGTTAATCTTTTAGACTCATTTCCTTTCGGTGGTGGTCGTAGGGGCAGGTTTCTAACCTGCCCGCTATTAATGGGTATAAACGCTCTGTAAACTTTGAGCCTCTGTGGTTTTATTAAATTCGGTGTTCTCTCCTCACCGTTGTCTGATCTCTTTCGTGATTTCCATATACTCACGTCTTCCTTCGATATATTCAGCATACAGTTTTTCGGCATCCACTCCTTTGAGAATGCGACATTTTCCACATGATGGACAATGATTGAGACATTGCCATTGCTCTTGCACAAACGCAAGTCGTTCTTCTTTGGTGGAGTTTTTTATGTCTGGAACTTTTGTCATATTACTTCGAATACTTTTCCCAACAGATTCAATGTTAATGGTTGGTCACGTCAATCGTGGTAATCTTCGTCTTTCCATTCAAACTTGATCGTTTCGGGGACGTAGAATTGATTGATCCTATAATCTATGTTTGCTTTGTGTGCCTGACTGAGTTGGTATTTACGGTGAATCCTATACGTTTTCCCGTCTTTGATAAAATATGCTCCTGTCTGGTGGAAACGGAATGGGACGTCTGCTTTTATACACTGCTCACGAATGTCAAGGATCCAGCTGTAGTCGCATGGTCTGGCCTCTACTCCCGATTCTCCACTGACTGCGACTTCTTCGATAGTATCGTCGAGATATGCGGATAAATCTACCGGCCCGATTATCGGAGCGACCATGATGCTTTTATGTTTGATCGGTAATGATTTGAATATGGGTAGACGGAAGTCTGCCATCTGCTGGTTTTCAACGGTGCAGCCGACAAGCACGTTGTCGTAGCCGTCTCCCCAATCGTCTGGCACGCATTCCATGAATCTGTCTATTCTTTTTGTGAAGAAGTAAAACCAAAGGTCGTTTCTGGTTTTCATCATCTCCCAGCATTCTCCTCTCCAATCATCGGCATCCTTTATCAGGAAGTCGGATGTGAAGCAGGTGAAGACGACCTTGCCACTTTCTATCTTCCACGACTTGTCTCGTTTACGTTTGATGGGCAGGTTGAAATTGCCTGTCTTACGGCATTCACTGCTTGAAACTTCACTGCCGTACATTTCATCCTGTCTGTAGACATAGCAATATTTGCACCCAGAACTGATCTTTGTGCATCCATGCCACGGATTCCAGTCGGCGTATATATTCCAGTTTTCTGCCATAGATAAAGTCTATTTATAGCCTTGCATCTCTTACCAGTTCACAAAGTTTGTCTTTCCTTACTGTTTTGGGCTTAGCTTTGCCTGCAAGAATCAGTATCTTTTTGCTGTTGCGATAGATATGCAGCTGACGAGACCGCACTACGGCTGTCAATTCGTCGTCATTCTGCATCGCTTCCCAAATATGGTGGTATTCTCCTGTCGGCTCAAAGAGTTTTGCCTTGAGATGTGAACACATATTGGTCGTGTCGACGGTGATCATAATTATTACGGATTTAAATGCATGAGATCTCAGTGAAACGGTTGAAGGTCTTGCCGTCTCGCGTCGTCTTCTCAAAAAACATTTTTTCTGGTCTTATCCAGTGGGCGTGTTCTCCGTAAAGAGCCTGATAAACAACCATTCGCTCCAAAGTCTCTGAATCAAAAGCCGTTCCGACGAATTTGTATTTGCCACCTTTGAAGTGTTGGAAGAAACGCTCTTGGGGTTTCTTGAATGTCGTCAGCATCTTTTCGATAAGAGGCACATACCAAGTCTTTACCTCCTCCGCTGTAGGTGTATGGGCTCCTGGGAAATGGTAGGTGTTGACGTAATACTCCAGGAATGTTGGTTCGTAGTGAGCCAAAGTGTCTTGCTCTCCAAATATTCCCCACACCTTATCTTTGTAGAATGGGGTGGTGTAGTTGAACTGATTTTTCTCTATCTCCTCAAACTCTGTAATCAACTGTTCGTCTATGACGAAATCCTGATTCCCGTCTTCACGTGGACTTTTATATTGGTGTCTGCCGATTCGCTCTTTCAAGAATTCCGTCATCTTGAAATGTGGATTCCCGAGCAGTGCTGGCACACCTACGATTGGGGCGAGGATTTGGGCGTAAAAAGAGCCGCAACTGTTGCCGACAATCAGGTCTGGATTCTCCTTGTCGCATATCTTATGTATGAATTCCAAAGCCTCTTTGGGGTGCATTGGCAGGTCGGGAGTGAGCACGCGGACTTTTCCCCAGAATGCCTCTTTCAATGCGTTTGCAGGCACACAACTTCCGCTGGCAAAAAATCCGTGTAAGAATAGAATTGTCTTCATCCTTTGTTTCAAATTTATTTTCAAGTATGAACGTATGCCAAAAATACGCTAAATTCTCAGATGCAGTTTAATTTTAATTAAAAGATTTTATGAATCTTATTTTTTTATATCTTTGGATTGTCGATTAAAAAAGAGTTTGTCTGGTCGACGGTGGACATTTCAACCAACTATTATGATTCTATTGATAACGGGAGCGTCTCATACAGGAAAAACTGTTCTGGCTCAGCGGTTGCTTGAAAAATATGGTTTTCCATATCTCTCCATTGATCATCTTAAGATGGGATTGATTCGTAGTGGCTACACTAGTCTCACTCCAGAGAAAGACGAATTACTCACTGCGTATCTTTGGCCTATTGTCCGTGAAATGGTGAAAACTGCGGTTGAAAACAAGCAGAATCTGGTTGTGGAAGGATGCTACATACCGTCCGACTGGCGGAAAGATTTCAGTGAAGAGTATTTGACGTCGATTCGGTTGATATGCATTGCCTTGACAGACGGATATATTGATGCTAATTTCGACAAGATCCTCTCGTATGCGTCAATTATTGAATCCCGTTTGGATGACAGTTATTGCACCATAGAGTCGGTGAAGAAAGACAACTCTGCTTTTATCAGACAGTTTAGCGAAAGTGGTGATGAAATGGTATTGGTTGAAGACGATTATGAGAAGACAGTCGACGGAATTGTTGACAAATGTGAAGAGATAATTAAAGAAGACGAAAATGAAAGAGTCTGCTGAAAATCAAATAGAACGACTTTTAGAAACCCCATATTGGGTTATAGACTTTCTTCCGGAAACAGTCTCTGCGGAACGTTCCAAACAATATTTTGAGGTGGAGGAATTTTGTTGCAACAGTCAATTTATAAACCGACTGTACCAGCAATTTGCCTATGTGATCATAAAGCTCAGTTGTTATTTTGATATTGACGGCCATCCTACACCTGAGAGTATTCTTGAAGATGTGAACGGTTGTATGACGAACGGAAATGTAAATTTTCTTTTTGCAGACGAGGATGCTTTGATCACATTAAACGGAGGAGATTTGTACATGACTGTTTATAATCCTGACGGACGATTTTTACAGCTGTTGCAGAGTCTTGTCGCTTCGGAACGTCTTTTTTTGAGGAAAACAATATGACTGAAAAAGACTATAAATTAACGATAAAACAAACTTTAAACTAAAACAATTATAAATCTTATGGACCGTAGTTCACAAATTATACGTACAAGTTGGATAGGTATTATCACCAATGTACTTTTGGCTACTTTCAAGGCTGTCGTTGGAGCCCTATCTAACAGTGTGGCAATCGTGATGGATGCAGTCAACAACCTTAGTGATGCTCTGTCGAGTGTCATCACCATCGTCGGCACAAAATTGTCGCAACGTCCAGCCGACCGCAAACATCCGTTCGGATTCGGACGCATCGAATATTTCAGTGCCATCACCATTGCTGTCATTGTGCTTTCTGCCGGCATCACTTCGCTTATAGAGTCGGTGAAGAAGATATTCGATCCTACAGAGCCAAGCTATACGAAAGTGACACTTGTGGTCATTATCGTAGCTATTGTGGTAAAACTTGTGCTTGGATATTATGTCAAGAAAAAAGGAGAGGATTTGAAGAGCGACGCGTTGATCGCATCTGGTTCGGATGCTTTGTTTGATGCGGTAATCACGTTGGCGACACTTGTATCAGCTGGAGTCATGTTGTTGTGGAACGTGTCGCTTGACGGAATTTTGGGAGCTTTGATTTCCATTGTTATCATCAAGGCAGGAGTGGAGATGTTGGAGTCTCCGGTCAATGAACTGTTGGGCACAAGCATCCCAGCGGAGTTTTCCAATCAGATAAGGGAGGAAGTAGCGGAGTTTGAAGGCGTTCACGGAGTGTTCGACCTCATCCTTCATAATTATGGACCAGATGTGAAGATCGGTTCATTGCACATCAATGTCTACGATACGATGTCGGCACATGAGATTCATGGATTGACGCGAAAAATCTCTATGAAGATGTATGAGCGACACGGAATAATCATGACAGTCGGAGTATATGCCGTCGCAACAGGAGAGAATAAACAAACTGAAATACAGAAGAAAGTGTTGCATATTATCGCTGCTCATAAGGAGATTGTGCAGGTGCACGGACTATATTATTCGGAGGGGGACAATATGCTTTCTGTCGATATCATTCCAGATGATTCCATTCATGATGACGCTGCATTGATCCGACAACTTACAGAAGAGCTTCAACCGTTGGCTCCGGGCAAGCAGGTGATTGTTGTGGTGGATCATAATTACAGTGAATAACAGAGCAATAATAAAAAGCAAAAAGAGAACCCCGAAAGTTTCATGCTTTCGGGGTCCTCTTTGTCTTTGATATACCATTCTCTTGGTAAATCAGAATGATTATTCTACATTGAAAATGTGGCGCATGAAGTTGTACATGTGAGGTTGAACGGAAGTACCGTCGTGACCTGTACCTGTAATGGAGTGCCATACATGATCCACATTATTGTTTTTCAAGATATTGTGATACTGCTCAGGATAATCACCTACAGTACCATCGTTGGTTCCACCTGAGATAAGAAGAATGTATGGTTTAGGGTTCCCGTCCTTCAAGTGGAAGTCAGCTTCATTCTTTATTGTACCTTCGTGAGCCATGAATTGATCTTGAGTAGGCACAATACCAGGAGCAGGACAAGCCGCACCTACGAAACCAAACACATCTGTATGTTGAGTTCCAATATACAAAGCTTCACGACCTCCCAATGAGAAACCTGTGATAGCAGTGTTCTTAGGTCCCTCTGCAATCGAGAACTGCTGTTTAGCCCATGGTAACAAGTCTTCAAGAAGATCATTCTCAAACATATCATAGTATCTCATTGTCTCTTGATCGAACGCGAAACCACTCGGTTGTTCTCCTTTAGGAGAAGTGTACAT
>JAEEMG010000091.1 GCA_016283095.1 Paludibacteraceae bacterium | reverse complement strand
CTTAGTATTAATAAAAGAATTTAATACTTGGGATAGTATATTTCAAAATATATATGATCTATCAGATCCTGAATCTGCTGGATTTGATGATAAAGAATCTCTTATAGCGTTTGAAAGACAAGGAATTTGCCTTTGGAACAAACTATCCATATTAAAACCGGATGTGAAAATTGAATATTTCAGTTTTGTATTTGATCGAGTGTATGACAATATCTTAGAGTTACAAAATGATTTGGATAACAAAGCTATATATATGGATTCATTTATCTGGGTTAAGCCCTGATTGTCAGTGGACTAGAGGATGGACTCGACTTCCTACGTGACAGATGCCGATGGCAACATTGCTCAGCATGTGGAGTATATCCCTTATGGCGAAGTTTTCGTAGAGGAGCGTAATTCTCAATTCTCTACTAATTTCTTGTTCAATGCCAAAGAATTAGATAAAGAGACAGGTCTCTACTATTATGGTGCGAGATACTTGGATCCTACGGGGGCAATGTGGTTGAGTGTGGATCCTATGTGGGAGAAGTATGCTGGAATGAGTCCGTACAATTATTGTATGGGAAATCCGGTTAAGTTGGAGGATCCGGATGGAAAGGAAGTTGAGAGAGCACATACGTTATTTTTAAGAATATTATCACCTAGAATAAAAGGAAATATTCCAACAATATGTCAGCCGATTGAATGATGTTCTTCTCTTCTTAGAGATAATTATACTATCGATCCAAATAAATATAATTCCCCATCTCGTTCTCCCCCAAAGGGGGTAAGGACGGATCCTATGTACAGATGTGTTTCTGATGACGTATGTACTCCATGTCCTTTTGATATCGAGTTTTAATACCTAGGGGAAGAATATGACTATGCAAAGTGTCAATACGATAGTAAAATGGATGATTTTGGAGCTGATCTTCAGACATATTTTAAGGATATCGCTCTGCCATAAAATATTCAAACTCAAAAAAATGAATAAACTATTAAGTGGATTTTGTTTCTCATTGTTACTTTTAAGCATCAATTCTGTTGGTGATCCATTGTTCTCACAAGAATTGTGGTGGAATAAGACAAGAGGAAAATTTTATTTAATTGATTCTTGTGGTAAAAGAATATCAAAAAAACATTATGATGCGGCTAATCAGTTTTACGATTTTATGTATTGCACTGCAGTTAGGAAAAAGGGACGATGGGGGGCTATAAATAGACAAGGTATTTTGATTGTCCCTTGTAAATATGACTATTTACAATGCTATACTATCCCTTATAATATTTATGATAATGTTAATGAGGATATGCCTTCTATACATCATTTGATAATATGTCAAAATTTAAGGGGTGAATACAAAGATTATTTTGTATATAATCTCAATGGCGAATTATTGTTTTCTGGAGAATGCGAATTTGTACAAAATCTGTTGTACGGATATTTGTATTGTGTTAAAAAAGACCATTGCTTGTTAGTATCGGTTAAGACGAAGAAGAAAGTGAAATTTGATAAAAAGTATGATATAATGCCGTATTTTAATGGTAAATTCGCAATTATAAAGTATGATAGTTTGCAAAGTAAATATGGAATAGTTGACACTACTGGAGCTATTGTCCAACCATGTATATACAGCGAAGAAGAAGCAAAAAAATTTTTAGAATGATTTTTATGATCGGCTACGTCTGCCAACCATTGCCTGTTCTGATAACCGGTTCCATGGTTGGTGTTGAGTGAAAAGATAATTATCTTTGTGGAAATTAGAATGCGATCTTTATAAACTCTGTATTTTTCGGATGGCTGAGTTCAGGAAATGAGGATAACAACCTTTGTTTCCACCATCTAGCGAGCACGTGTGCACGAGCGGAAAGAAATAATGCGTGAATTCTTTTTATATAATCCAAACTATTTAGGTTCAACGTATTATGGGATTGATGGCGACGGAAGTATAGCCTGGCATCTGTAATCTGACTTATGGCGAATGATTATTTTGGGGATTTGATTGAAGCAATGCGGTTGAGTGTGGATCTGCGTGTAAGAAGTATGTTGGAATGAGTCTGTATAACTGATATGATAATGGAGAATTTTTAATTCACCAATTATATCTATTTTGTCGTCCGAAGTTGATACTTTATGAAATAAATACTTAAAGAGATAAAACTATGTATTTCAAATTAACATTCATATTTTGCTGTTTTTTTTCGTTGTTCTTTGAACCTTCTGTAGCCCAAAAGAAATCTGGCAATTTTGTCGTGATAACCTTTACCTCAGACATTGACAGAACTTGTGGAATTCAAAGTTATAATTGGATAGTTGATTCAGACAGTTTATATAATAAGGATATTTATTTATATCCTTTACACTTGGATATTTATGATAAATTTTATTATTACAATTGTGTTGAACGAAATGTAGCCTTATTTTGTAATGAATCATTTTTATCTATGGATCTGGAGAAAAGTTACCTAGAAATGCAGCGTTCTTTTTCGTCTCTTATTTTTAAGAAACGAAAACAGATAATGAAGATGAATGTCGTTTGTGCTAATGGACGAAAGGAAAACATTATAATCTATGCGACACCAATTGTAGGATCTTTTGAGACTTGCAGAGAATGTTGTGATTCACATGGTAACCCTTATGGAAATATGGTTGTATATATTATGAAAAAGGATGGAGATGTGATGTATGATAAATCTTTTTTTAAGAAAAAAGAGGATATTGAGAAATTGATGATAAGGTTCAATTTTATTGATTTCAGACGAACTTTTGAAACTTATTTTGGTCCGGTTGCAAAAATAAAAGAATGATGATATGACTTATTTTGCAGATATCAAAAGCGATCTTTATAAATTCTGAATAAGACAGAGGTTGGAATCATGAGATGAGGAATTGCAAAGGGTGGAACGCCTTTGCCCCCACAACTTCGAGCGAGTGCGTAAGCATGAGCGAGAAAAGAAAAAGAAGATGATTCCAAAAAATATTTATCTTTGTATAAAACAAATCTTTGATTTGAAAAGTGGCCTTTATTGTCATCGTGTTGTACTCCAAACAACAATCTAGATAAGAAAATGGCATTTTAGGATCTGTTGATTTATAGTGTTTCCCGTAATTTGATGGTCAGGTGGAATAATGGATCATATATGATTTTAATAAAATAGGAAAATGATGAAAATGTTTATGCCCATCTTTATCTTTTTGCCTCTGGAGATTTTTGCAGATGCCCCAGTGAATATTGATTGTGACTGTTCATCCTTGTACTATAAAAAATTTGAAAACAGTATTTGTCATATTTTGGATGAGGATTCCATCAACTTGATTTCTAGTAATTCAAAATATAAGTGGCATTTGTATGTTGATTCTGTTGGCAATGTTGTAGATTTGAATTTGTCTTGGCAAAGAGGAGATTTTTATATTGATGAGGTAACCGTAAAAATGTTGTTGGCTTTTATTCAACAGTCAGAAGATAAGTATTATGGATGTGTATATGATTATGACTTATCTGAATATGATTTGTTGAAATTTAAGTCTTTGTCAAATGATAAAAATCTTTATGAGATATCATTTTTTATGCCTTTCCCTAGAAAAAAATGATTTTTTTCTACATGATGACTGATATCAAAATTTGAAAATATGTTTTGATTGGTTTAATGTCATGAGACCTGGTAAATCATAATAATAGAAGTCACAAATTTGAACAAAAATAAAAATGAAAAAACTAAAAAAACATATAAATTACACGAAGCAATACTTCACAAAGATATTGATATGGTATTGTCGTGTATTTCGAATGGAGCAGACGTAAATGAAAAAGACGATAACTCCTATGCTCCATTACATTATGCTGCACAAAATAATTTGTTTGAGATTGCAAAAATTCTTTTAGATGCGGGGGCAGAGGTTGATCCGAAAGACAGTCATGGAAATACTCCGTTAAGTGAAGCTGTTTTTAATTTTCGTGATGATTCCTCAATGATAACTCTTTTATTAAATCATGGGGCAAACAAATTCGAGGAGAATAATTATGGTATATCTCCATATAGTTTGGCAGAGAGCATAGCAACTACCTCTGTGTTTACACTTCTTAAATGAGTTATTGGACGCAGAATTAAATAACATGATTTATGAAATTTTGTTTTGATGACCTATATTCCTATAGGTTTATGTATGATTGTCATAATGAAAAAATCGAAATTTCATTTGACAGTTATTATCCAGAAGACAGTGATTGTCTTGTTGAAAAAAATTGTACACTTACTATTTGTGGTTGGACTAAGGCAAAAGGTAAATTGTCAAAAGACAAACATTGGTCTTCGGATATTGAATATTTCATGGGAATTGTTGACATGATCTTAAGAATTGAAGAAGAGAAAAATGAAAAAGGTTCAAGTTTAACAATGACGGTGATGACGAATGATGATCGTTATGTAGATTGGTATTTTGAGAATGCTAAAATTAATTTGTTAGTAGAGGATTAAGTGTGTGTATGAGGATTTCCAAAGGACATTTCCTTTGATCTTACATCACTCTCCGCGAGCCCGTAAGGGCGAGCGGAAAGAAAATGAAAAAAGAAGATGATTTCAAAAAGATAATTATCTTTGCAGGTGTCAAATTGATGATTTGAAAAGCGATCTTTATAAATTCTGAAAATCCCAGATGACTGAGTTCAGAAAATGAGGAATTACAAAGGGCGGAACGCCCTTGCCCTCACCACTTCGAGCGAGCCGAAGGGCGAGCGAGAAAAGAAAGAATAGAAGAGATGTAAATTATTTAAAATCATTAATTTTATACCGTCGAATCCAAAAAATACGACAAGCGATCTTTTGACAGTGTTCCTATTTGAGAATCCATTACTGGAACATCTCTATAAAAGTGGTGAACCAGTTCCCCCTTCAGGGGGCTAGGGGGCTTGTTCAACTTCCTATGTGACAGATGCTGATGGAAACATCGCCCAGCATGTGGAGTATATCCCTTATGGTGAAGTCTTCGTAGAAGAGCGTAATTCCCAATTCTCTACTAATTTCTTGTTCAATGCCAAAGAATTAGATAATGAGACAGGTTTGTACTACTACGGAGCAAGATATCTTGATCCTACAGGAGCGATGTGGTTGAGCGTGGATCCTTTGTTTGAGAAGTATGCTGGAATGACTCCGTACAATTATTGTATGGGAAATCCGGTGAAGATGGTGGATCCGGATGGAGAGTTAGCTTGGATTGCTGTGGCTGCGATAGTAGGTGGTGTTGTGAATGCAGGATTAGCTATTTATGATAACAAAGATGCATCGGAGGTTTTTGCTGCAGCGGCAAGTGGTGCTTTAGCTGGTGCTCTTTGTGCTACTGGTGCGGGTGTGATAGGAGGTGCTGTAATGGGAGCCGTTGGAAATGCTGTTGGAAATGCCGCAGAACAAGGTCTAAATATGGCTTTTGATAAAATGAAAGGAAAAGAAGTAAAAGAATTTAGTGGAAAAGCTGTTGTATCTGCAGGTGTGACTGGTACGGTTACTGGCGCGGCTGGAGGTTATATTGGCAAAAAAAATTTAAGTAGTGCAAAAAGTGCTTATAGAGCTGCTCCAAAAGAAGTAGAAGCTCGTTTTGCTTCTATTGCAAAGAATGCAGAAAAAAATTATCAAGCATTAAGAAAGGCTGGTGGACAAAAGTATTATTCACAAAAAGAAATAAGTGCAATGACCGTAGCTGCTAGAACTGCTGCTAAAGGAGCTGTAAAGGAAACTGAAAAAGAGGCTTTGAAGACATCGCTTCAAACCACAAAAGCATTTGCAAAAGCGGAAAAGGTTGTTGCTGAAGCTCTTATAGACGGAACTCAAAACAGATTAGCTGATAAGAATCCAGGAAAGTGGGTTGCAGGTAAGATAATGGATAGATAACAAATGTATGTAAAGAAATGAAGGATGCATATATTGTAAAGGGTTCTATAAAGACTAATATTTCAAATATTATAGGATCACTTCTTTGTCTTTTTTTATCTTTGATTTCGTTGTATGAAAGTTACTATATTTTTAGTATTTTTTGGTTTTATGCTTTTTATTCTCTGTTAAAGGATGCCTTTAAAAATTATAAAGATGACTATATAAAAATTACAGATAAGTATATAGAAATCAATCAGAGTACTGATTCTTTCAATGAAAAGTTCATGTGGAAGAATATAGATAAAATAGTTATTATTAATGAAAGGGATATCCGTACGAAATTAAAAATAATGAAGGTTTATACACGGCAAAATAGACTTTATGATGATTTTCCGATAGAGATTATTTTGGATAATTTTGATATAGATGTAAAGGAATGGTGTGATTTTGCTATGTTGTATAATCCTAAATTAAATTTGACGAATAAAACTTAAGTGATTTTATGTACTTTAATCTATATCGTTTAAGATTAGATGTTTTGCAGGCTTAATGTGTTGATTTGATTAATTTCTGATTTGTAGTTGATATGGCTTGTTGCATGATGGATCAAGCGGATCCGTCATCATATCAACAACGGAAGCGTGTCATGCTACTTCTACGATGCATCAGGTGAGCGAACAGTGAAGTTGACGAGCGAGACAGAAATGGTTCACGTCAATGGAAAGAAGGTTGGTGGAAATGATGCAGTGACAAAATTCATAGCCTATGTCAGCCCATACTTCGTAGTGTCGAATGGCGGAGCCTACACAAAGCATATCTATGCGGCAAATCAGTGAATCGCATCGAAATTAGGCAATGTGGATGGATTTGGAGCAGACCCAAGACGTGTGGAGATGGCAGGAGGCAAGAAAATAAAAGGATAATATTGGAGCAAGATACAAGGAACTTGGCTTCACAACATTAAATGTATTATAATGTATTATTATGAGGTGGCTTTTTTTATTTCTCGATTTTGTTCTTTTTTTTAACAATGTTAGGTCTAATAAAATCTTTGATTCAAATTATTTGTTTGATGCAGACACATGCTACTCTTTGTCTATGGTTGATAACGAAAGGATACAGAGTTTTCCATTATATACGAATGATAGAGACAGAACAATAAATCAGATTCCAGACTCTATTGTTAAAAAAATTGAAATGGCAGATACCATATACGTGTTTGAAAATTTTTTATATGGTATAAATCGCTACTATGACATTGACTTTTTAGTTGAAGATACAATAATTAATATATACTGGAACTATTACAATGATGAAATCGAGGTTTCATATGAAAAACTATTGCCATGGAATGTAAATGATAAGACTCATTTCAGTATAGGAGAAAGAGTGTTGGGAAATTTGAAACATACAATAGATTCAGATATGAGTATGTTTTACAAGTGGGTAGACGAATCAAATGAGAAAGGCCATGGTGATACTTTCTCTTTATGCACTCTTTTTATCAAAGAAAAAGAAAGATATAGACTTGAACGATATCCAATTTGGATAAGTTGGTTGTTTTACAAAATGCATCGTGATTTTTATGATAGATGGAGTCATACAAAGAAAAGAAAGGAGTTTTAATAGGATATAATTGTTTCATGTGATGGGTGTTTTAATTCATCATTTTGGTTAGTCCTAAGACGGATTAAGTTAAAAGTGATGGATAATCGGAAAGTTGTAGCTACAAACATCAAAAGCAATCTTTAAAACTCTGGGTATACCAGATTGTTGGGTTCAGGAAACGAGGAATGCAAAGGGCGGAAAGCCCTTGCCCTCTCTACCTTCGAGCGAGCCGAAAGGCGAGCGAAAAGAAATGGAAGAGGAGTTTTCTTCTATCATCCAGATCATCTTGGCCCACTGATGCAGACGGAAACATTGCCCAGCATGTGGAGTATATACCGTATGGCGAAGTGTTTGTGGAAGAGCGCAACAACCAATTCTCTACAAACTACCTATTCATCGCCAAGGAACTTGACAACGAGACAGGTTTGTATTACTATGGTGCTAGATATCTTGATCCTACAGGAGCAATGTGGTTGAGCGTGGATCCTATGTGGGAGAAGAACATCGATGCTACTCCTTACAACTATTGTCATGGAAATCCGATTGCTATGACAGATCCGGATGGAATGGATGATGTAAGTATCGAATATATTGATATTAAATGGCGTATATCACAAGTTGTGTTAGATGGAAGTGGTGATGATAGATTTTTCATTAAAATTGAAGGTAAATCAAGTATTGATGTTGTTCGCTTTTCTAATGGAGATCCAGAAAAATGTATAAATTGTTTGAATTTATATGTAGGAGATACCAAATCTCCGGATTATTCTGTTGACAATAAAGGCAATGTTATTTACGATGGAGAAAAAAGCAAAGCTCATCTGACTTCTTTTGATAAAGACTTGGATGCTACTAGAATATATGATTATGAATATAGTGATAGATGTCGAATAGGTACCCCATTACCTGCAGAATCTTACGATAAAATGGTTAATGTAAAAACTGCAAAAAAATATGGCAAAAAATATAAACTTATATATATTTATGACTTTTGTCGCAATCAATATGTTAATTGGCTGTTCTAATATAAATATAGATTCCCAAATGTCAGTCGCAGATACAATAAAAAATTATAAATATGATAAATATAGTAATCCTACATTGTTTGTTGGGAAAAATGTATTTAACTCGTTAGACGTAAATACGTGTGTTCTTGATGGACAATATATACATTTGTGTTTAAATATTAATGATACTATAGTTTTCGTAGTTGATCCAAAATTCATTAGAATGAATGAATTTAAAACTAAATTCCAAACAAAAGAAGATATAGCATCATTTTATTCGTCATACGATGCTCAGTTCCATGACGACTTGCCAATATCAGCATACTTGACACATGGGGATAATGCAATGTGCTTTATTGCTGATACAGAAGGTTTATGTTATGAATTGGAACATATGAAAGTGTGTTCTGAAAATTTTATGGTTGGCGACTTAAGAGTTGGTCTTGATCTTAACGAATTCCTAAAAATAGACAGCATGTTATTAAACTTTAAAAAAATAGATGTTGTTGTGTTAATGTCAACTTCTAAGTTATTATGTGAAAAACAAAATATGTATGTTGACACCTCTTTTGATTATGCAGTTTTCATTTTACTAAAAAATGGTAAAATTAGAGAATTTGATTTATGTGATGTTGGCTATAATTCTTTAGTCCAAATAGATTATGATTCTCAAGGTTCTTGTTTTTGAATAGATGTAGGTGTTGAATGAAAAGATAATTAACTTTGCAGATATCAAAAGCGTGGAATGGTAGATAGAACTGCAAGTGTTTTCGACTTTATTATAGATTTGGAAAGTATGGTTAATAGTGTTATTCAGTATTGATAATGGAGAATTACAAAAATAAAACAAGTTTCCGATGTTCTAAAGGAATGACATTTTGTGGAATAGCATTAATATTCGGTATGTCAATATTACCTTGTAAGGAAGCAGCCACTAATGGTGAATATTTTTTTATTGTTAAACTGTTTTTTATAAACATTATTACATTATATTTGATGTCGTTGTTTTCTGTCAAAACCTTAAGTTTTGAAAAAGAATGTATAGACATGTTTTATTGCCTTCGTCCTTTGTGGAGACATTATAGATACAAATATGAAGATATTAATATTGTTATATGTGAATGTGGAAGGACTTATGAAACTCTATACATAAAAGTAAAAAGACATTATCCATTGGCATTTGTGAAAAACAAATGTTTGTTTTTCCAATGTAAAAATAGTTATGAAACAAAGGATATTGTTTCTTTTTTAAAAAAAAATAATATCAATGTTGTTTTTCGTGGGGATAAAAGGAGGTATATGCTCATAAATGAAAAAACAGATGGCTGAGTTCATGAAATGAGGATAACAACCTTTGTTTCCACCATCTAGCGAGCACGTGTGCACGAGCGGAAAGAAATAATGCGTGAATTCTTTTTATATAATCCAAACTATTTAGGTTCAACGTATTATGGGAATGATGGCGACGGAGGTATAGCCTACGAAACCTTTGAAAAGAGACAAAAGAAAAGTTCATATACAATCAGTTTTATATAATAAGCCAAATATGAAAGAAGAAACAATACTAAAAAACGAATGGATAAACCGGTATGATTTAACGGCAGTCACTCAATCAAAATACTATAAAATTGTAGGTTGTTTTGCTATAGGTTTTGAACTTATGAAGATACGTGGCGAAATACAACCATTTTTTGTTATCTATCCACTATGGGAAGAAAATGTGAAGAAGTGTTTGGACTTTCCTTCCCTTTATCATTGTATTGAGGATTCGAAGGGCCTTAATTATTCTCTCTCGATCTCCAAAATGCTAGAAAAGAAAGAAGAGATTTTCCAGAATGCTGAAATCTATTTGAATTTAGATTTGAAAAAAAACATACATAAGGATAGTCTTCTTAAAGTTATCGATACATATTCTAAAAAACGAAATTATGTGCCATCAGATCAAAGTTCTATAATAGAAATGAAGGTATATATGGCTACGTTTCTAAATGATGAATCGTTGTTCGAACAAACGATTACAGATATGGGGGAAACTTATGCAAATTTTAAGAGTATCTTTGAAAAGTATTTTGGAACATTAGATGATTGGAAGACCAGTTTAAAATCTGTTTTCTCTAACCGCCAAGCATTGTTAGACAAAATCGAGGAGAATATAGCCAATGGAAAAATTAAGGCTAGAGTTGAATTGTTGCCTTGAATCATGATGTCTATATTTTGAAAAATTGAATTAAATTAATATGATTTACCAAGTTGAAAAAAAACAGTTAAATGAGAAACTTCAGTATTATGATGAAGAAAAAACTAAAATTGTGTTTATAGACGAAAAAATAGAAGACGTGGCAACTTTGTTTAACATGTTGTATGAGGAATTATGCTTCCCTGATTATTTTGGATGGAATTGGAATGCTCTCAATGATTGCCTGCGGGATTTTTGTTGGCTACAAGAAGATTTTGTGGCTTTTGTTATAATCAATAAACAAAAAATTCTGTCGAAAGATCCGTCATTTCAAAAAGATGCATTTTTTGAATATTTACAAGACGCTTCTGATTTTTGGGATGATCCCAACGATGAATTTGGATATAAACAAAACCATCCGAATTTAGTGTTTGATGTTTATTATGTTGAAGACTAGGCAACAGAACCCTTATTCCATCTATTTTCAAAACCTTGAAATACAAGAAGAAAGATGACAAAACAATTATGATTTCATAAAAAGAGTTATATTATACTGATATTAAAATGCGATCTTAACACTCTCGATATGTCAGAAGTTATGATTGTGTGATGTGAATTTCAATGGTAGATTCCTATTGTACAAATAACATGGGATTTGGTTGTTGTAAAATTTGATTTGTGCTTTAAGCTGTTATTTATTAATAAATTAAAACTGGTGCATATATGTATATTCAGAATATTGCAAAATTTTTTCTATTGGCATTGATTATTTGCCCTGTTCAATCAAAGGCGCAACTCCTGAAATATGGTGAGAATGTCACATTGAAGAGCAATGTGATTTCGTCAGATGAATGTTTGGTTGTGAACATGGAGAATTACAGATCAGATACATTGTTTTTTACATTTTCTATTTTTCATCAAAATGGAGACAGCCTGTCAGAATACATTCAATTTTTGGACAATCAAGAAACTTCATATAGACCTCTACCTCCATGGGACAAGTCTAAAGGTTCTATTCCATGGACTGTGGTCCCTCCTAAATCTCGTAAAGTAAAAAATATCATTATAAATAATCCTTATCAATATTTTAAGAAAGATGGAAAATATGGTTGGCTCCAAGAAGAACAGCCTATTTGTGGAAATTTTTTACTGCAGGTTCAGTATGGAAAACATATGAATGTAGATAACACAATAATTTTTCCATTTGTCCGAAACCCATCAAAATAAGTTTTTATTATTTTATTCTGCTATTTTTTTTTAGAATATAATGAGAGTTTAATATATGAATTTGCGGATAAAAGTATAATTTTAGAAGACGGAATTAATGAGATATATCTAAACAGAGAAAATATGCGGGTTTCACAACATAAGAAGAAAATAAGAGATGTCGACTATAGTAATCACATTGTGATGTCGATTATCCTTTCGGTATGCGTGATGCTCGCTTTTACACGCAATCGGAATCATGTGACTGAAAATCAATACTTGCTTAAAGGTAGGTGCTACAGCTCAGTCAACGATATTTCAGAAACCAATATGGATTTTATCGAAATATATGTCGACGGGAATGTATCCGTAGAACGGTTTGATTCTTTGATGTTTGTTGCAAATCATGCGACGTGTCATATTGATTCATTTGTGTTTCACCCCCGTCGCTACAGAACATATATGATGGAGTACTATTGTAGAGAAAATTCTATCGATCTCCCCGTCGCTAAATATTATTATGACTCATATTTTGCTCCTCCGACAGAAGATGAATTGAACGATTGGAAACGTGATTTTTTCTTGACGTATAACCAAGATATGTCCAGATTGACTTTGGTCTCTGATCAGTATTTGTTGAATGAACAAAAAATCAGCTCTGTTTGTTTGAGAGATTCGATGAAGAGACAACAAGACAGACCACTTCTTATCGATTTGACCAACAACAATAAAATTTCAGACCTTGTTTCGGTATATACTCTTTTAATGGAGGCATACGACGCAAAATGTCTGGCTGATCTATTCAGAAAGAAGAAAATCCTTTTGCTTATGCCTTTTGACAAAAAGATATTGCAGTCGATTTCCGCAGATGTCGCAGGCAAAAGTTGAACGAATGATCTGAGAAATATCATTTTCCGATAAATAATTAATTTGTTTTTTGATTTTTTTTACATTTGCTGATGTCCTGTGATATTCACAGGAAAAATTTAATTATTAAGAAGATGTTAAAGTCGTTTCTTTAAAGTGTCAAACGAAAAATTTTTAATGCAATGAAAAACAATGGTGGTTTGCCATACTTGGATTTTGAAAAGTGGCTTGATGAGATCCTGTCAAATGAAAAAGAAATGTCTGATGACATTGTCGCTTTCTGTTTCAATCTTTACGAGGATGCTGATGATTTTTGGTCGGTGGAATTGGTCGGCTCTGCTTCATTTGATAAAGATGACAATGATTGGCCGTGCGATGAAGTCTTTTCAACCAGAGAAACACCTCTTACGTGGAGATTCATTATGACTTATGAAGAGTGTTTGCATACGATAGAATCCCATTTGTCTGAGTATTTGCAAAATGGCAAGTATTCTAAAATCCTGCTAAGCAAGCAGGGAGTAGGCTATGGTTTTGTGGATGGAGATCTATTCTTGATGTGATAACAGTCTTTGTGGATATTCGCGTCGCATCCCCCAATTTTAATGGCATTAAAATTCGGAATAAATGAAAAAAATAGTACAAATTTCAGGTAATTGGAGTAAATATCAGGTTGATGTTTTACAAAAATATGGCCTAATGACAGATGTTGGATGTAACACATTTTTTGTTGAAGAAGAAACATTGGACAAAAATATATTCCAATTGTTTAAAGAATGGAAAGTATTGGTCACAAGAGTTGTAGAGTTTGAAAAAAAAGAGATTCTTGATTCAGCGTTTTGTCTGATAGACCAATGTAGGGAATTTGGCTATCCAATGCCAGATGACGATTTTGGATACAAAGAATTAACATATTCGATTACTAATGAGTATTGTGAAAGATGTGACATCGGCAAACACCAAAAGGACGATTTCCGAATAAAGAATTTGCCCAAAGCAAAATTCTGGTCGTTGGGATGGGTTTATGATGAATTCTTTGTAGACAAGGCAATCTATGAGGCAGTGTTTCGTCCTTTCGGTGTGGCTTGCAGAAGCGTGAAGAATTATAAAAAGGAAACAGTGATAGACTCTATCGTTCAGCTTGTAATCCCTGATACCGACCAGCCATTGGATTTAAGTGAATACGAATATGAGATCTGTCCGGTATGTGGAAAAATAAAATACCATGCAGCAGTCAAAGGATTTTTCCCAATCCAAGAGAATCCTACATTGCATATGTATAAAAGCAAGGAGTATTTCGGGTCGGGCGGAAGTTCATCAAAAAAGGTATTTGTGTCAGCTCAGTTGCGAGACAAAATGTTGGAATACAGATTGATTAATTGGCGTTGGTTTGCTCCATGTGTGAAAAGATGACATCAGTTGTCGTCAGAAGTGATGAATACATAAATTTTAGACCAAATCATTTTGCCAAACCCAGTTGTGATGATAAGTTGGGGGAAATCCGACTTTTTTTATATTAAAGTTTGTTGAAATAAAAATATATTTATATTTTTGTGTAGTCAAAAACTTATTGGAACGTCAATAGAATTTGACAAATGTTTTTTTTTAATGAAAAATAAAATGAATTATGGCAACAGTACAATTTCAACTATTTTCCCATCAAATAATCATTTGATAGTACGCAATCGTATGCTTTTTTAGGTTTTGTTAAGTATTCGCATTAAAATTTGCATCAAAAAGTATTGCTATGTTTGTCGAGTTATTTATTTTTGTAGAGTTATTTATGTTAGTAAAATTCTAGATAATGGATGAATGTCACTATAGAATTCCTTTCGATTTCGCTTCAGTATTGGACGAAACTCGTGGATATGCAAGCGTGTGTTCGGAATTGGATTCTATTGATCAACATATAGAGATGCTGATTGGAACGTATCCAGGAGAACATAGTTTTGATGTGGAATACGGAACAAAAATTTGGGAAATGGATTTCGAAAGAATAGTATCCCTAGATACTTGGAAAACTCGTTTCACAGAATGTTTGTCTCAGTCAATATCAAAATATGAAAAGCGAATAAGTAATTGCGAATATCACCTTGAGGTAGCCGATGTCCTCAAGGAAAGTTCGGTGTCCCGCAACGTCAGCGTGAGAAAGAAGGTGGAGATTTTCATCAAGGCCACTCTCAATTCCACAGGAGAACGTTGCAGTCTTTATTATACATTGTTTTTAGGACCTTTATCAAAGGATTAGAATATGGGTTATAACAGAGAGAGTAAGGAAGAAATCAAAGACCGTATGATTCGTACGGCTTTAGACTATTGGAATATCAGGAAGGTTGAGAATCTCGACCCGCTTGTGAGACTTTTGATTGAGGCGTTGGCTATGCAGCTTCATAATATATCCGATGAAATCGCGGATATAGAGATACGAGCCATGAGACGTCTGAGCGAGGTCTTGCTTCCGGAAGTGGTGACTGTGGCACGTCCGGCTCACGCTGTGGTGCATGTGGAAACGATGTCGGGGGAACTGACAACCAGCATGTTCGACGCTTTTTCCACCGTCTCTTCAACTCAAGGACGACGAGATGGCAGGAACTTTTCATTCTATCCTGTATGTGAGACGAAGTTGAGAAGCGGTGACGTCCGTATGATAGTGGCGGAAAACAGTGTGTATGAGGTTCTTCCTGATCAAAATAAGAAACTTTTGCTTAAAAAGCAGACAGTTCCGGAGAATGTCAACAAGGTGTTTGTGGGACTGGAGTTTGTGGAAAAGAATATAGATCTTAGCAAATTGTCTATATATTTCGATTTCCCGAATATAGACAGACGCGATGATTACCTGCACTATCTTTCGTCATCGGTATGGCGTTGGAATGGAGAGGAGCTCAGGACAAGCCGTGGCCTGCACATGGAAGGAGAGAGGCAGCAGGGACATCTGCAACGTTTCTTCGACGGATTGGGTAATGACCAGAGTGTGAATGAAAGCATCGTCGACTACTATAAGATGAGTTATGTCACGATTGAAAGCCAATTGAAGACGACGTTGCAAGATTACGCCAAAGTGCCTGCTGGATTTAATATGCGTGGCTCAGATGAGTATTCTGAGGTATTCACCAAAGATCTGATATGGCTGGAGATAGACTTGCCACCACAGTTCACTGCATCTGTGTTGTCGGATATCCAAGTGTCAATCAACACATTCCCTGTGGCAAACAAGGAAATGCGTAAGATCAACAGTTCTGTTAAAAAAGACTTCGGTGTGATTCCACTTCCTGTTGGCGACTGTGAATCATTCTTTGATGTTGTGGAGGTCGTGGACGAATATGGCAACGTCTACAACAGATCGAATGGATATAAGGATGAAAGATCGGAAAAGAGTTACACTTTGCGTCAGGGAGGATGTGAGTCGTTTGACAAGAGAGACGCCCGTGAGTTCCTGATCCGTCTGCAGGGAGTGATGGAAGAGGAGTTGAGCCGATTCTCAATTTCGGAGAACGGAAGCGGAGTTGAGAGCGTCAACCTGATTGAGCAGCTTCTTCGCAAAATCGAAAGGAGGACGCAGAACGATGCGGAGCGCACCGAGATGCCATATTATCTGTTTGTGGATCCGCAGAGACCGACGTCTTATTTCTATATGAAATATTGGACATCCTACGGACCGCTTGCAAATGGAATGAGGATAGGGCAGACGCTTAATCCTACCAGTGACGCGTATGGAGAGTATGAGCATCCTTTGTTTCTTACGACTACCGTGAATGGCAAAAATCCTCCTTCAGAGAGGGAGAGAATTGCAAAATTCAAGTATATCCTTGGAAGCAGAAACAGAGTGGTGACAAACAATGATATCAAAAACTTTTGTTTTTCAGAGTGTTGTGAGGAGATTGCCGATGTTGAGATAAAAAAAGGCATCAGCAGAAGTACGGAGACAGGCGGAGGTTTGCAGAGGACGATAGACGTCTTCCTGATTCTTAAGAATCGCGATATGAACGAGAATCAAAAGATTCGTTTGTCTAATGATATACGGGAGAAATTGATCGGACAGTCTCCGATGACATTTAATTATCGAGTGTTTTGCAGATAGAGATAAAATAAAATGAGTATAGAATTTGGAAAATTTGTCGTTAATTATTTGCTGTTCCCTGTAATAGTCTTGATTTTGGGACTATTGTCTGTGGTGATTGCGAAGAAAAACAAATTACTGTCTGATAAAAAGGCGGTGATCACGGTGTTGGGGTCAAGTCTGTTTTATTCATTGTTTGGATTTAGCGGATTCTTTGGAATGACATTCATGCCGTATGTATACCTCTTTATACAGTTCTTGTTCTTGCTGTTTGGATTTGTCAACCAGAAGTTGTTGTCGCATTTCATTCCGCAATTGAAGTCGATTGGACTGATTTTTGTGGTATTGCTTCAATTCTTCATTTCATGGGCGGTGTTCGCGATCTTGTTCAATATCACGAATGAGCTGCAATATGGATTCTGGGCAGGAACATGTCTGTTGCCGATTTTGTTTTATCCGCTTTTCATTGTCACATATCAGTGTTATTTGAGTATACCTGCTGAGATATACAAGATAAGGGTATATCGTGACAGTGAGACATTCGAGCCACCGCATGCTGAACTGGATGTCAGTCAGGTGATGGTGGTAGGAATAAATGTTCCTAAGTATGTCGGTGATGAGAATGAGGCGATAGTAAACAGCAAGTCACTGAAGTCATTTGTCTTGGGAGAGTGGTTTGGAATGATTATCAACGATTATAATGCGCAACATCTCGATAATCAGGTAGAGTTGTTCGATAAGGAAGGATCATACGGATGGATTTTCTATACAGAAAAATCTTTCTTTAAATCAAGAAAATATCTGGATCCAGACCTGACGTTTGAGTCGAATGGTTTGGTCAACAACTGTATGATTGTTGCGAGAAGAGTTAAAAATGTAAAGTAAAAAAAGAAGAGTAAAAAACCATGAATATTGTTTTTAAGTCTGTCAATTGGATGCAGGGAATGAGTGTTTCATCATCTCATTTTATTGCGACCGAAAATTATCTTATGGAGCGTCTGATGAAAAACACAGAGGCACTCCAGAACAAGTTTGCGTACGGAATGCTTCCTATGGTTACGTATGAAGACAAAGAGGATCAAATGAATCTATTTGTTGAAGGCAAAGGATCAGGGACTCGTTTGGTGCTGAATTTATATCATGGCATCACCAAAGGAGGATGTCTGATTAATGTCGAGCCTGCGCAACCTGTTGTTTTAGAATGCAGTTCGGAAATTGATATGGCTGAACATGGATGGGATATCGTTTTGTCTGTATCTCCGTTTGAAAGACGTCCTTGTGGAGAGCCGGATATGCAGGAGACACCTCCACGTTATCCGTTTGTGGATCCTGTATATAAACTTTCAATAATAGAGAGAGATAAGGAAACCATAAATGAGTACGGTCCGTATGATGTCGTGGTAGGACTATTGAAGAAGAAAGACGGAGAGCTAGTTATAGACAACAGTTATATAGCTCCGGCATTATCAATGTCTTCTACCTACAAGTTAAGACGAGGATTCGAGTCGTTCACTCATACAATGACAACAATTAAGAATGCTTTGTCTGTCATTTTCAACAAGGCTTATGCGTCTACTGCCAATAAGTCGGAATGTATGGAGAACACTTTGACAGTCTGCAAGGAACTACAGAGATCCATATCAAGCATGGAATACAAGTGGCGTAGTTATGGTATTTCGTTGTCACCATACCAGGTGGCTGAATTATTCGGTGATGTGGCAAATTCGATATTGGCAAGTTTCTTGTTCATGTCGAAGACAGGCAAGGATGACATGCTTAAATATTTCTACGAATGGAATGGACTTGCACCGTCATCATTTGAGGAGATATTGGATAACGTTGCGTCAAAAGAGTTCTGTCAGAACAGAATAGAGATGACAATGTCTTCAATCAACAACATGTTGAATGTTTTGGAAGATTTGTTGGTGAGCTTGAGTAAACTTGATTACGTTGGTCAACGCAAGGAGAGCATGGTCATTTCTGTCACTTCAGCAAAAGAGAGCACTGACCAGGGAAAGAAATCAAGTTGGCTTTTGTAGTAGAAGAGCATGGATTCGCTTAACGAAGTAATAGCAGGAAAAAATACATTATATACGGATTACCGTGCGGAGTTTGTGGCCGCATGTCTTCTCGAAAATGGTTTTGATCCGGAAGAGATCAGGATCATTCGTGAGGGAATGTCCAAAGGCGGGAAGAATATCGACAAGATAGTCTGGGAAAACTCATTCGACAGATTCTCGAAGTATCTTACCATATATACTAGAAAGAGAGATTTGTACGAATCCTTGCCGGAAGGAATATTCCATAAACGAATGGATCTGAACGACAAGAAAAACAAGGATGCTGTAATCGAATATATCAGACATGAACGTCAGGTGGCGATGAGCGCGGCATTCTTTTTCCGTCCGTTCGAGATGTCGATAGACAGACTGCTGGTAGAGGCAAACCTGTATGAGATAAGATTGGAGAAGAGAGACAAACATGATGATTTTGTCCGTCTGTTTGAATCGGTATGGCAGATGTTGCAGGGAATGCCGTTGGAGAAATCTCTTTTTGTTGTCTCATTCTTGTCGCAGGCCTACCGACTGACAAAACCTGAGCAGATAGCGGAAATCCTTTCCGTCTTCCTGGATTGTGAGGTGGATATTGATCTGTCGTACAAGCAACTGACATTGACCACGGATCAGTGCGACTGGAAATTAGGAGTGAACAGGTTGGGTGTGTCGACGGTGATTGGCGGAGGTGTGACGGATTGTTTCCCAGTAATGAATGTCCGGATAAACTCGTTGCCATCGAAGTATAAGGATCTGATGTTTGAAAACACCGCTGCGTACAGCAACCTTATAGATATAATGGAATTGTTTGTCCCTGCGGACACTGAGTTAAATATAAATATTAATGTGGCTAAAGATGGTATCGCATTCTTGTTGGCTGACGGCGAGTCTGCTCCTATTCTTGGCTATTCAACTATATTGTCATGAAAGCATTGAATGAGAAAGAGGCAGTGGTTCTGCATGCGAAGTTTGCTGCCTACATGGTTGTTTTGATTGTTCTGACTTTATTTTTCATTTTCACTTTCTGGAAGACCTCTGAAGCTGAGATCTCAGAAATAAAAATGAAGACGGGAGATTGCGAGAATATATACAGAATGCAGAATGAGTTGTGCGATGATATAGATGAACTGTTGAATCGTTACAGGTCGTTTGATGTCGTTGAGGATGTTAACTCGGAATTCCTGATGCGTTCCATAGTGGACAGAAAGATGGAGATTTCCAAGAAAATATCACAGATTCCAGCGAAAGATGTGAAAGTCCATGCATTTTTGATTTCGAAGATGGATGACCTTTTGCGTGTCAGAGATTCGATCTCCGCTATGAAGAAGGAGGAAGCCAGAACGAAGAATGATTTGTTCATTTGTAATGGAGAATATAAAAAATTGAGTAAGGATAGGAGAAATAGTCAATTTCTAAAGTGATAAATCACATTTATAAATAATTGGTTATGGCAAAAAGCAATTCAACATCGACATCGAAGGAAAAAGTGACAGGATTGATTTATGTACTTTCTCTTTTCTTGATTACTACGGGCATATGCGGATATATATTGTTTGTATACAACTCGGATTATCGATTTGCTAATGGCAAAAAGGATGCGTTGTCTAAGTTGGAGAGAGTCAGGAATTTTCAAAATGCTCAATCTGAATATATTGAAAAAATAATGGCTATTGACAATAGTGTCAACAGTATAGATCCGAGTGTCAATGCCTCATATCTAAAGCAAAACCTTAACTATGAGATCGGAGAGATAAAGAAGATTAGCGGTGACAATAATAATAAGTATGATGCCCGTTTCAAGATATTCGATCATGTAGCATCTTTTTATGAGATGAAATTGTTCGATAAAGAACGACTTTCCGCATCTCAGAAAAACATTGAAAAGTTTAAGGCGGACTTGGACAAATGTCGTGGTGGTGTTGAAACATTAAAAAATGAGTGATTATGAACAAGATATTCTCAAAAGGCAAACTGATTGTTTTTGGAGCGATGTCGCTTTTGATTATCATATCGATAATCATCAAATCATGTACTGCTGAAAATCCTATTCGAGCTTCTGTATCTCCTTTAGATGTGGAGGTCGGTTCTCCAATTCGATATGCTGATAGTACATACAACACTTCCCATATACTATGGGAGTTTGGAAACGGAGACACTTCAAATGACAGAGTTGGCTATTATACATTTAAAGAGACAGGCCGTTATCAGGTGAGATTGATTGTCAACAGAGAGATGAGCCAATGTTTTATAGTAAATGTCAAGGAAAGAAGATCAGGATCTGGCTCCAGACTTGTTAAAATCAAGGCTCCGTCGAGGGTAGTCCAGAATGAACGTGTTGTCTTTATGGCAGATGGCGATTCTGATAATTGGAGTTGGGAGTTTGGTGAAAGTGGAAAAGTCGATTCTCAAGAGAGAAACCCTATTCATGTCTATTCTAAAGTAGGTGTGTACGAAGTGAAACTTATGGCGGCCAATATGATGTATCCCGTTGTCCATAGAATTGAGGTGGTGCCTGAATTTGTTTTAGTCAATCCGGAAGATCCAGATGGTAAAGCGTGTGAAGATATCAAAAAAAGACTTCAGCAGATTATTGATGAACGAAATGTCTTTAATAAGAATTATGAGTATTTGTTGGGAAAATATCTTCACAAAAACCCAAATGTTCCGGTTTTGATCAACGGAACAAATGAGAATGATTTCTCTTCATATTGCTATGGATTGAAGATTAGAGGCAAGCAGCAGTCTACTGTGATTATGGAGGTGAATATCGAACGAGACAAAAACAAGAGTATAAAGAGAGTGTTGGTAAACCAGGTTTCCAGCGATTGATGTCTTTGAAAGTTAGTTGTTGATAAGGATTTCAATATACTAGTTCTTATTAACGCGACAAACGAGATAGACAATTGTTCATATACGACTTGATTTGTTTGGAAGATGATATATTTTCTCATTTCAGAATTAAGATCTATTTGAGTGAGCGTCAGGGAAGACTCGAAAAAATGAATGATTATAAACAAGGCATTTCAAAAGGCCATTTGATAGAGCTTGGTGCGATGTCGCTTTTGATATGTATGTCGGTAATAATTAATTTATGCTTTTCGAATGTTCCTATCCGAGCTTCAGTCTCATCTTCGTATGTTAAGGTAGGGGCTCCAATAAGATATGCTGACAGCACATACAACACCTCACAGATTTTGTGGAAGTTTGGAAATGGGGATACTTCAAACGTCAAGAAAGGCTTTTACACTTTTAAGGATCCCGGCACATATCAGATTCGATTGATTATAAACGGAGAAAAAAGTCAAAGTTTTATAGTCAGTGTAAGAGAAGAAAGAAATTGCGGAGAAGATTCTTCAAAATTGCTCAAAATTATAGCACCGTCGACGGTCTTTGTGAATGAGCACGTTCTTTTTATGGCTGATGGTGATTCTGACAACAGGAGATGGGAGTTTGGAGAGAGTGGAAAAGTCGATTCTCAAGAAAGAAATCCTATTCATGTCTATTTCCGCGTTGGCACATATGAGGTGAAACTTATGGCTGACAATATGAAGAGTCCTGTTGTTCATAGAATAGAGGTCCTGCCTGATTGGGGCTCTAAAATAACTAAAAAAACTGAAGATTCTGTATATCCTGAAGCAGATATCGGAAAGAGATTACAACAGATTATAGACAAAAAGAAATTGTTTGACATAAACTATCATTTTTTTCTTAATTTGTTGAATTATTCTTTGGATATGGTCAGGATTAAAGCTCCATCGATGGTGTTTCAGAATGAACCTGTTTCTTTTATGGCTGACGGTGATTCTGACAACTGGAGATGGGAGTTTGGAGAGAGTGGAAAAGTTGACTCTTGGGAACAAAATCCTATTCATGTCTATTCAGAAGCAGGTGCATATGAAGTGAAGCTTATGGCAGACAATATGAGGAGTCCTATTGTTCATAGAATAGATGTGGTGCCTAGCTGGATATGCCATGGTTATAAATATGGAGATATCAGAAAAAAACTTCAGCAGATTATTGATGACAGAAATGTCTTTAATAGAAATTATGAGTATTTGTTGAGAAAATATCTTTACAAAAATCCAAATGTTCCAGTTTTGATTAATGGAACAAATGAGAATGATTTCTCTTCATATTGCTATGGATTGAAGATTAAAGGCAAGCAACGATCTACTATCATTATTGATGTGGATTTGGAACGAGATAATAAAGGAAGAATAAAGAGATTGTTGGTGACTCAGGTTCCCTACGATTGATGTCATAGAAAGTTAGTTGTTAATATTATAATAATATAAGCGGTGGTATCGTTTAAACATTTTTTACCTTTTATAGTATACGGTGGTTTGGTCCTCTGTACAGCTTGTAAACCAGTCAGATCGTCAACAAAGATAATGAAGACACCTGACGAGTATACGAGAAACTATTGTTGTGGAGAGGTGTCTGTCCCAAAATCAGCGGAGAAAAGGACTCCTTGGATTGTCTATTCCGACAGAGATTTCAATCCTACGTATCATAATCCAGGCGGAAAGGTCAAGTTGAAAGAGGTGTCATATTTTGATCCTTTGGCTGTGATCGACGAGGAGGGTGATTACGTTGAGGTAGTGAGATTTGAGAAGGGAGTCTTTGAGGGCAGACGTGTGAAAGATCCAGACAAAGCTGAGTATCTGGGTTGGATGCCGAAGTCTAACCTGGTGTTGTCGTCTAATGCGATGACAGATGTCGCCACAGGTTTGGTGATGAAGATGATCACAATGGTCAACGATACAGCACCGTTGATCCGTACAGAGAAATTCTTCAATGATGGAGAGGTGATTCTTTATAGTGAGCCTGAGCTGCTTAACCCGATCGGTACAATCCCGTTCCAGAAACCAGTGTTCCTGTCGAAACGTAGTGTGGATAAAGACAAATGTCTGGTGATCGGAGAGGAGACTCTTACTCCGTTGACTGCTTCTGAAGTCAAATCCGGATGGATGTCTTCGTCTATGTTGCGACCATTGGGTGAGATGTTGTATGGAGATTTTTCAAACATTCCAATTAAAAGATTCTTGTTTACAAGTCCTTTTTCTGGTACATCATTCTCTATTCCAAAAACATCTGAGATCAGATATCTGACACCAAATAAAGTGCCAAACTTTGTCGGTGTTGACCCTATTTATGGAATGGAAGAGTCTGCAGACAAATCTATTTTGTTGAAGACAGCAACTCCTGTGCCTATTGTAAACGACGACCAGAATTTGGTATATAGCCTTGCTGGCACTCCTATCACAAAACATTATTACGAGGAATTGTCAGGAAACCTGAAGAATATCAATATAATGGTAGTCTTTTCCGGACAAAAGGAGGTTGAGGCAAAATTCAGACAGTATGTCAATTTCCTTCAGCAGTTGGATGCGATATTGAAACGACATAATCCGAATTTCAAATTCAAATTGGGATATTATGTCGGTTTTGATGCAGAAAACAGAAAGGCGTCAAGATGTTTGCTGACGGATAACATCATGCAGGCACTTTCAAATTTGGAGAAATATGCCGATTCACACAGCCGAAAAGTGAAATATTCAGCCGACGCATGGTCTGCGTTGCGTGGAGCTTTAGGTATGCTGTCGCAGCATAGCGATGAGCAGAATATCGTCATCGTGATCGGAGAAAACGGAAACCAAAAGGAGCAGATCGACAATGCGTTGGTCAACAGCCTTGTGAAAAACAACTGTAGAATAATCGGTTGCCAGCTGTTCTCCAACAATGGAAATACATTCAACAATTTCGTTCTGCAGGTGGAGGATATGATCTCCCGTTCCGCAGAGCAGATGGCTAAGGAGAAAAAGAGACAATTGGTTCATTCCGAACAGCTTTGCTCTAACAACAAGTATAAGGAGTTCTCGGAGAATGTATACGGACTCGATTATCCTAAAAACAGTATGTCGCAGGGATGGGTGATCTTCCCGAAAAAGAAAGAGGCTCTTTCTCCGGATTTGTTGCTTTCTGTGACTGATTCCACAATCTCTATGATCGAACATGAGACCAAGAGTGTGCTCGACCATATCAGTGAGTCGTTCAAAAATTCCAGCGTCTGGCGTGCTACAATCAACCCGGACTGGTTGAAACTTGGTGGCTATCCGTCTGATTTCAAGACTTTGTCCGCTCTTTTCCAACCATTGTTCCCAAAGAATCCGGTCTCAAATTACCCTACAGATTTGAAGATTGATCCAAATGATCTTAATAAGGGAAAGTATATGCTTTTTGTGACAGACTCGGAATTGAACAGAATCCGACAGTACTTGCGTGATCTGTTGTCTGTGAGGGTTGACACTAAAAGCACACAGTCTTCAAACAAAAAGGAGAAATTGCGCTCATGTCCTGATATGATAAGCAAAAGACGTGTTGATACTTCAGCAGGTCAGCGTAAATATCAGAAAACAAAGAAGGTTAGAAAGGCAATGTATAAAACTTATCTCCGTTGGTCTAAATATGAAAGGGTTTATCCTCAGAAAAAGTCTAAGTTGAAGAAGATGACTCTTTCAAAGAATCAGCAGGAAGCAATTTCAATGTTCTCTTTTGACCCTGTGCTGACTTCAAAGAAGCTTGTCGACTTGAAGAGCCGCAGAGCTATTTCAGATGAACAGTTGGATAAATTGCAGGAATATTTGTTCGCAAAACAGAAGGCGTTAGAAGACGCGATAAACAACAATAATAAGTATGAGTTTAATGGTCAGACTTATTATACTATCGACTCTTCTATTTTGCCATAATCTACCATTACTTGTTTAAAATTTTTAATTTATGGATTTTCTAAACTTAAATAGTGAACTGCAGACAGCAGTCAGTATTGCCAAGTCTTTCGCTAGAGAGTATGGCAATGCAAAATATGCTCCAGCTCATTTGTTGAAGGCGATGCTTCACAAGGAAGTTGGTCTGGCCGATTTCGTTTTGTCGATTGGCAAGGATGTTTCCTATCTTGAGGAGTGGGCTGAGATCAGAATGGAGGAGTGCGAAAAATTGGGTGGCGTCGCAGAGATCGAGCCTGATTCGAAAGTTTATAAGGTCTTTGAGGAGGCCGACAATGTACGTTTGAAATTAGGTCTTCTTGAAATCAATCCTATCTGCGCTTTGTGCGCTCTCTCTCGCCCAGAGGTCGGCTTTTCAGCGGACCAGTTGAAGTCGTTCCCTATAAGGGAGAAGGATATTTGGGATTGCTTTATCGGAGAAAATGGGAATAAAAAGGCTAATGCCAATGTGAATATTCCTATGTCTTCTTTCGACGGTGGAGCTTCCGATGCACCTGCGTCTAAAGCTAATCTGGAGAAATATTGCGTCTGCAAAACTAATGAGGCACGAGACGGAAAACTACATTCTATCGTAAGCCGTGACAATGAGATCCGACAGATGATGGAGATACTTGGTCGTCGCAGCAAACCTAATGTTATGGTGACTGGTGATTCCGGAGTCGGAAAGACAGCTTTGGTGGAAGGCCTGGCATACAATATTGTGAACGGCAATGTCCCTACGTTCTTGGAAAACACTGAGATCTGGGAGCTTGATTGTGGAGCGTTGATTGCCGGAGCGACGTATAAAGGAGAGATTGAGGACCGTCTGAAGAAGCTGATCAGCGAACTTCGTCAGATCGAGAAGGTCATCCTTTTCATTGATGAGATACATATCCTGCTCGACGCAAAACAAGGAAACAGTGGAGCCGTCAATATTTTGAAGCCTGAATTGTCGAAGGGAGATCTTACTGTTATCGGAGCAACCACTCAGGATGAATATAGAAAAGTGGTGGAGCCGGATTCGGCCCTCAACCGTCGTTTTGAGCTTCTTACACTTGCTGAACCAAATGCGGATGATGCCGTCACAATGGTAGGTTTTGTCAAGGAACATTATGAGACATACCATAATTTGAAGGTCAGTGATGAGGCTCTATCCAATTGTGTGCGTATGGCAAAACGATATGTCAAGGACAGACGTTTGCCAGATTCAGCGATTGACTTGCTCGACCGTACGATGGCGGCAGTCAAGATGGTGAATGAAACGACTGCGGGAGAGCAGGCGTGGCTGACTCGTGAGTTGGATAATGTGGAGCAGCGTCGCTCTGAATTGTCTGATGAAGATTATCTGACTAAATTGAAGAATATCGAACTGAGCATAGTGAGCCGATTGAGTCCGATTGTCCAGGCAAAGGTGGAATATGAGATCGACAAAGAGATTGAAATTCCTGCGCTTACCGATAAATTGCGTCGACTTGCAGAAAGCTTGGCAGAGATGTCGAAAGAGAAGATAGAGACGGTGGTGCCTGAGCATATCGCCGCTGTTGTGGCATCCAAGACAGGTATTCCGATTGGAAAGATCCAGGCTGGAGAGAAGGAACGTCTGCTTAATATGGAGACAATCCTGCGTCAGCGAGTTGTAGGACAGGACAGAGCCTTGAAATCATTGACTGATGCGATTTTGGAATCACGCAGCGGAATGAACAAGGCAGGTCAGCCAATAGGATCATTCTTCTTCCTCGGACCGACAGGAACAGGTAAGACAGAGCTGACGAAGGCATTGGCGGAAGCGTTGTTCAACGACGAGAAAGCGATGATCCGATTTGATATGTCAGAGTTTAAGGAAGAGCATTCCGTCGCACTTCTATATGGAGCGCCTCCGGGATATGTAGGATATGAAGAGGGAGGAATGTTGGTCAACAAGATCCGTCAGCAGCCATATTCTGTCGTTTTGTTCGACGAGATTGAGAAAGCCCATCCGTCGGTTTTCGATTTGTTCCTGCAGATTTTGGACGAAGGAAAGTTGCACGACCGATTAGGAAAAGAGGGAGATTTCTCCAATGCGATCATCATCTTCACATCGAATGTGGGAAGTGAGTGGATTTCAAAAGAGTTGGAGGAAGGACGAGTGCCGACCACATTGCAGATGATGGAGGTGATGGGCAGACATTTCCGTCCGGAGTTTCTTGCACGTCTGTCTGAGATTGTGCCGTTCTCACCGATCGGAGAGTCGATCTTGATGCAGATTTTCGAGATCCAGTTCCAGGGATTCCGCAAGTTGCTGACAGCACAGAGCATGGATATCGAGTTGACAGATGCTGCAAAGAAAGAGCTGGCATTCAAGGGATTTACACCGAAGTATGGAGCTCGACAGGTGTCAGGCGTAGTCAGAAACTACCTGCGTCGCCCAATCTCACGCATGATACTTTCAGGAGAGTTGAAGAGTGGCGACAAACTGTGTGGAGATCTTGACGAAGAGAACAACTTGAAGTGGGAAGTCAAGCAAAACTAAATACATGATAAATAATTCTGCGTCAATTTGACGTGGAATTATTTTTTGTGAGTCGAATGTGAGCACATAAACCATAGAGACACAAGGTTTACAGAGAAAGGTCGCTCCTTTTTATGAGAAAAAGAGGTGAGAAATCAATCAGGAAGTGGAAAATGATTGGTAGATTACGATTCGTCTAACTCACGTTAAATATGGAATTGATAGATTACACCGTATATCGTATTTATAAAAAATTTGATTCTTGCGAACGAGCCAGAGGACCACTTGAAGGAACTATAATGATTATTATCTTTTTTCTTCTTGTCCCTCTTATAAATCTTTCCAAATCCATAGAAGATGAAGTTGTATTGTACGACACGAATCAACTAGAACTATCCGAACATACTAAATACAAGATTGTTGTTATTGATGGTATTCAATACATACAATATACAGATAGTGTTGCACCCAATACATACAATACGTCATTGGTCCCTCTCAAATTAAAA
Source organism: Paludibacteraceae bacterium (assembly GCA_016283095.1). Taxonomy (GTDB): domain Bacteria; phylum Bacteroidota; class Bacteroidia; order Bacteroidales; family Paludibacteraceae; genus UBA1723. Next base: position 10,103 of record JAEEMG010000091.1, on the reverse strand, counting down.
AGTCATAATGCACAAAAAGAAGAAGGACATTTTATTGATGATGATCTATTTGTTACAATATTGTTCTTTTTAGTTTTTATCTCTAGTCTGCTGCTTGGCTGGATAATTGCGAAGAAATGGTATCCTGATAAAAAAATAATTTCTCTATGTGATACTTATGATGGAGATGATCGGAATTCGACACCAATTATTTTTTGGGGCGTACTTAATGCAATTACTGTTATTGTTATTTGTGGAATAGAGATTGCTTTGTTTTGGTGATTAAGAGAATCCAGAAGTGAGACGGAATTGTCTTTGAATATCCTGATGATTATATTGATTATGATGGATTCCGAAGTAGAAAGACGACAATGGTGTATTACAAGTCATATGATTGAGTGTGAGTTTTTCCTTTGTTTTGATTTTTTGTGTTAAAATACATTAAGGAGATGAAAATTCACATCGGATTTGTTTGGATAACAAATAAACGGTCGTTATCTTTGTTGGCAAGGGTTACGGTAATCTAAAAACAACCTTGTTTATTGATTGTTTTTTGAATGTGTCGTATGTTTGGTTTATAATTGTTTGATTTATAAATAGATATTATGTTTGGATATAAGACGGTATTACAGATAGATGGTTCTGCAAGTGGGTATGAATTAGGAAATTTTTCTTTTTCGTTCTCACAGCCTGTTGATCGCAGAGGAAAAGCACAGAATGAAGTCCAGGCTGGGGTTTTGGAAATGACGTTTGAAAACTTGCCTACGAGTGAAATGTCCAAATGGATGTTAAATCCAAGGAATTTCAGAGATGGTAGTGTTAAAATATATGGCGAGAATGGAAGTATGATTCAGGAGGTCACTTTTAAGAAGGCCACTTGTATAGGTATGGATGTCCGATATATGGAATCTGGTACTGGATACTGTATGACTCACTTAGTGGTTCAGGCATATTCTGTTTCAGTAGAGAGTGTATTAGTAGAAAACAATTGGAAAAATATTATGCCATGATAGATTTTGGTTGTTTGTTAGGTAGACCTGATGGAAATATATCCGCAGAGTTACGTTTGATGGGAAAAGTATATTCAATATCTCAGTTCAATGTGTCTTTTTCCCAAAATATCGATCAATTTGGAGAACCTCAGTCGGAAAGTTTTGGCGGTCAAATGTTGATTGTCATACCACAATTGCCTGATAGGGCTATTCTACAGTGGGCAGGAGGTTCAAGAGTTATGAAAAGTGGTGAGGTGGTTTTCAGAAACGAAACAGAGACGACATCGTTGATGATTTTGTTTGAGAATGCCTATTGTACATGTTTGAAGCAAGAGGTCAGTGGAGGATCTTCTTGTTCTTTCACTATATCTCCACAGAAAATTTCTCTGAATGGAGAAACATTGGATAATGATTGGGATTAATTATGGCGGATAACGTAACTATAAGTCAGTCGAAATATAGGTTCTATATGGAATCAAACATTCCATTCCGTGGTTATGTGGAAGGATTGGGATATGTAGACTATATGAACAAAAACTATTATGTCATACCTTCAGGCGGCTTCATTAATAATGGTCAACAAGTAGGCCTTACTCCTGCGATTGGTTTTATCCCGACTGTTGATTCCAATCCTGGTAATGTTATAAGAAGCTATGGGAACTCGCTTATTTCAAAACTTTCAGAACGTCTTGTGACTGGATCTGGAGGCAATATAGACGTGAACTTGGGCGACAATAGACATATGAGATTATCTGCTAAAAATAAGTCTAAGATAGAATGTAAGATTGAAGATTTTTATCATGATAATGCTGTATTTATATTAAGAGTTAAATATTTAGATGAAAAAGGAAAGGTTAGTTGGGAAGAGGTAAAATGTCCTTTAAATTATTTGTGGTCTTTTTTTTCAGATGTGAATTTTAACGACTTATATATTCGTTATGTAGAAGATCCTGCTGTAAATAGGCTTTTAGCTTCTAGCTTGGATGTGACGAAATATAACAGAAACACATCGAATTTTGACTTGATCAGTTTTGGGACTGGAGGAACTTCATTGGCTGTCTCTGCTTTGGAATCAAACTATAGTAAAAAGTTTAATGGTTTGGTCGAAGATTTCAGAGCGTCTGATAGAGCCAGAATATATTCTAGCAAACAACCTATGATAGAAGCAAGATTTAGGGCAGAGTCTAAGGCTTTTATTGAATCCAATCTTGAATATTTTGTCAATGACGGGAAAAAAATAAAAAATTGGTCTCCGAAATATCCTCAACGTGGATTGACTGATGTGATGAAAAATCGTTATAATATTGCTATAGAAAATGCGAACACAGCTGCTTTTCGAAGGTCTGTTTATGAAGCATCTATTCAATCTTACGGAGAAACTGTATCTATTCATGAAAACTTAAAAAGTGGAAAAGATCCTAGGACTTCAGTACAATATAGGAATAAAAATATCCTAAAATGGGGAAATAGAGGTCTCGGAGGAATAGCGGCTGTTTACTCGTTATATTCTTTAGGTGATTATATTTCTAATAAAGACTATCTAGAGTATGAAGGAGAAAGTGCAAGATTTTGGACTAATCCCAGATCATATCGTTTGATGGGAGATCTTGTATTCTCTATTGTCGGATTTATTCCGGGTCTAGGAATGGTATCTGCTATTTATTTTGGAGCTACAACTTTATGGGATATTACAACTTATAATCCTGGTGGTATGGAAAGCCCTTGGCAAGACGACTTGACTACTGGTATGCGTCAAGACAATACTCGTGTCAATTTGGACAATAAGATTATAGAATGTAATATGATTTCGCGTCAAATAGAAAGAGATATGATCGATCGCAGAACTCCAATGATTATCAATGGACAAAATATGAATATGTCTAGATACCAATGGAGAATGTTGCAGAAACGCAATTTAAAATAATGATTTATCGGAACTCAATGATGGATATTCTGACAAAAATAAAACACATTTTGCCATATCTCTATTATCGTACTTATCAGTTTTATGAGAAGCATGAAAATGAAGGGGATTCGGATATCTCAGCTCACATGTGGCTGTCTGTAATAGAAATGTTCTATTTGATTACTTTTGTGGTTTATCCATTAGATGTCATTGTATTTGATCATGGCTTGGGACAGATGCTAAGAGAAGCTACAGAAAGGTATACACGTTTAGGTGTTATTCTTATGATTGCTCCTATTGGATATCTGCTCTATAGATTGGAAAAACCACGAATGAAAAGATATTATGAGATGATGCCTATATGGAAAAATGAGACAGAATCCCAGAGACGAAAGAAATGGTGGATATTACTCTTAGTATGTATTTTCCCGCTTATCTCATTTTATCCTGTGATAAAAGCATTAGATAATTTACCTTCAGACGCGGATTTTGAGTATACGATTGATGCAGAAGATCTGATTCAGAACAATCATGTGGATAAGACTCCTAAAAAACAATTGATTTTGGAAGAAATCGATGATTCTAAATTTTGGGGAATAAAAAAAGGAGAGAAAGAAATACAAGTGGTGGAGGACGGAGAAAAACAGTAAGTATAGCTCATACTTGCGAACATGATGTCTAATCCAAGATGGGACCTTTATTTATTTCTTGCTAGAGTATGTATAAATATATATATTATATGTTGGTGAAGTTTTACCAAAGAAATAATATTCTTCCTGGTGCGGAACATTCTAAGGCACAAGGTGTTGTTGTATGTTTGGTAGGAATAGAGTTTTGTGTTTTGTTAGCATTATTTCGTTATCTTTTTCCGAATATAGGCATTCCTTCCACATATATGATAATATTTCTTGTTGTTTTGTTTTTAGGTATAAATTGGATTACAAATAGATGTTTTGATAATTTAAATTTTAAGGAATTAGATGTCAAATGGGGACGAGATCAAGCAAAAATGAAGAGAAATGGAATATTGATATTCCTATTTTTTGTTCTTCATATTATTTTGTTAGCTTTTTCTTTCTATTTAATTCGAGAAATATAATTGACTGTTAATTTATTGTGTTCTGTATCCAAATTGATGATTATAAGAAGAAAGAAACACAAGTGGTGGAGGAAGGAGAACAATAAAATGTCTCATGATGGTGTCTTATATGAAATGTGATTTCAATCAGCAATATGTATGACGTGTAAGATGAATATTTTAACAAGAATCCGACATATATTTCCATATCTGTATTATCGTTTGTATCAAAACATGTACAAAACTGAAAGAGACAGACGACCTGATTTACGAGCGTTTGGAATTGTTTGTGTAATTAAAACAATGTATGTTTTCTCATTTTTTTTGCTGCCTTTAAATGCGGTTCTTTTTGATAATCCTATAGTGTTTCTTTTCCCTCTCATATTACCCATCATTTTATTCTTTTCCAAAAATACACGAAAAAAATATCATAAAATGATGCCAATATGGAAAAATGAGACGGAATCTCAAAGGCGAGTCAAATTTTGGTATTTGATTTTGTTTTGTGTATGTCCTTATTTTTCTTATATTCCAATCATTTTGATTCTGAGATATTTTTCGTTAATTAAATAGACAGCAAATATACAGATAAAACGTCTTGTAATTTGATTGTTTAGAAATGAGGAGCGTCTTAAAAATCTTGGTTGATACAGAATAAAAGAATATGTTAACGAGAATCAGACACATTTTGCCATATCTTTATTATCGTACTTATCAATTTTATGAGAAGTATGAAAATGAAGGAGATTCGGATATTTCAGCTCACCTGTGGTTGTCTGCGATAGAATTGTTGTATTTGATTACTTTTGTTGTTTATCCATTAGATGTCATGGTATTTGATCGTGGCTTGGGGCAAATGTTAAGTGAAGCCACTGAAAAGTATACAAGGCTAGGTTTGGTGGTTATGACGTCTCCTATTGGATATCTGATCTATAGATTGGAAAAGCCACGAATGAACAGATATTATGAGATGATGCCAATATGGAAAAATGAGACGGAGTCGCAGAGAAGAAAGAAATGGAGGATACTTTTCTTTGTGTGTATTTTCCCATTCGCTTCTTTTTATCCACTTCTTTGCTTTTTGAAATCATATTTCCCAGCGTAAAGCTGATCACTGGATGTAGGAGTCTTTTTGTTTTGGACGATATAGATGATTCGAAATTTTGGGGTATAAAAAGAGGCGAGAAATAAATACAAGTTGTGGAGGAAGACGAACAATAAAATGTCTCATTATGTTGTCTGAAATGTAATTTTAAAACAACAATTTGTATGATCGAAAAAATTGACATGTTGAGTAGAATCCGACATATATTTCCGTATCTCTATTATCGTTGTTATCAATGTATGTACAAATTTGGAGGAAGAGAAGCCTATCCAGAATTGGATTGGAATCCGGAATTACGTGCTTTTGGATTTGTTTGCCTAATAAAAACTTCGTTTTATATTTCTTTGGTATGTATGCCTATTCGTGCTTTATATGATAGTACTATTGTTTTTTTATCTTCATTTATAATAGTCTTGATCTTGATCTTACGTAAGAGCACACATCAAAAATATAAAGAAATGTTTCCTCTTTGGAAACACGAGACGGAATCTCAAAGGCGAGTCAAGGGTATATTTTTAATATTTTTTTGTTTATTCGCTATGTTTTCTGTAATTCCTGTTATTGTTTTAATGAAACTGTTTTCTCTGATTTGAATTGTGCTTATATCTATAAGATATTGTTACTTGAGTAGATTGAAAGTGATAATTCAATCAAGAAAAATTGCAATCAAATAAGAATCTATAGATGTATGCATGATTATAACTAGAATCCGACATATATTTCCATATCTGTACTATCGTTTGTATCAAAGTATGTACAAGACGGCAAGGGATAGAAAGCCTGAATTACGTGCATTTTTGTTTGTCTGCGTAATTAAAGCAACATATATTTTCACCTTGTTACTTTTGCCGTTATGTGTCATTGGACTCAATATACTTGTTGTCTTCTTGGTATATTTTGCTGCAACGTTTCTATTTGCATTAGATAGAAGTACACATGAAAAATATAAAGAAATGATGGCACTTTGGAAAGAAGAATCAGAATCAACAAGACAAAAAAAGTTGATATTTCTAATCCTATTTTGTGTATATTCATTATTAGCGCACCTTCCAATCATCTTGATTATGAGGTATTTTTCGTTAATCAAATAGACAACAAATACTGATAAAACGTCTTGTGATTTGATTGCTCAGAAATGAGAAGCTTCTTAGAAATCATGGTTGATACTGAATAAAAAGAATATGTTAACAAGAATCCGACATATATTTCCATATCTGTACTATCGTTTGTATCAAAGTATGTACAAGACGGCAAGGGACAGAAAGCCCGAATTACGTGCATTTTTGTTAGTATGTACCATTAAAACAGTTTTTGTTTTTACTTTTTTTTTACTGCCGATAAATGTTATTTTTTTTGACAATCCTATCTTTTTCATTATTCCTATTGTGATAGGTATTATATTAGCATTGGATTTCATGAAATATAAAAAATATAAAGAAATGGTTATTCTTTGGAAAAATGAGACGGAATCACAAAGGAGAGTCAAATTTTGGTATTTGGTATTGTTTTGTGCTATTCCTTTGATTTTGTATGTTCCGATTATTCTGATTTCGATGAAATTCTCTATTGTGATGTAAAAAATGAACATGTTTTCAAAAATAAAACATATTTTGCCATATTTTTTTTATCGTTCATATCAATATTATGAGAAATATGGCGATCCGAAATTCTATTCCCATATGTGTGTTTCGGCAATTGAAGTGTTGTATATTTTAATGTTCGTTATATTTCCATTGGATGTTATAGTATTTGATGGTTGTATTTTAGGATCTTTAACAGAAGCGATGGAAAAGTATACCAGGTTAGGTTTGGTAGTCATGACGTCTCCATTTATATATCTGATCTATAGATTGGAAAAACCACGAATGAACAGATATTATGAGATGATGCCAATATGGAAAAATGAGACGGAATCCCAGCGTCGAAAGAATTGGTGGATACTTTTATTTGTGTGTATTTTCCCATTCGCTTCTTTTTATCCGCTTCTATGCTTTCTGAAAACTTATTTTCCGGCAGAAAATAAAGAAACAAGAGTCGAGTATAAGCAAGAATCATTTGAGACTGTGAAACCAATTGATTTGGAAGGAATAGATGAGTCTGACCTCTGGCAGATAAATCAGGAATGATATAAATAATAAGTCTTATAAAGATATAAGACGGTTCGTTGTGATGATGATTTCGTATCTGAAATAAATATCGTTTAAAATTAGCGATGCCAATTGTCGGTTGTTTATTTCTGTAGTGTGTTGAATCTTGACTTGTTAGACTTGTTTTAATTCAGAGGATACGTGACAGAGTAAAAAGTGGTGTGATTATGATATATCTGTTCCTCTATAATTTTTATTTTTCTCTTTGGACAAATATTGTGTCATTTATAAAGCGAAAACAAGTTTATCCAAACGAGACGAAAAATAATGCGGCAGTAACATCAAGCATAATTGTTGCATTGCATACATTAGTCAATCTTCTTTGCTTTGATGGCTTTTTATATGCATTTGCAGAAATTTCGGTCTTTAAGAAAATCTTGTTGATGGGGCATGGATTTTTGACGCTTATTATATTGTGTGCTATTTTGGGAGTTTTAGGCGTACGGGTAGAAACTTATCTGGAACAACATAATTATAAATTTCCGTTATGGTGGAAAAACATATATGATAGAATTCCATCTTTGATAAAATTGTTATTGTATTTTCTGATTATAATAGGTCCTGTCTATATTCTTTCATATCTTGCGAAAGAATATGGGTATCTTAGATTTGAATGAACTCTTGCACTAAATAACGATAGGGAAGAGAAAGCCTAGTGAAATGATAAATTGATGATTTTTAATCGGATTCAATTTTGCCTTTGTATCGACGGTACAATGTTCATCCGAGTTAACAGACTGTTTTTTAATGCAATCCGATTTTTTGTGTTAAAATACATTAAGACAATGAAAATTCATATCGAATTTGTTTGGATAACAAATAAACGGTCGTTATCTTTGCATCAAACAATTACGGTAATAGAAAAAAAACTATCTGCTTGTTAGGTTAGTTTTTTTACGAATGTGTCGTATGTTTAGTTATTAATTTTTAAAATTTTAAAGTTATGGCTTTTAGATCCACTTTAAATCTAGGCGGTAAGGAGTACGATGTACTCGACTGCAATTATTCCCTTAAGCGCGATGTTGACTCTAAGGGTCGTCCATCTTCCAACATTTATGGAGGTAGAATCACAGTTAGAGTAGAGTCAACTGAGGACACTACTATTTTGGAGACAATGGTTAACCAGTTCAAGCCATTCAATGGTAGCATTGTGTTCAAGAAAGGTGATGAGGAAGGCAAGATGAAGGAGCTTTCTTTCGAGAACGCTTACATCATCGAGTTTGCCGAGGGTATTGACATCGTAGGAACAGCTCCTATGTCAATCAGTATCACAATTTCTGCTCAGATCATCAAGATCGGTGGCGCAGAATACGAGGAGAACTGGCCAAAGGCTTAATCAAAAAAATAAGGGGAAGGCTTTAAATTTTAAAAGCCTTTCTCCTTTTGTTTTGTGCTCTGTCATAGTTTATGATTGAAGACAGGATAGGCAAGAGTCGCAATTTGACAGTCTAGATGCCCTCCACTTCAGTTAGTCCTGGTAAACGAACTGTCGGGAAACATAAATGAATAGTATGTGACCTATGGTTGTCGGGTGAAGTGTTCATACAAAAAATCAGTCATATTTTAATGCGGAGCTATTCTTTAGATTTGGAACTTTATTAAACTTGAGATGGGTATATTAAACTATGAAATTGGTGGTAATGAAAGACCAGTAGAAGCTTCTGAAGCTATCGGCAACATACCACAGAATCGTACTTTGTTTGTAGGCAAACTTACAGATGAGGATCCTATTGCTCCTGAGACTGTAGAGGGCTTGAAGACAATCGATGATGTATATGCGAAATTCCAGCCTAATGTGGATGTGGAGTTTGAAACAGTTGACGGTGAGTCTGTCAAGGAGAATTTCAAATTCTCAAACACTGCTGATTTCCAAGTAAAACAGATGACAGAACACAGCGATTTCTTGAAAGGATTGTCTTTGGAACAGGAATTTTACGAGAAATTGGTCAAGCAACTTCGTACTAACAAAGTGCTTCAGAAAGCTTTGGAGAACGAAGAGTCTCGTCAAGGTATGATTGATGCTCTTACTAAACTAAGAGAAGAGCTCAAAGAGTCAGGAATCTAATTATATCTAAAATTACATATATGGCTGATATTCAAGCACAAGAGATTCAAACGAAAGCAGCTGAGCTCAAGGAGAACGCAGGTGCTGGAAAATCTTTGGAGGCATCGTTGGGAGCGTTGGCTCGTTATGGTGGATTTTCATTCCTAGAGAACATAATCGATGGTGTCCAAAATATGAATCCGGAGCGTAAGGCTCGTAAGAAGATGTTCCTCGTTGAAGAACAAAAGAAGGGTGAAAGAAAGGATTTGGCAGGTAAAATAGATCTTTGGATAGACATGCTTTCAAATAGCAAGAATATCTCAGAGATGCTTGAACAGTGCGAAACAAAGATTTCGACAGTTGGAAGTCTTTTGGCAAAAAACCAATTGGCGGCAGTGGAGGCTGTAAAGGATTTGGAGCAGTCGTATCGCGCCATTCAACTGTTTTATAAGAACACAGAGGAGTCTAAGCTTAGCAACGTCTCTGTGATGAATGCTTCTATGGAGCAACTGAAGGATCTTGACAACAGCCGTTTTATTGATCACGTTGAGGAGGAGTTGAAGAAGAATTACGACCGACTTGACCTCCGCAACAACTATGGATTGCTTGTCGTTCCAGGTTATCTTGGCTCTAACAAGGTGCTCGACAAATGGTCGAAGATCGCCAATTCAAATAAGGTGATGTTGTTCACCGATTTCGCTGACTTGGATCAGCCTGATGATGTGGTTGAGTTGTTCACTAGCGCCGACCATGCGGGTGGCGACACTTACAAGAGCAACACTGTCATGTGCTGCAACTGGTTGGTGGGCCGTAACGCATATAAAGAGTTGGGCGAGGAGGATGATTTGCACG
>JAEEMG010000090.1 GCA_016283095.1 Paludibacteraceae bacterium | reverse complement strand
CTCATACGAGGAGATCCGTCAGGCATCAGAGGCTGTTGCAACAACTACTTTCTGTGAGACACTCGGAGGTTACATGGGAGCAGCGTTGGAAGATCAGTTCGGTGTGCCACAGATCGACGCTCCACAGCCTTACGGTATCAAAGGAACAGACGCATGGTTGAGAGCCATTGCCAAAGTCGTAGGCAAAGAGAAAGAGGCAGAAGAGTTCATTGAAAGCGAGCACAAACGTATCGCTCCAAAATTGGCGGAGTATCGTGAGTATTTCAAGGGTAAATACGGAATGGTGCTAACTGGTTCAGCATACGCCCATGGTTTGATCAGTGTATTGGCAGAGTTGGGCATCAAGAATGAGGCTGCACTCGTATTCCACCACGACCCTGTTTATGATGGTGCAGGTAAGAACCAAGACACATTGAAAGAGTTGGTTGAGACATACGGAGACATACCACACTACACAGTCAGCAAGACACGTGCATTCCAGTTGCCTCAACTGTTGAAACGAGTAAAGACAGATTTCTTGATCATACGTCATCCAGGACTTGCATCAGTGGCTGGACACCTTGGAGTGCCAACTTTCGCACTAGGAGACGAGCATATTCCAGTAGGATATGATGGACTATTGCGTGTGGGAGAGATTTTGAAAGGAGTGTTGGCACGAACAAAGTTCAACAAGACACTTCAACGCCATGTCAGCTTGCCATACAACGACTGGTGGTTTAGCCAGACAGACCCATTCAAACTCACAAACGACAAGACTGTATTTGAAGAGATTGAAAAGAAACTCGGTGAATAAATAATTTTAGCAGAAGAGGCATGAGAGTATTATTTAATGAAAATATTATGTATTGTGCCTCTTCATTTTCAAAACCATCAAAAGATTCAATCAAATGAGCGAAATACAAAAGAAGAAACCTTCGGTGATATCCGATGTCAGATATGCTTGTGCGGTGGGTGCGACCAACACCGTAGTTGCCATCAAAGGTGCGGTTCCGATCGCCAACTGTAGTCCCGGTTGTCAGTTGAAGACGACAGCGATGTTGACTTTTGAAAACGGCTTTCAGGGAAGTATCGCGGCAGGTGGTGGTAACATGCCAAGCTCCAACGCAACAGAAAACGATGTGGTGTTCGGTGGTATAAAGACACTTGACAACCTTATCAAATCAACATTGAAAATTTACAAGGGCGATCTTTTCGTAGTTCTTACCGGATGTACAGGAGAGCTTATCGGAGATAACGTTCCTGACTTGGTAGGACGTTATCAGAAAGCAGGATACCCTATCGTCTACGCAAACACAGCAGGATTCAAAGGGAACAATCTCTTCGGACATGAGGCTGTTGTAGATGCCATCATCGACCAATTCGTAGGAGATTATGACGGAGAAAAGAAGAAAGGTCTTGTAAACCTTTGGTTTGAGACTCCTTATTATAACCATAACTGGAGAGGTGACTATCAGGAACTTGCCCGTATCCTACGTGGTGCAGGTTTAGAGGTGAACGTGCTTTTCGGCCCTGAAAACCCAGGTGTTGAAGCATGGAAGAAGATTCCACAGGCTCAATTCAATCTTGTCGTTTCCCCATGGGTTGGTGTCAAGAATGCGGAACATCTGCAAAAGAAATACAATCAACCATTCCTACATATCCCAGAAATACCTGTAGGAGAAGAGGCGACGACGAAGTTTATCCGTCAGGTAGTCGAGTATGCAGGAATCGACAAGACTCAATCAGAAGAGTTCATCAAACAGGAGGCAGAGGTTTATTACTACTACCTTGAGCACTTCTCTGAATTCTTCGCAGAATACTGGTATGGAATGCCAAGTGAGTTTGTAGTGACAGCAGATGCGGCATACGCATTGGCTTATTCTAAATTCTTGGCAGACCAGATCGGTTTGATTCCAAAGAAGGTGATCATCACAGACAAGACTCCAGAAAAGTTCCGTCCAGCAATTTCGGACTACTTCAAAAACAACATCTCTGAAGGCGTTAGTATTGATGTCGTATTCGAAGAGGATGGTTACGAAGTAGAAAAACTGATTGAGGAGGTAAATTTCACATCTGGAAAGCCATTGATTCTCGGCACATCTTGGGAATTGACTCTTGCCAACAAGAAAGGAGCATTGTTCTTTGAGATCTCTACTCCATCGTCGGAGACTCTCATCGTCAACCGTTCTCACATCGGTTATAAAGGAGCATTGCAATTCTTGGAACGTATCTACAGTGCTTCCGTAGGAGGCAAATAACCAAATAAAAAGAAGAGTTCATATTAAATGTAAAGTATCTTACATTTTTGTCTCTTATATAGTTAGTGGACGAAGCCGTTTTAGAGCTGCTGTTGGAATAAAATCCAATATAAAGTTCTAAAACGGTGATTTTTTTGTTTGAACCATCATGGTTAATTGGCTAATACATATAAAATCAACTGTTCTTCTACCCTATTTTCACCACTTTCTTATCAAATATTCTGTAAAAACAGAATTTTGAGCCAGTCAAAAAGAAAGAAAATCTACACAACAAGCCTTATATAGTGTTATATTCCTTATTTTCACTTTTTATTGGGCAGGACTCAATATCGCCATACCTTTGTATCAGAAAAATAAAAGTAAAGAAAATGGCAAGACTAAATAACATACAGAACATTATAGTCGCAGCAATCAAGTCGCTTCTGAACGAGGTTGTTGGCCATTCTCTTATTGTCGAAAAATCATTCGCATACATTATATCTTTCACTTCTAACAAATCATGTATGCGATGTTGTATGAATGAGTGTTGTTGTCGATGTTGTATGCCAGTGTGTTGAAATTTAAACTGGTCTTTTAAACATCAAGATTCCATCTTATAATCTAAAATCAAGTATTTTCTGACAATTGAAACTATTGGTTTCAAGCAGCTGTATTTTGCAATCGCCAAATACGCAAAACAATCATTTTCAGATACTTACATTTTAGAAAATCAAAAAAGAAAATCATCAAAAGAATATCTGATATGGCAATTTACAGAAATGTTTTGGATATGATTGGCAACACGCCAATCGTTGAACTTACAAAATTGAATACAGGAAAGAGCAACCTCTTCTTGAAACTGGAAAATCAGAATCCAGGAGGAAGCATTAAAGATCGTACAGGCTTGAACATGATTGTACAAGCAGAGAAACGAGGAGATATCCATCCCGGTCAACTTATAGTAGAAGCCACAGCTGGCAACACTGGTTTAGGTTTGGCGTTGACCAGTCGAATGAAGGGGTACAAACTTCTGTTGGTGATTCCAGATAAGATGAGCATTGAGAAAATCAACCATCTCCGTGCACTTGGAGTCGAAACCGTAATTACAAGAAGCGATGTCGGCAAAGGACATCCTGAATATTATCAGGATTTGGCAGCACGAATCGCAAAAGAACGTGGAGGATACTACATCAACCAATTTGAGAACCCAGACAATCCTGAGACTCACGTGTTGAGCACAGGTCCTGAAATTTGGGAACAGATGGAACACAAAGTAGATGCGGTAGTGGTAGGAGTCGGTTCAGCAGGAACATTGACTGGATTGACAAAATTCTTCAAGAAAGTAAGTCCACAGACAGAATTTATTTTGGCAGACCCCAAAGGTTCAGTTCTAGCCGATTACATCAATCTGAAGAAGCTACGCAATGATGCAGGATCATGGTTTGTAGAGGGAATCGGTGAAGATTACATTCCCAAACTGGCTGATTTCGACTTGGTTAAAAAAGCTTACGAAGTGACAGATGAAGAAAGTTTCACAGCCGCTCGACTTCTGTTAAGAGATGAGGGAATCTTGGCAGGTTCGTCGACAGGTACACTTCTGAGCGCTGCCCTACGCTACTGCCAGGAGCAGACAACTCCAAAACGTGTTGTCACTCTAGCATGCGACAGCGGCAACAAATATCTTTCCAAGATGTTCAACGACGAATGGTTGAAAGATAAAAACCTGACTCTCAATTTATAATTCTTAATTTTCAACTTTTTAATTGATAAAACTTATGGCTATCGGATTTTCAACAAGGGCAATACACAATGGTGAGGAGCCCGATTTCAGAGCAGGAGCAAGTGGCGACGTTGCCGTTCCTATACATTTGTCTACAACTTTTGCACGATTAAAAGCAGGCAGTCCTACAGCAGGATATGAGTATACACGTAGTCTCAACCCTACACGTAAAGCATTGGAAGAGAAGCTGGCATCTTTGGATGGAGCTAAATATGGTCTTGCATTCTCATCTGGTTTGGCTGCAGCGTCGACTGTCATCATCTCACTTTTGAAAGCAGGCGACCACGTGATCGGATTCGATGATCTGTATGGAGGCACAAGACGTCTATTGAGCAATGTATTCGTGAATTTCAATATCTCGGTATCATATGTCGACGCTACTGTCCCAGAGAACATTGAGAAAGCAGTGAAGCCAGAATCAAAACTGATCTGGATAGAGTCGCCAACAAACCCATTGTTGAAGATCGCCGACATCAGAGCCATCGCTAAGATCGCAAAGAAGCATGGACTTATCTTGGTGGTAGACAACACATTCCTATCTCCTTATTTCCAGAAACCACTTGATTTGGGAGCCGACGTGGTGGTTTACAGCACCACGAAATACATCGGTGGACACAGCGACGCATTGGGCGGTTCCGTCGTCTTGAATAATGAAGATTATTACAAAAAGATCGCTTACAATCAGAATGCGGTCGGAGCTGTACTTTCTCCATTCGACAGCTATTTGACATTACGTGGAGCTAAGACGCTTGCTGTACGTATGGAGCAGCATCAGAAAAATGCGTTGGCATTGGCTGAATTCCTTCAGAAATCACCAAAAATAAAACGTGTGCTTTATCCTGGATTGAAAAATCATCCACATCATGATATAGCAGCGTCGCAAACAACTGGTTTTGGAGGTGTGCTATCATTCGAATTGGAAGGAACTCTTGCTGATGCAGAAAACTTCCTTTCAAAGCTGAAACTCTTCTCTACAGCTGAGAGTCTTGGAGGAGTCGAGAGTCTTGCGGAGATACCAGCCATCATGACACACGCGTCTGTTCCAAAAGAAGTACGTGAGAAAAATGGCATTTCAGACACATTGATCAGAATCTCAGCAGGTATTGAAAACACAGAAGACTTAATAGAAGATTTTCGAAAGGCGTTAGAATGAAATACATTATGTCTGTATAAAATAAACATTATGGCAAAAAAAGTAAAACCTAATTTTCAAGAGAATGTTTCAGAAACGCTCTTGATTCCTCTCTACATGAGAGCGAAAGAATCTAAAGAGGAAAATCCGATTATCGTCGACAAGACATCGGAATCAATTCTTTCGATGGTAGATTATGACTTTAGTAAGTTTTTTACAGATGTACGATGTCAGTTATGTATTTCATTCAGAACAAGATATTTTGATGATGCGGTCAGGAAGTTTGTGGCAAGATATGACGACGCTGTTGTGGTGCTGATCGCATGTGGATTGGATCCACGTGTTGAACGTATCGCTCTAAGCAAGGAATATCAGGTGTATGAGTTGGATTTTCCGGATGTGATCAATCTCAGAAGACAATTCCTGCCAGAGTCTTCAAACAACAAATATATCACGGGGGACATAACGAATGACGGATGGATCAAAGCCATCAAGGCAGAACATCCTAATGGTCATTTCCTCTTTATCTTAGAGGGTATTGCCATGTATCTTACGGAGGAGCAGGTGAAGCGATTCTTCAAAAACATTGACGATAACTTCGACCATGCGGAGATTCACGTAGAGCGCATGAACAAATACTTGAGTAAGCGTACTCATCTCCACGAATCAGTCAACAACACCAACGCTACATTCAGTTGGGGATGCGACGATCCGAAAGAGATAGAAAAGTGGAGCAGCTCGTTTGAACTGAAGAATGAATATTATTACTATTCAGACGAATACAAACAAATCCGTAAGAGAATCGGATTAAAGGCAATTCCACTGAAATATATTCCGGCATACAGTCGTTCGTTGGGTATATGGAGTTACGTGAAAAACAAAAAGTATCTTAGAATGTGTTGCTAATCCAGTAAACGTTCATATAAAAATTATAAAATCAATTCCACACCTCATCTTCTGAAAAAGATGCTGGTGTGGAAAAACAAAAAGAAACACATAAATTCCAAGCATTCCTTCTTTCGAGGCTTATGACCTTCGGAATGCAAAAGGATTTATGGCAAATCAAAAAAAACACGGTCATAAAACAATTAACTACAACTGTTAAAGTTGCCGTTCGGGCAGACTATATCCCTTGAGATATAGAAAAAGAGAGTTTATCATAATCCATCTAATTAAAAATCAACGAGAATGAAAAAGTTTTATCATATTTTAGGATTAATCTTACTGAATACAGTAATAGTAAGTGCACAGAATGTTTCTACAGAGACTGTTAAGGAAGAAACACCAACAGAGGCTACAACAACCACGCAAGATGTCACTTCAGAAACTGCTAAAGACCTTGTGCCAGCAATAAAGTTCGGAGACGAAATCAAAGTGAAATTTGGAGGTTTCTTCAGAGCTGAGTATTATGTGGACAGTCGTGAGATTGTAGGTGCTTGTGATGATCTTTTCGGTTTCTTCCCAGAAGACCATGTTTACGATAATAATGGCGACGACTTGAACGATGTTGTCAGACAAAATTTCTCTACTCAGGCCACTCGATTCACAGCAACTTTGGATGGTCCGAAACTAGGAAAAGCCAATTCCAAAGCCTACGTGGAGTTCGATTTCTCCGGTGGAAACGCAGTAAATGTGAGATTGCGACAGGCTTGGGCAAAATTCATCTGGCAGAAAGGTGAGTTGCTATTAGGTAAGGCTTGGAATCCATTCGCAGACCTTCCATTCCCTTACGTAGCTGGTTTGCACGTCGGTATACCGTTCCGCCAGTTCAACAGAGGTGATCAGATCCGCTACACATTCAAGCCAACTGAGCATGTAAGTTTTGTAGCTGCAGGTGTATATCAAACTGAGCACAAGTCGACACTTGAGGCCTCTTCAAACAGCGATATCCGTCAGAATCCTATACCAGAATTTCATTTGCAGTGGCGTTATACATCGCCAAAATTTAGTGCCGGAATACTTGGTGAAGTCAAGAGCATCCGACCAGCCACTAAGGTCACAAATGATCAAAAAGCTGTATACAAGACTGATGAGACTGTAAGCTCTTATGCGTTCAGCTATTTCGCACAATATTTGGCAGACCGTTTCGGACTTAGAACAGGAGGTCTGTATGGAAAGAATTTGGGTGAATATTTCCAGCAAGGAGGCTACGCAGTGAAATCAATTGACGAGCAGACAGGCAGACGCACATATTCTACATCAGCCGTCACTTCATACTGGTTGAGTCTTTCATGGGGTAAGAAATGGTCGCCAAGCCTATTCTTCGGATATTCAAAGAATCTAGGATTTGATGACAACATCTTGGCAGGTGGCGATTTCTTTGGCAGATGGCAAAACGTCGACCATATATTGAGAGTATCTCCATCATTGAAGTTCTCTCACAAACAATGGACGATCCAAGCTGAACTCGACTACGACAATGTAGCGTACGGAAATGTTGACTACGCCGACCATGGAAAGGTGAAAGACACTCACAATGTGTCAGGTGTCAGAGGTTTGATCGCCACAACATTCTTCTTCTAATCACAACTAAAACTTATTGTTTAACTTAATTAATATTGAACTGTATGAAAAAGATTAACTTAATCACAGCCGCATTGCTTTTTTTATCATCATTCTTTTTATTTTCATGTGGCAACGCAACAAAAGATTCAAATGGATCAAGTGTAGAAAAGAAGGAAATCTCGGTAGGTTTTTCTCCCGGCCCATATTCCGACCTATTCAAAAAGACTATCCAGCCAGCACTTGAAAAGAAGGGTTATAAAATCAAAATAGTTGAATTTACAGACTGGGTGACCCCCAACCTTGCTTTGGCAAACAAAGAGATAGATGCCAATATTTACCAGAACACACTATACAGACAAAATTTCTGTGACACAAAGGGCGTTGACCTGACCGCCTCATTCTCGGTTCCAACAGCGGCACTCGGTCTTTTCTCAGACAAATACAAAGTGCAGAACGTCGACGAATTGAAAGCACAGCTTCAGCCTGGAGGCATCGTGTCCGTGCCTAATGATGCAGTCAACCTTGCTCGTTCACTAAGATTCCTTCGTTCACTTGGTCTGCTTACGATAAAATCAACTGTCGACGACAAGAATGCCACTGAAAATGACATTGACGAGAATCCATTCCAACTTAAGATTGTTCCGTTGGAAGCAGCTCAGTTGCCTCGCTCGTTGGACGGTAGCGCACTTGCTGTGATCCCTGGCAACTATGCAATATCTTCAGGATTGAAACTATCATCATCAATTGTCGGAGAGACTTTGCCACCTGAGTTGTTCATCTGGTTTGTAGTTCGTACTGAAAACGCAGACCAACAATTTGTAAAGGATGCTCAGGAAGCTTATGAATCAGAAGAATTCAAAAACTACTTTGAGAATCCAGACAACGAATTCGACAGATTCCAACGTCCACAATGGTATGTAGACAGATGGAATATACAGAACAGATAATAATCAGAGTCCTTTCATAGATGCTCGATTGAGTCAAAATCGGGCATCTATTTGTAAAAAAGTTAAAAGATAGAAGATATGATTAAATTTGATAATGTTAGTGTATCGTTTACAAATAAGAAAGGTCAAAGAGTAGATGCAGTCAAAAATGTATCGTTTGATGTAAAAGACGGTGAGATATTGGGAATTGTGGGAACAAGTGGAGCTGGCAAAAGTACACTTCTACGCACAGTCAATCAGCTTCAACTGCCTACTGGCGGACACACAATAGTAGAAGGCAAAGATATCGGCACGTTATCGGGAAAGAGTCTTGCTAAATTCCGTCACTCAATAGGCATGATTTTTCAGCAATTCAACCTCGTCAGCACCAAGACAGTGGCTCAGAATGTGGCCTTTGCAATGGAGATCGCCGGACGCAGCAAAGATGAGATCAAACAACGTGTGCCTGAACTATTGAGCCTTGTAGGATTGTCGGACCGTGCGGACGTCTATCCAAACACATTGAGTGGAGGTCAGAAACAGAGAGTGGCAATCGCGCGTGCCGTCGCCAATAATCCTAAAATCTTGCTTTGCGACGAAGCGACTTCAGCACTGGATCCCGAAACAACAAACGATGTCCTGCAACTTCTGGAAGTGATTAACATAAAATTCGGAATCACCATAGTGCTTATCACACACGAATTTGATGTGGTCAAGAAAATATGCCATCGTGTGGCAGTGATGGACAAAGGCGAATTGGTGGAAATCGGCGATGTATTCGATGTTTTTACGAAGCCTCAGCACGAATTTACAAAAACTCTATTGTCTCACACCTTTGATCTCGACCTTCCCGGACGTCTGACAGAAGACAAATCGAAACCACTGGTAAAAATCATATATAACGGAGAAAAAGCAGAAAACGCTATCGTTTCCAACGTAGTGAAACTTTACAACGTCGACGTAAATATTCTTCATGGCAAGATTGAATATATCAACGACAAGCCATTTGGCATACTGATCGTCCAATTGATCGGCAAACAAGACGATATCAACAAAAGCTTGGATTATTTGAATAATAACACATATAGAACGGAGGTGATAAATGAACGATACTAATTATTCCGAACTGCTCAACAATCTGTTGCCGGCGTTCGGCGAAACATTGGAAATGTGTGGAATCGCACTTTTATTGGCGGTCGTATTGGGTACTCCACTTGGAGTGTTGTCTTATATTACTAGCAAACAGAGTATATGTCAAAATAGAGTTGTGAATCTTTTTGTCGGTTTCATTATAAATGTCATCATGTCGACGCCGTTCGTCATTCTGCTTGTGTTGCTGTTGCCATTCACACGTTTTGTTGTCGGCACATCCATAGGTCCAGAGGCTGCGTCAGTGCCGTTAGGTATTGTGGCAATCGCATTCTATGCCCGTTTGGTGGAAGGAAACCTGCATGCTATAGACAAAGGAGTGATTGAGGCATCACTGGCTATGGGAGCCACTTGGTTTAGGATTGTAACCAACGTCTTGCTACCGGGTGCATTCAGCGGAATGATCCGTGGACTTACGGTTCTGGGTGTCACATTGGTCGGCTATTCAGCTATGGCAGGTATCGTAGGTGGAGGTGGTGTCGGAGACCTTGCCATCCGCTTCGGATACTATCGTTATCAGACCGACATCATGATCATCACAGTGCTGCTATTAATCGGTTTGGTACAGATTATTCAGACTATAGGAGAAAAGGCTTCCAGAAAAGTGCAGAAGTAAAATTCGCACTCTGATGTGCCGTGCCACAATCGTGAAAATAAACGATCAACAACAGGAAAATGTTCGATTTTAGCGAAGAAGAAATATATAGATATTCACGTCACATCTTATTGAAGGATGTTGGCGTAGAAGGACAAGATAAAATACATAATGCCAAAGTTTTATCTGTGGGTGCGGGGGGCTTAGGCTCTCCCGTCATCCTTTATCTTGCTGCTGCAGGGATAGGCACAATAGGCATTATTGATGGCGACGTGGTGGATTTGAGCAATCTCCAACGTCAAGTAATCCATTTCACAAAAGATGTTGGATATTCAAAAGCACTTTCGGCAAAAGAAAAAGTCAACGCGATCAATCCTCACGTCAACGCAATCGCTTACAAGGATTTTCTCCGTGCCGACAATGCGATGGATATCATCAAAGAATATGATTTCATTGTAGATGCGACGGATAATTTTCCAGTCAAATTCCTGATCAACGACGCTTGTGTGATGGTTAACAAACCGTTCAGCCACGGAGGAATCCTTCAATTCGAAGGACAAACATTCACACATGTACCAGGAAGCAGCTGTTACCGCTGTCTTTTCGACTCTCCTCCCCCGCCAGATCTGGTTCCGACCTGCGCACAAGCTGGAGTGTTGGGAGCTATCGCAGGAATGCTGGGAACAATACAAGCTGCAGAAGTGCTCAAATATTTTACCGGAGCTGGAGAATTGTTGACGGATAAGCTTTTGACATTCAATGCAAAAAACATGGATTTCAAAAAAATATCTATAAAGAAACGTGACAATTGTCCTATTTGCAGTGAGCATCCTACTATCACTAAACTAATCGATTACGAGCAGAAAACCTGCGAATTTAAATAAGATTGACTATGGCAGATCAAAAAAAGCTTTCATTGATCGCATTTTCCGGCGATTTCGACAGACTGACAGCCGTGTTCACCCTTGCGACGGGAGCGGCAGCATTAGGTTATGAAGTCAACATATTCTTCACATTCTGGGGATTGGATGCGATCAAACAGAAAAAAGGCAGAAGTTTTGTCGGGAACAGTTTTCTGACAAAGATTTTCGGGTTTCTGATGGGCGGACTCTCGTCGACACCGACAAGCCGTTTTAATTTCTTCGGATTCGGGCCAAAGATTTTCCGTTTTTTGATGAAGAAAAACAATGTCGCCACATTGGAGGAACTGGTGGAGGCAGCCACAGCACTCGGTGTGAATCTGTACGCATGTGAGATGGCGATGCATGTGCTTGGACTTAAACAATCCGACTTCATCCATGAAGTGAAAGACACTCTCGGAGTCGCATCTTTCTTGGAAATCTCCGACGGCGGACGAACAATGTTCATCTAATTCTTAACTCTTAACTCTTAATTTTTAATTCTTAATTTCTGATTAAATTGGCAACACATACATTAGACATAACAAAAGAGCATTGTCCGATGACATTTGTCAAGACAAAGATCAAATTGGCTCAGATCGCAGAAGGAGACATACTTGAAGTGATTCTGCTCGAAGGAGAACCACTCAAAAATGTACCAAAATCCGCCACAGAACAAGGATACAACGTCTTGGATGTAAGTCATGTGGAAGGAAATATATATAAGGTAACGATTAAAAAATAATGGTTAAGAGACACTGTCAACCACCTTTTTGAACAACTTTTTAGCAAGGTTTTATGTGTCTCTTATCCACTTTTTTCTTTTTAATGAATTTCCAAGGAGTGATTTTTTCTATCACTCCTCTTTTTTGCGTAACATACAGCATAGATATTCTATAAAAAAAGGTCATATTAGGAGCATTATCCATATTTACCCTTATTATTTGTCAAAATATTCTACCGCCATACCTTTGCAATACAAAACAACGAATTCTAATTATAAATAATAAAAGATATGGCAAACATTCATCAGTCTATTGCAGAACTAGTCGGCAAAACACCGCTACTGCAGATTAACGGATATAACAAAGCAAAGAACCTTGGCGCTAACCTTATTGCCAAGTTGGAATATTTCAATCCAAACCAGTCAGTGAAGGACAGAATCGCCCTTGCCATGGTGGAGACAGCTGAAAAAGAAGGAAAACTAAAGAAGGGAGACACCATCATCGAGCTAACAAGCGGTAACACAGGTGTGGGATTGGCAGCCATCGCAGCAGCCAAGGGATATCCTTTCCGCGTATACATCCAAGACCAAGTGTCGAAGGAGCGTTTCCAAGTGATCCACGCCTTAGGAGGAAAGACAGTGAAACTTTCTGAAGTTCCAGAGATAGTGGAGACATTCGAGAAGTATGGTCCAGACTTCATCAAGTGTGTGGAGGCATTGGAGCGTCACGTCTCAGGAGAGAAAAACCTTTGGTTTGCAGACCAGACACGTAATCCTGCCAACCCTAATGTCCACTTCCATACAACTGGTCCAGAGATCTGGAACGATACAGACGGACATGTTGACGCTTTCGTAGCATGTGTAGGTACGGGAGGAACACTTTCAGGTGTAGGAAACTTCTTGAAATCAAAGAATCCAAACGTTAAGATCTTCGGTGTGCAGCCAACTGAAGACTCATTCCAGTCGCCAGAACGTCCTGATCAGGAGGAGATTACAGGAGTTCATCCATTTGAGAACACAAAAGAAGAGTATATCCCAGCCAACCTTGACCGCAAGGTTTACGACGGATATTTTGAAGTTCACACAGACCAGGCATACGAGGCAGCACGTCTTTTGGCACAGAAAGACGGAGTGTTGGTTGGAGCCTCATCAGGAGCTGCCCTTTATGCGGCAACACTGTTGGCACAACGTGAAGAGTTCAAAGGCAAGAATATAGTTGTTCTTTTGCCAGATACAG
Organism: Paludibacteraceae bacterium; assembly: GCA_016283095.1. Taxonomy (GTDB): domain Bacteria; phylum Bacteroidota; class Bacteroidia; order Bacteroidales; family Paludibacteraceae; genus UBA1723. The sequence goes on along the minus strand of JAEEMG010000090.1, from coordinate 4,880 downwards.
GTTTGAGATATTTATCGACGCATTTGTTTGAGAAATAAGAAGGAGGTACAACATTATGGCAATAAACTTAAATAATTCCAATGTAGCGGTCAGAGAGAACCGAATCGGTTCGATCACTGGCTATATTGGATCATTAAAAGACTTAGCTGAGAAATCAGAATGCGGCACATTGAAAGGATGTGCACGATGTTTCTCACAATCAAGCACATGTCTATCGTTATGTGGATTAAGCCAATTGGCAGGTATCCGTGACGTTGCGATCATCCACCACGGTCCGTCGGGCTGTTCGGTTACTAGCTCCAACAGCTATTATATGTCGAAGGTGATGTCGAAGAAACGAGGAGTCACTTCCGATACTGTATACATCGGAACAGACATGAACGAAAGAGACACTATCTTCGGATCTACAGAAAGTCTTCGCAAGATCATTTTGGAGACCAACCGTCGCTACCATCCTAAAGCGATTTTCGTGTCAAGTAGCTGTGCCACTGGTATCATCGGTGAGGATATCGACAGTATCGTCGACGACGTGAAAGCTGAGATCGACGTGCCTGTTGTGGCTGTCCACTGTGAAGGATTCAAATCAAAGATTTGGGCGACGGGATTCGATATCTCCGACCATGCCGTGATGCAGGCCATCGTCCAGAAACCACGTCCAGGTATCAAGACAAACAAGATAAATTTCAAAAACTTCTTCGAGTCGGCTCGTCCAGAGATCATCGAGATGTTCAAGCAATTCGACCTTGATCCCGTCTTCCTATATTGCAACTCTACAGTGGAGGAACTTTCTCACCTTTCTGAGAGTATCGCGACAACTTGTATCTGTGGAACGCTGGGAAATTATCTCGGCAACGCATTGGAGGAGAAGTATGGAGTGCCATACGTTCGCAGCATCAACCAGTGTGGAATCACAGGATTCGAGACATGGTTGCGTGAGATCGGAAAAGTCACTCACAGAGAGGATAAAATCGAGAAGTATATCCAGGAGCAGCGTGCCATCTATCTTCCTAAGATTGAGGAGGTGAAGAAGGAATTGGAAGGAAAGACTGCCGTTCTAGGAATGGGTCCCGGCTATACGTTCGAGGTTTCCAGAGTGTTGAACGAACTTGGAATCAAAGTGGTGTGGGCTTTGGCTTGGCACTACGACAAGAAGTATGAGAACGGAGACGTTCCACCATCTATGAAGTATCTGTTGGACAACAACATTGATTTCGAGACATCTGTGGCAGACCAGCAGAACTACGAGGTGATGAATATCCTCAACAAATATAAGCCAGACATGTATCTATCACGTCACCCAGGCTCGACAGTTTGGGCTATCAAGAACGGAACACCTGCCATATATGTGGCGGACGAATACATGATTTTCGGTTACAAACATACATTGGAGTTTGCGAACACCATTCTCGACACGATCAGAAACCGCAGTTTTGAAGCTAATTTGGCAAAACGCTCCAAACTTCCATACACTAAATGGTGGTACGAACAAAATGTAGACAAATTTTTTGAGGAGGCAAAATAATGGCAAAGATACTTGACAAACAACGATATAAATGTGCTTTGGCGGCTATGCAGACCGTTCAGGCAATAGACCGCGCATGCCCAGTGCTTCATTCTGGCCCAGGCTGTGCACAGAAACTATCCGACACAACAGGAAGCTCCGGATACTTGTCGCCACAGATTTTCCCATGTACATCCATCAACGAAAAGGATGTGGTGTTCGGTGGTGTGAAGAAACTGGAGTCCACAATTACAAACGCATTGAAAGTGATCGACGCAGATTTGTATGTTGTGTTGACGGGATGTATTCCTGAGATCGTAGGAGACGACGCCGCAGAGGTTGTTTCTAAATTCGCAGATGCTGACAAACCTGTCGTTTTTGCTCCTACAGCCGGATTCAAAGGCAACAACTACAAGGGTCACGAGCAGGTGGTGGAGGCTATCGTCACACAATATCTGAAGAAGTCGGACAAGAAGCAGAAAGGACTTGTAAACCTTTGGGCAGACGTACCTTATCAGGATTTGTTCTGGCTTGGAAACATCCGTGAGCTTGAGAATCTTTTGAGAGAGATAGGTTTGACTCCAAACACAATCTTCGGATATCAGCGTGGAATAGACAACATCAACAAGATTCCAGAAGCTGAATTCAATCTGTTAGTCTCACCTTGGGTAGGATTGAAGAACATGAAGACTATGGAAAAGAGATTAGGCATTCCATATCTCCACTACCCTGTGTTGCCTGTAGGTGCGACTGAGACAAGCAAGTTCTTGCGTGAAGTAGGAAAATTCGCAAAAATAGATGAGTCAAAGGTGGAAGATGTCATCAAGAAACACGAGGATTATTTCTACTACCTGATCTCTCGCTATGCAGATTTGTTCTTGGAAAACCGTGTGATAAACAAGCAGTTCTCCATTGTGGCAGACGCACAATACACATTAGGAATCACAAAATTCCTTGTGAACGACTTGGGATTAGTCCCAGCCAAACAATTTGTCACAGACGACACTCCAAAAGAGTATCAGGAGCAGATCGCAGCGGAGTTCCAGAATCTCAACTATGGCATAAAAGCAGACGTCTCCTTCGAGACAGATGGATTCAATATCCACTCAGAGATCAAGAGTCACGACTATCACGGCTACCCTCTGATTTTGGGAGGTTACTACGAAAAAGAGATGACAGAGAAGCTGAACGGAAACTTCCTGAATATCTCATGGCCAGTGATGGACAAAGTTGTTTTCGATGACTTCTATGTCGGCTACACAGGCGGAATACGTCTGATCGAGGACATTTACACAGTAGCAGTTCAGCGATTCAATTAGTTTATAAATACGGTATACCATGAGTGAAAAGAACTTAGACTTCGATACAATAATCGAGCGTCGTAACACGATGTCCATCAAATACGACTTCGCTGAACACGTTGGTTTGCCATCAGACGTTTTGCCTCTTTGGATAGCCGATATGGATTTCAAGACATCAAGCTATATCCAGGAAGCGTTGATCGACGTTGTCAACCATGGAATCTTCGGATACAGCGAGGCATTGTCGGAATACAACAACACCGTCATAGAGTATTTTCACAAGAAATACAACTATGATTTCGAGGAAAACGAACTGATAAAGACTCCAGGTGTTGTGTTTGCAATCGCGACAGCCATCAGAGCATTGTCAGAGGAAGGCGACGCAGTGTTGATTCAAAGTCCGGTTTATCATCCATTTGCAGAAACCATAATACGTAATGGAAGGAAAGTGGTTGATAACACTCTGGTATATCGTGAAACTGAAAACAGATATTATGTTGATTTCGAAGACTTTGAACAAAAGATCATCGACAACAATGTAAAACTGTTTTTGTTGTGCAACCCACACAATCCAGTGTCTAGAGTGTGGAGTGTAGATGAGTTGTTGCAACTCGGAGAGATATGTCTGAAACATAATGTGATCATTTTAAGCGACGAGATACATGCCGATTTCACATTTGTAGGCAAGCACCACGTATTCGCGAGTCTGAGTCAAGAATTGGAAAACAATACGATCACATTCACGTCGCCATCCAAAACATTTAATCTTGCCGGATTGCAACTAGCCAATATCATCATAAAAAATCCGAAGATCAGGAGAGCGTTCGCCCATGCATACAAAGTGTCGGGATACAGCGAGATCAGCATCATGGGATATGCCAGCACCATTGCCGCATACAAGAACGGAGAGCAGTGGTTTAACGCAGTCTTCGATTATATAAAGAAAAACGTGGAATACGTAAAGAAATTTGTCGATCAGTATCTTCCAGGAGTAAGGGTAATTAATCACGAGGCAACCTATCTTGTTTGGTTGGATTTCCGAAAAGTTGGGTTGTCTGCGGACGAACTTGATCACAAGATAATATTCGAGTCCAAACTGTGGCTCAACAGCGGAAAAATATTTGGAAAGACGGGAGAAGGATTCCAACGCATCAACGTCGCCTGCCCAAGAAAGACATTGGAAGAGGCGATGAACAGATTAAAGAAAGTGTTTGGTTAAGTTATACATAATGCCAGTCTAACTTTTCATAAGCTAAACCATTATGAGAAGTTTAAACCAGACCATCTATCTAAATGTTTTCAGTTCTTAAACGGCGCAAAATCTGCGTCGTTTTTGATTTTTAGTTGGTTATTTTTTGCATTTTTGTAGTACACAATAAAAATGGAGGAGCCAGAACGTCATGACAATAAAAGAAGCAATAGAAGCACGACACAGCGTGCGCAAATACATACACAAAGTGATTCCACAGGAGACCATCGAGGCCCTTCAGTCAAAGATTGACGAGTGTAACCGTCTTGGCGATCTGCATATACAGCTTGTCACCAACGAGACGAAAGCCTTCAGCGGCTTAATGGCATACGGTCAGTTTTACGGAGTGGAGAATTATCTCGTCATGGTGGGAGCCAAGTCGCCAGACCTTGACGAACGAGTGGGATACTATGGAGAGCAACTTGTGCTTCTGGCTCAGCAGCTCGGACTCAACACATGTTGGGCAGGACTCTCATACCGCAAAGTCGACGATGCATATAGCGTAAGGAAAGGGGAAAAGATAGTGTGCATGATAGCACTCGGATATGGGGAGACGCAGGGAAACCCACACAAGATCAAGACAGAACAGGAGGTCAGCAACATAAGCGACACCACACCTGCGTGGTTCCGCGAAGGAGTGAAGTCCGCCCTACTCGCCCCCACAGCTATCAACCAGCAAAAATTCCACTTCGAACTTATCACAGATGCTGACGGCAGACACAAAGTGAGAGCAGAGAGACGATTCTCAATGATGGGATACACCCATATCGACCTAGGAATCGCCAAACTCCATTTTGAAATCGGAGCTGGTGATGGAAATTTTGAATGG
>JAEEMG010000089.1 GCA_016283095.1 Paludibacteraceae bacterium | reverse complement strand
ATTTTTTAGAGGGGAGGAATGGGTGTGCTTGGGGCTCATCCATTCCAAAATCATGTCTATGCCTAAGGCGTTTTTGGGGAAAATACGCTATTTTCGAAAAAAAAACTCGAAATAAATTTGGAATGCAACATAGAAGAGACGGAGCGTGCTCCGTCTTTGCTTTATTATTTTGCGTCTTTGCTTTATTATTTTGCGTCTCTACAATTATTAATTTCCGTCTTTGCTTATTATAAAAGAGATATGGGAAACAAGAAAAGATTAGTGGTGCTCACAGGAGCAGGAATAAGCGCGGAAAGTGGAATCAGCACATTCCGTGATTCCGACGGACTTTGGGAAAAACATTCTGTGGAAGAGATCTGTACACATGAGGCACTGTATCGCAACTATGATATGGTGGTGCAGTTCTACAACGACAGATTCGCCCAACTTGCCACTGTGGAGCCGAATGCCGCTCATTTGGCATTGAAGACGTTGGAAGATAAGTTTGATGTGCAGATAATCACCCAGAATGTGGATAATCTTCACGAAAGAGCTGGAAGCAGCAATATAATCCATCTGCATGGAGAGTTGACAAAAGTCTGCTCGATGAAGAATGAGAATCTCATCGTCGACAGAAACACATTGCCGAATCCGCTGATTACGGGCAAAGATGTCGCTCCCGACGGTGGAAAATGGCGTCCATTCATCGTCTTTTTCAACGAGGCTGTGCCGATGATCGAACCAGCGATAGAATTGGTGCAGACAGCCGATATTCTGCTTATTATCGGAACATCTTTGCAGGTGTATCCGGCGGCAAGTCTTTCCATGTATGCTCCACGTAATGCGGAGATGTTTCTCATTGATCCCAAACCAAACACAGCTGGCTTCAACCGCCCTATAAATGTGATCGCGAAGGGGGCGTCGGAAGGAATGAAGGAGTTTATGGAAATTATGAATGAGAAATTATAAATTCGAAATGAGGAGACGTATTTTGATCGCATCCTTTTTTTATAATATGTGATTCCGAGTTTATAGGTGAAAATGAGTTTTTGCTTGTCTTGAAATCCTAATTGTAAAAGGAGTTACAAATTTTAGAAAAGAGATAAAATGAAAGGCATTGGACGTATTATATTTTTGTTAGTTATGGGATTTTTATTGTTCCATGCGAATTGTGCTTATTCTGCGGAACCAACTAAGATACAAGTTGGCGAAAAAATCAATGTGGATTTCTTGCATCATAAGAATCTGAGATTGAATAGTGGAAAATTTGAAATTAATTACGTTTCTATTCATAGATGTTATTTGTCTAAGGATACGTTTGCTTGCTATATAACTTTTCCATTGTCAAATGATGGACTTATTAAATTCAAAAAAAATGAGTTCAAGTGGGATGGGGCAATATTAGCGATACCTAAAAAAAAATCTAAATATGGAGATCTTTTTACTCAGAAATTTAAGCATTCTCCAATGAAAGATTTGTTTGTAAATAACGACTCCTGTGTGGCGAATTTTGATTTGTATATGTATTACATTCCTTTTGACAATTTATATTTGGAAGGAAATTTCTATAGTGATGAGGATGGTAATCCGATACCGCATTATTATTTAAGAGAAGATGGGAAAATATCTATTCTCAAGTATGAAAACAAAGCTTGGGTAAAAATAGGAGAGACTTGGACCGATGGTAACAATTGGGAAGGTATATCCATGGAAGATGCAAAAAAAATTCTATTTCATATGTATGGTCATTAGTTTAACGTGAGTTCGTTGAATTTAACAAATTGATTATTTGATAATTAAAATCATTTTATGTGATTTTAAAATAAAAAACGTATGACAACAACATGAAATAGTTTATTCCCTACGGGAAAAACGTGATGTCATCGGCATATTATCCTATCTACCTATATGTAATCACTACGTGATATTCTAAATGATAACACAGAAACTACACCTTTAGGTGTTTTATATCGGTAAATATAATAAAATATGGGACAGATATTCCCCTTTAGGGGATATATATAGTAATATTGAAATTCGCCGAATTGACGTTAGTTTACAATATAAACATGTTCAGAATGTACAAACTGCCATGAATAAATATCGGGATAATTTGATTTTTGGTATATGTCCGAGATGTGGAGGTTCACTACAACTGAGAAGTGGCAAATATGGTAATTTCTATGGCTGCAGTAATTACCCTAAATGCAAATTTACAAAAGACTAAAGTTGAATTTGTTTTAATCGAAATGCAAAACAAAAGCGAGGATATGCATTTGCACATTCTCGCTTTTGCTTTATTCCCTAATGATTAATAAACCTCCTTTTATTTGTCTCTCCAACGTACAAATTTGGCTCCGTCAGACAGATCGAAAGTCCATTGTGGTGTGTTGATCACTGGAGATTTCTCTTCGTCGATTTCAAACCATGGAGAAAACCACATTCCTTTTGTATATTTTTCCGTCCAACGGTAATTGTCTTCGTTGTTGGCTAGAATTTCAATCTCTTGTGCTGGCATATAGCTTTGGCTGAACATGACTTTCAATTTTCCTGTCTGCTTGTTGCGTAGCACATCCATCACGGTGACAGCATGGCCAGGACTTCCTCCCCAAATCAGAATATCTCCAGGCTGAATGTCTGTGGATTTGACAGTCATCATCTCTTTTGCCAAAGTGGCTGTGCCGCAATAGGTGAATACAAGTGACAGATATTTGCGAAATGTAGTGTAGCTATAGTCCACACCTGCGTCTTTGCTCCACGAGGCTTTCCAATTCTTGTCGAAATGGACTCGATAGCCTTCTGCCCATTTTTTGTAATAGAACACAAATCCAGGGGCATTTTTGAAGTGGATTTTGTCGTACATCTTATGTTCCCATAAATACTCAGCCCATAATCGTATGCAGGCATCCGCACATTGTTGCAGGTCGGCGGGTCGCTCTTTGTTTTTTGAAAATGTGCCGACAAGGTCATATTTTAACACTCCAACAGATATTATCTTATTTCGTCCGCCGTTGTTTTGCTTTTCTTCTCCATTGTAATATTTCACTTTGTGATCAATCGGAAAAAGCTTACGGTCGAGCAACCACCGTGCGTAATCTGTGTCGTATGGCCTTACCCAGTTTGTGTCGTTGTTCACGAATCGGGTAAGTATTTTGTCGCCATCCGGATTGATGGTGAAATTACGGAATGGTTTCTTTTGTATTGAGTCTGTCGACGCAGGTTCAGATGCCTCTTTATTTTGTTGTTGAGTGCATTGTTGGTTGTCTGCCGCAACGCTACATTCGTTGAACAGTCCGATTGCCAACAACAAAATAGCATATAATTTATTGGGTGTGTTGTTCATAGCTGTCTGTTTTTATTTTGTTTTACGACTGTAATGTATCAGATCCGGTCTGAATTCAAAGTGCATGGTGTCGTAGTGATACCAGCGTGCCCCGGAAATGAATCCGTGTTTCTCAAATATACGGATGATTTCTTTAGGAATACGGTTGACGTAGGTGATTTCGTCTGTCTCTTCTTTCCCTGGATTCTTCCATCTCCAGAAATCAGAATATTTGGTGCAGATGTCGATTGTCATTCCGTAACTGTGGGCACTCAACCGGTCGCTTCCTCTCACTTTTCTCCAGTTGTAGGTTGACGATTGATAGAAGTATTTATGATATTTCTCTGGAAGTGAAGCCAACTCTTTTTCTACAGCACGTAGACTGTCTGCTGCTCCGTTCACTTTAGTGAATGGCAATTGTTGGTTGAACCATTTTACTTTCACCAGGTTTCTAGACACTTCCTGAGATGTCTTCCCATACATAAATTTCAAGAGCTCTTCGTTGCGGATCCTGCCGGGATCATAGTTTCTGGATGGTGTCCAGACGCTCGTGTCGTATGGTTGGGTAAACATGTCCTCGATGTCGGCATTGTCCATCTGCTCGACAAATGATTTTTGTGTTTTATCGTCGTAGATGATTTTTTCACCGTTAGAAAGGGTCAGACTCCCGTCGGAATAGCCTTTTATAAAATCAGGATAAGTGGCTGATAATGCTTTCGCTCCAGACGGAATCTCTACCGCTGACGGAATGCTGTCTGCTTTCTCAATGGATATGACGTTCGGTTCCTGTGTCTGCGAACATGCATTCATACTGCAAAGAGACGATACTGCTATAATGAGGAGACGCTGACATTTCATTGGCTTTGAGTTAAAATCTTATTCCTACGTCTGCAAATATAGAAATTTTAATGGCTTTCAATACGTTGATGCACGAAAAAGCAAGGAAGAGAGTGTTTATTTTGTCTCTATCTATAAAATCATTAACTTTGCGTTCAAAGGTTAATATTAGAAGATATGGCAAAAACGACAATTAAACATTTCGGGCGTTTTATTGTGATGCTTGGTCTGTTTGTTTTGGGCGCTTCTTCTTGTGTAAAGGATGAACTGCCTAATTCTGAGTGTGACATAGAAAAGATTATTATTCATTATCCGACCCCGGATTCTTTGTTTTACCGTCTTTCCGACTCTATAATTATAGTGCCTCCTGCCGACAACGAAATCAAAATTGAGGTTCGTCCGGACGCAGATTTTTCGTTGATGCGCATTGAGTATATCCTTACGGATGGAGCCACTTTCAACAATATTTCGGAATATAAATCTGACGAGATTAAGATTCGAACTACCAGCGAGGATGGAAAGTGGAACCGTATTTATACGATATCATTCTCTGTTCCGAATGAATCTTTCACGGTTGAAAAGAGAATTTTTGAGTTTAATTTTGAGGATCATCGTCTGGACGACGGTGGAAAATATAGCATCTGGCTCAACAACGATGATGTTGATTATTGGGCTTCTGGTAACCCAGGATTTAAGTTGAGTAAGTCGACAGCCAAACCCGATGAGTATCCTACGATAGTGGATGAGAATGGTTATGCTGGAGACGCGGTTGCTCTTGTCACTCGTTCGACAGGTCTGTTTGGTGAGATGGTGGGAATGCCGATTGCAGCAGGAAATCTGTTTGTTGGTTCGTTTGATGTTAGTCAGGCATTGAAAGACGCGATGGCTGCCACACTGTTTGGCAAACCGTTCATGTATCGTCCGATGAGAATCAAGTTTATGGCAAAATATAAGCCTGGTGACAAATACAAGCGTAAATCTACGGAAGTGTCTGGTATGGTAGACTATCCTGATATGTATGCGGTGCTTTATAAGAATACCGACGCGGATGGAAACAGTGTCACTCTTCGTGGAGACGATGGAAAGACAAATCCTAATATTGTGGCCCGTGCGTTTTTGAGTGAGACTGAGGCTAAAAAGATCTCAGCCGACAAATGGACGGAGATAAATATTCCGTTTGAATACTTGGAGGAGATTGACGAGACTCGTTTGGAAAACAGAGGCTATAGTTTCGCTATGGTCTTCACCTCAAGTTTTGCAGGAGGAGAATTCTCTGGTGCTGTCGGCAGTACATTTACGATTGATGAAGTACGACTAATTTGTAATGAAGATGAATAGTAGACAATATATCATATCACTGGTGTTGATGTTCGTGACTTCTTTATTCTCAGTTTCAGCTGAAGATAATGAGTCGGGTTCAGTTGGCGTGAATACAAGTGAAACGCCTAGTTCGTCAGAGGCTTCTGCTTCCCCTAGCTCGGGATTGGGATATGGATGCAGACTCGGATTCACAATCGGAGGAATCACTCCTGTGCCGTTGCCAGCGGAGGTTCGTGAGATGATGACATTCAGCCCTAATGGCGCATTCATGCAGGAATTTTTTGTATACAAACTGTTCAACAATAAATTTGGTGTTTATCTTGGTGAGCGACTTGCTGTAGAAGGCATGAATGTAGAGGCAAAAGTCAAGAATTACCACATGAGCATAGAGCAGGGTGGTGACTACATCAGTGGCTATTTTACAGGTGTGGATAAGACAGAAGCCAAACTCATTTCCGTCAAAATACCATTGGAATTTGTGGCAAGAGTTACTCCACGTCTTGATTTACGTGTCGGTCCGTACGCTCAGATAAATATTCACAGAGAGTTTAAGGGAGAGGTTTACGATGGATATTTGCGTGAGAACACACCGGTTGGTCAGAAGATTGTGTTCAGCGACGGATCTACAGCATCGTATGATTTTTCGGAAGACGTGAAGAAAGGTTGTTTTGGTGCGGAGGTGGCTGCTGATTTCAGAATCAAAAATGGTTTTGGCGTTTTTGCCAATCTGGATTATGGTTTTGGCAGCGTCTTCCCTGATGATTTTGAGACGATATCATTCAAGATGTACCCAATTTTCTTTTCATTGGGAGTCTCATACCGTATCGAACGTGATTGATAATCAGTTACAAGTCTTCTGAAGATCTGAAAATCACTCTGTTTTTTGATTGGAAAGATGTGAGCTGATAGTTAGACATGTCTTGAATAGCCATCTTGGTATACTGTTTGTCGTTAAGCGATTTCAGTACAAACTCAATAGTCAGATTCTTGTAAGTCACTCCAGAGCTTCGGCTTTGGATGAAATCCCTGAAATACTGTTGGTCATTCTCTCCAAGAGAGTGCCCGAAGAAAGTCACCTTGTCGCCATTCCCTAATGTGAGCAACGAATCAATGATCGCAGGAGGGTTGAAATTGTCGTCCATCGCCTTTTGGAGAAATTTGTATGAGTTGTTCGTCTCATTATACTCTTTAGTTCCGATCACAATCGTGTCGTCCTTGATCTTTCCGTGGACATATTGGACATTCGCTTTCTCTGGCCATGGGACATCAGTGTAATTGAATGTAAACACTTCAATTTGATCAAACTTGTCCATTTCAAAAATCGTATTCAGACGATTCCTCAACGCTTCATCGTTTGTATGGGAAAACGGCTGGCTGAGCAGGTAATCACGAAGTCCACTCTTTATCTTCTTGAAAGCCTCTTTGTCTCTGACCTCTTTGGATTCAGCGTAAACAGGATCCTTCAGATAATAAAGCTTCAAGTCTTCGGTTTGTGAAAGAAGATGTCTCTCCACCATCTTTTCAAGATTGCAAACAGTTTGCTTTAAGAAAAGTTCGCGTATCTCCACTTCTGGATTGTTGTATAATACGTAAACTTCGCCAGAATCGTTGGATGGCACGTATAGAAAGTCACTTATCTCATCTGCACTTACCGGACAATTCCGTTCTTTTATATATGCAAGTACCTTATGCTCTTCCGGGCTTATTGGATCTTTGATGTCGTGGTTTATTTGGGAATAGTTGTAGAGTTCTGTTTCGAAGTCAAACCATTTGACTTCACTCAGACCCCTCGTCGGCTGCCACTGGTTGAGATAGTCGATCAAAGGTGCAGGATAGTCCTTAGGGCAATAAATATCGCTCTTGTAGAAATCGCTATACTTGGTTTTTCTGCCAAGGAATAAGTCGAATCCGTTTCCTATTATGATGACGTGGCGTGACATTTTTTGTTTGATTCTAAATCTGTATGACTCCTTCTACAAAGTTATAAATTATGTGCAATATAAAAAACAAGTGTTGCCGTCCAGACCGTCTGTTTCTAATCTGAAAAAAATAAAGACGGGGAGATGCCCCGTCTATACGATTTGTTAATTGTTAAAGATTTCGCTTTTTTAGTAATTCCTTTGCAGGTATTTCCACGATTTTGCCGTCCTTGTCTGAAAGAATCAGCGTCTCGTTGTTGGCTGCTTTTTTCTCCAGAAATTCGATCTCTGCGATTTTAAGAGCAGCTTTTATTTTTTCTAATGTTGGATTATTTTTCATGATTTTTAATCTTTTCAAATTTTTCTACACAATAAATATTTATTCCGTTTATGTCTCCCTCGGCAATCAGTTCACGTGGCTCAACGCCATTGTCTACAATCATCCACGAGTCAACGATAGGGATAAAGATGTTGAATAGGTTTTTCAATCCTTTCTTATATCTTCTGTAAATGACGTCTTTAGGAATGTTATGCCCTCCTTCTCTTACTCTTCTTGCAACACGTTCAACAGCTAATTCTGGAGAGTTTAACCAGAAATATAGCAATGTGACTTTATATCCTTTTTCTTGAGCTCTTTTTACTAATTCAGAATAGGATCTGGTCGCTAAAGTGGTCTCGATAGAAAATTATGTATAGATTCTTTTCTGCCATACTTCTATTGGTTTTTGCAAAGATATAAATTATAGAAACATTTTACATGATTGTTAATACAAAAGAATAATTTATAAGTATAGATGGGGAGGCACTCCATCTAGAAAGAAGCCGAAATGCGTAAAACAAGTAGAGACGCCGCATTGCGACGTCTCTACAATATTACGAATTAAAAAATCACTCCATCGTTTGCAAATTTTGCTTTCAAGCATTTCGCAGTGAATGACCTTTCATTTTTTATGAGCTCTTCTGGAGTGCCTGCAAACACAAGTTCACCTCCCTTATCTCCTCCGTCTGGACCGATATCTATCACATGATCCGCACATTTTATCACATCCATGTTATGTTCGATGATGACGACGGTATGCCCCTTCTCAATCAATGCGTTGAATGCTTTTAACAGTGTCTTGATATCGTGGAAATGAAGTCCTGTGGTTGGCTCGTCGAAGATGAAGATTGTTGGTTGTGTCTTCTCTTCTGCCAAGATCGCTGCCAATTTCACACGTTGGCTCTCTCCTCCCGACAATGTTGACGATGATTGTCCAAGTTTGACATAGCCAAGTCCGACATCTTGCAATGATTTCAGCCTCTTGACTATCTTCTTCTCTGTTGACTCCATCTTCTCTGAGAAGAATTCCACAGCTTGGTTGATGGTCATCTCTAGCACGTCGTAGATGTTCTTGCCACGGTAGCGGACTTCCAGAATGTCTTGCTTGAAACGCATTCCTTTACAGCTTTCACATGGCAATACCAAGTCTGCCATAAACTGCATCTCTATTGTCGTTGTTCCTTCTCCCTGACATTCGTCGCATCGTCCTCCTTCTGTGTTGAATGAGAAATGAGCACTGCGGTAACCCATCTGCTTGGATAGTTGTTGGTCAGCAAACAGTTTGCGGATCTCATCGTAAGCTTTGACGTACGTCACAGGATTTGATCGTGATGATTTTCCAATCGGATTCTGGTCCACAAAATTCACATTTTTGATCAAGTCTGTGGCTCCAGTGACAGCAGAATGCAAACCAGGCTTCTCTTCTGACTCATCCAATATCCTCTTTAGTGAAAGATAGAATATATCTCTCACAAGTGATGATTTTCCTGATCCGCTCGGACCAGTCACAACAGTCATCACGTTGAGTGGAAACTTCACGTCGAAGCCTTTCAGATTATTTTGCAATGCTCCTTTGACCTCGATATAGTTGTTCCATGGGCGACGGAATTCCGGCACTGGTATTTTCTCTACTCCGTTAAGATAATCTATAGTGTAGCTGTGTAGTCCCTCTTGCTGCTTGGCTTTTTTCGCGTCTTCAGGAGATCCCTCAAACACTACTTTACCTCCGTTGCGTCCAGATTCAGGACCGATATCTATGATATAGTCGGCCGCACGCATGATCTCTTCGTCGTGCTCTACCACAACCACAGTGTTGCCAAGTTTCTGTAGTCTGCGTAACACTGACACTAATCGTTCTGTGTCGCGACTGTGCAGCCCTATACTTGGCTCATCAAGGATGTATAGTGAGCCTACGAGACTGCTACCCAATGATGTCACAAGGTTGATACGTTGACTCTCACCTCCGGAAAGGGAGTTGGACAGACGGTTCAGAGTCAGGTAGCCAAGCCCCACGTCTACCAAGAATGTCAAACGGTTTTTGATTTCGATCAACAGACGCTTGGCGATTGCCTGGTCTTGTTCAGTGAGCTGTAGATTGTCGAAGAACACTTTCAATTCCGACACTGGCATATCCACCAATTCGGTGATGCTTTTTCCTGCCACCTTCACCCATGACGCGTTCTCCTTCAAACGTGTGCCACCGCATTTAGGGCAGATTGTTTTGCCACGATAGCGGGCAAGCATCACACGGTATTGGATCTTATATTGTTGCGACTCGACGAACTTGAAGAAGTCATCGATTCCTTGAGTGAGCTGAGTGCCATGCCATAGCTTGTTCTTTTCTTCTGTGGTCAGCTGGAAATATGGCTTGTGTATTGGGAATTTGATCGCTTCTGCGTGGAAAATGAAATCCTGTAGCCATTCTCCCATCTTTTCTCCACGCCAGCATATCACGGCTCCTTGATATACCGACAATGTTTTGTCTGGCACGACAAGGTCTTCATCAATGCCTACCACACGTCCAAATCCTTCACAGACTGGGCATGCTCCGTATGGCGAGTTGAAACTGAACATCAGTTCGGTTGGTTCGTCGAAAGATATTCCGTCAGCCTCAAATTTTGTGCTGAATTGCTTCAACGTCTCTCCATCAGGAGTGTAAACCAATATTTGGCAAGAAGAACCGTCGCCCTGCCATAATGCTGTCTGCACAGAGTCGGACACACGGTTTTTTGTTTCATTGTCGTGACGCACCACATATCTGTCCACAACAATGTAAGCCTCTTTGCAGCTCTTTGCCATCTCTGCAGAGAAGTCAGTTATCTTGATCACGTTGCCATCTATAAGCAAGCGCGCAAAACCTTCCAGTTTGGCTTTCTCCACCGTCTCCACAAGATTATCTTTGGAAAGCGATGAAAGAATCATTCCTTTTGTACCGTCTTCAAACGAAAGAATATAATCCACGATGTCCGACACTTGATGACGCTTCACCTCTTCGCCTGAAACAGGAGAGAAAGTGCGGCCGATGCGGGCGAACAAAAGTTTGAGATATTCATATATCTCTGTTGATGTGCCGACGGTGGAGCGAGGATTCCTTGTGCTGACTTTCTGCTCGATAGCGATTGCCGGAGGAAGCCCCTTGATGTAGTCCACCTCTGGTTTGCTCATTCTGCCCAAGAATTGGCGGGCATACGACGAAAGACTCTCCACATAACGGCGTTGGCCTTCCGCATAGAGAGTGTCGAAGGCAAGAGACGACTTGCCCGAACCAGAAAGACCGGTGATCACCACCAGTTTATTGCGAGGTATTTTGATGTCTATATCTTTAAGGTTGTGTACTCGTGCACCCTTTATAGATATGAATCCACTGTCTGCCATAAGAATCTTAGATGAAAGGATGAGTGTTTGCAGAGACTAAATCGTTAAGATGCTCGGTGTCGTTCCACATCTTGATATCCCACACACCGGCCTCTTTGCGGATGTCGCAAAGGCAAGTGCTTTGTGGCTTAGGCTGGTTGGAAGCGTCCTTCATGTCCCAGCGTTTGAAGTAGATGTAAAGAGAACGGAGCACCACGCCGTGAGTGACGATAAGAACAGTCTGATCGGGATGCTTTTGTGCAATCTCTTCAATAGCTTGGGATGCACGACGCATCACGTCGCCCACTGCCTCACGCTCATCGGTGTTTGAAGTGAGGTCCCAGAAATGCATCATGGCTTCTGGGTATAGACGTTCGCCTTCCTCAAAAGTCAAGCCTTCGAGTTTGCCGAGATATATCTCTTTCAATGCGTCGACGGGAATGATGTCGAAACCACGTTTGCCCACAATAAGTTTTGCGGTATCCAACGCACGTTGCAGTGAACTGCTGTAGACGGCGTCGATGTGGGTTTCCGCAAGCCTCTCTCCAAGTTTCACAGCTTGTTGTTCACCAAGCGTAGTGAGGTTGGAGTTGGTTTGGCCTTGGAATCTGTGAGCCACATTCCACTCCGTCTGACCATGTCGGCAAAGAAGAAGACGAACCATATATAATTTAATTGATGATTGTGATTGCTTGTCGGAGTTGTGTATCGGCAAACAATTACATTAAACATAAAAACCCCGAGTAGAAAATCTCTCGGGGTGTTTATTTTCGATAAGCAAAAGTTTTTTACTCCTCTACTGCTTTTTCGATTGCTACCTTACCACGGTAGTAACCACACTCACCACATACTGTGTGGAAGATGTGCAATGAACCACAGTTAGGACAAACAGCAAGTGTTGGTGCTACTGCTTTGTAGTGAGTTCTTCTCTTTGCTCCTCTTGTCTTTCCCTGACGTCTCTTAGGATGTGCCATTTTGCTTTATTATTTAATGTTATTTTATTTTAAAATTTTTCAGTGCTTCCCAACGCGGATCAATCTCCTTCTCACCTGCTGCCGTATCACTTGCCAGGTCGGCAGACTCGCTATCCTCATCATCTTCGCCGCTTTCGAAACACTCGTGACTTCTAAATTTCTCAGCCATTGCTTCATCGCATTCGCCGTCTTCATGGACATGGCGAATCGGAATTGCGAGAGCAATAAACTCGTATATGTGCCATGAAAGGTCAATTTTCTGGTCGATCTCAGAGATGAACACCAACTCGTCATCTGATTCTCCATCGCCAAACTTGGCGTCGAAATGACCATCTGTGGAAATCTCAAGCTCCATATCTTCAAGACATCTGTCGCAAGGAACAATCACCGTGCCGTCTATCTCAAAGTCGAAAGAGAAAGAATCTCCCGATGAAACCCTCATCTCCACGTCGACTTCCACATCTCCTTTTTGAAACTCCGAGCCTCCTATCTTCTCGAAATCCTCATCGGTCATCGAAAAGTGATAGTTGTAAACTCCTTTCTCAAGATGCTTCAAGTCTATGATAAATCTATCCATGGCTTTCATTTGGTTTGCAAAATTACAAATCTTTTTTCTTATTACTAAATTTTCGTTTTGTTTTTTCGCTTTTTCGGTGATAATGTTGATAAATCTTTTCGATTAAGTTCGGTTTTTGTCGTGATTTTGGCTTTTGACTACAACATTTTTTCCATTATTTCAACAGCTTTTGCTATGTCTTCAGCAAACATATTGTGATCTTTGAGAAAGTCTGTCCTGCCATTGGAGATCATATCCAACAGCTCTTTGTTCATTCCGTCAGCATAGTCGGCGATGGCGATTTCAATGTCGTCTTTCTGCCAGTCGAGCGTGGAATGAATGTATATTCTCTGTTTCTGATGCAAGAAACTGTATGCAGTCTCGATACTTTCTTTCGTTATCATTCTTATTTGTCGTAACCAATCGGACGGAATTGTCTTTGATTTTCGTCGTACACAAATCCATGTCCGTATAAATAGTCTTTTATCTTATCCGGATCGTTTCCAAAATTATAGCATAATGATTCCAAAGTGTCAAACTCTTCGTCTCTAAGAAGCATGTTGACGCTCGAAACTAATATGGCTGGATCTTTGGGTAGGTATTCCATTTTGTCAGAGTTTATTGTGGCGTTTCTACAGCATCATCAAAATCAATATCAGGATTCCACAAACCACCAATGGAGCTATATTCATCTCTGTATATTCTCCCAATTTGATTTTTGGCAGGTTCGTGAACAGGTTGAAGATGGGGTCGCAAATGTTGCCGACTGCCTCAAACTTTTTCAGATTGTCGTCGCTGAGTTTGTTCTTGTATGGAATCGTTTTCCAATATAATATGACGATGAACAATGAAAACCCAGTGAACAATTTCAACATCCATTTGATGTGGATATTGCTACTCATCCCAATCGCGTTGAGCAGTGCGACGATGATGAGTGCGATGACGGATATCTTTATGATCTCGGTTTTGTCCATTGATTTTATTCGGATATGAAATCATTTTGATATATGCTCGCCCTTACGGGCTCGCTTTGAGAGTAGGGTTAGGGCGTTCCGCCCTTAACAATCCTCAAGGGTAGTGTTCGCTAATTTAGCATTCCACATTTAGCATTTATAATTTCTTTAATGTGTTGCTCCACATGCTCCAGCCTCACTTCCACTCCGAATTTTTCAGAGATATGCTCTGCTGTCTTCTGTGCTGAGTAGACTGAACGGTGTTGTCCTCCTGTACAACCGAAACTTACCATCAGGCTTGTGAATCCTCGCTCCATATAGCGTGCGACGTGGAAATCTACCAATGCCCAAACTGAATCAAGGAATGTGAGAATCTCACCGTCTTTCTCCAAAAAATCAATCACAGGCTTGTCTCTGCCAGTGAGTTGCTTGTATTCTTCGTATCTGCCTGGGTTGTGCACAGCGCGACAGTCGAAAGCATAGCCTCCTCCGTTGCCTGATTCGTCGGCAGGAATCCCTTTCTTATAAGAAAAACTGAACACTTTGACTACCAATTCCTTATTCTCCATAATGCTTCGTCGCTTCTTTTATGACTTTTATAAGTTCCGGATATTCAGACTCAAATTTGTCGACAACGTTTTCCAATA
Source organism: Paludibacteraceae bacterium (assembly GCA_016283095.1). GTDB lineage: Bacteria > Bacteroidota > Bacteroidia > Bacteroidales > Paludibacteraceae > UBA1723. Next base: position 5,821 of record JAEEMG010000089.1, on the reverse strand, counting down.
CTTTCAAGGTATCAGGAATCTGTCCGAGGAATGTCTCTTTTCTCTCTTCCAAACCACGGAGCCCGTAGGTGCCAAGCACTTGGACCATACGGGTCAGGATAAAGAATGAGAGGTTGCCGTAAAATTCGTCGTCTGTGATCTCGATGAATTTCTTTATCGATTTCAAGTAGACGGAGATCATCTGCGTCTTAACGGATTCTGGATATTTCGCTCTTACTTGATAAACAAACGATACCAGATCATACCAGATAGGTCCGCGTCGTCCTCCCTGAAAATCAATATACCATAATCCGCCTGATTTCACCATGACATTGCGAGACTGGAAATCTCTGTACATGAATCCCCATGCGTCTTTTCGGATTTCACTCATCGTCGTCCACATCTTTTCGAAATCATCGTGCAGACGGGATTCTGAGTATTCTATCGGATGCTTCTTTACAAAGTATGTCTCGAATTTGGCAAAGTCAGCCATCAATCCATCTCTTGAGAATTCTGATTCTGGATAACATTTGGCAAAATCCACCGTCTTTGCTCCAACAAACTGTATTCTTGCCAAGTCTGACATCACTTTGCAAAGCATTCGGATGCTGGTCTTGGAATATTCGTTTGTCTGACGGAATCTGTCGAGCACTTTATATAATGAGTCGTTGCCGCAGTAGGTCTGCAGATAGATCATCTTATCTTTGGAGACGTGGAATACTTTTGGCACCGATGCACCTGCTCTCTTCAGTTGTCTTGCGAGATATATGAAAGCATTGTTCTCTTCCACTGTTTCTCCTATAGTGGCTACGTATTTGCCAGACTCTCCGTCTACAATGAAATATTGTCTGCCAGATCCAGCCTGTGCGATCGGAGTGATCGTAGAAGGACGATGTCCCTGGAATTTCTTGTAAAGACGGGAGATTGACTGCATGTTTTCCTCATAAATCTCTTCCGGACTTTTCTGCACGACCAATTTCGGCTTTTTCTCAAGTTCGGCTTTCCTTTTCTCTCGTCTTTCTTTTTTCTCTTTTGCACGTTCTTGCTGAGCCAACTGCATTTGCTCCAATACAGCTGAAGAAAGATGCTCGGCAGGGAATCTCTTGCCCTCTTCACTCTGGCTCAACGTGTTGTAGATTTGGAGTGTGGCGTTGGCATCGAGAGCCGCATATTTGATCTGCGCATGGTCGAGCGGATTGGCTTCCCAGTTGGAAGTCTGCTGACGTTTTGAGATCTGGAGTTTGAAGATTATAGCGTATATTTTCTGCAGGCTTTTGTCTTTGATTCCGAATTTCTCCACGTAGCTCTGTAGCTCCACGTAATTCTCGCATTTGAAGTCTGGCATGCGTCTGCGGAGTTGGCGGAAGTCGTCGTGAAGGCTGAGACCGATCTTTGTGATGTTAGGGTTCGCAAAAAGTTCAGCCACTGATTCAGGAATATTCAATAGGTTGAGACGGAACAGATAGCAGCGTTGCTCCGAGCTTATCTGTAAGAGAGCCACTTGGTTGGTCTTGCCTTTTACAAAGACAGGTTTTGTCTCTGTGTCAACACCAAGTACTTTTTGCTTGCTCAAATAGTCGACAGCCTCCTTCACCATGTCGAATTTTGACACGACGATTATGTCGCCGTCGAAAGATGCGTACGGCAACTGCTGGATTTCCTCTTTGGTTATAGATTCAGCAAACTGTCCCATTTGTTGTCAATCTTCTTCTTCGTCGTCTGGTGCTGATATATAAGAATGGAGTGCACCCAAACTGCGGGTAAGACACTGCCCCCAGAACTCGTGGAAGTGATCCACACACTCTTTAAGAGCGGCACACATGATTGCGTTGTCTGCACTCTGGATTCGATGTGTCATATCGACGATGTCCTGATAGATATCGGCGATGTCTTCCGACACATGGACTACAATAGGAGTATCGCTGTATTGCATGTCAACGTGGTCGACGGTCAGAAAATCGTCGTGTGCACCAAGTTTGTCGCTGACAATTTGTACGACAGAGTTGTACATGGCCTCCGTCACTTTACATTCAAGTTCGATATCGTCGTACTCCTCATCGTAAGAAGGAAGGTCGACAGTCGCAGCATATAAGCCAGCCAATGATCCCGCAAGTTTTTTTGCGAAATCCTTAGATGTGTCGTCGGCAGATTGCTCGATAACACGACAAAAAAGAATCGCTGACTTTATAAAGTTGATAGTCTCTTGATTGTTTATATCCATGGCGTTTTTCAAAAAACTCTGCAAAAGTACATAATTCATTACGATTTTCAAAGATTATTTTGATTCTCGGGCACATTTCACATTGTCTGTTTTGTGTTTTGCATTTTTCTGTTTATCTTTGCATCGCTTTTCTTGATTTTCGGCAAAAAATCATTGAGGAGTATTATGGGGGATTAGAAAATCTAATCCTGAGTATACTTAAAAAATTATTAAAGAAATGGAAAAATTTCAACTTTCAGGTGAGCTTCGTGCAGATCTAGGCAAGAAGGCTACAAAGGAGACTCGTGCAAACGGTCTTATCCCATGTGTACTTTACGGTGGTAGCGATGTAAAGCACTTTACAGTTAAAGAGGGTGATGTTAGAAAGCTTATCTACTCTCCAAACGTATACATCGTTGAGTTGACTATCGCTGGTAAGACAGTTACAGCTATCTTGAAGGACCTTCAGGTTCACCCAGTTAAGGATAACATTCTTCATATCGATTTCCTTGAGATCTCAACTGAGAAGCCAGTTGTGATCGAAATTCCTATCAAGCTTGAGGGTCTTGCAGAAGGTGTTAAGCTAGGAGGTAAGTTGTCTCAGCAGATGAGAAAGCTTCGTGTTAAGGGTATCTACACTAACTTCCCAGACAGATTGATCGTTAATGTTGAGAGCCTAGGTATCGGTAAGTCTATCCAGGTTGGCGCATTGTCATACGAGAATCTTGAGTTGTTGAACAATCCTATCAACGTTGTTGCTACAGTTAAGGCAACTCGTGGTTCAAGAGCTAACTCATAATGAAATATCTGATTGTTGGGCTTGGCAACATCGGAGACGAGTATGCCAACACAAGGCACAACATTGGATTTATGGTATTGGACGCTTTTGCCGAAGCGTCCAATCTTGTTTTTAAGGACGAACGTTACGGTGCTATCGCCGAAGGTCGTGTGAAAAACAAGGAATTTATCCTGTTGAAGCCTAACACATATATGAATCTTAGCGGAAATGCAGTACGCTATTGGGCAAATAAAGAAAAGATAGATGTTGATCACATCTTCGTCGTTGTGGATGACCTTTCTCTTCCTTTTGGTAAGATACGTATCAAGGGTAGTGGTAGCGCAGGTGGTCACAATGGTCTGAAAAATATCCAGGAACTTCTTGGCACAGAGAAGTATGCTCGTCTGAAATTCGGTATCGGCAACGATTTTCCTAAAGGCAAGCAGGTAGACTTTGTGCTGGGTGAGTTTAGCGAAGAGGATAAGGCGGCTATGCCAGAAAGAAAAAAGATCGCGGCGGACGCTCTTGTCTCTTTCATGCTTCAAGGACTCGACATCACAATGAACCAATACAACAACAAGTAATGGCAAAAGAGGTTAAGGAGGAGGTACGCATCGATAAATGGATGTGGGCCGTAAGATTGTTCAAGACGCGAACATTGGCAGCTGAGGCTTGCAAAAAAGGTCATGTCATGGTTGGTGGCAATTCCCAAAAAGCGTCGAAGATGATTCGCGTAGGTGATGTCATCCAGATCAAGCGTGCCCCGATCACATACTCTTTCAAGGTGCTTGCGTTGAGTGAGAACCGTATGGGTGCCAAACTTGTGCCTGAATTCATGGAGAATGTCACTCCACAGGAACAGATAGAAATCCTTGAACTAAGCCGTTATACATCCAACGGACAGCGAGATCGTGGAGCTGGCAGACCTACTAAAAAAGACCGTAGAGACATCAATGAGTATACGGAGCCTCAATTTATCAGTGATGACTGGGATTGGGATTTTGATCTGGATGACGACGATGATTAATCAGTTTTAGATACAGAGTTATGATTGCAGCAAAACAGTTGAGAAATAAAAGTATATCTGAGTATGTGCTTTATATCTGGCAGATTGAAGACATAATCAGAGCTTTTGGTCTGGATATAGAGAAGATTGATCAGAATATAATCTCCCGTTATGCGGACGATGTTGATAAGAAAGCGATCCGTGAGTGGTACGACAATATGATTTCTGGAATGGTGAACGAGCAGAAACAGTCGTTCGGACATCTTCAGTTCATAATGAATGTTGTGGACGATATGAATGACCTTCATATGAAATTGCTTCAGACTCCAGAACAGATTTCATACAATGCTTTGTTTTTCCAGATATTGCCTGTGCTGCAGGAGTTCAGAGCAAAAAATAAGAGTGGGGCAGAGGTCAACGATGTTGATTTGGCACTCACTGCTCTTTATGGCACGACGATGCTGAAAATCTCGGGAAAGGAAGTGTCGAAGGAAACAATGGATGCCATCCAGCAGTTGGCAAAATGGCTCAATCTTCTCTCTCAGAAATACAAGGATTGGGAGGAGGATAAATTGAAGTTTGAAGATTGAGGTTAGTGTCTGACCTTAGACTCCAGGTGCGACGTCGCTCCGACAGTTAGTAATACAAACTTTTTGTCTCTTCCCCGACAGTAGCATAACAAGTTATGCTACAATCGGATAGGGTTGACTAAAGTCGATGTGTCCCCTTCGGGGACGGAATCATTAACCTTCCATTACAAGAGTTTCCCCCTACCATTTCCATGAGACATACAGAAATTAATTATTGATTGATGTATATCATTCAATGGAAATTAATATATTTGCATCTGAAATCGTTTAGTCTTTATGATTAGACATAGTACAAAAAATAAAAACAGATAAAAAATGGGTAAATTTATCGATTTACGATGTGATTTCGGGTTCAAATATTGCATGTCAGACCCGATCATCATGAAATCATTTCTAAATGCCATTTTGGATGGCGACGAGGACACAATCACAAGAGTAAAGTTTGAGAATGTGGAGAAAACAGCCTCCCAAAAGGACAAACGAGGTGTCACATTCGACCTTCTCTGCACCACAAACAAAGGAAATTCCATCTTGATTGAGATGCAGAACTCATGTCAGAAATTCTTCAAGACTCGTGCTAACTTCTACGTCTACAAACTTATGGACAGCAAAATCAAAAGAGGACACGCATGGAGGAAGATGAAGAAAGACATTCCAAAAATTATAGGTATCTTCATTATGGGCAAGAACATGGCTGATATCGACAAGGCGGTTACACGTACCGCAGAGTGTGATTTGGACACAGGAAAGATATTTTGGGACAGACATCGAAAATATTTTATATCTTTGCCACAGTTCTCTTTGGATGCCAACAACATAACCCAAAGGGACATTTGGTTTGACTTCTTCAAAAATTTAGGACGTATGGAAAATATCGACCCATCAGTATACGAACGAGCGGATGAAGGACTACTTCGTCTTATCGAGAAGGCAAAGATAGGTGCTCTTTCCGAGAAAGAACACAGGATCTATGAGGCAAGTTTGAAAGCCCTTGAGGATGAGGTTGATATGGAGGAGGCTGGATACGAGCGAGGTTTAGAAGATGGACGGAAAGAAGGCCTCGAGGAAGGTAGGAAAGAAGGTATTGAGGAAGGCAGGAAAAATAATTCCATCCAAATTGCAAAAGAAATGAAGAAAGAAGGAATGAATCCATCTCTCATAGCCAAACTAACCAAACTGTCTTTGAATGAAATAGAAACTCTTTAAGGATATAAATCATCTTAAATCAAAAGCGAGAATGTGCAAATGCATATTCTCGCTTTGTTTTT
>JAEEMG010000088.1 GCA_016283095.1 Paludibacteraceae bacterium | reverse complement strand
GTTAGTATGAACAGAGCCAATATTGGATGTAGCCCAAAGAGTTCCGCTAGTAAGTCCTAAATCTACATATTCTGGTTTCACGGGATCTTCAGGTTCAGGCTCTCCAATAACCTCTACAAAACAAGACAACGTCCTGTTGCCATATTTTGCATAGATAGTACACTCGCCGATTCCAACTGGAGAGACAACACCCTTGCTTACTGATGCCACGTCTACATCTGAAGTTGTCCATTCTACATCATCTACTAAAATAGTTCCACTTGGCAGACTGACAAATCCCAAAGTGAATGGTTGGTCTGTCAGGTTCAAAACAAGTCGCTTTTCTACTAAAATAAATTTTTCAGAAGACATATCAACAACTGGACGAATTTGGGTTCCAAAACCAACCTGTGCTGGTTTCATAGAAATAGTGTCTTTCTTAAACGTAAGAAGATAAGATCCATTAGTTTTGTAGAATGTCGAGGTCCAATACATTCCTGTCACCTGGTCTTCATTTAGGTCGCCACCTTCAAATTTTTCTCTCTTCCAACCGTATGCTGGTAAGAAAAGTGTATTGCCATTCTTTCCTATGAACTCTCTTCCATAAACGCCATTCTTCTCTGTCCAATGGCTTTCCAACTCTGTCAACTCATTAAATTCACTCAATGTCGGCATTCGCCAGTCAGAATTCCAATTTGAATAAGCTGCATCATAATGTGGTCTTAAATTACCAGTGAGATTTTCCGTCAAACTGTCAGCGACATCGTTTATGACACCTTTAGAATAAAGTTCATCCATTGTATACCCCCACTAATCACTATTTGAATAATAAGAATTTTTTTCAGACACTTCACGCCAAGCATAATACCCTACTCGTGCTTCTGAATTGGCAGATCCAACATTGTAAGTCGCCCACAGCGTTCCACTTGCCAAGCCAAGATCAACGAACTCTCGTCCACCAACGGTCAAAGCATGAGTCACTTTCACGGCACAACTTACCATTCTCGACCCATATCGACCAGATATGACACACTCTCCTTCGTTGATCGGAGAGACATATCCATCGCTGACTTTTGCTACAGCAGGATTAGAACTTGTCCATATGACATCGCTTGCTCTCACACTACCTTTGGGAACACTTGTAAATCCCAACCACTCAGAGTCCATCGTGTTTTTGAGTTCAAGTTCAGTCTTTTCTATACATATAATAGGTTCAAAAGCAATACTATCGACCTCTGATGCCGACAATTCGTAAAGTAGATTTCCACTCTTGTAATGGCGGATTGTATTGTCGGATATAGCCACACTGTCTATATTAGACACATCTTCACTTTTGATGATATCTCCGTCTTTATAATGATAAAAAAACTGTTGTGCAGATACGGTGGCAAAAATTGCAACTATCGATGAGAATGCAAATCCAGAAATATATTTTTTTATATCCATGACGTCCTTTTACTTTTTCAAAAATTTAGCAAATAAACCTCCTACCTTAACCAAATAGATTCCTTCTGATAACGAAGAGACAATAACCTCGGATCCTTTACTCTCAATGACTATCTCTCCATTCATATTCATGATGTAGACTTTTGGGGATTCTCCGGCACCATAGATTCTTAATTTATCAGATACAGGATTTGGGAATATGGAAATAGAGTCGGCAATCGCTGTTTTGTCAACTGTTTTTGCCATTTGCATCTCTTTGGTTGTAAAAAGACGTATGTTTTCTTTTTTCGTACCGTCTTTCATATTTGCAGTGAACGTAGAAATGGAATCACTGTTTATCACAACGAAATTTTGAATCTGTCTAAATTCCACTTTATCATGAAATCCATCTACACCTAACAGGATAAGATTTTCTGCAGAAACAACATTTGCCACAGTTAAACATGTGGCAATCAATAGATTTTTTATAACCTTTTTTACCATTTTTTTGTGTTTTCGGCAAAATTACCGACTTTTTATGCGTGTTGACATAAAAGAATGCACAAAAATATATTGTGTTTAAACTATTTTAACTTTTCATAATGAGATCAATTTTGTCATTCTGGGGGTCCATGTTTTACAAACTATACTCAACAAACGTATTCACCTCTTCAGCCACCCACTGAGCTGAAATGGATTCCGACGTTTTAAGCTGGGCAATAATTGATTTCACTCTGTCGAGATATTGCTCACGTCGAGCCACCTGCTTCAAGAAAAAGGCGATCGCAGACAAGGCTCTCTTGTCCGTATTATGCACATCATCCACAGATTTGGATAAGTACTGCTCTATCATAGTGTCTACGGATCTGTCGTTCATAAGAAGACGCGAATGCAACGAATATCCGATCAGCATTTTCTGCCATTCCGTCGCATCAGCAAGACTTACCACAATATTTCCTGCAAAATCAAGTCTGATCAAAAGATTGCGAGACAGATACTCAGCAATCTCCTCGTTGAAGGCTTCCGACACCCATCTGTCTGCCACCTCTGGTGTGCAACATTCCGTCGGCATTATGATTGTGGCGATAAGCATCGTCTCTCGTTGACGCAATCCCCATAAACTTTCTGCAAGTTCCGCATCTGGCTCGATCTCCACAGTCAACTCCCTCAAACGAGGATATGTCACTCCAAAAGTCAGTTTATAGCCCAAATGACGCAATCTAGCTGCTGTGCTTCCATCCATCGACAGACGAAGCATCTCTTTCACCTTACGAACCCTCTCTCGGAGTTCCATTGTCTTATTTACCTTCAACATAATCTTCTATTTTATCAAGCCACCGATACTCAAACATTTTACATTTTGCATTCTGCATTCCTAATTTTGCATTTAAAAAGGATATCCTACAGCGAAATGGAATGCGAAATCATTCTTATTCATGCCATGTGCAGTACGCCACTGTGTGCCCTTATCAATTCGAGATGGATCGTGGAATTTCAGACCGAGGTCAAAACGGATCAAGAAATAAGAGAAATCTATTCTCAATCCAGCACCTCCGGCCAACGCAATCTGCTTATAGAATTCATCTATAAAGAATTCACCACCTTGCTGATCTTCGTTATTATCATTATATAACGTCCACACATTTCCTGCATCGACAAATGTGGCAAGCTCAAGTTTCCAGAACAATTTGATGCGGTACTCCAAATTCAACAGAAGATTAATATCACCCGTCTGAGCGAGATAGTCGTTAGTAGACGGAAATTTACCGGGGCCAAGTGTACGAACCGCCCAACCTCTCACGCCACTCGCTCCACCACCATAGAATCGTTTTTCAAACGGCACTCCGTCTGAATTTCCATACGGCACCGCGACACCAGCTTTCGCATGGTAAACAATCCTACACTTCTCGTTGATATACTGGTTGAAAGCATATTCCAATTCCGTCTTCACATATTGAGAATATGGAACCTTAAAAATCATATTCTGACCAAAATTCGACGTATCGTATTTACATACATGGCTGAAAAGCTGGAATGTGTTTCCTCCAGTCTCGAAACTAGCCTTGAAAAGTCTCTTATTAAGCAATCGCTTGCTCGACATATTATCAAATGTATAGGTGAATCCCGTACATAGGATCTGGTGGTCGGTATAATTATAGAGCAAGATAGGATTGGCATGCTCTTTGAAATACTTTTCACGGAAAGCATCCGCATTCTCCATCTTCACAAGATTATAGTCGAGGAAGTCTATCTCAAAATTATAGAAGCGACGACGTTGCCACTTATACTTCCATCCAAAACTAAGCTGGTCACGTCTATACCCCATCTGCTGGACACTGAACGCCGCATCAAGTTCTGTGTTGGCGTTGATACGTCGTCTGAAATCACGAGTCAGGAACGGGAACATCACACGGGGAATGGCAAGTGTGACACTAGCACCATAATCACGGATTTTATCATTAGTGATATCCATTCCGCTGATCGCCTCCTGAGAGTAGCTCAACTTGAATGTCAAGCATTCAGATCCACGGAAAATATTGTGGTGGCTCCATCCCAAAGTTCCGCCAAAACCGAAGTCGCCGGATGTGGTAGTAGCCTCAACATCAGCAGAAATTGATTTTGACTTTGTCGGAGAGAGTGTGATCTGGCAATCCACCTCATTAGCATCATTATGTTTGTCGTTGAAGTTGATATATGCGGCTCGCACAATGCCAAGAGAATTGAACTTAGACAAAGTGAAGTCGGAACGCATAGAATTGTAAGCCTCACCTTTTCCAAACATAATATTGTCTTCTATCACCGAAGATCTCAAAAACGGCTTGCGCATATACTTCATCAATATGCCCTCCTCCGTCCTTGCACTATCATACTCCAGCACCTCAGAGAAAGAGACATGCGTTTTGTCCAGCGTGACGACGGAGATATCTCCAATCCTATACTTTGTGTGCGGCACATCCACTCTGCTTCCATCCGACGTTGTCTTAGTGAACGGCTTGAGTTCCAATGTCAGATCCACCTTATGGTCGCCAACTGTCGTGTCCGCAGTGTAAGTGATATAATCCTTTGTGAAATAAAAATATCCGTGTCGACGCAACAGACTCGACATATTGTTGCGTTCCGCATCCAGCTCATCACTGTCGAAAAGCATTCCCTTCTTCAGTTTTGTCTCATAGAATCTGTCCGTCTCCACAATTTTTTTGATTGCGGAGTCGCCACGGTAATCGTATTCAATATTCTCGATTCGGAATGGTTCTCCTTCATTAATATGATAAGTCACCACAGCACGTTTCTTCTTGAACACCACGTCGGAGGTAACCTTTGCGTTCATGAATCCCTTCGCACGGTAGTATTTCTCCAACTGACGCTCCGACTGGATTCGCATCATAGAGTTGTAGATCACAGGCGGTTCACCCATCTTACGAAGAGCACGGCCCAAACGTCTGACCCTACCGTTGCGCTTTATAGAATCTTTTCTGGAAAGACTATAAAGACGGAGATGAGCACGGAAAAGACCGAAGATTTTCAGATTGGGTTGCTGACGGATATACGACTCCGCGTCGTTCTCCTTCAACTGCGTATTTTTATTGTTAATTTTTACGTCATCAAGCAAAAAATCACCATCCGCCACATACTTCACCGGCGAGCAGGCGGAAAATAAGACTAAAAATATTGCAATTATTAAGAAATACGTTTTTTTCATACATTTTTGACCTTTCTGCAAAGGTTTTGCAAATATATCCTTTTTATCACTAAAAATTTGTTATAACTTTGCTTTAATCATTGATTGAACGAAAAAAAATAATAAATAAGACATGACACTGATAAAATCTATTTCTGGAATCAGAGGTACTATTGGTGGAGGCACAGGAGATAACCTAACACCACTTGACGTAGTAAAATTCACAGCAGCGTTCGGCACTTGGATCGCAAAGAGAAACGGAAAGAAGACAGCGACTATCGTTGTCGGCCGCGACGCAAGAATTTCCGGACCAATGGTAGACTCTATCGTAACTGGCACACTTGTTGGTCTTGGTGTGAATGTAGTGAACATTGGTCTCGCATCAACTCCTACTACAGAGATCGCAGTTGTAAATGAGAAGGCAGACGGTGGTATCATCCTTACTGCAAGCCATAATCCAAAGCAGTGGAACGCATTGAAGCTTCTTAACGAAAAAGGAGAGTTCCTTTCTGATGCAGATGGAAAAGAGGTGTTGAAGATGGCTGACAACGACGAATACACATTCGCTGAGGTCGACAATCTTGGACAGGTCAAATATGTAAACAACTACGACGACATCCATATCGACAAGGTATTGGCATTGAAGCTTGTAGACGTAGAGGCTATCAAGAAAGCCAACTTCACAGTTGCTATCGATTGTGTCAACTCAGTCGGAGGTAATGTATTGCCAAAACTTCTTGAGCGTCTTGGCGTAAAGAACGTTAAATGCTTGAACTGTGAGGCTACAGGACACTTCGCACACAACCCAGAACCAATTCCAGCAAACTTGACTGATATCGCAGACCTTTGCAAGAAAGAGAAAGTTGATGTCGGTTTCGTTGTTGACCCAGATGTAGACCGTTTGGCTATCATCACAGAGAACGGCGACATGTTCGGAGAGGAATACACATTGGTTTCTGTCGCAGACTATGTGTTGAGCAAGACTCCAGGAAATACAGTTTCCAACCTAAGTTCAACTCGTGCTCTACGTGACGTGACAAAGCGTCGTGGCGGTGTCTACAACGCAGCTGCAGTAGGAGAGGTCAACGTCACAACTAAGATGAAGGCTACAAACGCCGTCATCGGCGGTGAGGGTAACGGAGGAGTCATCTATCCAGAGAGCCACTACGGTAGAGACGCATTGGTAGGTATCGCATTGTTCTTGACTCACCTTGCAAACAAGGGAATCAAGGTAAGTGAGTTGAAGAAGGAATACCCACTATATTTCATCTCGAAGAACAAGATCCAGCTTACTCCAGACATCAACGTCGACAAGGTGCTTGCTTCTATCAAGGAGGCTTACAAGAACGAAGAGGTCAACGACATCGATGGTGTAAAGATCGACTTCGCAGACAGCTGGGTTCATTTGAGAAAATCTAATACAGAGCCAATCATCCGTATCTATTCAGAGGCAGCTACTGAGGCTGAAGCTGAGAAGGTAGCAAAGGAGATCATGGACGCTGTAGCGAAAATCACAAAGAAATAAGATTTGTTTGAAGAAGTTAGGGTTCAGGGCAGAAATGTTCTGAACCTTAATTTTTGTTAAATATCTATCTGATCTACCTAAGCTATCATTATTATGATATATTTGCAAAGAGTTTAATATTAATCTAAGTTACAATATGAAAAACATTTGTTAATGTTGCTTTCCTGGACAATGATATTGTTAGGAAGCGTATCATTCGTCTCTTGTGGCGACGACGACGATGACAAAGGATCATCTTCAAATTTATCTTCAAATTCTTCTGTTTTCAAGAAATACGAAGGTAAAAGCGGAGCATTTATTGACGGTGACGATGTCGTATATATAAAAGGAAACCAAATCTCTGTATTTCATTTTTCTGGTGACCAAATCGAGGATGCTACTTCATACATCAATTATCAAAATGAAACATTAGCGAAAGCCGCTTACGAAAATGGAAAGAAAGAGAATCCAGATCTCAAAATTGATGGCACAGTCGTTTATGCACCTATAGACGAAGAAGAATTTGAAATGGCAGAAGCTTTGACAAAAGAGCAATTCTGTAAATACTTGAACGGAGATTATTCTGACCTTTACGATTTATCGGGAAATCTTGGAGGTCTGAATTAACCATTGAAGATTAAATCACAAGATCATTGAATAGTTATTTTTAATCTAGAATACAAAAAATAAGGATGTTGCGGGATTAACCATGCAACATCCTTATTTTTCATTTGACATATAGTGTTTACTTAGCGATATTTATCTTGAACGTTTTTCCATCAACAACAATCATGTAAATGCCTTTATCAAGAACAAATTCTGTGTTTTGTGAATTTGTCTTCACAGGCGTAAAACGGACGAGCTTGCCATCGATACTGTAGACCATAAGTTTATCATTTATCTCTGGAACCACTACACGATTACCAAACACATACACAGCATTGGATTTGTTGGAATCGATAATCTGGAAGTCTGTCGGTTCCATTTCATAGTTATAATAAACAGAAATCTCTTCATTATAATATACCGTGCCATGTAGAGAGTCCAGCACTGGGAAACAATCCAACTTGTCCGTAGGCGAAACCATAGCTCTCAGAGCATGTTTTCTTTCCTCAATTGTCTGATAAAACGGTTGTGTGCCGTCGGTAATTCCTTCATTTAACATGAAAGCCACAGCTCCACTTGCAAATGTTGCAGAATCCACGACCGTAATGTCGTATGGTTCCGGGATAGAAGTCTCTTCGACACCATCCAAAACGCTGTCGCACCCAACTAAAGCAAAACATTTGGTCACTTCCACACTGTCTGGATCAGGAAGATATGTCTCAAACTTTCCTCCAGATATTGATCCATAGTTTTGTTCTCCACTCACCTTTCCTGCATTAAAACAGTGGCTTATTTTGTAGAAATCATCACCGGCCAAACCACCAGCATAAGTTTTTCCTGTAATCTCACCAATATTGTAACAGTAATTAATTTGAGGATAACTTACAGGGCCATCACCTTTGTCTTTGCCGGATGATCCCGTAATACCTCCGGCGACAGAACCTGTAACATATCCCTCATTTCCACAGCGTTCTATCAGTCCCTGGTAATTACGAGCAGTGATTCCTCCCGCTTCTCCCCTAGTGTCCATTGTCATTATGGCACCATGATTTACACATCCATATATAGTGGCCAGTCTGTTTTCTCCACAAATTCCACCTACATTATTCTTACCTTTAACCGTCGCATAGTTTTCACAATTTACGACAACGCCCTTATTATTTGCAGTTATGCTACCTGCATTGCCATAGATATCCTCACTTTCAAAATGAGAATTGACAATCTTTAAGTTTTTTATAGTGCTATAAGGTCCGTTCTCTGCAAATAAGCCAAGATAAAACCAATCGCTACCTTTACAGAATAGACCACTTATTGAGTATCCGTTTCCATCGAAGCAAGCATTGTATACACCCAAACGTTCAACACCTATCGGTATCCACATTCTCAATGTATCCGCAATTGAATCCGTATTTGACAAATCCACGTCGTTCACAACTATATCATTCATCAATTTCGCATTAAGTGTAAGATTCTGCCACTCATTTATCTGGTTTGCAAAATCGTAAAGATCATCTGCAGTGTAGATAAGGAACGTTCCGTCATCATCCAGACGTTGGTCTTTTCCACATATTTCACACATCAAATCCTGATATTTGTGGACATGATAATCACAATGTACACATACATTGTTTTCCATTTCATGATCATGTTCCAAAGAATCTTTCTCATTGGAATAGAAGCCTACACAAGGACTTGATTGATACACATCTTTACCAACTAACAAAGGGAGAGTATCTTTTGACAAATCCTGATGCCATACAATAGAACCACTTGTAGAATTGGAATTCAGCAAGAAACATATTTTACCTGAAGTGAAATCTTTTGTATTGTATGGCTGGGGCACACTGAATTTTTGAGTCTGATGGCATTTGGTTGAATCATAATAACAGTTCTTTACATAAGAGATTTTTGTTATTCCACAGACATTCTTGAAATCACCTTCAAACGACCCAGCACTGTAACAGTCTTCTATAACTCCCGTATTGGAAAAAGAAATTCCTCCTGCAGATGTCTTAGCCGTTTTTGCAACCAAAACACCACAAAATCCACATTCAGCAATTGTGCCAGAATTATATCCGGCAATACCACCAATGCATTCTTCAGGGGACATTATAGTCGCTGTACTGTAACAATGTCTGATCTTGTTAAAATTCGCTCCACTGATACCACCTCTATATGGAGGACCGTAAGGATCCTCAAGCCCATCTACAATGGAATTATATGATTCACAATTCTCTATAGTTCCATAGTTACGTCCACAAATAACTCCGATATCATTTTTCGCAGAGAAATACGAGTCTTTGATTATCAAGTTTTTAATCACAGACTTTTCCGAACAAGATCCGACAAATCCAAAACTGAACAAATCTTTGTTTGGGTTGACGACAAGACCAGAAATGGAATGGCCATTCCCATCAAAGAGACCATCATAATTCACTAATTTGCCACATATTGGATCCCAAAGTTTAACTCCTTCATAATTTCCATCAAACAAATCCGGTTGAAGATTATTGACAACAATATCCGCAGTCAAAACACCATTGGCGGCAACAGATCCTTCATTGACAATAGACGCAAACTCATAAAGTTCATCCACATTTCCTATCTGATAAGGATTACCTGCACTACCGTCTCCATTAATTGCATAACAACAAACACAAAACAGTAATTCCCAAAATGTACTTAAAGTTTTTTTCATATATAATTTTTAAAATTTACGATGCAAAAATAACAAAAAACAGATTACGACATATTACATTCATATGAAATCAATTCACACAAAACAATGTAAAAGTCACACATAAGTATGAATATTGAAAAATGAAATTTGCTTACTTGCATATATAAAATATAATTTCTAACTTGCCAATTGTTTGCAGAAAATCGATAAAATATCATTGTTCTGATTCTAAAATGAAAAAACTGATTATTCTGACATTATCTATATTGCTGAATGGAATATTCGCAATCGCGTCTCCTTTCTCATTCTCTTTTGATGAGACGACGGGAGAGGCGACGCTTCTGTCTGTAGACAAAACTCTACCAAAAACGGCAATTATTCCAGACAGTGTGGAGAATGGAGGAAGATGGTATACCGTGACTAAAATAGCGAAACAGGCGTTTGCGAAATGTGGCAAGATGGAGACGGTGCAATTACCGTCGGGACTGAAAAAAATCGGACCTGTTGCATTTGCCGAGTGTGGCAAACTAAAATCAATCGTTATCCCCCAAGGAGTGGAAACCATTCCACACCACTGTTTCTACCTTTGCTCTTCACTCGAGTCGGTCACACTTCCGTCTACATTAAAATCCATTGAGCACGACGCTTTCATCGCTTGCAGATCACTGCAGACGATACATATTCCCAACAGTGTCCACCATATCGGCAGTTGGGCTTTCGGAGAAAATCTCGCTTTAGAATCTGTTGATTTTCAGGCAGACAATAAAAAATTATCCATCGGAGACCACGCATTCGACCGCAGTGGTTTGAAGACGCTGATCATTCCGTCGTTCGTGGATTCTCTCGGAGAATACGTGTTCAACGGATGCAGCTCACTGAAATCTGCCATCATAGAAACCGACCTTGATACCCTTCCAAAAATGACATTCCACGGCTGTGAAAACATGACCGGCTTGACCTTGAAAGGGAAAATGAATGCCATCGCATACGGAGCGTTTTCCGACTGTAAAAAGTTGGAAAGCATCACACTTCCTACCACATTGAAAGGAATCGGAGTGAATGCGTTTGACGGATGTAAAAGTCTGGCAACCATAAATTTGCAAAATCTAACGTTGCTACAAACGATTGGAGAGGCCGCTTTTTCAGGCTGTGAGAATATTGAAAAAATCTCATTGCCAAGCGGGATAAAGAAGATTGAAGACGGCACTTTCATGAGTTGCCATTCATTGATAGAGATAACAGGAGAAAATGTGGAATCTGAAGCAGAATTCTCTTTCTACGATTGTCCTAAATTAAGAACAAAAAAATTTGCCAAATGAAAAACATATTCCGCGCGATAATCGCTTTGATTACACTATCATGCTGCACTCCAAAAAACGGTGTCGAGTCGCAGGCTCGCGTCAAAAGCATAAAAGACATGATAACCAAAGATAAGGATACAGAAATTCCATCAATAACATACAAGGAATTTCTTGAAAAAATATATGATTTCGAAAACGATTCCGCACAAAAATGGACAAACAAATCAGGCCGTCCGATCGTGATAGACTTCTATGCCACATGGTGCGCCCCATGCAAGAAAATAGCCCCAAAGCTACAGGAATTGTCTGTCGAATATATGAATGTAGATTTCTACAAAGTTGATACGCAGAAAGAAGATCGTCTGGCCATGGCATTCAACATCCAATCAGTGCCGACACTTATGTTCATTCCAAAAGAAGGAGAGCCATATCTGAGTCTGGGATATATCTCAAAAGGAGAGATCAGACAGATAATCAAAGAATTAGTAAAATAAAGAATGCTAAATGCTAAATGCTAAATGCTAAATGCTAAATGCTAAATGCTAAATAAAAAAATAAAAAATGCGGGACGCTAATAATTCTGCATTCCGCATTTATAATTTCTAATTTAATTCAGCATTTATTTGCGCACTATCAATTTTTCATAATAAATGAGGTCATTCCTCATCACTTTTAAAAGATATAGTCCTGACGGAAATTCAGAAATCAACAATTGATTTGAATCAACACATTTTAGTTCACAACCATCCATGGTACACAAACAAGCTGAACAATTATCCAAATCAATTCTTACTATTTCAGACGTTGGATTCGGATATGCCACATTTTTTTCTCGTGACCCTAAATTATCAATTCCACCATTCTGACGAAAATAGACCTTTTCATAATCATTAATATCATATTGTTTGTTTTGCTCTATTATATAGTGAGGTTTGTCATCAAAATATATATCCTTTATATAAGATATAAGAAACGTATCTGACTTTGATTCTATTAAAAAATTCCAAAGTGGAGCAAATAAAGAATCTGTTTCTTCTTTTTTCATATACATTATACAATTGGAATCACCAACAAAATCGGACAAATTTGCGATCAATGTATCAATAGCTGTTTGCCTTGTAAACATATTTTCAAAAGGCTTTTGACAATTATAGATGTTCATAAAATCTCCGCAGGCATCTATTGTAATATATGTAGAGTCTTCTTTTGAAGCATAAAGTAGAGTATAAGGATTACAACCTCCAGAAAACATTTCCCTCGATTCTATGCCAATCACATAATAACCTGGAGGCACCAATATAGTATCATATACCACAAAAGGTTCTTTAGGAGGCAAAATGATCGTTTCCATATTAATAATAGTATCAATTTCAGACATCAATATACCAACATTGTAGCCATCTATTGATTCAATATTTTTTTTTGCATAATCCCATGCAAAATTTATTGCTGAATTTTCACTTTCAAAAGCAGTGACATTTACACAAGTCAACAGCAAGAGCAATAATAAAAAAAAGTTTTTTCTTATCATCATTTCAAAATTATTTGTTTGACAATTTGTTTTTCACTTGTATTTATGGTTATTGAATAAACACCAGATGGAAAATACGATAAATCTAAATCCAATCGCAAAGATTTTTTTCCCGTAAGTTCATACACCCCTGTTCCATTTGTGTTTGTTATAACCAAAGAATTTATTTCAGAGTTTGCCACCACTGTAAATTTACCACAAGAAGGATTAGGGAAAATGCTAATATCTACATCATCCTCCATAATTTGATTTGATGTCAATGGGTCTTTCTCAAAGACTCCTTTATATGTCACTATTTCTCCACAATTGTTGAATAAAGTCAATTCATAAGTTGTAGGAGCAAAAGCTTTTCCTGATTCTGTCTCTATCTCATTTTCTAAAGAAGCATCACTACTATACCAAAGTTCAATAGATCCATTTCTAAAGATATTATCAATTCGTTTCTTTATAATAAAGTCTCTATCTTCATAATAAAATTTGTCTGTAGAATAATAAATCTTTTCTTTTCCTTTATATTTTATTGTTAAAAGATAAGAATTTGCATTTTCTACATAAAAAGATAGCTTTCCTATTCCAGATTCACTAATTGTTGCCTGTTGGCAACGTCCATATATCGAATGTAATCCATTCTCATCTTCTCTTTTTGGAGACAATCCAATTATTGCTCTTTTATTGCCTGATTGAAGTAACATTTCAGAAAACAGTGTAGCAGTCTCTGAAAAATCTAAATTATATAGTACATCGTCACATTCCCCTCCCCATCCAAAATTAGTTCGAAAAAAAGGAGTCTCTGCACGTTTTTCAAATCCAGTTATGACATAAATATGTGTTGAATGTCCTCCAGTTGAGAATTCAACTGTTGAGGATGTTATAACAGGTCTTCCTGCTATTAATTCAGAGACTAATATTTCTGTCCATTCAGAAACAGAATATGTAAAATGATCCCAGCTTCTTCCACTGAACTCCTCTGTGCATATTTCACCATAACAGTTATACCTAATTAAATCATTACCTACTAAATATCTTTCTATACTTTTTATACTTGATATAGAGGATGTACATCCTAGACTAGTACCCAACATAAATGAACAATCTCTTATTAAAGTTGAAATTTGATTCATGTTTTCCATTGAAGATTCAACATTTAGTCGAAATGGCATAGAATCCCACTTATATATACTATTATACTCCTCTCCTTTATATGAGAATGTCACAGACTCTGGGTATTTCCATTTCCATAACACCTGCGCTAAAGCAATAGAACCACAGCCAGCAATAGCATGTTCACAACCTCCTTCAATTGAAGGCATCTTGGCATTATATGATATTTTGTTAGGGTTATTAGAAACGCTCAATGTGCCGTTTTTATCATAAGAATAAATTTCTCCTTCACAACCATATTGATTCCATCTAACAGCACCTCCTCGAAGTGAATCATACAATAAGTTAGGAACTCCTGCAATTTCAATACCAGAAGTAGCCCCATAAGAAGGAACATAGTTATCACTCAAATCCTGCCATTTTGCTTTGGATTCAGAAAATTCAGTTTCACTTCGTAATCCAGACTCTGACTTTTTCTCTCTTCCCTAAATTACGGTTTCACAATCATCTAAAAAACATAGTAATCCATCGTTGACTATACTATCTTTTGATTGAAAATACCCTCTATTAGAATATGCAAGAATAGGATCTGAATTATCACTTGCTGAAACCAAAACAAAACCTCCTGATTCAAAATTGAATGCATACATAGTAACAGTAGAATCAGAGTTAAATGTCACAAAATTTTCTATTTTATCTTTTTTAAAAGAATACTTCATAAAATTTTTTGCCACACTAAGAGCATCAATTAAATCAACACTTTCAGCGTACAAAAAACAATATGGAAAACACATGATGACAATCATTGCCATCCTCATAAAATTAAAAGCACGAAACATAACAAACAAAAGTCTACCATTTTTTTGCAAAAATACAAAAAAGCGGAACAACAGTTTGCATTTTAACAAAAAAAACACAATTAATTACAAACGTACATTATTTATGAGATAACACTATCGTATCCAACAAATTCATTTACAGAAAAAAAATGTAAAACACTATAATTTAGCATTCCGCATTTATTTCTAATTTAATCAAATTGTCACTTTCGCAAACGGTGGAAGATGATACAGTTTTGTCTCGTAACCATGACCTTATTTGCAATCTTCCTCCAAGAAGCATCCGTAGAAGCCGTAGTCTTTTTCCGACTCTTCCTTTGGCACGATATAGTATGTTCCTTCTGCTGATCCACAAACTTCTCCTTCTGGAGACAAAAGTTCAATATGTAGAGTCACAAACTTGCGTAAGTCTTTGACTTTTGTAGCCTTAACTTTAATTTCCGGCCAAGATGATTTCACACTTTTAATGAACTTCACCTCCAATCTGGCAGTCACAGTTGCAGACTGTTTGAAGTAGTGAACCCACCATGCACCAACCTCATCAAGCATCAGCGACTGGATACCACCATGCACCACTCCACACCATCCGTCGTAATGTGGTTTACTCTTCCATATTCCGATCATCTCTTCTCCATCTACGTAAAACTCCATCTTCAATCCGATGGGATTTGTCGGGGAACAAGCGATGCAATCATATCCTTCCTGACCAAGCCAAGGACTTCTAACTTTCTTCATCATATTTCAACATAAAAGAGACGGAGTACACACCGTATAAAAAGAGACGGAATGCACACCGTATAAAAAGAGACGGAATGCACACCGTATAAAAAGAGACGGAGTGCACACCGTCTCTACTATTCTATTAATAATCAAATTGTCACCTTTGCAAATGGAGGTAGCGACACATCACTGAAATCTCCATCTTTGTATTTGAAATATCCAGTGATGCCGACCATTGCGGCGTTATCGGTAGTATATCCGAATTTAGGGATATATATATTCCATTTGTAGCGACGGGCGTGATCCTCGAATGCGGCTCTCAACGCTGAGTTTGCCGACACTCCACCTGCCACAGCCACATGGTTGATTCCAGTCTGTTTGACAGCCTTACGCAACTTGTCCATCAGTATCTCAACGACCGTGGTCTGCAAAGAAGCACACAAATCGTTGACATTCTCCGCCACGAAATTCTCGTTCTTGGCTATCTCATCACGCAATGTGTATAAGAAAGACGTTTTTAATCCACTGAAGCTATAATCCAAACCAGGGATATGTGGTTTGCAGAACTTGAAAGCCTCTGGGTTACCCTCTTTAGCCAACTTGTCTACAACAGGACCACCAGGGTATGGAAGTCCCATCACCTTAGCGCATTTGTCGAATGCCTCACCAGCAGCGTCGTCTATCGTCTGACCTATGATATTCATCTTGTTGTAGTTTTCCACCAAGACGATCTGTGAATTTCCACCAGACACAAGCAGACATAGGAATGGGAAAGGCGGACATTTGTGGTCAACATCCTTTTCCTCGATGAAATGGGCCAAAATGTGAGCCTGAAGGTGATTGACGTCTATCAACGGAATACCCAACGATAGAGAGAACCCCTTTGCAAACGAAGTGCCGACCATAAGGCTTCCCATCAATCCCGGTCCACGAGTGTATGCCACAGCATGAAGGTCTTCCTTCTTCAATCCTGAACGTTTGATCGCCTCACTCACCACTGGCACAATATTCTGCTGATGAGCTCGAGATGCCAATTCAGGCACCACTCCACCGTAACTTTCATGCACCTTTTGACTCGCGATCACATTGGACAAAAGGATATTGTCCTGCAAAACGGCAGCAGAAGTGTCGTCGCACGAAGATTCTATCGCTAAAATGTTTATTGACATTTTCAAATCTTTTTATTTATCACTAACTTTGTAGCATTATTCAATGACTGCAAAATTTATACAAAGATAAAAAAACTTACTTACATAGTGCTTATTCTTGCCGCACTTGTTTTCACCTTATTCACTGCGGCGTATTTTGTATTGCAAAATGAGCAACTACAGAGTAAGGTCGTACGCAAAGTAACGAAAGAAATAGAGGCTCGCACAGGAGCCGACGTATATCTCGACAGAATAGATTGGAACTTTCCTAACGCATTCATAATAAATCAGTTCTATATTTCAGACGAAGAAAAAGACACTCTGCTTTACGTAGACAGAGCCAAAGTGACGCTTAATGTGTTGCCTCTTCTCAAATCATGCATCAGTTTCAGAACCATCCAGTTCACTGAAGCCGACGCAAGGATAAAATATCTGAAAGACCGTAAAAAATACAACTACGATTTTCTCGTCGAGGCATTCACCACGCCAAACGACACCACGTCGCTCAACTGGGATTTCGACCTTGAATCTCTCGCATTCACCGATTGCAAGATGGAATTTGTGACTGACGACGCGGTTGTTCCCGTCGACAGTGTCTTCTGTCCGCAACATATCGAGCTCAACGACATCAACGGAGCATTGTTCATCAAGGAGTCGATGTTCACCAACTCACAGGAATTCCGTCTGCACCGTCTACACTTCAAAGAACGCTCCGGACTTGAATTGAGCAATCTCTCAACGACAGTGACACTCACAGATGACGAGATCAACTTCGACGACTTTGTGACACAGACACAGAACAGCCAGCTGGCATTGTCGAAAGCATCTATCATGCTTCCAAATATCAGAGAAAACATACACAGATTGGCAGACAGCAAAATAGACTTTTCACTAAGGCCGTCCAACATTCATCTTGCCGATTTCTCATCCCTTTTCCATTCATTCAAGAATTCCAAGGATGATGTACGTCTGAGCGGAAGCATCTACGGGACAAAACACGAAATGAATTTGAAGTCCATCCATATGGACATGGGAGAGACCATGACTTTCGACGCCGACTTCAAATTCAAAGACTTCTTCAACATCGACTCTCTTGGTATCGACGCTGATTTCAAATCCATCACTTTGACCGCGACCGACGCTAAAAAACTGGGGCAACTGATTATCGACCGTCCTGTGTATCTTCCTCCAGTAGCTGACTCTCTTGGCTTGATCCGATTCTCAGGAGTAGTGTATGGAAAATTCAAAGAACTCTACACAGAAGGAAATCTAAATACAGACGGAGGCTCAATATCAACAGACGTTGTCATCAAAGCCAGTGACAACAAATATGAGAAATTCAACATCATAGGAGCGACAGCAGCCAGAAACTTCAACCTAACAAAACTTTTCGGAAAAGAGAGCGGTTTCGGCAAGACCGCATTTGAGCTTGAGGTAGATATTCAAAAAATCGAAGCAGACAAGTTTGAGATGGAACTTGCCGGAAAGATCGACACCATCTACTTCAAAGATTATCTCTACCAAGGAGTGACAATCAACGGAAAACTTAACGACAGAAGCTACACCGGAAATTTCACACTCAAAGATGACAACATCAACTGTGAGTTCGAAGGCAGCGTCAACATGAAGCACAAAGACATGCCTGTGATGAATTTTGTGGCAAGTGTGAAAGACGCGAATATTGACAAGCTTAACTGGGTTGAGTCGGAAGATCCGATCACCGTCTCATTCGACATAACGACAAACTGCACAGGAAAAACAATCGACGATCTGTCCGGATCAGTGACACTCGATAATTTCCTATGCACTCGTGGAGACAGATATCTGTATCTGAATCTCTTCACGCTCAACACCGTTCCATCAAAAGAAGGCAAGAAACGCATCAACATCATCTCCGACTATATCAACGGAAATGTGGAGGGCAAATACTCATTCGCCACCCTTATCGACAACATGAAGCATATAACATATTCTTATCTGCCGACGTTGAAACAGATGGATAGCAAGTATGACGAGAAAAACGAGGCTACAGAAAGTGCCAACGATTTCACATTCAACTTCACAATTGAAAACACAGAGCCGATAAACGATATTTTTGAGATGCCTGTTGTGATCCAGCAGAAAAGCAAAGTGAAGGGATTCGTCAACGACAACACAAAGAAATTTCAATTGAGATTTGAGGCTCCGCTCTTCATCTACAAAGACAATATAGTGGAAGACGCCCTGCTTCTGATTGAAAATCCGCACGACAATCTTAAAGTCGTGTGCCGCACTACTTATGCCGACCCAGACAAACGCAGATTTCCATACTATATCAGTTTCAACGCTAACGCAAAAGACGACAACCTCGACCTACGTCTATCATTCAGCAATTCGGAAGATGTGACATATAGTGGAAATCTTGCATTGAAGACGGCATTGAAAGGATATTACAACAATGGATTGGCTGCAGACATCTCGATCATTCCTTCCAAAGTCATAATCAAGGATTCGGTGTGGAGCATCGGAGCCGGAGAAATCGAGCTGCGTCCGAAACTGCTTGATGTGAAACGTTTTGAGATAGAGAACAAATACCAGAAATTCCACGCTCTCGGACGTACTACTGATTTGAAAGATGACAGTTTGAGAATATGGTTTACCGACCTCGACGTGACTCATTTCAGCAACATTCTCGACAACAAATTCATCACATTCGGTGGTATCGGAGACGGTGATTTCTACTTGACAAAATTATTCAGCAACCCTACGATAGAAGGAAAGCTAGGACTGTTTGACGCATATCTGAACAATTATCCGTTTGGTGATATGCAGGCTGAATTCGGCTACGACAAGAAGAACAACACGCTCATTTTCGGCACGAACGTGATTTCCGCCTATGAGACTCATCTGAAAAGCGAGATCGACGGTGCTGTGTACTTTGACGAGGACTCGTTGTTCATCGACGGAAGGCTCCGAGACATTGACATGAAATTCCTCCGCATCTATCTCGACGGAATATTGAGCAACAATACAGGAGTGCTCAACACCCACGTCTTAGCGCTCGGACACTTCAACAACATCGGTTTGGAAGGTATGGGACTGGTGCGTGATTTCGACTTCAATATCGACTATACAGATGTCAAATACACATTCACAGACACAGTGTGGATGACACAGAACTCATTCAGACTGGACGGAATAAAGATAAAAGACCACGAAGGCAACGATGGTCTTATGTCCGCTCTCATTCTACATGAAGGATTCCTGCATTGGAAATATGCCGTCAATATTGATTCCGAGCATCTGTTGGCCCTCAACACAAACGAGAGCGACAACGACCTGTTCTATGGCAAGGCCTACATCGGAGGCAAAGTAGGAGTGTCAGGAAGTGGAGATGAACTGAATATCGACATCAAAGCGAAGACAAACAAAGGCAGTAAGTTTGTTGTGCCGCTCGACGGAACCAAAGGAGTGGATGATGCCGGATTCATCACCTTTAAGAAAAACACCAAGATGACGACGCAGGAGATGCGTAGAGCAAGAAGGATGAAGATTCAGAAGATACATGAGGAGGAGGAAGATGACCCTCTCATTGTGAATGTCAATGCAGCGATAGACGCTACACCAGACGCACAAGTCTCTTTGATTCTCGACCAAAAACTTGGAGATATGATACGAGCGAGAGGAAACGGAAACCTGACGTTCTCTTACGACGGCAGAGACGACCTTTTCAAACTGTTCGGACAATACCAGATCACAAAGGGTGATTATCTGTTCACAATCCAAAGTATCATCGCCAGAAAGTTCGAACTGCTCGACGGAAGTACAGTGCGTTGGAATGGAGATCCAAGTGCGGCCATCCTTGACGTGAATGCTAAATATACACTGAACGCATATGTCGGTGATATTCTTGCAGACAATAATGTCACCACGACTCAAGTCAACTGTATGATGGGCATCTCCGGTACAATTTCCCGCCCTGTTGTCAAATTCGACCTCAACATGCCAAACATCGACGACGACATGATGCGTAAAATACGAAGTGTGATCAACACAGACGAGGCGATGAACAGAAACGTCGCCAGCCTACTCGCATTCGGAACATTCAACGCAAGCGACTTCGCTACAAGCAACGCATCTGGCATGTCGACGGTAGGATTATTCGCCGCACTATCTTCTGAAATCAGCGGATTACTTTCAAAAATCAATAACGATGTCAATGTTGGTTTGAACTACCGTCCATACACAGAAGACCAAACATCCGGAACCACAGAATTCGAAGTCGCATTGTCAACAGGACTGCTCAACGACCGTCTGCTTCTGAACGGAAATTTCGGATACCGCGAAGGAATGTCTTCATCCGACGATAAGACATATAGCAGTGGAGTTGTGGATTTTGACATTGAATACAAGATTTCACCAAACGGAAGACTACGAGGAAAAGCATTCAACCGCTCATCCAACAGTTATCTGCGTAAGTTCAATTCCCTGACACAAGGAGTAGGTTTGCTTTACCGTCACGATTACGACAACGCAGAAGAACTGATCAGCACATACATATCTCCTTTCAAAAAAATGTTTGGCAAAAGACGTGAGGAAAAGAAAAAAGAAGAAGAAAACAAAGGGAAAGAGACAAAAGAATAACAACAATATGTTGTAGAGACGCACGGTCGTGCGTCTCATTTTATTTACACACGTCTCATTTTTATACGCATATCAATTTATTACGCACACAAATTCATTTATTATGCCATATACTGTTCATACACACGCAAATCTCACACCATTGTTATTACACGCACGTCCGTGCGTCTCTACGTGAGGATAATTAATCAGATGAAGGAGTTCCGCACATTACAAATTACGCATTATGAAATACGAATTATATTTTTCCCTCTCGTTCAAATTTCCTCATCTGCCAGGTGTTGAACAGATTTTGCCACAGACTGTAAAATCCGCCAGCAATCGCACACGAAGGATGAAGGAATGTGGAGCCGAGCCAAATGATAAACACGGTGTTACGTTGAGCCAATCCCTGCCCTGCCCCGATATGTTCTCCGTAAACTCTTCCTATTCGTTTTCCGGAATAGAACAGAAGTGCACAAACGGCCATAGACACAAATGCGACAGCAATCTCAATAGGAACGCCAAACTCACTCGTTATCAGATAGCGTAAAGTCATGGATATGGCAAGACACATGGCCACAGCCCAAAGGTATAATGGAAGGTCTTTCCATCCTTTCACTATATCTATAACCTTAGGGATCATTATCTGCGTCAACAATGCCATCAACATCGGAATGATCAAGAGTGGTGTGACACGCTTCACAATCATCAAAAAACTCTCGTAAAGCGAATAATCCTGCGTCGACATAAAAGGAATCATCACAGGGACAAAAAGGGCCGTAATGACGTTGGAAATAAGCGTATATGTCGTTGTCGTCTCGCTGTTTCCTCCCCAACGTTGGGTCAGAACGACAACACTGCCCGTTGCTGTAGGACTGGCAATACAGATAAACGCAGCCTCCGCCAGAACCACGTATTTCGTACCCTGCAGTAGCGACGCGATCAACGTCACCACCGTCATCAGCAACAACTGAAACAAGAAAAGCATCAGATGCCAACGAGTGAATGTCAACTGGCGGAGATTCACTTTGCAGAATGTCACATAAAGCATCACAAGCACCATCGTCGGAATTGTAAAATCCACAATAGCACGAACAGTGTCACGTGTGGAACTCTGCAAATCGAGGTTGTGATAAACAAGATACGCAGTAATGCCAAAAACCATTGCTATCAGTAGCACGTACTGATTAAAAAAATGCTTTATTTTATTTTTAGATGACATTTTCTATCTTTTTCTTTTTTGACGTTCGCTCTACAAGAATTGACAAAAAGGAGACAAAAAACATCTCCATTTGAACTTCTGAGTACGAATATTTCTTGACGTCTAGACTAGCCAAACAAAAAACAAGGTCGAGATTGAATCCCGACCTTGCCAGTATAAATCAAATCTGATTATTTCAATTCCTTAGCCAAGCGGCCGATCAACTCAGAACCAGTATAGTCGTTTGTGATCTTAGTGCTCAAGTCAGCAGTTAGAATCTTGACATCATTTGTGATTTCATTGTTGAACACCTTCAAAGGCTTCGCATCCGAAGATGTGATGAAAGCGAAATTGTTCTCAAGATTGTCATCACCCGACTCGTTCTTTGGATCAAGAGCCAAGAACATGTAGCAATCAGCGTCAGTAGACATACCGTTGCAGAATACTGAAGGCAACTGATATTCGATTGTCAACTTCTTGCCTAAGGCTGAAGAAGCCTTAGCTCCAGCAGGAAGGACAGCGTCCACTTTCACATCAGCCAAGAATGACTTCTCGTGGAAATGCTTTTTCTTGTATAGAGAGTAAACGACGTTGCTATTGCTCAAATTCACATCACCTGTACCCTTGTTCACAATATCGTAAGTCAACTTACGGTTGCCATTGGCAAGAGCCTCATCAGCGATAACCTCAAGTTTCAAATCAACACCTGAAATACCTCTGGTTGCCGCTGTCTTATTCACATACGCATTCGCATCATTGGATGCCGACCAAACACCAAATGCAAAATTACCGATGAAGTGATCATAACCGACCCAGATGTATCCGTTGTCACCCCAATCCGTTGATCCCCAAGAATTCTGTATGCGGAACGCTTTTCTGGAATCATCATATCCTACGACCATCATCGCATGGTATGCATGTCCACCGTTGTATGAAGCAGGATCATCACTTATAATAGTGGTACTGCCGGTCCAACGCATGAAATTCTCACCAAGTTTAGCTCCTACTACAAGAGGTCCTTCATTAAGTTTTGATTTCAAATTAGCGGTCGTCATACCATAAGGTCCACTAGAAGACAACTCTTTAGTGTATGCCACCAATCGATATGCTCCTAGTTTATTACCTGTATTACCAGATGGAGTTCCGTTATCACAATCCATCTTCTGACCAGTAAACGGTTTTGCACTCATCGAAGCGACACCCTTATCGATCATAACCTTGAAAGCAGGATCGAAACTAGAACCACCACATTTGCTAGAAGTTCCATTAGTATATCTTACCATCAAATACCAAAGGTCGATTGGCGAAGTCTGATAAGAAGCAGTGTTCCTATAGTTAGTATAATTATGCTCAATATTGTTAAGCGTAGTTTTAAGTCCATAACCAGTAGCCCAAGCCACACAAGTTCCATATGAGCCCTGGTTTCCTACCGTAGGAGCATATTTAGTCCAATCCACAGATGAAGGAAGTCCAGAGTCATCATTGTCGACATCATCAGTAGTCTCATCATCTACATCCTCATTCTGAGGTATATAACCCATACAATCAAGCAGAGCCTCAAGGATATCAAACACGGCTTGAGTTGTTGCTTCATCACATGAAGTCATAGAAAACGGCATTGTAGCGATTGCACCGCTTACAAACAGCTTGCCTACACGGCCACGTAGATTTCTAAAATTCATATCTTTTACAATAATGGTTATTCTTTAACTTTCTGAATATTGATTTTATCTGGATCAATTTTATCCTTGTCACCCACTGAAGAAGCTTCATCCTTACTCTTGTCTGCCAAACGGAAGACATGCTTCTCGCTAGAAACGAATCTGTATACGCTTTCATCGTTAACAACCTTCTCTATCTTAACATTAGACAAGTCTGGAGCAAAGAAGAACAAAGCCTCATTCATATCTATTGCATAAGTAGACGCGTTTGAGAATCGGCTTGGTGAGCTGAACACACAATAGTTGAGAACAATCTTACCCAGGATCTCAGCGTGAGTCATAATCACTGGAGCCAAGAATTTTGAATAAGACAAATCAAAATCATGGTTGAATTTAGCATAGTTGAACAAAGCGGCTCCACGTATTGTCTGATTAGAGAATATCGCGTCGCCATCAAATGTTGTATTGTTCATCATCAATTCTGAACAGATCAACTTATGGAAATTAGCGTCGCCCTTGAATGTGGCGTCCATAAATGAGATATTGCCATTAGAATAGCTTGATGTGAACGAGAAATTCTTCTCAGCAGTGATCTCATAGAAACGGTTGATACCACCACGTAGCTCAACCAAATCAAATTTTGCGTTTTCTCCAAAAGTAGACTTGCTGAAATCAATATTATCAGCCACCATAACCTTTGTAAAATCAACTTCACCACGGAAATCACAGTCTGAGAATGTTACCGAGCGACGGAAGTTGGCACTACATGAGAATTTGTCCTTGAATTTAGACTTTCCAAGCACATTACCCATGAACAAACAGTGGTTGAAATATATCGGAACCTCCACGTCTACCTCAACAGCTATACCTGAGGTGATTCTTGGCTCACCGCACTGTGTGAAATCCAAATCATCCCAGATCATACAATTCATCAACTGAATAGGCTTGCCTTTCTTGATCATTTTAATGATGTCTGCGGCATGGTATTCAGTCATCGCACTTGAAGACAATGACTCTGATTCTTTCGCCTCTGCATTTGTAGAGCCCACTCTTCCACAAGAAATATTGAAGAAAGAGAAAAGCAACAATATTGCTATTTTTATGTAAATATGCGACTTTGTCATATATGTCATTATTACTCTATTTAAAAGCAAAGTTAACTATTTTTGAATACTTAAGGCAAATATAGTACAAAAATAAAAACACATTCCACAAAAAAGGTCTATTTTTTACAAGCAAACATAAATTATTTATGATATATATACATTTATCGCATCAAAATTCAGCATCAAATCTATAAATATACACAAGTGAAAAAAAAGGAGACGTGATAACTCACGTCTCCTGTATGAAATTTCATTTTGAATTATCTGCGTGGCATTCCTGGACGAGCAGGCATTGCTGGATCAACCTCTACAAGCTCAACCTCAAATGTGATACATGATGCTGGCGGAATAGATCCTGCCTCGCCATCACCGTAAGCCAAACGTGCTGGAATCGCAAGTTCTGCCTTACCACCTTCCTTCATCATCTTTATACCCTCTGCGAATCCTGGGATAACTCCTCTAAGATTGAATACAGCTGGCTCACCACGGTCGATCGAGCTGTCGAATACTGTACCGTCGATCAACTTACCTGTATAGTTAACCTTCACGAATGAAGAGTCTGTAGCCTGCTTTCCTGTACCCTCAACGATAGACTTAAAGTGCAATCCTGAAGTTGTGACCTGAACACCCTCTTTCGACTTGTTTGCCTCCAAGAAAGTCTCCTCCTCAGCTCTGTTCTTCTTGATCTGGATGTCACGAATCTTAGTTACATACTCCTGCATTACGTTTCTTGCATCTTCAATAGACATAGGCAAGTTCTCTGCGTCTGCAGCCTTCATAGCCTCTGTGAATCCTGCGATTAGGGCGTCCTTGTTGATTGTATCACCAGGGAATCTCTCCAAATCGTGCTTCAAACCGTCTCCTACATTGATACCAAGAGCATAAGATACAGAGTCAACATCTGACTTCAAATTCTTTACCGACATTGTCGACTGCTTCTGGCATGATGTCGACGCAAGTAGTGCCAACACTGACACTGCTGTCATTAATTGTTTTTTCATTATTATTGTTATTTTTCTTTTCTTTCAAATCACATTGTACGCTGGTAAGGCTTGAACTGGAACTTAGCTGAGCTACGAGCCTGTGCTTTCTCTATACCAAGAAGCTCAACATCGAAAACCAAGATTGAATTCGGCTTGATTTTGCCAGTGGCACGATTGCCGTATGCAAGTTCAGACGGGATGAACAATTTATATTTGCTTCCCACCGGCATCAACTGGATACCTTCTGTCCAACCAGGAATGACCTTGTTTAGTTCAAATGATATTGGAGACGTAGAGCTGTCGAATATTGTTCCGTCTGTCAATGTTCCTGTATAAGTGACAGTCACCTTATCCGTTGCTTTTGGCTTATCTCCTGTACCTTCTGTAATGACCTGATACTGCAAACCTGAAGCAGTCTCCTTAACGCCAGCCTTTGTTTTGTTGTTTGCCAGCCAAATCTTGTTTGCAGCCAAATCCTTCATTGCCTTCTCCTGCTCCGCTCTCTGCATCACTGTCATGACAACATTGCCAGCATCTGAGGATTTGATTTTCAAACTTGCTGTATCTTTATTAAGAGTATATTTCAGGGCTTCACAAAATGCTGACGTATTGATGTTGTCAACAGGAAGCTGTTTAAACTGT
Source organism: Paludibacteraceae bacterium (assembly GCA_016283095.1). Taxonomy (GTDB): domain Bacteria; phylum Bacteroidota; class Bacteroidia; order Bacteroidales; family Paludibacteraceae; genus UBA1723. The sequence goes on along the minus strand of JAEEMG010000088.1, from coordinate 19,400 downwards.
TCCTGAAGGCTCATACCTATATTGATACCAAGAGCATAGCTGACAGAATCTATAGAATTTGTCAACGCACCGGAATCTTTTTTCGACCCCTTCGCAGAAGTGGATCCGATTGCAAGCGACAAGGACATTATCGCCAAGAATAATTTTTTCATAACTTTATTTATTTAATGCCCAACAACTCTACATCAAAGACCAATGTAGAATTTGGCTCGATTGTCTCTCCAGCACCATATTCTCCGTAAGCCAACTCAGACGGAATGTATAGCTGCCACTTTGAACCGACAGGCATCATCTGCAAGGCCTCTACCCATCCTGGAATAACTCCATTAACTGGGAACTGAGCCGACTGTCCTCTTCTGTAACTGCTGTCGAATACTGTACCGTCGATCAAACGACCTTCATAATGGCAATCTACTGTGTCTGTAGCTTTTGGTTTAGCGCCTGTTCCTGCGACCAATACCTTATACTGAAGTCCACTCGCTGTTGTCTGGACTCCTTCTTTTGACTTGTTCTGTGCTAAGAACTCTTCACCTGCTTTCTTGTTTTTCGACATAACCTCTGTCTTCTGCTTTGCAAAAAACTCGTTGATAGCGTTCTGTGCCTCTTCAGGTGTCATCTGCATTTTCTCGCCGTTGAAAACAGATTTGATTGCACTCGCAAAATCGTCAACATTAATACAATCCAAACCGCTCTGCTTCATATTTGAAGCCATAGACATGCCAAGTGCATAACTCAATTTATCCATAGTGATATTTTTTCTACTTTCATTAATTTGGGCAAAAGTACTTAATAATTTTTGTTTTCACATAACCAAAAACACAATAAACACACCCATTTTTGATTTTTGTTGTTATAAAACATAAATAATCGGCATTTTGTTTGCGTAAAAATGTCGTTTACACTAATTTTGCACCAAATTTATAAATTAAGTATGCAAAAGATAAGAAATGTGGCAATCATTGCCCACGTTGACCACGGTAAGACAACACTAGTAGACAAGATGCTCCTTGCAGGACAGCTTTTCTCTGATCGCGAGAAACCGACTGAATTGATTTTGGACAACAATGACCTTGAAAGAGAGCGTGGAATAACGATTGTATCTAAGAATGTATCAATCCGTTACAAAGGATATAAGATTAATATCATCGACACTCCAGGACACTCTGACTTTGGTGGTGAGGTGGAGCGTGTGCTCAACATGGCTGATGGTGTGCTTCTTCTTGTCGACGCGTTTGAAGGCCCAATGCCTCAGACTCGTTTCGTGCTACAGAAGGCTATCGAAATCGGTTTGAAGCCTATCGTTGTCATCAACAAGGTTGACAAGCCAAACTGCCGTCCTGAGGAGGTTCAGGAAGAGGTGTTCGACCTAATGTTCAATCTTGACGCTACTGAAGAGCAGCTAGACTTCCCTACTATCTACGGTTCTGCAAAGAACAACTGGATGAGCACTGACTGGAAGGCGCCAAGAGTTGACGATATCACTCCAGTGCTTGACGCTATCATCGAGCATATCCCAGAGCCTCATTATAATGAAGGTGCAACTCAGATGTTGATTACATCTCTTGACTACTCTTCATTCGTAGGCCGTATCGCTATCGGACGTATCCACAGAGGTAAGATCCGTGAGGGTCAGGACATTGCTCTTGTCAAGAGAGACGGTTCTATCCAGAAAAACAGAATCAAGGAGTTGAGAGTATTCGAAGGATTCTCTCAGTCAAAAGTATATGAGGCAGAGTGCGGTGAGATCGTAGCCGTTATCGGTGTTGAGAATTTTGAGATCGGTGATTCTATCTGTGATTTCGAGAATCCAGAGCCACTTCCACCAATCGCTATCGACGAGCCAACAATGAGTATGGTGTTCACAATCAACGACTCTCCATTCTTCGGTAAGGATGGTAAGTTTGTAACGTCTCGCCATATCAACGACCGTTTGATCAAAGAGCTTGACCGCAACCTAGCTCTTCGCGTAAAGAAGTCTGAGACAGAAGACGTGTGGACAGTGTTCGGTCGTGGTGTGCTTCACTTGTCAGTGCTTATCGAGACAATGCGTCGTGAAGGTTACGAGCTACAGGTTGGTCAGCCACAGGTTATTTTCAAGGAGATCGGCGGAAAGAAATGTGAGCCTATCGAGGAGTTGACAATCAACACTCCAGACGAGGTCAGCGGAAAGGTGATCGAGATGGTCTCTGTCCGTAAAGGAGAGATGGTCTCAATGGAGAAGAAGGGCGACCGTGTTCATTTGGTATTCCAGATTCCTTCACGTGGTATCATCGGTCTACGTACAAACGTACTTACTGCTACAGCTGGTGAGGCTATCATGGCACACAGATTCCTTGAGTACCAGCCATACAAAGGTGAGATTGAGAAGAGAACTAACGGTTCTATGATCGCTATGGAAAGCGGTACTGCATTCGCATACGCAATCGACAAGCTTCAGGATCGAGGAAAGTTCTTTATCTTCCCTCAGGATGAAGTATATGCAGGTCAGGTAGTCGGAGAGCACAGCAAAGACAACGACTTGGTTGTCAATGTTACAAAGGCTAAGCAGCTTACAAACATGCGTTCTAAGAGTTCAGACGAAAAGGCTAAGATCATTCCTCCAGTAGTATTCTCACTTGAGGAGGCACTTGAGTACATCAAGGAAGATGAGTATGTAGAGGTTACACCAAACCACATGCGTCTTCGTAAGATCATCCTTGACGAGACAGAACGTAAGAAAGCCAACAAGCAGTAATTCATTGACACGTAGAGACGCACGGACGTGTCGTCTCTAACAACATGAATTTAGAGTTTAGAAATAATGGAAAGACGGGAGTTTTCTCTTCCGTCTTTTTTTTGTTATACCATCGTCGCATCAAAATATATGAGAGGAGACAGATCATATTGGGGAGATTCTCAAAATATTCTTTGAATGGCAACACGTATTTGTTTCTCAATTTTATATAAATCATGTTAAAACAGAAAAGATGATTTTGACAAGACATTTATGTTTCAAACTATTTTATTTATTTTTGCAAAAAGAAAATGAGTAAAGCAATGAAAGTAGTAATCAACGACGAATATAAGAATTGCAAGGAACTTGTTGTTTTCTTGGAGAGTTTGGATACACGTTACCGCCAAAAAGGCAGGACATTGCATCTTGACAGAAATGCAGTGAGAAGTTTTGCCATTACTGAACTTGGCAGGGATGTCGTAATCAAGAGATATAAAAAACCGTTGTCAGTGCAACGCGTCGTCTACTCATTTTTCAGAAAGAGCAAAGCGGAAAGAGCATATTACAACGGACTCAAACTTCTTGAGCTGGGCATAGACACTCCTACCCCAATAGCATACGTGGAGCAGAAGAAAGCCGGACTTATGGAATACTGCTATTTCGCTTGTGAAAAGACATCATATAAAAGTCTGGAGCCACTTATCCTTCTCGACAAGCCACTTGACGACCACTTGGCAATGTCGCTTGCAAGATTTCTGATCGACCTACACACTAAAGGAGTGCTTCACAACGATTTGAACGGAGGAAACATCCTGTATTATCAAGACGGAGACACAAACTACCATTTCTCTCTGATCGACAACAACAGAATGGAATTCACAGACAAAGATATTTCATTCCGTGACAGAATGGAAAACATCTGTAAATTCAGCAGCAAGGCTATTTTCGTTCAGATAGTAGGATGCTATGCTGAAATTCTAGGAATGGACATTCAGATGGCGATAGAAGAGGCTCTCGATGCTCGTGAGAAATTCTTTGAGGCAAGAGCTAAAAGGAGAGCCTTCTGGGCTAAATTCAAAAAAGAGGGAGAAAAGAAATAGAATTTTCCACCACACAGCATGGGGATTTTTCCATCAAATTTCTACCTTCCTAATTGAAAAACAATTATCTTTGCATAAAATTAAACAGAAGAAGAGGGGTGCTGAGAAGTGTTCGAGGCTGAGATCATACCCTTTGATAGACAACCTGATGCGGGTAATGCCGATGTAGGAACATTCTTCTTGAAATATGTGACACAATCATATATAGTTGAGATAATGCGACGCGGAGGCAATGCTTCTGCGTCGCAATTTTTTGTTTATGAAGACAATAGTGTCAATAGGAGCGTTCGACCCTACTGGAGGTGCTGGTGTGCTTGCAGACATCCGTGTGGCAGGCAGATTCGGTGTCTATGGCATGTCTGTGCTTACAGCCGCAACGTCGCAGAACCCAAAATCGTTCAATGGTGTCGAGGCTGTGAGTGATGATATGTTTCGTAAACAGATTTCAGACGTGTTCGACCATTACCGTGTGGATGCGATGAAGTGCGGCATGATTGCGACAAAGTCCCAACTAAAGATATTGATCGATTTCTTTTCTGCCAACAAGCCCCAAAACTTGGTCGTTGACCCTATAATAAGTGCGACGCTGGGAAACCGAGAATTCGACAAGGAGACGATTGATCTTTACCGTGAACTATGCGGCTATGCCCTACTCGTCACTCCCAATGTGAAGGAAACTGAGATATTGAAATCCATAGCATCACATGCCATTCTCAACAAAGGTGGTGACGCAAATTCAAACATCTGCGTCGACATCCTGAAAATCGGAGACGAAGAGATAAAATTCACCTCTGAAAAGATCAAGACCACCAACACTCACGGCACTGGATGCACAATGTCTTCAGCCATCGCCAGTTGTCTGGCAATCGGATATGATTTGAAGACATCCGTCAAGATAGCGCACGATTATGTCAACAGGGCAATCGCTGGTGCTGTGGATCTTGACATCACTGAGGGCTACGGTCCTTTGAACCATTTTGTAGAAACAGAATAATTCTTGAAATATGAAGATCAAACTTAACGGAGAAGATTTGGAGTTGCAAGACGGAGCTGTATTGTCCGACATCTGCGCCAAACTTGGAATTGACAGCAAAGGAGTAGCCTTCGCTATAGACAGTGAAGTCATTCCTCGCGACGAGTGGGCTTCCACAAAACTTGCAGAGGGAACAGACGTCATGATGATTCGTGCCGTGTGTGGAGGATGAGATAAAATTAGAAATTCTAAATGCTAAATGCAAAATTAGAAATGAGGAATTGGAAAGTTGTCGTCATCACTCCAGAGGAGCCTTTTGTGGGGGAGACGGAGCAGATAAAGAAAGTGATCGCTTGCGGCATTTTCCGTCTGCATCTTCGTCATCCGAAAGCAGATGAGCAGACTATGAGACGCATCATAAATGGTCTTTCCGCTGATGAGAGAGGGAAAATTGTACTTCACGACCACTACAACCTGGTGGACGAATATAATCTCGGCGGAGCTCACCTTAACGGACGTCATCCTGAATTAGCATCTGTCTGTTCTTCACGTTCATGCCACTCACTTGCAGAAGTTGAAGCATCCACGAACATGGAATACTGCTTTCTAAGCCCGATTTTCGACAGCATAAGCAAAAACGGATACGCGTCTAATTTTCCAGACGAAGTTTTGAGTCAAGCTAAGAAAGACGGAATCATAAACGAGAAAGTGATTGCTCTTGGCGGAATCACCGTAGGAAAAGTACAACAAGTGAAAGAGTACGGATTTGGAGGAGTCGCTATTCTCGGAAGTGCATGGAAAGATGGCATCGCTCAGCTTGACATTATAAAACAAATGATGGAATAAATTAACCATAGAGACGCAGAAGTGACATAGGCAATTGGGGCTATACACACCGTCTCTCCGTGGAATATAAACAATTAAATTTCGACAAAGGTGAATCTAATGCAGATGCGAGCTTTCTCGCTACAACTTATAACACATCCTGTAAACGGGAGAAATGAGATCGAAGGTGCCAAACTTGCTCTAGAAGGTGGATGCAAGTGGATACAGCTACGAATGAAGGAGACTCCCGTGGAAGAGGTGAAAAAAGTGGCTCTTGAACTTCTGCCATTATGCAAGCAATATGACGCAGTGATGATTATCGACGATCATGTCGAGCTTGCGAAAGAGGTCGGAGCTGACGGCGTGCATCTTGGGAAAATGGATATGAATCCGAAAGACGCAAGGGCAATCCTTGGAGACGGATTTATCATAGGAGGCACATGCAACAGTTTCAACGACATTCTTGCCATCAAAGACGATGTCGACTACATCGGTTGCGGACCATTCCGTTTCACAACCACAAAGAAAAAACTTGCTCCAGTGCTTGGATTGGAAGGTTATCAGGAAATCGTATGGAAATGCAGGGAGCAAGGCATCAACATCCCAATCGTGGCAATCGGAGGCATCACAAAAGATGACGTTCGAAAAGTGTTACACAGCGGGCCTAACGGCGTCGCCATATCAGGAGGCATTTTGTCGGCCGACGATCCCAAAACAGAGACAGAAGAGATTTTGAAAACAATCGAAAAATGTTTTTAAAATCCCTCTCGTAGAGACGCACGGACGTGCGTGTCATTAAACGGACGTGCGTGTCAAACGGACATTCGTGTCATTAAAATGAAATGGACATTCGATACGCACACATCATTAGACGCACGTCCGTGCGTCTCTACGAGGACCGATGAGATTCAAACAAACAGAATAATAAATACAACAACATAAATGAGTAAACTAATAATAGCAGGCAGAGAGTTCAACTCTCGTCTATTCCTTGGAACAGGAAAGTTCAGCAGCAACGATTTGATGAAAGATTCAATCGTCGCTTCAGAGACAGAGATGGTGACGGTGGCAATGAAGCGTATTTCCCTTGGAGACGCGAATGATGACATGCTAAAACATATCGTCGACAAAAACATACAATTACTACCAAACACCAGTGGTGTGCGTGACGCAAAAGAGGCAGTATTCGCAGCAAAAATGAGTCGTGAGGCATTCGGCACAAACTGGCTGAAACTTGAGATCCACCCTGATCCACGCTATCTGTTGCCAGACTCAATCGAGACATTGAAGGCTACAGAAGAGTTGGTGAAACTAGGATTCGTGGTATTGCCATATTGCCAGGCAGACCCAGTGCTTTGCAAGAGACTTGAAGAGGCAGGAGCCGCAACAGTCATGCCGCTTGCCGCGCCAATCGGATCAAACAAAGGTTTGCGTACAGAAGATTTCTTGAAAATCATCATCGAGCAGGCCAATGTTCCTGTTGTTGTAGACGCAGGAATCGGAGCACCGAGTCATGCCGCAGCAGCCATGGAGTTAGGAGCAGACGCTTGTTTGGTGAACACAGCTATCGCAGTGGCTGGAGATCCAGTACGTATGGCAGTAGCATTCCGTGATGCAGTGAAATGTGGACGTGACGCATACGAAGCAGGTCTAGGAGCCGTGACAGCAGGAGAAGCAGTCGCGAGTTCACCTCTGACATCATTCTTGGGATAATAATTAAAACCACAGAGGCGTAGGGGCAGGTTTCAAACCTGCCCGCAACAACGGTCATCGGATTTCCACGCCCACAACAACGATGTTCGAAACAACATTCATTGGCAGAGGCGTAGGGGCAGGTTTCAAACCTGCCCGAACAACGGTGCCCACAACAACATTCATTGGCAGAGGCGTAGGGGCAGGTTTCAAACCTGCCCGAACAACGATGCCCACAACAACATTCATTGATTAAAAACAGTACAATATTATGTTACCATACAGAAAAAACATTCGTCTACAAGGTTACGATTATTCAAGCGACGGCTTGTATTTCATAACCATTTGCACAAACAATAGATATCCATTGTTTGGGAGCATAAAAGATTGGCAAATGAATCTAAATGATAATGGTAAAATAGTATTGGAATGTTGGAATGATTTGCCCAACCATTACGACAATGTCATCCTGCACGATTTTTGCATTATGCCAAATCACATACACGGGATAATTCAAATATGTAATGGATTGACAGGTTTGAAACCTGCCACTACGGCACATCCATTGTCGGAAATTGTCAGAGCATTAAAAACATTTTCTTCAAGGGAAATCAATGAAAAGAATGGAACTCAAGGATGTCCTCTATGGCAAAGAAATTATTATGAACACATAATCAGATCTGATTCGGCATACACGACTATTTCTGAATATATAAAAGGCAATCCCCAAAGATGGGTATACGACAAATTTTATTACAAAGAAAACTATTAATATATGGCAGATAAAGATAAAAAGACAACACATTACGCCAAGCGAGAGAAGCATTACATGCAAGGCGAAATGTTCCCTGATATAAAAGTAGGAATGCAGAAGGTGAATCTGACTCCTTCTGTATCGATCGACGAAAACGGGAAAAGAACCATAACTGAGAATGCTCCCGTGTTCATCTACGACACATCAGGTCCGTTCTCAGACCCCAACATCACCGTCGACCTAAAGAAAGGTCTTGAGAGATTCCGTGAGAAATGGATCGTAGGACGTGGAGACGTGGAACAATTGTCAGAGATCACATCTGAGTACGGAAAGATGCGTCTTGCTGACAAGAGTCTCGACCATCTTCGTTTTGAGCATATCGCATTGCCATACAGAGCAAAGAAGGGTGCGAAAATCACCCAGATGGCATATGCGAAAGCAGGAATCATCACTCCGGAGATGGAATACGTCGCCATCCGTGAGAACATGAACTGCAAAGAACTTGGCATCGACACATATATCACACCTGAGTTTGTCCGCAAGGAGATCGCAGAAGGACGTGCTGTGCTGCCAGCAAACATCAACCACCCTGAGAGCGAGCCAATGATTATCGGCCGTAATTTCCTTGTGAAGATCAACACAAACATCGGCAACTCAGCTACGACATCCACAATCGAAGAGGAGGTAGAGAAAGCAGTATGGAGTTGCAAGTGGGGAGGAGACACACTTATGGACCTTTCTACAGGTGCCAACATTCATGAGACAAGAGAGTGGATCATCCGCAACTGTCCAGTGCCAGTGGGCACAGTGCCTATCTATCAGGCTCTTGAGAAAGTCGACGGCAAGGTTGAGGATTTGACATGGGAGATATACCGCGACACATTGATTGAGCAGTGTGAGCAGGGAGTAGACTACTTCACTATCCACGCCGGTATACGTCGCCATAATGTTCACTTGGCAGACAAAAGACTTTGCGGCATTGTATCCCGTGGAGGTTCAATCATGAGCAAATGGTGTCTGGTGCATAATCAGGAGAGTTTCCTTTACGAGCATTTCGACGACATCTGTGATATACTTGCCCAATATGATGTCGCTGTTTCCCTTGGAGACGGTCTTCGTCCGGGATGTACAGCAGACGCGAACGACGAGGCTCAGTTTGCAGAGCTTGACACTATGGGTGAGCTTGTACTTCGTGCATGGGATAAGAATGTACAGGCATTTATCGAAGGTCCTGGACATGTGCCAATGCACAAGATCAAAGAGAACATGGAAAGACAGATCAAGCACTGTCACAATGCCCCATTCTACACACTTGGACCACTTGTGACAGATATTGCCCCAGCATACGACCACATCACGTCTGCCATTGGAGCAGCACAGATCGGTTGGCTTGGTACAGCCATGCTTTGCTACGTCACTCCAAAGGAGCATCTTGCTTTGCCTAATAAAGACGACGTGCGTGTAGGAGTAATCACATATAAGATCGCAGCTCATGCCGCCGACTTGGCAAAAGGACATCCCGGTGCAGCAATACGAGACAACGCACTTTCAAAAGCACGTTTTGAATTCCGCTGGAACGATCAATTCCACTTGTCGTTGGATCCTGAGAAAGCACGTGAGATATTCGAGGAGGCTCACCATACAGACGGTGAATACTGCACTATGTGTGGTCCGAACTTCTGTGCGATGAGACTTGGACGAGATGCACTCAAGATAAAATAATTCATAATGCATAATGCATAATTCATAATTAAAGGGATGAAGAATCAAGACAACAATGCGATACTCAATAAAAGTAAGAAATTTGCTATTCGTTGTGTTAATCTCTATAAATATTTATGCAAAGAGAAAAGTGAGTTCGTAATGTCAAAGCAGCTTCTTAGAAGTGGCACAAGTATTGGTGCTAATATCAAAGAAGGAGTAAGAGCCCAATCAAAAGCAGACTTCTATGCAAAACTATGTATTGCTCTAAAAGAAGCTTCAGAAACAGAATATTGGCTTGAGATTCTCTACGAAACCGATTATATTTCAAAAGACCATTTTGAGAATATCAATGCAGATTGTACCGAATTATTAAAATTATTAACTTCTATATGTAAGCATAAAGAAGAGGAAATAGCATCATAACAAAATAATTATGAATTGTGAATTATGAATTATAAATTTCTAAAGTACGTTCCTGCGCTTATCGTTTCAATAATTTGGGGTACCACATTCGTGATCTCCAAATATATTCTTAACACAGGGATATCGCCGCTTCAACTCATCATTTTCAGGTTTGTGCTGGCATACATAGCGTTATGCATCATGTGCCCCAAGCCATACAAGATGGAGTTCTCGAAGACGGAATTGAAGATGTTTCTAATTGCGTTGACGGGAGGCAGTCTATACTTCATCCTTGAATACAGTGCATTGCAACACTCAAGTGCAGTCAATGTCGGGTTAATCTGTGCGACGGTGCCAATCGTGTCGGCATTGATGTCCATCATACTCAAATTGATGAAGCCGACTAAATGGTTCGCGCTCGGCAGTGTGATTGCTTTGGCTGGAGTCGCTTGCGTCATATTCAATGGAGTATTTGTGCTCAACCTAAGTCCATTAGGAGATTTCTTTGCTATACTATCGGTCATATCATGGTCAGTATATTCTGTATTGCTGAGCGTAATGCCAAAAGAAGTGTCAGAATTGCAGACAACACGAAGATTGTTTTTCTATAGCAGCATAACGATTCTCCCTATACTGTTTTTTGATAATAACGCATTATCAGTAGCAGAGATATGGGAAAAACTGGAATGGACACATATCCTAGGAGCCTCATATCTTGGACTTATAGCAAGCGGAGCTAGCCTGTGGCTTTGGAATGTGTCTTTCAACCAAATAGGAGCAGCCTCAACAAACAATTTCTTATATCTTATGCCGATAATATCAGCAGTGGCGGCTACCATTTTTTTCTCCAGCGAGATAACAATTTGGATCGCTGCAGGCACATTGTTGATATTCACAGGTTTAATAATTGCAGACTATAAACAAAACAAATAAACAAGGTATGTTTTCAGATGAATTAGAGAAAATTTCGTGGGATGAGACAACGAAATCAATCTATGCAAAGACAGACGCTGATGTGCGTCGAGCCTTGGCTAAAGACAGACTAACTGTAGATGATTTTATGGCTCTTATATCACCTGCCGCCGAACCTTACTTGGAGCAGATGGCATTGAAGAGCCGACAGATTACACTCGAACGTTTCGGCAAGACAATATCAATGTTCATTCCATTGTATCTTACCAACTCATGCACCAACTCGTGCGTCTACTGCGGATTCCACATACAGAATCCTATGGCTCGCACTATCCTCACAATGGAGGAGATAGAGAATGAGTTTAAGGCAATCAAAAAACTTGCCCCATTCGAGAATATCCTGATGGTGACGGGAGAGAATCCAGCAAAGGCTGGCGTCCCCTACCTTGCTAACGCCATCGACATAGCTAAAAAATATTTTGCCAACATCAAGATTGAGGTCATGCCTCTTGCCACAGAGGAGTATGCCGAGCTTTGCGACCACGGATTGAGCGGAGTCATCTGTTTCCAAGAGACATACAACAAAGCAAGATACAACGTATACCACCCACGTGGAATGAAGTCTAAATTCGAGTGGAGACTGAATGGTTTCGACCGTATGGCACAGGCAGGCGTCCACTCCATCGGCATGGGAGTATTGGTAGGACTTGAAGATTGGCGTACAGACATGACAATGATGGCGTACCATGTCCGCTATTTGGAGAAAAACTACTGGAAGACAAAATACAGTGTCAATTTTCCACGTATGCGTGTGGCAGAAAACGGAGGCTTCCAACCCAACGTCATCATGAGCGACAAGGAACTTGCACAGCTGACATTCGCCTTCCGTATCTTCGACCACGACGTCGACATCAGCTACTCGACACGTGAGCCAGCCAATATACGTGACAACATGGCCACACTAGGAGTGACAACTATGTCGGCAGAGAGCAAGACAGAACCAGGCGGATACTTCACTTATCCTCAGGCTCTTGAACAATTCCACGTCTCAGATGAAAGAACTGCAGTGGAAGTGATGACAGCGTTGAAAAAGATGGGTAGAGAACCAGTTTGGAAAGATTGGGACCAAGTGTTGCAGTAAAAACTCTTCACTCTTGACTTTTAACTCTTAACTATAAAAAAACGTGTGTATCGGATGATGCACACGTTTTTTCATATAAAAGAACCATAAACATATAATAATAATTTGACAAAAACGAGCAAACGATGAAATCATTAGGAAACAAACAATATTTGTTTTACATTTGTGGAGTACAAATAAGTTTAGAATTGTACTACAAACAATAACACAAAGTTTCACTATGAGAATAAAGAAAATTCTAGCAACATCATTGATACTGGTTTGCAGTCTGACTACAAACGCAAAGAAATATGAATTAAGCGATTTCGAAAAGGATGAGATGCAGAAAGCAGTTTCCTATTACGACAACAACCAACCAGACATTGCCATCGACATATACAACAACCTGCTTGCAAACAATCCCAAAAGCTATATAATCAACTACGAATTGGCATTAGCCAAAGTGGCAAAAGGAGAATATGCAGAAGCTATTAAAATCACAGAAAAGGTAGAGCGCAACTCCGACGTAGAAGATAAGCTTTTCCAACTACAGGGAAATGCATATGATTATATGGGCAAACGCAAAAAAGCGGTTGCAAGCTATGATAAGGGATTAAAAAAATTCCCAAAAGCAGGATGTCTATATATGGAAAAAGGAAACATCATGCTAATGGAAAACGATCCCAATGGAGCATTAGGCATGTATGAAAAAGCAATAGAAGTAGAGCCGACATACTCTTCTCCATACTACCGTGCAAGCGCATTGTTTTTAGGATCCACAGAACCTATTTGGGGACTCATATACGGAGAGGCCTTCCTTTTATTGGAAAAGGGGCAAAGGAATGTCGCCATACAGAACGCTATGGTGAAACGTATGGGTCAGGCATTTAAAATAGAAAACGACACCACCCTCCATGTGTCACTTACACAGCAGAACACGATCAACGTAAAGGGTCTAAACTTAATCATTCCATTTGAAATACTATACGAATTGGCCGTGGTTAAATCAACAGCTGTAGACAAATTAAAATCCGAGAAAAGAGACAGTATTACAATTTCTGATTTCATAGAAATTCGTAAAGCAGCAGCAGACGCATATGATGACTGGAAAGATAAATATCCGAACTATTTGTTTGAATACCAAAAGAGAGTGATCAACGCCGGTTATTTTGAAGCATACACAATGGATCTCTTCAAAGACGTTTATGCCGACGAGTATAAAACATACGTCGCCAACGAAGAAAATCAGAAAACGATGGAAGCGTATAAAGCTTGGATGGTCAAATGTCCGTTCGAGCCAAATGAAAATAATCTAATAATCAGAAAAGAAGCCAGATGAAAAAAGTTATTTCTATCCTAATCTCGGCGTTTATGACTATTGTCTGTTACGCCAAACCAGACTTCACGATTCCACAAATTGAGAAGTATGCAAATGCAGACGAATGTCGCAAAGACAATGACATTGCGTTGAAGACGGCAAAGTATTTTTTGAATGCCGAACTTCCAGCCGACATATATGAATCGAACTTAGCGGCCCAATATATGATTATTTGGATCAGTGCATCAGATGAGATATTGGTAACACTCGATGAGCTAAGGTGTCCGTATTTGAAATGCAAAGACAAAGACATATCAACACAACTTATGGCCGCATATTTTGCTGGTTGCATCATCTACAGTCTAGAAAACAAGCAGAAAGACCACAACTTCGATATGCACTACTTCTCTCTCAGCAATATGTTGAACTACTACGAGAAAAACAAGTCAATCACAGGATCTGACAAAGAAATGGACAAATTGCTTAAAGAATTCAAAAGCAACAAGTTCAAAGCTAAAGAAGAGAAAAAGTTCAAATAAAACACCTTCAGCAACGAGGAAAACAGATAGTAAAACAAAGCGAGAATATGCGTCAGCACGTTCTCGCTTTATTTTCATTTCAAGATGATCAATGATCCTCTATAGTTTTTCTATTTCTTCCAAAGAGAGTTTTGTCAACTCGGAAATGGTGGCGATGTCAAATCCTTTATCCTTCATGCTTTTTGCAATTTGGATGGATTTGTTATGCTCTCCTTTCTCAACACCTTCTGCCATACCTTCCTCTCTACCTTCCTCTCTACCTTTCTCCATACCAAGTTCAAAACCATGAGCTTCCATGTCGATCTCATCTTCAAGATATTTCATGCTGGCTTCATAGCGTAGATACTCTTCATCGGAAAGAGCGGCAACTTTAGCTTTCTCAAGCAGACGCAATAAACCTTCGTCGGCTCGATCATATACAGATTTGTCGATTCTATCCATACGTCCTAAATTTTTGAAACTGTTTATCCAGATGCTTTTTGTTGTTATGTCGTTGACATCCAACTCAAATTTCGGTAAAGATATAAAATATTTTCGATGTCTGTCCCAAAATATCTCATCTGTGTCAAGATCACACTCTGCTGTGCGTGTGATCACTTTGTCGAGTCCTGCCAACCCGTCGGCAAGAATAAAGATACCGATGATCTTGGAAATGTCCTGCTTCATATCCTTCCACACCAATCCTCTTTCAATCTTTCTTCCCATAAGGTTGAAAATGTAGAAATTAGCACGTGTCTTGAAATATTTCTGATACGAGTTCTGCATCTCCACCAGAATCGTATCTCCCTTTTCTGTGGTGCAGAGCATGTCGAATATCACTCCACGACGATTCTTTCCTCTGCGTGGTTCCTCCACATTTTCAAACTGTACACTTGTGATTGTGTCCTCGTCGCCTTCTAAAATGGCATTTAGAAACGACCTCATGATGATCGGGTCGGACATGCAATACTTAAACCCGAAATCACATCGCAAATCAATGTATTTTCCCATTGTTACTATTTTATGAAATTTGTACTGTTTTGTCAATCCATATAGACCAAACAAAACTATTGTCGCCGCAAATATATAAATTTTCATTAAATTGTACAAACTTATTACTGATTTCTAACCATTCCTCTATTTATATTTGTGTAAATTCCACATTAAACACTGCATTTTAGAGAAAATATCTGTAATTTTGCATTGTCCAACAACAAAAAAAGAACCGCTATGTACACATACGAACATCCACATCCTTCTGTCACCACAGACTGTGTTGTTTTTGCATTCGACGGCAAGTCTCTCAACCTATTGTTGATCAATAGAGGTATTGAGCCATACAAAGGCACTTGGGCACTGCCTGGCGGATTCATACATATGGATGAGACTGCAGAAGATGGAGCATTACGTGAGCTTAAAGAGGAGACGGGAGTTGAGGACATTTATCTGGAGCAGTTCCACACATTCACAACTGTAGACCGAGACCCTCGTGAACGTGTGATGACAATAGCATTCCTGGCTTTTATCCGTCAGGATGATTATTCTGTTGTGGCTGGCGACGACGCTGCAAAAGCCCAATGGTTCCCTGTGAATAACCTGCCTGAACTGGCTTTCGACCATAAGGAGATTATCGAAATGGCATTAGAAAAACTGCGTTGGAAAATCACGTATGAGCCGCTTGTGTTCCATCTCCTAAACAAATCATTCACAATGACACAGTTGCTTACAATATATGAAGTGGTGATTGGCAAAGAGTTGGACCGACGCAATTTCAATAAGAAGATGCTCCAGCTTGGTTATGTCGTGCCTACAGAGGAGCGTGTACAAGGTGTGGGACGCCCAGGCACTCTATATATGTTCGACGAAGATAAATACAGAGAGCAGATCAACAACAGAAACGTCTTTTGAAAATAATCATTCAAAACATCCGTACTTATTTGTCGACGTATGGGAAAAAACAAAAAACCGAGCTGATTCCAAAGAATAGCCCGGTTTGTTTTTTATATAAATTCTGATTTTATTTCATCACCAATGGCTGACCTGTAGCCTCGACGACGCTCCACCAGAACTCACCTTCAAGGTTGACTTTCTTTCGTTGTGCTGTGGCAGCCTCGATTGGCAACAATGTGAATGAACCGTTCCAATAACCTACCACGAAATCAGTACGTCCAGCCATAGCGGCATGTACCGCATTGTGAGTCAACTGCTCGCAGAATTTACTGTCGTTAGCATTGGCAGGAATACTGCGGATGATATAACTAGGGTCGATATACTTGACACAGATAGGAATATTCTTCTTGTTGAAATAATCTGTGATCTGGTTCTTCATATAGACACCGATATCCTCGTGAAGCACATTGCCGGAAGCATCCTTCTTACGTTCACCCTGGAAGAACTGTTGTCCAGCTCCCTCAGCCACGACAACAACCGCATGTTTCTTACGTTCCAATCGCTTCTCCAATAGGTTCAAGAATCCGTTCTGTGTCTCAGGATTGTCCAAATCGAAATCCATCTCTGGAATCAAACAGAAATTCACATCAGGCACAGCCAAAGCCACGTTAGCTGCGATAAATCCAGAGTCGCGACCCATAAGTTTGACCAATGCCACACCGTTGATAGCACCCTTTGCTTCATAGTGAGCGTTCAAGATGATGCTTTGAGCGGCAGTAAAAGCAGACTCGAATCCAAAAGACTTCTCAATCAAGTTGATGTCATTATCAATAGTCTTAGGCACACCAGCCACAGCGATCTTCAAACCACGTTTTTCAATCTCCTTATAGATACCGTGAGCACCCTTTAGAGTACCGTCGCCACCTACACAGAACAATATATTGATATTGTTTCTTTCCAACGTGTCAACAATTATCTCATAAGGCTGTTGTCCACGTGAAGAAGCCAACATACTACCACCATCCTTGTGGATATCATCCACCAAGTCTGGATTCAAATCAATAAACGGAATCTGAAGATCAGGATTCAAACCAGCGTAACCATACTGAACACCGACGATATTAGTCACACCATAACGGTTGTAGAGATGTGTCACCAAACCACGGATCACATTGTTCAATCCAGGGCACAAACCGCCACAAGTCACGATCGCCACCTTCGTCTTCGCAGGCTCAAAATATATCAATTCCTTTGGTCCTGGTTTTTCAAAAGAGACCAAGTTCTCGCCATTCTTCATGGCAGTCATCACCTCACGTAGAGAAGAAGAGTAAAGCACACGCTCACCATCCTCAACAAAATCATATATACCGTCGCCCTTAACTTTCGACAAATGAAGAGGAGTCTTGATTCTACACTCTCCTAATGTTTTTACAGTGAAATCCATATCCATAGATCAATCAGCTTTAGTTTGCTACAAATTTAGTTTTTTTCACGATTCCATTGACAAACTAATGCACTATTTTTATTTTTTGTGTGACGAAGTTACGAATTGTAAGGAAATACAATGAGCTATCTCATTGGCAGGAGCAATGGACGACAAATACAAAAGATCATACAAAAACAGAAATTCAAACATAACCGCTCGCCTGCCGCATCGTAGAAGTAGCATGACACGCTTCCGTTGTTGTTGACGGCTAGTAGGCGGTTCTCCTCATCCCATAGGAAGGATTTCTTTTCTCGCTCGCCTTTCGGCTCGCTCGAAGGGGTGAGGGCAAGGGCGTTCCGCCCTTTGCAATTCCTCATCTCATGATTCCAACTTCAGTATTTTTCAGAATTTATAAAGATTGCTTTTGATATCTGCAAAATAAGTCATATCATCATTCTTTTATTTTTGCAACCCTGCCTGAATAAGTTTCAAAAGTTCGTCTGAAATCAATAAAATTGAACCTTATCATCAATTTTTCAACATCATCCTTTTTCTTAAAAAAAGATTCATCGTACATCACATCTCCATCCTTTTTCATAATATATATATTCATATTTCCATAAGGATAACCCTGTGAATCACAACATTCTCTGCAAGTTTCAAAAGACCCTACAATTGGCGTTGCATAGATTATAATGTTTTCCTTTCTTCCGTTAGCACAAACCACATTCATCTTCATTATCTGTTTTCGCCTCTTAAAAATAAGGGACGAAAAAGAACGCTGCTTGTCTAGGTAACATTTATCCCGATCAGTAGATAAAAATGACTCATTACAAAATAAAGCAGCATTTTGTTCAACACAATAATAATAAGACAATGTATCAATGACATCCAAATGTAAAGGATATAAATAAACACTTTTATTATTTAAACTGTCAGAATCAATTATCCAATTATAATTTTGAATTCCACAATGTCTGAACTAAAAGAAATCACGACAAAATTTCCTGTTTTCTTTTGGGCGACAGAAGTTTCAAAAAGCAACGAAAAGAAACAACAAAATAAGAATATTAATCTAAAACACATAGTTTTATTTATTTAAACAATTATTCCATATATCATCAACTTCAGATGGCAAAATAGGCATAATTGGTGAATTTAACAATCCACCCTTATCATATCCGTTATCAGGGACTCCCAATGTATGTATAAATTCATGTGCATTAGCTTTACTTGTCCAACTACGGAAAATGTATATTCCATTTAGAGTTTTACCTCTTTCATCACTTTGATCAACAGGAGGCAATTTCCATCTTGTAAAGATAGCTGGTGGCACTCTTTTCGGAACACGTTCTCCGTTTTTATTTGTTATTTTACCATATCCCAAAACAGAATATTTATTTTTTGGACTTTTTCTAATGCAACAACATTCCTTTCTAGATATTTTTGTTCGCCTTCCATCCGGATCCACCATCTTCACCGGATTTCCCATACAATAATTGTATGGACTCATTCCAACATACTTCTCCCACATCGAATCCACACTCAGCCACATTGCTCCCGTAGGATCCAAATATCTTGCACCATAATAATAGAGACCTGTCTCATTATCTAATTCCTTAGCATTAAAGAGATATGAAGTTGAATATTGAGAATTTCTCTCCTCCATGAAAATCTCTCCTTATGGGATATACTCCACATGCTGTGCGATGTTTCCATCGGCATCTGTCATGTAGGATGTTGAACCAAGCACCCCTAGTCCACTGACAATCAGGGTTTAATCCAGATAAATGAATCCATATATATAGCTTTGTTATCCAAATCATTTTGTAACTCTAAGATATTGTCATACACTCGATCAAATACAAAACTGAAATATTCAATTTTCACATCCGGTTTTAATATGGATAGGTTGTTCCAAAGGCAAATTCCTTGTCTTTCAAACGCTATAAGAGATTCTTTATCATCAAATCCAGCAGATTCAGGATCTGATAGATCATATATATTTTGAAATATACTATCCCAAGTATTAAATTCTTTTATTAATACTAAG
>JAEEMG010000087.1 GCA_016283095.1 Paludibacteraceae bacterium | reverse complement strand
ATTTCGGGAGAGTAGGTAGCCGCCGCTTTCAGGAGTCAATCTCATTGAGGTTGACTCCTTTTTTTGTTTATGCGGGGCAATGGCCGTAGAGACGTTGCGCGCAACGTCTCTACCGGTTACCGTCGGCTGGGGCCGATAACGTCGCCTGCGGCGATGTCTGTTTGCCAACCGCCATCGTGAGACAGTGCGTCTGGAAGACGCCACAGAGCGAAGCGGGAGTAACCCGGGATGAAGTCCCGGGTATGAAATCCACAATGCCCAATCTTTGCCTGGAAGGCAATACCCAAATAATACCTCATCCACCCTTCATCCTCAATCTTCCATCCTCAACCACCTATTGTTTCATTTTATTTCCTACTTTTGTGACAATATAATAATTAATTCGCTATGCTGAAGAAACTACTTGTGCCGCTGTTGTTGGCTTTGATATGTATATTTGTTGTCGCAGAGCCTGAAATCCAATCTGATGGAAATCAGAATATGAACAATATTGGATTCTCCTCGTATGCGGAGACCTCAAAAGAATATGTGGATCTTGGGTTACCGAGCGGAACGTTATGGGCAACGTGTAACATTGGTGCAACTAAACCTGATGAATCTGGATTCTATTTCGCATGGGGGGAAACTATGCCTAAAAAGATTTATGATTGGAGTACCTATAAATGGACAAAATTAAATTCAGAGGGGGATATAGACTCTTTGATTAGATATAATTTTAACAAAGCTTATGGTGTGGTCGATTCCATTTCGACTCTTTTCCCTGAAGATGATGCTGCCATTGTCAATTTGGGGAAAGATTGGAGGATGCCTACAAAAGAAGAGATTGTGGAATTATATGAAAATTGTAAATATTGCTGGACGGAGATCAATGGAGTGAGTGGGGCAAAATTCACTTCCTCTAACGGCAATTCTATTTTCCTTCCTGCGGCTGGCACCCAAGAGTCGTTTGTCTACAATGAAGGTAATGTTGGATATTATTGGACATCATCTTTCGACGGCGATACTGCTGCATATGTTCTGTACTTCTACTTCCATTCTGAAGAGGTAACCAGTGGAAAAACAGTTCGTTTCATTGGTGTCCCAATTCGTCCTGTCCGCTCCAAAAAATAACCTTAGTCTATAAATATTTTTAATTCTACGGCGTTCTTTATTTCTCTTAAAATTTGTTTGTGTTCTGTTTTATGACTGATTTCCCGTCTCCTTTCCTCAACAAAAGTCGTAAACTTTCTCTGTGAACGATGTTTCTCTGTGTTTATATGGAATTCTGAGTGCTCGCCTTACGGCTCGCACTTGGGAAGGGAGGGAAGGGCCAATATCTATCAAACATGGGCCCTTTGGAATCCTCATTTTTGAAAATCAATATGTTTCATTAGTTTTTTGCAATATCTGTCATAAACTAGGATAGAACCTCTGTTTTATGACTGATTCCCCTTCTCCTTTCCTCAACAAAAGTCGAAGACTTTCTCTGTGGACATTGTGCCTCTGTGGTTTATTAAAAATTTTATGTGCTCGCCTACGGCTCGCACTAGGGAAGGGGGAAGGGCCAATATCTATCAAACATGTGCCCTTAACAATCCTCAATTTCTATAACCCAATTATTTAATTAAATCCCCATACTTTTTCTTTCCTCTCAGCTTCGTCTGCACTATGATTGAGAAATCCATTAATCCTGACGGTTTGCAGACGGTCTTGCGGAGATTCTCATCTCTGTCTTTCTTCAATTCCGTCTTCATTTTAGCAAACTCACGTCTCGCTTTCCACACTGCTTTCACATTCTTTGTCTCTCCTTTAATCAGGTATACAGCGGCTGCCATGTAGTCGAGGAAAAATCGTATGAAGAGGATTTTATTCGCGTCGACCGCATTCTTATAGATCATGCATAGATTATTGCGGAAATTCAGGAATGTCTTTCTTGGATTGGACGCATCCAATGTGCCTCCTCCCACATGATATAGAGTAGACGTCGGTATGCATCGCAATCTATATCCTCTCGACGCTAATCTCCAGCATAGGTCTATCTCTTCCTGATGCGCGAAGAATCGGTCGTCCAAACCGCCGTTCTCAAGATATTCTTTGCGACGAACCAGCATCGCGGCTCCTGTTGTCCATAACACATCCGACTCGTTATCGTACTGGTGGTTGTCGGTCTCGATATTCTCAAATATTCGGCCGCGACAGAATGGATATCCATATTTGTCGAGAAATCCACCTGCTGCTCCGGCGTATTCAAACTTGTCTTTCTCTTTCTGCGCCAACAGTTTTGGCTGGACACTCACCACGTCGGGATCTTTATCCAAAGCCTCCACCAACGGTTCCAGATAGCCTTCCGTCGCCTCCACATCTGAATTCAACAGCAGTATATATTCGTAGTCGATCTTGGAGATGGCAAGGTTGTAACCACCTGCGAAACCGTAGTTCTTGTCAAACACCACCGTCTTCACACCCGGAAACTGCGAGCTTAGAATTTCATGCGATTTGTCGGTAGATGCGTTGTCTGCCACAATCACGTCGGCGAGATCTTCTGGTGTATATTTCACGACGGAAGGAAGAAACTGCTGAAGCATCTTCTCTCCGTTGTAGTTCAGGATGACTACTGCTGTTTTTTTCATTTTTTCTTAATAATGTCGGGTGGGTTTGGAATCAAATAACAATTATTGTTTTGCCTTTTTGAATTCCTCGTTGATCTGCTCAATGTAGTCGAGAACATCGTCGATTCCGATTCTTTTTTCTGACGACGTTGCAAACATCGGAGGCAGTTCTTCCCATGTCTCAAACAGTTTGTCGTGATATTTCTTTAGATTATTGTTGAGCTGGGATTGCGACAATTTGTCGATTTTTGTAAAGATGATGGAGAATGGGATGCCATTGACTCCAAGGAAATTCATGAATTCCACGTCGATAGCCTGAGGCTCGTGGCGGCAGTCGATCAGCACGAAAAGATTTGTAAGAATCTCACGTTGAAGCACATAGCTTTTGATCATTTTCTCAAGATCGTCACGCATCTTTTTGCTGACAGATGCATATCCATATCCTGGAAGGTCGACGAGATACCATTCGCCATTGATCAGGAAATGGTTCATCAAAAGTGTTTTGCCCGGCTTTTGTGATGTCTTGGCAAGATTTTTGTTGCCAGCGATCGCGTTGATCAGCGACGATTTGCCTACGTTAGACCTGCCGATGAATGCGTATTCCGGCATGTCATGCTGTGGTAATGCGTTTACTTTGGCATTGCTTATTACAAATTCTGCACTTTTGATTTTCATATTATACTTTTTTGTTCTGTGAAAAACTCTAAAATGGATCAGTCTTGCCGTTACAGTGCATGATTTTGTATATCATTTCCTGTAAAAGCTGGCTGTTGGTTGTGCCTGGCATGATGTCTACTCCTTTGCTTTTCATGTCGTATTCACGAAGGATGCCAATCACTTTAAGCACTTGGAAACCATTGTATTTTGACGTGGCTTCACGATATTGTTTGACGAAGAATGGACGTATGCCCATTTTGTCGGCTGCGGATGTGTCGTCCATGTTTCTGCAGTATTTGAAGTATACCATCAGATTCTGGAAGAACGTGAAGAAAACAGCCACGATAGGAGGCAGTTCCACTTTGTCGCCAGCCACCACGATAGCGAGAGTGTTGGCTTTCTGCACATCTTTAGCGACGACAGCGTTGAGCAGCTCATACGAGTTGAACTCACGGTTCATGCCGACGATCTTCTGTACGAGTTCTTCTGAGATCATCTTCTCGTCGCCTTTCAACGCAAGGATCAGTTTGTCACACTCTGTGGCAAGAAGAGAAAGGTTAGGGCCGACTAATGTGCTCAGCATCTGGGCAGCTTGGTCTTTGATGTCTTTCCCACGCTCTCTCACATAGTTGACGATGAATGTCGGCACCTGGTTGTCGTAGATCTTGTTGCTCTCCATCACAACACCTACCTTCTGCACATCCTTGAAATAACCTTTTCGGGCATCAAGTTTCTTATGCTTGCAGCAGATCACTAAAACCGCTTTCGGATTGTATTTTTTTGCGTAAAGTTGCAGCAGATCGTAATCCTTTTCCCTGATTTGTTGGGCCTCGCGCACCACAACCAGACGGTAGTCGCTCATCATCGGATAGCTTGACACCGCCGCCAGCACATCCTGCATTCTTATTTCCCCACCGTATAGCACGGAGAAATCGAAATCTTTATTCTCGTCGGCTACAATATTGTTCTCAAGAAAATCTGACACCAAATCAATATAATACGGCTCTTCACCGTGCAACAGGTAGATAGGCTTGATGTTTCCTGCCTTCACGTCTGCAATTATATCTTTTGCATCTGCATCAGAATTTTTTGTAGCCATAGTTAAAGAATTTAGACTTTTTAATTTTACTTTTGTAGTAAAACATATGCAAAAATAGTAAAAATATGGAATTAGCACTTCCTAAATGCCATCTAAATGTCAAAAGGGAATCCAATGGGTTATACGTGTTGGATGGATGTCGACGCAAGTGGGTGAAACTTACGCCGGAGGAGTATGTGCGCCAGACTATGATGGAGCATGTGATCATGTCGACGGGAATCAACCGAGCTTTGGTGGCCAACGAGCAGGTGGTGGAGATCAACGGAATGAAGAAAAGATGTGATTCTGTTGTGTATAATTCCCATCTTCAGCCGATTGTGATCTTTGAATTCAAAGCCCCGACAGTTCCGCTGACACAGAAAGTGATGGATCAGATTTTCGCATACAACCGTGAACTTCCGGTGCCAATCCTAGTTGCGAGCAACGGACTCCAGCATATCTGTATATCTCGCAAAGAAGACGGGATTTCGCTATTCCCGTTCTCTGAATTGCCGGAAAGAGTCAAGGCTGAGCATGAAAAGTAGGTGAGTGCGAATCAAACATTAAAATTATTTAAAAATCAATCGGAATCCATTGATGTTTCATAAAATAAGTATACATTTGCATAATAAGTTTGTGTAACCAACAGTAAAAGTAAAAAATATGAAAAAGAGTTTATTTATTTGTTTTGGTGCGATGATGGCAGTTTCTGCTATGGCGCAGACTACAGTGACATATAAGATGAACGGACTTGTTCAGGGTGATTCACGCACTTTGACTAAGTTTGAGTACGTAGATAAAGGAGAGAAGGGTGCTAATCAGGTATGGGATTTTTCTGGAGCTAAGGAGACTGGCACAATGGTGATCAACCAGAATGTCAACGATGGTCAGCCAATGGGAAATCTTAACGTCGCATCATCTAATCTTTTGTTCGCTTGCGACGAGGGTGGAGAGAAGGACACTTACTTCGAGATCAGCAAGGAAGCAAAGATGTATTGGGGTTTGCAGTCGAAGAGCGCTAAGATTGAGTTTAATGAGCCAATCGTAGACCTTCCATTCCCATTCTCATACGGTGATATCCGCACAGGTTCAATGGATGGTGTTTACACAGAAAATAATGGTGAGACATATCCAATCGAAGGAAACTACTTCACATCAGCTGACGCATGGGGTACACTTACATTGCCAGACGGAACAACTTATAATGATGTTCTTCGTGTGAAAGTAGAGAAGATGTACAAGCAGCAGTTTGGTTCGTACAACTACGATATCCACACTATCCGCTACCAGTATTTCGCTCCAGGTGTGAGATACCCAGTCATGATCGCTTTGATCAACGACACACAGAGCGATTGCAATTGTGCTTGCGGAAAGTCGCACACTGAGGAAGCTTTCTATCAGACTCAGACAGCTTTGAAGAGCTTGAAGTCGTACGAGATGGATTCTTACATGGCTGATGCTCAGGGAGAGTTTGAGTTAAGCGCTTATCCTAACCCATTCAAGACAGTTGTCAATGCTAAGTTGAATGCTCCTAAGGCAGCCACTGTTACATTGGAGATCTTGGATGCTGTAGGTCGTGTGATTAAGAATTATGGTGAGTATAACCTAGAGGCTGGAGATAATGTTGTTACTCTTAACACAGCATCAATCGGAATCGGTCAGTTCACTCTTCGTGCTATCTATGGCGGAGAGGTATTTACTCAGACAATCATCAAGAAGTAATTTTTGAATAAAGACGAGTCCTAAATAAAAGTTGCTTTTATAGGACAAGATCAGAACTTTTAAGAAGATCATTGCAGACTCAGGTTTGCAATGATCTTTTTTATTGTTAACTGGCTGACAGAATATTCATTGTTAAATTGTTGTGGAAATATAAAAATATTGAGTTGGAGGAATGTAATTCAAAAAACAATTATATATTTGCATCCGAAAACGTTTAGTCAGTTTATGATTAGACATAGTACAAAAAACATTAACAAAAAACAATGGGAAAATACATCGATTTGAGGTGTGATTTCGGATTCAAATATTGTTTGTCAGACGAAATCATCATGAAATCCTTTCTAAACGCTATCCTGGAAGGAGACGAGGACACAATCACAAGTGTAAAGTTTGAAAATGTGGAGATGCCAGCCTCATTAAAGAGCAAGAGAGGCGTGACGTTCGACCTTCTATGCACCACTAACAAAGGGGACACAATTATGATCGAGATGCAGAACTCTTGCCAGAAATTTTTCAAGACACGTGCCAACTTCTACGTCTACAAGCTCATGGACAACAAGATCAGCAAAGGTCTGAAGTGGATAAAAATGGAAGAAGACATTTCAAAGATCATCGGAATCTTCATCATGGGCGAGACGATGGCTGGCATCGACAAGGTCGTGACACGCACAGGAGAGTGTGATCTCGACACAGGAGATTTGTTTTGGGACAGACATCGAAAATATTTTGTATCTTTGCCAAAGTTCTCTTTGGATGTCAACAACATAACCACAAGAGACATTTGGTTTGACTTCTTCAAAAATTTAGGACGTATGGAAAATATCGACCCATCAGTATACGACCGAGCAGACGAAGGACTTCTTCGACTTATTGAAAAGGCAAAGATTGGTGCCCTTTCCGAAGAAGAATACAAAGTTTACGAAGCAAGTATGAAGATACTTGCCGACGAAATGGACATGGAGGAGCATGGATATGAAAGAGGTGTTGAGGTCGGCAGAAAAGAGGGAATTGAAGAAGGTAAGAAAGAAGGTATGATTTCAACAATCAAAATGTTAGTTGATGGAGGAATGCCTATTTCTGAAATAGCCAAACATCTGAAGATTTCCGATGAAGAACTTAATGCTTTGCTCGCGTAAAGACACCATTTCTTTCATTAATAGAATTTTGAAATCAAGAATGTAATACGAATTGTTCAAAACACAGCATTGGAACAGTTCGTTTTATTGACAACAGATCCATTCTGTTTATAAAAGATAAGCGTTTTATCAACGCAATTGCATGAAATATTATTTAGTCGCTGTGCTTTTCATGTTTTCATTAGTAGCAGTTTCACAAGAGAAAAGCACACATTCACAGTCAATGGGATCAGTATCAGTTTACGACGATTACCACACAAACTGCTCATTTTCCGCGTCGCTCGAACAGACAGAAGTTTGTTTGGGCTATCACAACAGTTTCTTCCTGTCAGAATTGGGAGAAACCATAATCCACATGTCTTTCCCGAAAGCAAACCTGGCTCATAGCTACACAGTGTCTGTTTTCGGTTATTCCGACTATAACGACATCTCCGCAAAAGCCTCATTAGCCCGTATGTTCACGCCACGTCTGAGTGCTGGAATTTCAGCTGCATACTTGCTTCATCACCATGTCGGAACAGAAGATGGAATGTCTGGATTCAGTGTGTCTCCTGGCTTTTATAGCTATTTCGCAGAAGACAATCTACTGGCTTGCTATGCTGAAATCAGGAATGAGCCTAGGACTCATGAAAAAAATGAGTTTGTATATGCGGCATTCGTTGCCTACAATCTAACTATCAACACCTATGTCGACTGGGCGACAGAAATAGGAGTAGAAAAGAATGAGTTCATCGGGAGAATGGGGTTCAGCTACAATATTGAAAAATTCAGTCTACGTTGCGGTGCGAGTCTGATGCCGATCCGTCCGTCGGCAGGATTTGGATTGGACATTGATTGCTTCAACTTTTCTTATGCGGCCGATTATTGCAGTTCCCTTGGCTCACGTATGTCGTTGGGATTAAAATGGAAAATCCAAAACAAAAAGAGTTATGCGAAATAGTTTGACTATATTGTTCTGTTTGCTATTTGCAGTCGTTTTTGCCAACGAAGACAGCATCATCCTGAATTATATGGAAGAGTTGGAAAATGCAGATGATGAGACAGAGGTGGACGTGGAACAGATGGCTGATGAAATCACAGAACTATTGGCTGACGGAATAGAATTGAACTCCGTAGATGAGACATTTCTAAAAAAGATTCCTCTGCTTGGACAAAATGCGATCAACAGCATCCTGCGTCATAGAGAATTGTGCCGTCGATTCTATTCAATATATGAATTGAAAAATTGCGATGGAATTAGTGAAAAAGAGTTGGATTTCCTCAAACAATACGCATACATAAGAGACTGTGACAGCGTGAAACGGGATGACAGTTTCAATCAGATCCATGCTTCATTAACCACTTTTGCAGGACGAATATTCCCTGACAAATCAGGATATAAAAGCGACGCGAAAAATCCATATCTTGGCAATCCATGGCAAACGTATATCAAATTGAAAGTAACCGCTGGTTCAAAAATGTTCATGAATTTCAGTATGGAAGAAGACGCCGGGGAACGGTTCTTCAGCACCAACGACGGAATGACAGACTATACGTCGGCTAGCGTTGAATTGCGAAACATCAAAATGTTTGATAAAATCATCGTTGGAGACTATCACGCGTCTTTCGCACAAGGACTTGTGATCGGAGGTTACAATCTAGGCAAGTCGAACTGCATCAACGGAGATATATTATCCTACGAAGGATTGACTCGACACTCTTCTACTTCCGAATACGGATTTCACAGAGGCGGTGGTGCAATGATCTCTCCTATAACAAAACTTCAAATAACCCCTTTTTTCGCAATTCAAAAAGTAGACGCTAACTTGTCCGACTCATCCAGTATCACCAGTCTGAAAACAGACGGATACCACCGCACAAAGTCTGAACTTGCCAAGCGGAAAAACGCAGAACGTAAAGTGTTTGGAGGAAACATAAAATGGAAACAAAAGCGGTGGAGTATCGGTGTTACTGGGATATACTATAAATACAATCATATTCTCATTCCAAATTCACAACCATACAATATATTTCGCACCCGTAACCGCAAAGACAACTACGATGCCAGTGTGGACTACAAAGTGAAAATCAGGAGCATCCAGTTATGTGGAGAGTTCGCTAAATCTGCCGACGGGGGATATGCCATGGTCAACCATGCACAGATTCACGCCAACAGCAGAATGTCTTTTTCTTTTGTGCAACGGCACTACACGCCAGAATATAATGCGGATTTTGCCAACGCTTTCGGCGAGAACAGTAGAAACCAGAATGAACGAGGAATGTTTATTGGAGCAGATTTGCTTCCTTATCCACACGTACACCTGAGAGGATATATTGACGTTTATAGATTCGATTGGCTTAAATATCAGGTTGACGAGCCGAGTGTCGGATCAGATTGTCTGGCGACCATAGACATCGGGGTGGGGTATAACAAAAAACTGACAGCAAAGTATCGTAAACACACAAAGTCATTGACAGACAACAACAGCCGAGTGTTTGAAAAAGAGATGCACACATGGCGTTTGACTTACAAAAACGAAAGGCACACCGTCGTCAACTATAAATCGATTGTGGAGGCGAACAGACTGTTTGGATGTGGATATGTCTTGGCACAAGATTTGATGTTATCACGTCGCAATAAAAGGGCAAATATCTCTATCAGATATGCGTATTTCAACGCTCCTGAATACCAGAACAGGATATATCTCTCCGAAAAAGACGTCACAGGCTATTTTTCAATGCCCGTATTCTACGGCAAAGGCCATCACATCGGAGTGACTGGACAATGGAAAATAACCCCACGTCTACAGATCTATGCGAAATATAGCGGATTATTTTATACCGATGGAAGAGAACAGATCGGAAGTCAGACCAACGAAATCATAGAAGGCAATAAATCCACACAAATCAGATTCACTGTAGTATGTTCGTTGTAAATAAGGGGAACCTCAAAAATGACAGATAGAGAAATAATCGAAAATATTCTTGAACAAAAAGGCAATGTTCTTAAGAATCGTCTTATTGAGTACACCCAATTATTGGAGTTTACCAGCTATGACAAAAATAAAAAAATCCATTTATGCCCTGGAGCGGAGAAAGAGCTTGATTTTAATAATTTAATAGATGGAGCAGAAAAAATCTTAAAAAAAGCGGACGATGTTTGGTTTGTGATAAATTACAGAGGCATTCCTTCCGCCGATTTTATCGTTCGTTATGGTGAAGTTTATAAATACGTGGAACAAAAATCAATAACCAGTATCAAATCTCTCAAAAAAGAAATAGACGATGCTATTATTCAAGCCCATAGATTTTTACTAAACATAAAAGATCCTAAATTCTCACATAAACATATATCTTCTATTTTAACAAACTGTTTCAAAGAACATAGCGAATTATCAGAGATTATCCTTGTGCAAGGAGGAAAATATATATCAATCAACAGGAGTGAAGCAGAAAGCAAAAACTTTTATAAATGGTTACGTAAATCATGGGGATAAATAAAAAGCGTGGCATTTACACCACGCATTTTTTAGCCACACAGTATAAGTGTTGGGCTCCAGAGTGACGTTAACTCTGTAGACGGTCTTTTGACATGGCAAAGATAACAAATATATTTAATAAGGCGCAACAAAATAAAGAACAATAAAATCATATATTATATTCACGTCTCATTTACAATACAGCCATCCGCCTTCATTACTTGTGATTATCCCTTTTTCCTTCATGTCAGCGAATTCTCTTTCAAAATCGGCAAGACGGAATTGATATATATGGCGGAGAGTGGCTTCGTTGATGTTGCCTTCACGAAGGTGGATTCGCAGTTTGATTGACGTACGGAAATCTTCTCTCTGCATCGACTGAATCTCAGCAGGAGATTTCTTTCCAAGTTCACGGCAGACATCGCAAGTGCCACACGGTTTTGCTTCGACATCTCCGAAATAGTGGAGAAGCATCTGGCTACGGCATTTTGTGTTATACCGCACATACTGTATCATGTTTTCCATACGATATATCGCACGTTCTTTACGAATCTCATACGACTCTTTAGAAATGGCAACATGCCGCGGTTCCTGACGATTAACCAGAAACTCGATAAATGTGGCCTGTTTGCCAGGCACATACTTGATGATGCCAAACGCACGAAGATTCTGCAACGCATTGTAGATATGCTGTCGTGAATCTCCATACACACCAAGTTCATGGGCAATCTCCGTCTCATCTATATGTACATAATCGGCAAAAACACCTGGATAAAGACGCATCACCGTCTCCATCACACGATTGGAGAA
Source organism: Paludibacteraceae bacterium (assembly GCA_016283095.1). Lineage (GTDB taxonomy): Bacteria > Bacteroidota > Bacteroidia > Bacteroidales > Paludibacteraceae > UBA1723. Next base: position 6,361 of record JAEEMG010000087.1, on the reverse strand, counting down.
TTCAGGCACAGTGTCGTAATCCTCATTATACAGATCATCACGTCGCACATTGAACATCAATCTAGACGGGCGTGTGGCATTAGGAGAATAGGCAAGGTATCCATTCTGAGACAATATATTCAGACATGATTCAACCCTCTCGTATTTATGGTTCCTCTCTTTACAAAATTTCCACAAGTCAATCTCCGCATTCCAGCCGGCTCCCTCATGAATAGGAATATTCAGATAACGGCAAATCTCATCATAGACAATACGGACATAATCCTTCAACGGGAACTCATCCAACAGATGCTTTCTGAACGCTCCGAAATCCTTATTGTCATAAAGCAATATGGCAAACGCATCCTTCTCATCTCGTCCAGCACGTCCAGCCTCCTGGAAATAAGCTTCAAGATTTTCTGGCAGATTATAATGGATGACGGTGCGAACATCACCTTTGTCAATTCCCATTCCGAAAGCATTTGTGGCAACAATCACACGTACGCTTCCATTCTTCCACTTGTTTTGCTTCTCATCTTTGATACGGGCATCAAGTCCGGCATGGTAACTTTCAGCTGATATACCTAAAGAATTGAGTCGGGCTGCGACCTCCTCCGTCAACTTACGGGAACGCACATACACAATAGAAGATCCCTGCCCCTGCTGGCTATCCAGAATTCGTTTGATGTATTCTATCTTATCATCTGTCTGACGTACAAGATAAGAGAGATTCTTACGCAAGAACGTTTTGCGGAAAACATTCTTCTCCCTAAACTTCAGTTTCTCTTGGATATCATCCACCACTTCCGGAGTCGCAGTCGCCGTAAGTGCCAACACAGGAGTATGCTTAAGCAGATCTCTGATTTCGCTTATTTTCAGATAAGACGGGCGGAAATCATAACCCCATTGTGAGATACAGTGTGATTCGTCCACAGCAATCATACAAATATCCATACGGAAAAGATTGTTGCGGAACGAGTCGAGAGAAAGACGTTCTGGAGATATATAAAGGAATTTATAAGCGTCGTAACAAGCGTTTTCTATCACACGGTAGACTTGCTTAGGCTCCATTCCGGAATGGATATACGCAGCTTTGATGCCGAGACGTTGCAGATTCTCCACCTGGTCTTTCATCAGCGACACAAGTGGAGTGATGACAAGGCAGACTCCATCTTTAGCCATCGTTGGCACTTGGAAAGTGATACTCTTTCCTCCACCAGTCGGAAGAAGAGCCAATGTGTCTTTCCCGGAACCGATAGACGTGATAATCTCCTCCTGCATCGGGCGGAAAGAGTTGTAGCCCCAATATTTCTTCAAAATATCACGGTACGACAGCCCGGCCGATTTAGCATTGCGGTCAATCGGCAAGTTAGCCTCATAATATTGGCGAAGGAGTTCATCTGTCTGCGGATCTATATACGGAGTGTAAGCCATGATGGATGTTCTCTGATTTGATGCAAAGATACAAAAAAGGCCGTATCATAAGATACGACCTTTATATTTAAGAAAAAAGATTCTTAGAATTTGTAGCTATAACCTAACTGCAAGTAGTAGTTGTTGGATTTGAGTTTGTCATCAAACAGGAATCCCAAGGCGACGGAATTATGTCTGTTGATTTTTTTCTTTGCTCCAACCGCATACTTGATTCTGTTGCAATCTTTTTTTGCGATCTCATAGTATGCCTCTGCAGAAATATATGGGTATAACTTGATTTTTGCGAATTCATATTCCACTTCTGCCTTACCTCTGACAATCTGCTTCGGATCCACCTTATGTGTGTTTCCATAATTGTCATCCTGGAATGTCGCCTGATAACGTGCGCGAAGAGAAAACTCGAAGTTTCCAGCATTCGTTGATCCAGTCAATGTAGCGATTGCTCGATGGTTCAGCAGACAATAGTTTGTCTCATTATATAATAATGCGGAATATGCCACGCCACCTTTTAGATGTTTTTTGATAAGTTTGAAATCCGCACCAAGCGTAGAAGCCAAACGGTCGAAATGACCCATGTTTTGATTTAGACGCACCTCCTCTTCCAAAGATATGTCTATCTTTTTATTGAGCTTTTTCGACAATTCAACCGATATATTACTACCAAAGTCTTCCTCTGCCGACGCTGAGAATGCGACACAGGAAAGAAGCAGCAATACATATTTCATCAAACTTTTCATCAAACTTTATCTTTTTAGGCTTACAACCTTTTTATTCAGTGAAATCTTTAGCTCTACGGATACCGTCTACGGTATTGATTGATTTGTCGGCAGTCTTATAGTAAACTTTTACCAAAGCGATGTCCTTAAGGAAATCAATATGTCCGACCTCAAACTTAGTGATATCCAAACCAGTGCGGGCCTTCAAATCTGCCATCATCTCATCATACTTGTCTGGAGTGATAAGATTGATTTTCTCATATGTGACAAGCTTCACATTCACTCTGTCCATCAAGCTGCTACGCTCCATCACCCAGGCAGCGGCAACAAAGATAAGATTAGTTACAACCAACTCAACATAAGAGACACTTGTAGCCAAACCATTGATTACGGCGATACCGATAATCATGAACAAGTATGACATCTCACGAATCGCAATGGCCTCCGTACGGTATCGCACAATACCAAAGATCGCGAACAATCCTAAGGCAAGGCCAATCTGAAGTTTCTCGTGTCCAAGCAAGAAGATCAAAAGGAAGACAGTGACCGCAATCATAGTGAAGCAGAAACACCAGTCTTTTCTCTTACTGCGAGAATAATATAACCAACCAATGATAATAAAAGAGAAAAGCATTGTAACGGCGAAACGTACAAGCATTTCAATCAGTCCGTCAACATTAATCAACGGAATACCCAAAAGTTCAATTTGAGATAAATCCATGGTATTAAAATTTTACTTTTTTGACAACATTTTTTCTATATAGCGAAGTTTTCTTTTGAATCTGTTCTGTTTCAGATTAGGATCGGTAAGAATCATACCAAGACAGTATTTGCTGATACTTTTCTTCTTGATCCTGAAATCTGCCATATAGCTTGTAAAAGGGGAATATACATTTCCATCGCGTTTCACCTCCACGATACAAAGAGCAGGGATCGTATTTTTTGTCCCAGTGACACAGTTCTCAAATTTGATACTGATATCGATGGTCAAACGTTCTGTTTTGCCTTTGTTGACGAGAGTGATACGAGAGAATTGGTTTCGTAAACGTCCAGAAATCTCATCGATACCGTAATTGGCAGATTTATTGATGAAATCAACTGCGTCTGTATGTGATTTGATATTTTCGTCAGGTACAGAAATACGGATTTTCTTAGTTCTTCCCTTATTGCTCTTGTTTTTGATTTCCAAGAAAGTCAGGTTAGACTCCACATATTCACGGACTCTGATTTTCTGACGATTTAATTTCCTGTCATGATGTATCACATACATTCTGGCATCCGCAGTATCCCAATACAACGTACGGTAGAACGCTTTACGCTTACCTGCAATCTCCTGCACATAATAGTCGGATTTTGCCTTATCCAAAAGTGCAGGCAGACGACGGACATCAACAAGATACTTCGTGTCGATTCTATTCATCAGCTTGATACCGCTCATCTGTTCCAATGTGATCGGATCCATCTGAGACAGTTTCGTATCAATAGTAGAAATCAGTTCCTCCATATCCACATCCGGGAAGACGGGAGTATGGGAAACATTAGTCAACTCCTGCATGATATTGTTTGTTTAATTACTCGGTGATGTACTCCACCTCTTTAACACTCTTTACCTTGCCCTTGGCATCGTAAGATGTTTCTTTTGATCTCTTTCCGAACGAGTTGTATTCAATTACAGTTGTCTTCTCTAACTTGTTGAACTCATCGTACTTGGTCTCTTTAATACACTTGCCATTAGCGTTGTACTCAAACACAGTACGCTCCTTTTGGCTTCCGTTTGTTTCATACTTGATCTGCTCAATTCTCTCTCCATTAGCGTCATACTTTGACAACTCTGAAAGAGTACGCTTGCCAGAATCAATCTTCCACTCTTTAATCTCCTTGATCTTCTTTCCATCAATTGTCTTTTTCTGGGCATCCACGGAAGAAAAAGCGATCAAAGATAGAATAATCGGGAATAAAATCTTCATTGTTCTCATATTTTTTGTTTTTGTGTTAGATCAATAAACTTTAGCCTTCAACACGTCACTCTTAACGATTTCTCCAGCCTTACCTGTGGTCACTGTATCAGAAACAGCAACAACTAAACTGTTCTTTTTTGTCTCCGATGCAACCCAAACCACATATTTAGTTTCTGGTTTTAGATAAGAGAAACTGAAAAGTCCGTCTTCATCAATTGAACGTGTGTCTTTATCTCCAACTTGACCAAGTTGACGTATATGAACTCTAGTTTCTACTCCAGGCTCATAATCGTCAAGTGCAGAATAAAGTATTTCCACTTTTCCGACAATACCAGCTTTGCCTGTGTTCTTGCCATCAAAAACATAGATAGGCTCAACATCCGTCGTTCCCTTCTTGCCACAATGAACACTCTTCATCACGTATGTGTCGTCATCATTGCAAGCATAGATTGAATAGTCGCCCTCACGAAGATAGTCGAACTCAAATTTGCCATTGTGAGATGTCTTTGTTTTATCATCGTAGACATCCTCCTGATTGTCACCATATATCACAAAAACATCAATGTCAGGTGCTGCAACTGTGTCACGGACAAAACGGTACTCATCACCGACTTTGGCGATATCTCCGTCGTCCAACACTTTGTATACAATACCTGAAATCTTTGCTTTTCCTCCTTCACCTTCTTCTTTAGTACAAGAAAGAAAAGACACCAATGGCAACAACGCCAAAAAAAGAATTACTTTTCTAAAATTCTTCATATCTTATTTTTTGATTGAACATCAATAATCCTGATGTCCGAAATAATCATCATCTATATTCAACCCCTCCGACTCCAATTCCTCTGCATCAAAGTCATCACTTCCAAACTCGTCAAGGTAAACTCCATCGTCTGCTGCTGAAAGGAACTTGTCATTGTAGTCAATGTCTTCAATCTGCTTAGGTGCGTCACCCTTGCTCTTGACACAAGTAGGCATGATCAATGTGCCTTTCTTGATGGCTGTCAATTCAATGAAAAACATTCTTTCATTAAGGCTGTCGAACATGAACAATAGTCTCTGTCCCTTGTCCTGCACAAGTTCTTCCAAACGTGTGTCTGCCATAACATAGTTATCCTCATCAGATGCAGTGAATTTCATCTCCATCAAAGTGATCTCAGTCTCTCTTTCCCATCCTTCATCACAGATAAAGAAAGATGTCATCTGATCCTTTGTGTACCCTACTGAATCCAACAAAGCATCGTTGAAATCTAGAAACGTACTCTCGGCATCAATTTCAATTACGCGAGCAAATTTATCATTTTCGTTTGAAATGATAGTAAAACTGTATATCATAATGCAATTTTTTATGATTTTTTATCGTTTTTTTCTATTTCAACTCCTTTTCGATAGTCGAAACGCTCTCTCTGATTTCTCGATCTGTCTCACAAAGGTCCATCACTGTCTTCACCGCATGAAGCACTGTGGCATGGTCTCTGTTGCCAATTTGCTCTCCGATCACAGTCAAAGAACTCTTTGTGTACTTTCTTGCAAGATACATCGCAATCTGACGTGCCTGCACTACATCACGTTTTCTCGACTTTGTCTGTATCTCATTCACTGAAAGTTTGTAATAGTCACAAACCTTCTCCTGAATATCGCTGATGCTCAGTGTCTTCTCTCTGAAAGTGACCATGTCGCTCACAATACGAGAAGCCAACTCAATATTGATTGGAGCACCAAGGAACATTGACTGTGCTAGGATCGACGCGATGACTCCATCCAACTCACGCAAATTATCAGGAACTCTCTCTGCGACGAAACGAAGTACGTCATCAGGAATCTCTACTCCCTGCTCCTTCGTCTTCTCCTTCAAGATAGAATATTTCAATTCGAAATCAGGCGACGCCAATTCCGTCTGCAATCCCCACTTGAAACGAGACAAAATACGCTGCTCAAATCCTTGGATATCCTTTGGAGCCTTATCAGCCGTGATCACAACCTGTTTTCCTGACTGATATAGGTGATTAAACACGTTAAAGAACAAATCCTGAGTGGCAGTCTTGTTTCCACCGATCTCCTGAATGTCATCGATGATGAAAACATCGACACTCTGATAGTATGACAGCAATTCAGGAATCTTCTGTTCCATCACTGCACGCTGCATGAAGTTCAAGAAATCATTTGCAGTCAAATATAGCACGTTAAGTTCTGGATGAGCCTTGACACAGGCCATACCCAAAGCGTTAACCAAATGAGTCTTTCCTAGACCAGAATGACCAAACACGAATAAAGGAT
>JAEEMG010000086.1 GCA_016283095.1 Paludibacteraceae bacterium | reverse complement strand
GTTGCTACTGAGGACAATCCTGCGTATGAGGATCTATCGAATTTCCAATTCCCAACAGATAATTATAATTTCCATATTCGTTTTGAAGAGCCAGGTCAACATGTGCTAGGTATCTCGTTCTTGACTTCTAATTCAGGACTTGGAGCTATCAAGTTGAAGGGTAAGGAAGATTCTGCTGTAGATGATGTCGTTTGTGATGCTCCAGTAATTGCTCCAAATCCAGCTGAAGGTGGAGTATTTAACGTGTCTGTATTTGAAAATTCTGCAGTTAAGGTTATTAACTCACTAGGTTCTGTTGTCTATTCCGCTAATGTTGAGGCTAATACAACTGTATCGGTTAATTTGAATGCTGCTCCTGGTGTTTACTTCGTTTCTGTGGTTGGTGCTGCTAACGCAACAACAGAGAAATTGATTGTAAAGTAAAATAATCAATAGATTATAAAAATTACTTGGCAGCCAAAACTGGATAAAGGTCGGTTTTGGCTGCTATTTATTAAAAAATAATTACTATTTACGATGAAAAAACTATTATTCTCTATTGTTTCATTAATGCTGTCTGCATCTGCATTTGGTGAACTTTCTTTTGATGATGCATACTGGATTGTTAAGAATGGAAAACTAACAGACAATGTTGAGGTTTGGGACTACGATCCAGAAGATTTGGAAGAAAAAATACCGAATGTACTAAAGGACACTATTGTTGATGGTGAAAATTTGGTTGTTTACAAACAAATTTCTCAGCATTTTTTGGATGTACGTTTGAAGTTTAATGCTAACAATCCATTGGATTTGTCTACAAACTATGTGATGATGCTGGAGTATATGATCCCATCTTCTCATAAAGGTACGATGATCAGTGATGGTAATAAGCCTTTGTGGATTTTTGGTTTCGCTAGCAATGAATATAATCTAGACACAAAGAATGCGACTCATGCTGAGACTTATAGTATGATTGACGCAAAATGGGGTGTTGCAGATGAGTGGGTTACAACGTATAAATATATTTATTCCAAATCTGCTCTTTGCGATTCGGCTCTTTATGGTATGAATTTTTCATATGCACGTGAATACAAACCTGGTAAAGATTATTATAAAGGGGAATTGACGGAGTTTCCATATATTAAGAATATGGCTTTTGTGTCAATAAAGGAAGGAAAACCTTTTTATGCTGAAAACTTTGATGGCTTTGACCTTGGTGAGTTTTATGAGGAAAATTTCAAAGGACTAAAAAAGAAATCTTTGTATAATGGAGACATTAGACCGGTAGTTACAACCGATTGCCGTCGTGATTTGATGTTATTCCGTGATTTCCTTCCTGATTCAGTTGCTGATCAGGACGGATCGGGTTATATTGACTGTGAACTACTTCATGCATTGCAAGTTGAATCTGATCGTGATTCTATTGTATTTCCTGGCATTGCAATTCCTACTGGAACAGAGAAAATCTATTCAAAGATGCTTATCAAGAAACACAAAAATGAAAGGAGCCTTTGGAAAGATACAACCGATTTTGCTGAGTATGATCTTCCTATTTTATTGAAGTTTAATACTGGTGAGATTGTAGATTTGACAAATGATACAATTAAGCCAATCTGGACTAAGTTTGAAGGTGAGGTTGAGGTTCCTGCTGGCGCAGAATCTTTTGATTTGATCTTCAAAGGCAACGGTAAGGCAGGTTACTTGGTCGATGATATTATGCTATCTTCTAAGAAATTTGCTGATGTTAAGGTGGATCAGCTTGTGGCAGATGCTTTTGATATCGTTGCTTATGTAGACGAGAATGGTGACATCGTAGTTGTAAACGGAGAATTGGTTGCTGCTTACAATATGGAAGGTCGCAAGGCTACTAAGGACGACAATGTTGTTGCTATCGTTGTAAAGAACGACAAGGGTCAACTTGCATATAAGTTAATCCTAAGAAAATAATTGGGATGTGGAGGCGTACGGATGTCTCTGTAATATTCTAATTAATTAAAAGAACAAAAGGACCGATTCCAAATGGAGTCGGTCCTTGTTTTGTATATCAAAGTATTCTATGTGTCTCTTCTATTTGAATAACAATGGTAAAAATTGGCATAGGTAATTTCTCCAGTTCTTCCATATGTGTCCTCCTTCACTTTCTACGTATGTGTAGGAAAATCCGTTAGCATCTAGAAAAGATCTGAATTTTTGGTTCTCTTCATAAAGAAAATCCTCTTTGCCAATTGCTATCCAATATAGAGCTGGCTTTTGTGAGAATTGCTTTTTTATTTTTTCCTCACAGTTTTCATAAATGTGAGACTCTTTCCTACCTTTGAATCTTGCCGATGCAGAAAAGAGTCCGATATAGTTGAATTGAGTCGGATACTCTTTTGAAATCTGCATGGAATGGAATCCTCCCATTGACAGACCGGCAATCGCTCGAGATTCTTTTTTTGCGATTGTTCTATATGCTTTGTCTACAAATGTCACCACCTCTGGAAATGCATCTTCAAACGAACCGTCTGTAGTTTTTGGTAATTCAATAGTTGGTGTGACGTAACCGGTAGGGGATTCTCCCCAGGCTGCTTGAAGATCTGAATTGCCATTGGTCATGACCACAATCATTGGTTTGGCTTTACCTTGCGCTATCAGATTGTCCAAAATCTGAGCCGCACGTCCCAACGTCGACCATGAATCTTCATCTCCTCCCATGCCATGCAGAAGATACAGCACCGGATATCTTTGATTATTGGTTTCATAACCTGCTGGTGTGTAGACGGTGATACGCCTGTCTGCGTTGTGCTTGTCGCTGTGATACCATACTTTGCAGAGTGAACCGTGTGGCACATTCTGAACTTTATACAGCTCACTTTCTTTCCCGTCTATCATGAATAAATTGCTGATTGTCACAACGTCGCGCGACATGAAAACATTTGATGGGTCTGAAATCTTCACTCCGTCCATCATAAACGAATAACTGTACAATTCTGGATTTAATGATTTGGGTGTTGTGTATTCCCACACGTCATTATCCACCTTTTTCATCTCAGCTTTCTCATTTTTTGATAGAAAGTCACCAACAACCTCGACTGATGAGGCGTTCGGCGCTTTCAGACGGAATGTCACAGTGTTATCTTTGTGTACTTCTGGAGAATTGACTGGAGTCTTCCACCATAAATTTTCTTGACTTGAAACTTGTAGCGCAAAACATACAGCGCAAACCGTTAATAATACTTTTTTCATCTGCTATTGTTTGTTTGGTTTGAAAATCGAGTGGGGTGGATAAAGCCTTGTGGATTAATTTATTGGAATCTTTCCATCCCTTTTTATTGTTCCGTTTGCTCTATTGCATTTTTTGTGTATGTCACAGATCCGCATTCTTGAAATGCTTCATTTCCAATCTTTAGATTGTCTTCTGAATTGTCAATTACAACCTTCAGATTTTTGCATTCATAAAATGCTTTTTCTCCAATATGTGTTACACTCGAAGGAATTTCTATGCTTGTCAGACCTGTACATTTCTCAAATGATGAAGTTCCTAATCTAGTGACACTCGAAGGTATATTTATGTTTGTCAAACTAAAACAGTGAAAAAATGCTCGGTCACCCAAACTGGTTACATTTGATGGGATTTTTATACTGATCAATTCTTCACAGTTGGCGAATGCCCAATCTCCAATGCTTGTTACGCTGGATGGTATTTCTATGTTTGTCAAACCATAGCAATGGGAAAACACCCAATCGCCAATATTTGTCACGCTTGATGGAATCACTATGCTTTTTATATTTTTGCACGTAGAAAACGCATAATCGCCTATTTGTGTCACGCTTGTCGGAATCTCTATACTTGTCAAACCGTCGCAATTCGAAAATGCAAATTCTCCGATATAAGTTACACTAGATGGTATCTCTATGCTTTTCAATTCTTTACATTTGGCGAATGCACCTTTGTTTATGCTGATTACACTTGACGGAATTGTGAATTTGCCTTTTGCCGCACCTGGGACAACTACAATCTCACTTTTGTCTTTATTATACAAAACACCATCCATAGTGGAGTAGTTCGTATTGTTTGGATCTACGTTGATGCTTTTCAATTTTTCGCATCCATAGAATGCTCCATTGCCAATGCTTTCCACTTTTGAAGGAATATCTATTTTCTTCAAGTTAGTACATTGATTAAATGCAACACCTCCGATACTGTTTACATTCGACGGAATCTTTATGCTTGTCAATTCTTTGCATCCTTCGAAAACACCATATTCAATGCTGGTGATATTTGACGGTAATTCAATGTCTGTCAAACTTTTACAGCCGAAAAAAGCACCTTCACCAATGCTTGTCACGGTTGATGGTATTTTTATTTTCATCAAGCTGTTACAATCCGAAAACGCCTCGTCTCCAATGGATGTCACACTTGACGGTATTTCTACGCTTGTCAGGTTCTGACATTTTTCAAAAGCTTTTGAATCAATACGGGTTACTGTAAATACATAGTCTCCTATTCGTATTTTGGCTGGTATTGTGGCAGATATAAGGCTCCAGTATGTATCATCTTTTGTTACTTCTGCTGTGGAATCGGTTAGAATATTGAATTTCAGTTGTGAGTTGGATGCATCCACAACTTCGACAGTCTCACTATCTTTGACATCTTTTTTCTTTTTGCTTGATGCAAATTCTGGCATACATAGTAAGAATGAAACTATCAATAAAACTAATTTTTTTCTCATGGCTTTGATTTTATTGTATATCTATTTAGAAAATAGAACAAGTACAAAAATATGAAATAGTTTGGAGTTTCATGTTATTAATATGGGTTTAAAAACGAATGTGGAAAAACGATGTCTAAAAACAATGATGTTTTGTAATTTGTAGCCGTTATAAAAATATCGTAATTTCGCATCCCAAATAAAAAAATAAGAAATGAAGACTAAAATAACAATGTTGGGTACGGGAAATGCCCTTGTGACGAAATGCTATAACACTTGTTTTGTTATTTCAACTGATGAGGGTAATTTTCTTACTGATGCAGGTGGTGGAAACGGAGTGCTTGTCCAACTTGAAAAAGCGGGCATTGACTACCGTAGTTTGAACGCTATGTTCCTTACTCATGCCCACACAGATCACCTTCTTGGAGCTCTTTGGATCGTGCGTATGATTTCCACTGCTATTAACCGTGGAGAATATAAAGGTAAATTCAATATATATGGCCATTCGCACCTTTGTGGACTATTGAAGATGATGGTGACGGAAATGTTGCCAAAAAAGATCGCTTCTGAGGTTGGAAAGGGTATTTTGATTAATGAGATTGGCGACGGTGAAGCGTTTGAAGCTATCGGTGCCCACTTCACTGCGTTTTCTATCCACTCCACTAAATTGGAGCAGTTCGGCTACCGTATGGAGTATGGTGATCTGAAGGTCGCATGCCTTGGCGACGAACCGTATAATGAGAAATGTGCTGATTATGTGAAGGGTGTCGATTGGATGCTTTGTGAAGCGTTCTGCTTGTACGACGACCGTGATCGATTCCATCCATATGAAAAGCATCACAGCACTGCGAAAGATGCGGGAGAAATCGCGTCGACATTGGGAGTGAAGAATATTCTGCTTTATCACACTGAGGAGAAGACGCTGGAGACGAGAAAAGAGAAGTATACAGCTGAGGCAAAACTCGGATTCTCGGGTAGGGTAGAGGTGCCTTATGATTTGGAGACGGTGGATCTGGAGTAAATTCTGAATGCAAAATGCTAAATTGGAAATGTGAAATTAGAATTTTGGTTTTGATACCAAAATGTCTGTTTCTGCCAATATTTATCAATAAAAAAACAAAAAAACGAGGATGTTTGTTATTAAATCGTTAAAAAGATTTAACTTTGCCTATAATTTTTAATACTTTTTTTAGATCCATTTATGGCTGAATCAATTAAAATCAAAAAAGGCCTGGACATAAAACTGAAGGGTAAGGCAGCAGAGACAAAGTCTGATGCTTTGCAGAGTCAGTTTTTTTCTATGCGCCCTGACGACTTTCACGGCATGACTCCAAAAGTTGCTGTTAAGGAGGGAGATGCAGTGAAGGTGGGTTCGGTGTTGTTTTACGACAAGGCAAACCCAGATTTAAAGGTTGTCTCTCCATGTAGCGGAACGGTTGAAGCTGTCAATCGTGGTGAGAGACGAAAGGTGTTGGATATTAGGTTGAAGTCAGATGGTAAGTTTGAGTCTGTACCATTTGAGAAAGCTCAGCCATCGCAGCTAAGTTCAGATGAGGTGAAGAAGGTTCTTTTGGAGAGTGGATTCTTCGCGTTCATCAACCAGCGCCCATTTGATGTAGTCGCTAACCCTAACGATGCCCCTAAGGCTATCTTCATCTCGGGTTTTGACTCTGCTCCATTGGCACCGTCATACGACTATGTGTTTGATTACACACAGTGTAAGGATGAACTTCAGCTAGGTATCGATGCTCTTGCAAAGTTGACTACTGGCAAGGTTTACGTCTCTATTCACAAAGATTCTGCAGCTCGTGCATTCAAGGAGTTGAAGGGTGTTGCCATCACAGAGTTTGAGGGACCTCATCCAGCAGGAAACGTGGGAGTACAGATCAACCACATCTGCCCAATCAACAAGGGTGATATTGTTTGGACAATCAGCCCATACGATGTAGTGGCTATTGGTTCTGCATTCAAGAAAGGAGCAATTGATTTCTCAAGACTTGTTGCTCTTGTAGGATCATCAGTTTCTAAACCATCATATTACAAGACATATCCAGGTGCTGAGATCGCTTCTGTAGTGAAGGGTCAGGTGACAGAGGAGAATGTAAGATACATCAGCGGTAATCCGTTGACTGGTAGACAGGTAAGCAAAGATGGTTTCATCGGTGCTTTCGCTCACCAGATCACAGTTATTCCAGAAGGAAACAAGAACAATGAGATGTTTGGTTGGATTATGCCACGTCTTAACAAGTTCAGCACAAGCCATTCTTATTTCTCTTGGTTGCTAGGAAGCAAAAAGGAGTATGTTGCGGACACTAACATCAACGGTGGTGAGCGTGCGTTCATCATGAGCGGTGAGTACGACGCAGTATTCCCAATGGATATTTTGCCAGAGTTTTTGGTGAAAGCAATCATGGACAAGGACATCGACAAGATGGAGCAGCTTGGTATCTACGAGGTTGCGCCAGAGGATTTCGCGCTTTGCGAGTATGTCTGCACATCCAAGATTGAGACGCAGAGAATCGTTCGTGAAGGATTGGATTACTTGCGTAAGGAGTTGGCATAATTGGAGTAATAATTTAAATAAGTGATAAATTGAAAGCTTTAAGGAATTTTCTGGATAAAGTGAAGCCAAACTTTGAGGAGGGCGGCAAACTTTCAGCGTTCCGTTCTGTGTTTGATGGTTTTGAAACATTCTTGTTCGTGCCAAACACAGTTTCGAAGAGCGGAACACATATTCACGACATAATCGACAGCAAACGTGTGATGTCATTTGTTGTGATTGCCTTGATCCCAGCTTTGCTTTTCGGTATGTACAACGTAGGTTACCAGAACTATTTGGTGGCAGGTACACTAGATCAGGCAAGCTTCATGGAGGTATTCTTCTACGGATTCTTGGCAGTTCTTCCTAAGATCATCGTTTCTTACGTTGTTGGTCTAGGAATCGAGTTTACAGTAGCGCAGTGGAAACATGAGGAAATCCAGGAGGGATTCTTGGTTTCTGGTATGTTGATTCCGTTGATCGTTCCAGTTGAGTGTCCACTTTGGATCATCGCTGTAGCAACAGCATTCGCTGTAATCTTCGCTAAGGAGATCTTCGGAGGTACAGGTTACAACATCTTCAACGTGGCATTGATCACTCGTGCATTCTTGTTCTTCGCTTATCCTACAAAGATGAGTGGTGATCAGGTTTGGATCGCTAAGGAGTCAATCTTCGGACTAGGTAATGATTTGGCTGGTGTCGATGGTTATACAGGAGCTACTGCTCTAGGTCAGGTGGCAACAGGATCGTCTACAACAATCACAAATGCTGTAAACCAGGCAGTTGATCTAAAGGATATGATTATCGGTTTGATGCCAGGTTCAATCGGTGAGACAAGTGTGATCGCAATCATGATCGGTGCGGTTATCCTATTGGTTTCAGGTGTTGCAAACTGGAGAACAATGATCAGCGTATTCGTTGGTGGTGCTGTTACAGCATTCTTGTTCAACGCAATCGGAAGCGAGTCGAACCAGGTTTGGAATCTTGATTGGATGGAGCATTTGTGTGTCGGAGGTTTCTGCTTCGGTGCTGTGTTTATGGCAACAGACCCAGTTACATCTCCACGTACAAACAGCGGTAAGTACATCTTCGGATTCTTGATCGGAGTTGTAGCAATCGTGATCCGTTGTATGAACCCTGGTTATCCAGAGGGTATGATGTTGGCAATCTTGTTGATGAACTTGTTCGCAGCATTGATTGACTACTGTTTCGTACAGCGTAACATCAATAAGAGATTGAACCGTCTTAATAATAAATAATCATTAAAAAAGCAGAAAAATGAATACAAATAGTAATGCTTATACTATCGGTTATGCTTCGATAATGGTTATTATCGTAGCTTTCCTTCTAGCTTTCATTTCTTCTTCTTTGAAAGAGAAGCAGACAGAAAATGTTAAGTTGGATACAAAGAAGCAGATTTTGAGTGCTTTGAACATTAAGGATGGCGACGTCGCTGCAAATTGGGAGAATGTTAGTGATTTCATTTTGAATGCAGACGGTACTCTTTCAGCTTACGACGGAGATTTCAGAACAAACTATTCTGATACAACAGAGCTTCACGTATTTGAGAGCAATGTTAATGGTGAGAAGAAATATGTTTTCCCTGTAAGAGGTGCTGGTCTTTGGGGTCCTATCTGGGGTTATGTAGCATTGAACGCTGACAAGAACACAGTATATGGAACTTACTTCGGTCACGAAGGAGAGACTCCAGGACTTGGAGCAGAGATCACAAAGCCTTTCTTCACAGAGCAGTTCGTAGACAAGACAGTTTCAAGAGATGGCAACATCGTTTTGAGCGTTGTTAAGAACGGAAAGGTTTCTGATTCATCTTGCGAGGTTGATGGTATCTCAGGAGGTACAATCACATCTAAGGGTGTTGATGAGATGTTGAAGTCTTGCTTGAAGAGATACAGCGCATTCTTGTCTTCTGCCGCTGCAGACGCAACTTCAGGAGCTACAAAAGTAGAGAATGCAGCACAGGATTCTGCCGCAGCAAAGATGGCTGCTGTTGATTCAACAGTATGCGCATTGAAGGATACACTTGTTGCTAAGGCTGATTCTATTGTAAAGGAAGTTAAAGACGAGTTGAAAAAATAACATAAGGAGGATATACAAATGAGTAATCTTAAAGAAACATTTCTTACACCGCTTGGTTTGAACAACCCAGTGGCTGTGCAGGTGCTTGGTATATGCTCTGCGCTTGCAGTTACAGCACAGCTTGAGCCAGCAATCGTAATGGGATTGTCGGTAACAATCATTCTTGCTCTAGCAAACGTTGTTATCTCTTTGTTGAGAAACACTATTCCAAACCGTATTCGTATCATTGTTCAGTTGGTTGTTGTCGCTACATTGGTAACAATCGTAAGTGAGGTTTTGAAGGCATTCGCATACGATGTGAGCGTTGCTTTGTCAGTGTACGTCGGATTGATCATCACAAACTGTATCTTGATGGGTCGTCTAGAGGCATTCGCAATGGCTAACGGTCCTGTAGAATCATTGATCGACGGTATTGGCAACGGTCTTGGTTATGCAATCATCTTGGTGATCGTAGCTTTCATTCGTGAGCTATTCGGAGCTGGCACATTGTTCGGCTGCCAGGTTATTCCTGATTGCTTATACGAGGCAGGTTATATGAACTGTGGTTTGATGCTTATGCCTCCAATGGCATTGATCATCCTAGGATGCATCATCTGGGCGATGAGAGCAAAGAACCCTGAATTGCAGGAGAAATAACAACAGGTATTTAGGAAAAGAATATGGAACATTTTTTTAGTTTATTTGTAAGGTCGATTTTCGTCGACAATATGATTTTCGCATTTTTCCTAGGTATGTGTTCTTACCTTGCAGTTTCGAAAAATGTGAAGACAGCATTAGGACTTGGTCTTGCTGTAATTTTCGTGTTGTGCGTGACATTGCCAGTCAACTACCTATTGTACACAAAGGTTCTTGGACCAAATTGTCTTGTAGATGGTGTTGATTTGTCATTCTTGAGTTTCATCCTATTCATCGCCGTTATTGCAGGTATTGTGCAGTTGGTTGAGATGGTAGTAGAGAAGTTCAGCCCATCACTTTACGCATCATTGGGTATCTTCTTGCCTTTGATCGCAGTAAACTGTGCAATCATGGGTGCGTCACTATTCATGCAGCAGAGAATCACATTGTCTCCAGACAGCACACAGTACATCGGTGGTGTGAGCGACTGTCTTGCATACGCATTGGGTTCTGGTCTAGGATGGCTATTGGCAATCGTAGGTTTGGCTGCTATTCGTGAGAAGTTGAGCTATAATGCCGCTCCAGCAGCATTGAAAGGCCTTGGACTAACATTCATCACTGTAGGACTTATGGCTATGGCATTCATGTGTTTCTCAGGTCTTAAAATCTAAAATGGAGGAATAAAAAATGGACATGAATTTGATTTTAGCAAGTATTGGAGTATTCCTCGCAGTTGTTTTGACTCTTGTTGCTATCCTTCTTGTAGCAAAGAAGTTTTTGGTGGCATCAGGTCCTGTTAAATTGAGCATCAATGGCGACAAGGAGCTAGAGGTAGAGTCTGGTTCATCATTGCTTTCAACATTGGCTTCTAACGGTGTGTTCTTGCCTTCAGCATGTGGTGGTAAGGGTGCTTGTGGACAGTGCAAGTGCCAGATCACAGAGGGTGGTGGTGAGATCCTTGATTCAGAGAAGGGATTCTTCTCACGTAAGGAGCAGAAAGCACACTGGCGTCTAGGTTGTCAGGCTAAGGTTAAGGGCGACATGACAATCAAGGTTCCTGAGTCTGTGATGGGCGTAAAGGAGTGGGAGTGTACAGTTATTGGAAACAGAAACGTCGCTACATTCATCAAGGAGTACAAGGTTGCTTTACCAGCTGGTGAGCACATGCACTTCGAGCCAGGTTCTTACGCACAGATTAAGATTCCTGCATTTGATATCAGCTACAATGATTTTGATAAAGAGTTGATCGGTGATGTTTATCTTCCTTTCTGGAACAACAACAAGATGTTTGATCTTCGTTGTGTGAACCCAACAGAGACAATCCGTGCATACTCAATGGCCAACTATCCAGATGAGGGTGATATCATCACATTGAATGTGCGTATCGCTACTCCTCCTATGAAGCCTCGCTTCAAGATGGATCCTAAGACAAACAAGCCAATCCTTGGTGAGGATGGCAAGCCAGTTCCAAATGTATTGGCACCGGGAGAGAGCCCATTCGTTGAGGTTAACCCAGGTATCGCGTCTTCTTATATCTTCAACTTGAAGCCAGGAGACAAGGTGTTCATGTCAGGACCTTACGGAGAGTTCCGTCCAGTATACGGATCAGGAAGAGAGATGATTTGGGTCGGTGGTGGTGCCGGTATGGCTCCTCTACGTGCGCAGATCATGCATATGTTGAAGGGTCATGGAATCTCAGATGAGGACCGTAACCGTCCAATGCACTACTTCTATGGAGCACGTGCACTTGAGGAGATCCCATTCCTAGACGATTTCTTGCAGTTGGAGAAGGATTTCCCTAACTTCCACTTCCACTTGGCATTGGACCGTCCAGATCCAAAGGCTGATGCGGCAGGAATCAAGTATACACCAGGATTCGTTGCTCCAGTGATGGGTGATACCTACTTGAAGCAGCACGAGAATCCAGAGGATTGTGAGTACTACTTGTGTGGACCTCCAATGATGGCAAAGACAGTTCTTGACTTGCTTCATAGCCTAGGTGTTGAGGACGACATGATCCGTTTCGATAACTTCGGCGGATAATAATCAGAATCAAAGATTATTAAATAAAAAACACTCGCTTGCAAAAGCGAGTGTTTTTTTGTTTTGTATGTAGACGTGATTCAACCTCGTCTTCATTTCAAATCAACTAAAATGCTCATAAATTTGCGAATCTTATTTGAAAATGAATACTGATTTTCAATATTTATTCAAAATTTTCTTTTAAAATAAAGAAAGGTAAGAAAAAATCATTATATTTGTAAAGACTTGATAATAATTAGTTGCAATAGCTTTTCTTACTTAGATATAGATGGATAATAGCGAAAAAGATAATTCTTTGGAAATTGTAGAAAAATTTGTCTCTAATATAGGACAAGTACTTTCTAAAGTAAAAGATACTATAGTAAAAGACATCTTGGATGGATTGTCTGCTGACAATATGACATGGGACGACTTTAAGAATAAGGCGTTGACTGATCCAAAAGAAGGTGTTTCTATTTTAGAAAGATTCATTAATGAAATCATAAAGAAGTTAGGATACGATATTTCTAACTGCAAATCCAATGAAATTATAGATCTTTTCAAATCCCTTGTCAGCTCAACACTACAGTTACAGCAGAGTGTATCTGAAATAATTGAGATGGGCAGCAAAGTGGATTGGAACGGATTGATGGATAAATATGCGGAATCTTCTTCTGATTCGAATTTTTCAGTGACGAAATCTCTGTTTCAGGATTTGGCTTATAGTGTCAATAAATCATCTAACGGCACGGGTGATGGTCTTGATATAGATAAGATTAAGGATCTGTTTAATCAGGTGAAGAATGTTGTAAGCCTAATAAAGAAGTTCTCTGATGTAGAATGGAAAAATATAGCGGATGATGCTGAAGGTTTTGGTGAATTCATAAAAAAAACATATTTCACCGAGAATTTCGGAAAGCGAATTTTGGACTATGTGCTTATTCTTTTGCTTCAAAATACTAAAGATGTATTTAGAGATGACGTAAAAGATTTGATCCATACAGTAAAAGAGTCTGGACAAAACCTCATTGAAGGTATGTTTGAAGCCACTGAAGCGGAATTGATTGAATGTCAGGATGAGATAGATGCAGCAGAGGCTGAAATTGCAGACGAACAAGAATATTTCAGGCTTTGTTCTATTGATAACAGCTTTGAAATTGGATATATTCCAACTCCATATCTTCAGGTGAGGTTGGACGAGGCTAATTCAAAGATGGACGCATTGCTGGAAAAGGGTAAGGTAGGGTACAATAAGATAGCCAGGGTGTTCAAGCAGATATACTGCATCCTCGACCTCATGGGAATCATAGAGGAAAAGACTGTCAGATTGGAGACGTTCATTCCAAATGAGCAAATAAGAAGCACATTTGATTGCTCGATAAAGATAGTTACCTTGAAATGGAATCTGATAACTAAGATATTTACGGATCCATTGGGATACCTGAAGACTGTCTATAAAATCGATAATATTTCTGATGCCCAGCTACTGCTAGGAAAGATAATAGCTGTGGTGAAGGCTTTCAAGGGCAGCACCGTCGACTTCAATTCGAGTGATAAACTTGTCTATTCGCTATTTTTGAAGTCGAAAGGAAAGGCAGAAGTGAAGGGCGTGCTCGATATCCAAAAACGAATCAATGTCAACATAAAGGAAAAGATCAAAAAGGATGTCGAACTTTATAATAATGGAAATAGAAATTCGCTTCTGTTCAAGATAAAGGACGACGTCAGAGACGCGTTGACTGAAAGAAAGATTGATAATGTTGTCGACGTATTAAAGGATGATGTCAAGAATCTATGTTTCAAGTCTCTTGAGGAGTGTGTGATAGACAACTTTGGAGAGACTGAAATTGATAAGATCACAAAAAATGATGACTTTACCCAGGGCGTTGTTTCGGCTGTGCTTTCCGCATATTCATCTTTGAAAAATGAAGTGGATGATGCAGTTGAGGAAAATTGGGCTGAGAATTTCTATTATTCAATAGACTCTGTTGCCAGAGCTTCGGAGTATCTGTTTAGAGATAACATTCTTGAGTATAAGCAAGAATCAAAAACCGTTGAGATAGAGGGATTCTCAGTTGACGGTTTTCTTGAGACAATTCAGAATGAGTTGGTTAGTGTCCTGCCAACAGATTTTGACTATCACTATGAATCTATTGCAAATGCGGTAGCCGATCTGACAAAAAAATCATTGTCCCAGTTACAGATTGAAGATAAGGCAGAAAAGATAGTCGCTGATGTGATGACTGGATTGTGGATGTCGTTGAAGACGTCTATCAACGGTTATGCAACGTCAGCATATGTGGAAAGTGTTGGAGATGCGTTGAACAAATATAGAGAGAGTCTGTTCGAAACATTGCCGTCAGACACGATTTCCAAGGGCTCTGATTTTCCAGAGACTCTATATAATATCAAGACTTGGGCCAACAGTACAACATCCATCAAGGAGATTCTGAACGCACTGGATGGCAAAGATCTTGGCATAAAGGATATGCCGTCGCTCCCTAAATTCGGATTAGACAATTTTAAGCTTCCTAATTGCTCCTTTAATGCGAAAGATAAATTTGTATCCGTTGATTTGTGCAATCTTTCTTCAGGAGATTCAGAACTCAAGTTACAGCTTACTGCATTTGTAGGAAAAAAGGAAATTGATAAAGGCTCTGAAAAGACGGGAGTATACATCATTCCTAAAATATTAGGTAAAGGAAAAACTGAAATTGGCATTGGTGACAATCATAAATTGTCGCTGAATGGAGGTTTCTCAGTAAACGCTGGTGGCGATAAAGACAAGAGTTTTGGCCTGTTCATCTACTCCAAGGAGAAATTAAAACTTGGTATGAAGCCATTGTTTAGTGGAGAGGCAATTAAAGTAGAGGCCTCCGCTAAATTTGGTAGAACCCCCAATAATACACTTCAGATATTCAGTACGAAAGTTGCTGATCTGAGTATCGATGATTATCCGTTGTCTGTGTTCTTCTCATACGATGATGATTCGTTTGATGCGGGTGTGAGTGGAGCGGCTAACAACCTTAAACTGCTTTTGAAGCTTAAGAATCAGAATGCGTTTTTCAATAAGATACTTCAGAAAGACATTGAGATCAATCTTGAGGAACTCAAACTGGCTTACACAATAAAGAAAGGATTCAGCATAGACGGAAGTTTCTATGTTGAGATTCCATTGGAGACCAACATTGAGTTCCAGGGAATAAAGTTCAGCAATATCTGTGTAGAGATAGGAGGTAAGGATGGAAATTTAGTATCTAAAGTCTGCACATCATTCACCGCCAACCTGCATGGTTTTGCGATATCGTTTAACGATTTAGGAATAGGATGTACATGTAATGTCCTAGATTCGAAAGGAAAGTTGGGCGACTTCAATCTATCTCCAGAATTCAAGTATCCTACGGGATTAGGAATAGCAATCGATACCTCATGTGTGACTGGTGCCGGAATGTTGAATTGGGATAAGGATAAGGTCACCGGAGCATTTTCACTTGAAATCTTGGAGAAATTTGGAGTGCAGACGTTCTTCTTGCTAACAATGGATCCATTCTCTTTTGCTGGAGCCCTTAATTTCCAGTTTAATCCTGGAATACAGCTCGGAATGGGATTCGTATTGAATGGAATAGGAGGATCATTGGGTATCAACAGAGGATTGAGTGTCGACAAGCTGCGTACAGCATTGTATGAAGGAGTTTTATCTTCTGTACTTTTCGTGAAGGATTTGGAAAACAATCTTGGCAAGGTACTCGAAAATCTTTCTGTTTATTATCCTTATGCCGACAATCAGTTTTATTTCGGTTTTCTTGCCCAATTGACATGGGGAGAACTGCTTAAAGCGGATCTCGGACTGTTTATTCAGGGACCAGACCTCAAGGTTATCATAGCGGGCGAACTATCGATAAAGGTGACGTCTTCATCAGACTCGTTACTCTCTATCAATGTAAGTTTTATGGGAGGAATAGAACTTTCCAAAGGACTATTCTTCGATGCCTCAATACATGATTCTAAACTGGTAGGTTTGAATTTGGAAGGCGATATGGCCTTACGAATTTATTGGGCAGGATCGACAAAGGGATTCATCCTTAGTGTAGGAGGATTCCATCCAGATTACCAGCCACCAAAAGGATTTGACCTGCCTGCTGAAATGAAACGACTAAGCATAGGACTTAAATATAGCTTTGTCAAGATGTCGCTTCAGGCATATTTTGCTATAACTTCAAATACAGTTCAGTTTGGAGCAAGGGTCGACATTAAGGCGGAGTCTCACGGATGGGGTATTAGCGGATATCTGTTTTTTGATGCTTTATTCCAGTTTAAGCCATTCTATTTCAAAATAAAAACAGGAGCCGGAGTCACATTGAAGGCTTTCGGAAGAACATTGTTAAGCGTCAGATTGTCATTCGAGTTGAGTGGACCTGCACAATGGAATGCGAAAGGAACAGCATATGTCAAAATATTGTTCTTTGAAGTTGGTGTTGATTTCGATGTCACATGGGGCAAAAAGCAAAATGACAGTCAAAGAGAACTTGTTAAGGTATATTCTTTGTTCTATGAAGAGTGGAACAAAAGTGAGAATTGGGAAACCATATCATCTGATGATTCAGGCAAATTAGTTTATATGTTAAACTCTAAAAAACAAAATGACATAGTTTGCCCGTCAGATTTGATAAGTTTTAGCCAATGTGCAGTACCTCTCAACACAGATATGGAGAGATATGGCGAAAAAGAGATAGATGATTACAGAAAGATTGAGATTTCTTCTGTTACGATTGGCGATGAAACTCCAACGGCAAAAAGAGAAGACAGTGCGTCTGGAGAATATAAACTAAATAAAGACTCTTTTGCACCGTCATTGATAAAGAATCTTACTGATGACGAAAAGCTTGCTGCCTCTTCATATAAGGATATGGACAGTGGCTTTAAGCTCGGAAACAACTTTGACGTCAAGAATTCAGAGAATATTAAAAATGTCACGTATGATGTGGAGGAAATCTGGGATGATCAATCAAAGAGTTTCAACACGAATGAGTGGCAACAGTTGTATGCTTCATTGTCTGGAGACAAAAGTGCGAAGAAAAACAAAGCTTCGAAATCATTAACAAAGAAGACAGATTTGGCATACAGCAGAGTAATCAATCTAAATGACAAGTTTGTGACGAGAATGCCATCGGCAAGAAGAGACGCGTCAGGATTCAAGCGATATATCAATAATCTTGACAAATGTATTGTTGAAAGTCTTAATAAAGAAAAAGTAAGAGATGGAGAATAAACAAAATTATTTCTTTCCATGGGTAAGGAAAGGTATAAGTTGCAAAATAAGTGAGAAAGACACATTAGGAGAGGTCGTAGGAAACGGCATCGAAAATTATAACCTTCATCCTACAGTTAGATTAGCGACATCTGTTAATTTGATAAACAATAGTCAGAAAGTAGAGACTAGATGTTTGGACAAGATATTGGATTTGGCTGGTCCATCCGATATCTTGGGTATTAATGCGTCTGCCATCAAACTTTTCAAACCAAGTGATGGAGAAGTAGGCTTTTCAAATGATTATTTGCCATATATAGAGTTTTGGGAACCAGATTTCGCATGGCGATTCACACCGGCGAGTCCAGGAGCAAATGGTCGTTTACGTCCATGGGTGTCATTGGTTGTATGTCCAAAAGAGAAATGTAGGATAGCAAATGCTACACAAAATACAGCCAAAGTAGTCTTTGATATCAAAGATAACGATGATTACCAAAGAATTTTTCCAGATCCTTGTGTGATAGATTACGGAGCCCATGCACAAGGAATAACACCAAATAAAGCCGATTTTTGTAGAGTCGTTTCAATGTCGAAGATTGAAAAGGATATGGATGATAAGGAGTATATGGTGTTGCTTATCCCTACATTTGAGATCGGTAGACTTCGTGGTATAGGATGTGGTGAAGAAGATTTAGAAAATATAGATCTGCAGAAGTCATCATGGGGAAGCTCATTTGAGGAACAGAACAAAGAGCATAAGAATCCATGGATGTTTCCTGTTTATAAACATTGGTCATTTGTGGCAGGAAAAGGAAGTTTTGAGACCCTTGTGAAGAAGATAGGTGTCAATAGCGAGGCAACAGATTCGATAAAAGTCGATGTCTCTCAGATGGGAGATGGGTTTGACTATAGCACGCTTAATGAAGTGCCGGAACGAAAACTCATTGATATGCCTACCGCTATCAAGACATTCAACAGAGTAGATTCCAGATACCCAGACTCCACAAAGAAAGGTGAGGATGTTTTAGCCGATAGATTGAAATCACTATTGACGAAAAACTCCGTATTTGATGAGAATGGAAGACAAACAGTAGGTGGACTTATCATACCAGACAAGGATGATCCATGGGTCGTGCCGCCTGTATATGGAGCAAAACACATCATGGCAACCAGCCTTGATGAAGAAAATGCTGAATGGATGAACCAGATCAACCTTGATGTGAACTATAGGGCAGCTGCCGGTCTTGGAAAAAAAGTTGTTCAGCTACATCAGGAAGAATTTGTTGGTAGAGCGTGGAAACAGTTAGACTATATCAATGAACTGAATGAAATAATCCATAACAAGGAGTTGGCGGCCAAATTGGACAAATCACTGAAAAATAGAACTTTTCCGTTCCTAAGACCGCTGAAAGGAAGAGATAAAATCAGAGAAAAGAAAGTGTTGTCCAGACTTATGGTGAAGCTTCCATCAATGAACAAGACGAAAACGAGACACAAGACAAAAGAAGGAGTGTCGGTATCATCTATCATGGGGGAAAATGATATTCCACAGAGTTTTGCGTCGGCTTCATTCCGCAGAGTGTCATCCTATCTCTCAAAAATGAGTGGAAACGTTGATTTGCAAACAGTTTCCGATAAGATCGCAGAGTCACATATTTACAAGAATCAGACTCCTGAATATGGTCTTTTTCCAAAGAAAGAGCTGTTGCAGTCAGCTGCATTGGAAATCAGAAACAGACTGATGATTAAAATATTCAAAAATCATTTTCGAGATTGTATCAAGGATGAGAAGAATGTGATGGATCTGGAATTAAAGTATGGTGTCTATTCTAGAATGTCTAGTTACTATTCCTTCATTGAACCCAAATTAGAAATAAAGAATAATAGTAAATTTCTAGCTCCTTATCAACATGAAATAGAATATGATTTGTTTCGTAAAGCAATAAGCCTATACATGATGAGAGGCGTTAATGACTTGTTGATTCCAGGGGTTTCAATTGCTGGTGCAGATTTCGAAAAAAAATTTGAGGAAGCTGTTAGACTCAGATTTCGTAATCCTAATATGATAGGAATACGAAATAAAGAGTATGTGGAAATTTTGGGAAATCAAATCTCAATCAGTCGTATTAGAAAAAGAGAAGGAGAAGATGATTTTATATATATATACAATATAGATAAAATCATTGAAGAATGTGATCATAACTCTGAAGTAGCTAAACATTGTAGATTGCTCAAGAATTATTACCATCCTTTTCAAAAATTCTCTAAGAATAGTGTTATTGCCTATTCTTCTCTAATTAAAAAGGATTATTATGACAATCCTGTGTCTTATTATACAGACATGAGACAAGAAAAATTTAAGGATAAGAGTCCATTTAGAATAAATCTTCTGGATAAAGAAGAAAGAGAAGATATTGTAAAATTGGGATATGATACATGTTTTGCTCCGAATTATTATAATCCAAATAATTTTTTTGATCCATGGATAGCCAATCAACTTAAAGAAAAATATCCAAAGATGTTGACTGATCTTAAGGACAGCTTGTGGTATACTCCTGATTTCATTGTGATTGATAAAGATTATTTTGAATCAAATAACAAGGTGCAATTTTTTGAATCGATTAACGATATCATGAATTTTGCGCCCAACCTAAGAGGCATAAACGAGGATCTCGACAGCATCTTTGAGTTGCAGGATATCCTAGACAGTATGCCAAAGGCAGAAGCATCTGAAACAAGATCCAATACTAGTGATATAGAAGGAT
Source organism: Paludibacteraceae bacterium (assembly GCA_016283095.1). GTDB lineage: Bacteria > Bacteroidota > Bacteroidia > Bacteroidales > Paludibacteraceae > UBA1723. Next base: position 15,824 of record JAEEMG010000086.1, on the reverse strand, counting down.
TGCAGGAAGAGATGTATAAGAATGAGCCACGAGAGGATAATTTGGAATCGGTGAAGACTTTCTTTGAAGTGTACATGAATAACAAAGATCTTCAGGATAAGTACATCGAGCAACTGTTGTCTACAAAGCATCCGATAATGGCATACCCGATGTTCCCAGAGCCAACTTATTACTATTTGAAGGAATTGTCTGATAGGTTTGTGCTGCCGAGCATCGGTGAAATACCACAAAATTCCATTTCTATGTATATCAACAACGCAGCGTTTATTGAATCATACTTATGTGGAATGAATACGGAGATGGGAAAAGAACTGCTATGGAGAGAGTATCCTACAGATCAGAGAGGCTCGTATTTCCGTAAATTCTGGGATACAGAGGTAGATAAAGACTCAATTATCAACGACAAGTACTTCGATGTCAATCCTCTTCACCAATGGAAAGGCAAGTTGGGAGAAAATCATCTTGATGAAAAAGGGCAGTTGCTACAATTTGTGATCAAAGCTGAACTGATAAAGACTTATCCTTCTACAAAGATATATCTGCAAAAGTCGGATGATAAATATCATCGTATAATTTCTGAAGGAAGCGTTATATTGCCGTCATCGCAGGCTTTCTTAAGAGACGATGTCGTTATCGTTGGATTCAGAATCAATTTAAGCGAAGCAATAGGTAATCCTCCTAATAATCATGGCTATTTGCTTGTGTTTGAGCAGGATCCGGTGAACAATGATTTTATGATGGCAGGATCAGCACAAAACAAAAACATGGTAAACGACCTGATTAAGGTTGTCACTCCTGTGATTTATTCAAAACATGTATTTGCAATAGCTTCGGAAATTTATAAGAAAGCATTAAAGAAGAGCAATTAAGTATGGAACTCAATAAAATATTTGACAAAGTAAAAATGAAACTTGACGGGGAACTGACGAAGCTTCCAAAGGAAGCTCCGATAATGTTTTTTCCGTTGAGAATAGAGACTCATTTCAGACATAAGTTTGATAAGAACAGCGGAGTTAACCAGAAGCAGCTTTGTGTGAGGATTATTCCAGATGAACTTATGCTCGACTATCACACAGAACGTTTGACAAAGCAGGAGATCAAGGATGGTAGAATTTTTTGGTTGCAGTGGTATATCGCAAGTTGCTGTGAAAAATACGAGTATGAGGCGTGGAAGGTATTATGTGAAAAATATTCTGTCAGCAGAGCGTCTTGGATTTGCAGATGTTTGAAACCAAAGTCGATTAAGGATTTTGCCAAAGGAAGAAAATATTTCTACAGACGACCATACGGAGATATGGAGGTGATCTTCTCTCACTGTAAGAATATTGAGAATACTGTATCTAATATCAGATTTACCAAAAGCACCATAAAGACAGATACTGGTGAATATAAGTTTGAATACGACCTTAGACAAACCATTGGCCGATTAAAAGAGTTGCTTTTCAAGTTGGATTGCTGTCTATACACATGTGAGTATATCGTAGATTATCTATATGAGCATGTCGACGGTACGATTTCCTACTTGAATGACAGATTGTCGTATATCCTTTCTTTTTATGAGGAAAACGGTAGCCTTTATGCTCATAACAGCCGTATGTTGGAGTTGTGGGATATCGACTATACCGCTTTGTTGTCATTCAAGAAAGAAGTTGAAGCATATAGAGAAAAAATCGCAAAAAATAAGATTTCCCTCAACGACTTGATAAACCTTTATCTTGATGACCCTAAACATATTGTTTTCCCTAATGTAGGCGTCAGAGAAGACAACCAATGGGATCTCCCTGTGACAAATATACTTCCTGACAGATTCTACTTCATCGGAGAGATTGAAGATGGTCAGGATGGTGTTGCTGATGGAAATGGAAAGAAAAAGGAGCAAATGCTTTATGCTATCGGAAATCCGGTCAAGAAGAATCTTCAGATGGCATTCAGCACTAAATCGAAGGATGAGAAAAAAGATGAGAATGACGAGATAAAAGAGGAAGATATAGAAAAACTCAGAATCAACGAAAACGGAGATTTAGAGGTAGAGGGCGGATTGGACTGGATGCTTGATTATGACGCTGCGGTGAAGGCTGGAATGGCTATCACTGTTCCGATTGATGAAGACATCTGTGGATTCAGATATGTGTATGTCTTGGGAATAAATACTGATTCCTTAAATAATCCGGATGTGCTTGAAAACCTATTTATTGGTCATAATTATAGTGCAACAGGGCTTGAACTTATGAAGGCAGGCACACCAACTAATATGGTGGATGACGGCCCTGAATTCATCTGTATGGACAAAGAAGAGATCCTAAAACGCAGATATGATATTGAGGTGAAGGATGTCAATAATGTGATGGAGAATCCGAAAGTCAAAGACTACGACACATACTTCATGTCTTCTTTCCTAAAGATGAATTTCGATTCCTGCTGGAGCAGAGTGATCAATTCCGACAGCAGCCAGAGAAACAATGTGAATCTGGCATACAAAGTATTGTGGAGTCATTTTGTCGAAACATTGCCGGAAGATGTCAGAAATGGCGATAAGAAGGTGATGGACATGCTGGATTTCGTCGGAGATTTTGTGTGCGATTATGTAAATCCTTTGGGCAATTTGTCTGTCTTGCGTGTAAATAATCTTCCTTATGGAATCTTCCCGATAACCAACTTTGAAGTCCTTAAGAACAAGCTTAAAGAGAACGCCAAGACGGAGAAGGATAGGAAAGTGACAGAACTGTTCTGTCAGCTGATTAATCTTTGCGACACATGGAAGAAAATCAGAAAAGGAATGGTGAAGAGCTTGACAAAAACAGGAAATCACAAATTGGAGTCGGATTTTATAGAGATGATGGGACAGACTCCATATTCTGTCAGCTTTACAGAAAGAAATGTCATTCATTCTCCGTTCTTCCCTTTACACTGGCCGATTATTAAAGAATCTGCGTATGAGCAAGAGTTGTCTGACATCTGTTATTTTGGAGGTCAAGCTGTAGACAACTCTTATTGGTCGACATCGGTTGAAGAATTAGTTGCCTTGGTTGAGAAAAAAGTCGGTGTGAATAACGACGAGGCCAAACTATTGGTCAGCAGCTTTTATGATATATTCACACATCGCCTTGATGCATGGTTGAGTGGTATACTATGTTATCTCTACAAGGGACATGAGCATACACCTTGTGTTGGTTCTTACGGATGGGTTTTCAACCTGAAAGAGAATTCAAGAAAAGAAGTCGCCAACAAGGATGCAATCATCAAGTCGATGAAGTTGGAGAAGGTTTCGCCATCGAAGATTTATGAAACCGACGGTGATGATCAAAACCATTATATTATGTGTCCGACTGTTCAGCATGCATATGCTGCGGCTGTACTAAGAAGTGTATACATCAAAAACAGAGATAAAAAAGATAAGAGTGAAGATGGACATAATTGCGTCAACTTGTCTTCGATGAGAGTAAGACATGCGATGAAACTTCTCCATGCATTGAAGAGCAATATGTCGCTTGGCGTTGTGCTGGGAGCTGAAATGGAACGCAATCTTCACGATGACAAAGAAGAATTGGACGTTTACATATACTCTTTACGCCAGTTGTATCCGCTTTCGATAAATCTTACGGCTGATAATGGAGACGATAGAGCCAACGACTACACTATGCAGGTGATCAATGGCGAGTCTCTACTGAATTCAATCCTAGAAAAATGGAGCTATGATGGATCACTCTTCGATTGGCTTGAAAATAATCAAGATAGCTTAGATATAGTAGGGGCACTTGATTTGAAAAATAATAAAGAGCATAGACGAGCCATCTTCAGAATCATCGAGAGACTGGCAGACTCCTTTGACGCACTTTCCGACTTGCTCCTTTCCGAAGGAGTCTTCCGATTAGTCATGGGAGACAAGACTAATTATGTCGCTATCAGCAAATATCTTGCTACAGGAGAAGGTAATTTGCCTGACCCGGAGATTGTAAACATGCCGATGGAAAAAGTCGTCGTTACATATAAGACTGGATTCGCTCTCCCTGATCCGAAATCAACTGCAGACAAACCTCTATCTGTGGCAAGTCCGTCGCTTAGCGCTTGGGTTGAGTCTCAGGTCGGCGATATGGACAAAATAATTTTTGCAGTTGAATATGTTTCCGATGGTGGAGTAGAAGACACTTATATCCTATCATTGGGTACGCTTGGCATCACAGCATTTGAGTACGTGTATCTGTCGTCGTATATTGACTCATTCAAGAAATATGTCGAGTTGAAGGCGAGACTTGTATTGAAAATCTATGATGGTAAACTGACGGTCATCTTCAAAACAGATGACTATGACATTGAGAATTCTTCAGAATTAATAGATGTCCATAATGATCAATTGAGATCTTCGAAGATACGCACTCTGTTGGCAAAGTCGCGCGCGATGACACCATCTGATTGGCAGTGTAATATCGAAGAGTCTGATTATGAGAGAATAATGCTTGATATGCAGGACCTTTCTGATCGTTATGATTCATTGTTGTCGAAAAACAATGATATCTATGATGGATTGAAGATATGGCTTGATAATGTGAAGAAGGCGAAGGTCTTGAGTGATAAGCAAATATGTGAAGCATACAATTTGGTTTTGAGATCTGTGGAGACGGGAATGATAAATGAGATGGTGGATTTCTCATCTGCCGTATTCATTGACAATGTAGATCCTACCGTCGACCTTACAAAATATAACGAGATCATAGAAAACCAGATAGCTTTAGTCCAAGGTGTTGATAAGATTTTCAAGACTCTTTCCAAGAGAATTGATGAAGCTAAGGAGTCTGTGAATTCTAATTCTGTCAATGCTGAGCAATACGAATCAGCGATTAAGATTCTTACACTTAGCAATTTCAAAGTGGAGAAGAGATACACGTTGAGTGGGGTAGAGGGATTGAATGATTTCAGACCGACTGTCAAAAAGACATTAACAGCCTACAAGAATCTGGATGAAGATATTTTTGATGATTGGCAGGGTGAGATTTCAGATGTCAGGGATGGCATGCGAATATGGAGACAACTACAGTCGGTACAGACAGCGTATGATATCGACATGGGCGACGTCAGCATTATCCAGACAGATGAGAATGACATGTTGAAGGATGACTTCTGGATGGGAACTGAGGTGCCGAATGAAGACACACTTTCTGACTCAAATACGATGGTCATCTACAACAGTAATGCAATCAATGTGTCAGACGGAAAGCCATTGAAGTTTTGTGGCATTGTATTCGACAGTTGGGTGGAATATATCCCTTATAAGAAGCGTTCTGCTGGATTGGCGATCTATTGTGATCGCCCTGACAATGAGGCTCCACAGACAGTTTTGCTGGCTATCCATCCAGAGGTAAACATACTCCAGAATAGAAAATGGACATCTGAAATACTTCTTGATGTTTTAGGATTCACCAGACTGTTGGCAATGAACAGAGCTGTAGAGCCAGACCATTTGTATACGTGGCCGAAAACCACAGGAGATGAGACTCCGACACATCTGATTTATCCATTGATTGGCAGGACAATTATCTCTTATGGAGAAAGTAGAAGAAGATCTTCTGGTGTTGGATCATACAACGGCAGACTTGAAGGCGATATTTTTGATTTAATGGTAGGCGGTGACCTTCTTAAAAATTTATGATTATGATAGACAACTCATATTTTAGTGATATAGCGTCGATTATAGACAAGAATCCACATTTCTTCGACAAGATTGCTCTTGGTAATAAAAGCTATCGCTCGACCATTGTGGAGCCAAGAACAAGAGACGACATCTATGGACACGCCCTGTCTATGGAAGTGTTTGATCCGTTGTGGCTGCTAACAAGACAGTGGCAGTATGGCAGATTCCAGGCTAACGATTGTGGCACGCCAGTGACTATGAAGGTAAAGACCATAAAAAAGAGACTTGATGGATTTTACCACGGCTTTGAAAATGAAGCCAAAGACAAATACACGAATGAGAAGCCAATCGAATACATAGTCGAAAAGGAGAACAGAACCCTGACAATTGCTGATTCCGTCGACTCGGCATTGAGAGTGAAGAAGAAACTTCTACGAACTGATTTGTCTGAAATAAAGGATATTATAAAATCACTGATTGCCAAATATCCGTTAGATAATCCGATCCCATTTATTTCGACAGATGTTGACATGCTGAAGATTGAAAGCAATGAGTCTCTGAAGCAATATTATTCCGTCTACAAGGATAAAATATTTGATGGAAGCAAGCTGTATACCGCTCTTGTGAAGAAAGATGAAGATATTCCATATTTAGATAATGAGACGGTTAAAACTGTATATGAAGATTTTGTCGTATGGTACGAAGCTAAATATTTCCCTTGTGGAAAAGAGAACAAATCTGGATGGAATATGCAGACAATGAGTTATTCTTCCAAGATGAGTTGTGGAAACGATATATATAAAGCGGACGACTATGATAGCGGCCAATTGTCGTGGTATTCATACGATCATGATAAGGGAGATGGAGTAAATGCATTAACTGAGGAGACAAAAATGCTTTCCTACATACCTACTCCGGCTAATATACATGGTGCGCCATCGTCACGTCTGTGGGCTATTGAGAATACTATAGTGAATACAGGTTATGTGCAGACTGATGGATTCTCCACTATGGCAAATGCTGCGGTGATGCTTTATGTCAACAGCTATAATAATGATTGGATGGTCACTCCTTTGGAGACTGAAGCTGGTGTGATTTTGGATATTGAAGGAATAGTTGTCAAGGATACATTCGGAGAATATCTTTATATTCATACAGATGCGGAAGATTCAGACTATAAATATTTCAAGAATACCTCTAACGAGAGCCAGAAAGAATTCAACAGCCGACAATTCATAGACAGATGGAATCTTTTCGGCAATACACGTCACAATGCCTATGAACAAAATGATTTCTCAGTAAACAGAGGATTGTTTTTCCCGTCAAGCGTCATGCGTAACGAGGAAAGGGTAATCGAGGAGGTTCAGTTCTTGCGCGACGAGATGGCAAACATGGTGTGGGGAGTTGAGAAAGTCGTCCCTGATTTGATAGGCGACTCTGCCAGCGGAGATGATTTGTCGGATAATGTGCTTCGCTTGACAGAAGTGGAGAAGAAGAATGTCGATGAAGAGAATATGGATGATGACGTTTTGTATTCTTATCTTCTTCAAAACAATATGCCTTTGAACTGGATACCTTTTGTGCCGGAAGCAGTTGCCGGAAGCAACCGTAGTATGCAACTCAGAAGAGGAAGAATGCCTCTGTTCTATAAAGGAGTATATCTTTCTGTCAGACCATCGACATCTCTTTTGTCGGGAAACAGCAATTTTGATATCGATCATATTGAACCTATGGTCATCAATGAAGAAGAGGTGTTGGGATATGGTGTCAAACTGACGAAGACTGCCCAGCGAACAAGATGGTTCCTAGGAAAGAGTTTCAATTGGATTGGTGTCAAGAAATCAATTTCAAAATACCAGTCTAATAGTGGACTGATGTTCGATGAATTGATAGAGAAGTGTACTGGCAAAGCAATCTCTTTGAACAGGAAAAAATCTGAGGATACAGAAGAGACTAAGGAGGATTGACTATGATTAAGGGCATTCACGTCAACTGCACCAAACCATTTTTATATTCCAATAGTGCGGATGAATATGAAATTGATGATTTTGAAGTATTCAGTACCATTTTGTCCGCTTTGATGTGGCGACTCTTCAATGGCCCGATCAAACTGTATACTGATGACATCGCTCTTTCCTATTATCAAGAACTGGGGCTTACTGATATCTGGGACGACGGTATTGATACGGAAACATTGAAGAATATTCCGGATTCCATCAACCAGGAGATATTTTGGGCAGCCGCTAAATTATTCGCTATCCGAAAGGAGACGGTGCCTTTTGCCATTATTGATACAGATTTGATTGTATGGAAAGATATCAATGAGATCCTGTCAGACAAAACACTAGCTTGTCTGCATAGAGAAAATTTGGATATTGATTGCTATCTTCCTTATGATTTGCTGAAAAAACGTAATGGATACAAAGTTGATCCATTATGGGACTGGACAGAAAAGCCATGCAATACCGCATTTGCGTACTTTAATGATCCTGAATTTGTAGAATACTACACCACCAAAGCCATTGATTTCATGACAGACAATGTGGAATATCCGATGGAGATGGTGTCTCAGATGGTGTTTGCTGAGCAGAGATTATTCTCTATGTGCGCAAAGGCAAAACACATTGATATTTATTCATTTTTGGAAGATCCGTTCCAAAAAGAGAATGAAATATTTACACATTTATGGGGAACAAAAAGCATAGCTCGCAAAAATATTCATAAGAAGAACGAATTGTGCATAATACTTGAGAAGAAAATAAAAAGGGAATTCCCAAATTTCGTTCCTCAAACAGCTAAACTTAAAGAAATTTTTGAAAAATATCGCTAATTTTTAATGCCATGAATACAATAAATATCGCAGGAATTGATGAACTAGGTATTTTAAAGAATAGATTAGGAAAAAAATTTTCAAAAAACAACAGCACGACAAATTGTCATTTTAAGAGTTGCAATGCTAACATGGAGCATCTTTTGTATGATAATGGAGTCTTGGATTGTATTAACACATCTTTTCCACCTGTAAGTACGTTTGTGTCTAAATTAAATGGCGCGGATGTCTTATTTTTTGATGTCAATCCTAAAAAAGCATCGATAATCATAGATTATAATTTTTCCACTATGGTTTTGCCTGACGCAAAATTGGTGGTATTCCGTTTTGACAGTAAAGAGAATCTGGTAAAAGTTGCGTTACAGGATCTTGTAAAATGTTTTCCAAATGCTGTGATTGCAGGATTCATATTCAAAACGAATGGAATCAAAGGGTTTACAAATTTTCTAAATACTCCGAATTTTTATAAATTACTAAACGGCGAATCACCCAAAGGTGATTCTCAACAGGATTTGGAAAAAGCTAAGAAAAATAGAATAAAAAAGCTATTGAGTTCTGGAGAATTCAAGAGTTTATGTAAAGGAGATGTATCTTCAAACTACTTTTATTCCAGTGCAGTTAATGAGAACTTTTATTTTAGCATTAATTCATCTGAGATTGGCAATTATAACTCTTTGTCTAAAGCTATTCAACGTGAGATAACAAAAAATAGTGATCCTAGTAAATTGGCGAATATCAAGAATTCTGCTATATTTACTGGTACTGTTATGTTTGATGCTTTTGAGTCGTTTGTTGACGATGATGATCTCCAATATAATGTAGCTAATGTAAAAAATGCCCATCGTTTCATATATGATCAATTCAAGAAGAAGGATGTGGATCAAACATTCCCTGGATATTTTTTACCTATTCAAAATCTGACTGGGGTTAGACCGGGAGATTTAATGTTGAGTGTTGATTTTGATGACAAGTCAGAGAATTTTCGTATTGTCTCATCTGTAGGTAATGATGGAAAAGTTGATGTCGTAGGTTTGAATAATGGGCAGATAGTTTCAAAATCTTTAAATATTAAAAATTTATCTAAAGGAACAAGTTCGAGTGAATATGTCAAAGAGCTCAGTTATGAAGTGAGATGTTATGAGGAAAAAAAGATGTCAGTATGCGGTGTGAGCAATGGCGCTACTTACACTTTAGTATATATTGCAGAAAAAAAGATATCTGACGCAAACGTCGAACAGCTTGGAATAGAGGCTGTCAGAGATTCTTCTGGAATGTTATTTTATTTTGCAAGACCATTATTGTTGAATCACTTATTCGACGAATGGGAAGACGCACCAAGCAAACCAGTTTCAATGGATGAGAATAAAACAGTGTCACCTAATCAGGAAAAAGAGTTAAATAAGTTTTTGAAGGAATGTGAGAAAACGATTAATAGTTACAAAATAATCAAATATATCAGGGATACTGCATTAACTAATTATAATGAAGATATGAATAGTTTAGGCCTTTTTGAAAATGCAGGATACGTCTACTCAGATAAAAGTTATTGGAGGGAAATTCAAAAAAGAATCTATAATTTCAGCGAAAGCGTAAATTTTAGTCAGGATGAGAAGTATGCTATGTATCAAGAATACAAAGCAGACAAAAAGTCCTATAGTGTAATGAAAGAGATACATAAAAAAGTATTTGGCGTTGATTATGATAAGGATAAAATAGAAGCGGCGAATAAAGCATTTTTCATGTATTTGACAATGTATCGTCTAAGATTAATCCGAGAGGATATAGACAAACTGGTAAAAAGTATAATATCAGATGCCGAGTTTAACCGAAATTCTATGTCGATTGCTTCGGCTATAACGGGATATTATGACATTGATTTTAAAGAGGAATATACGAATTCAATAGCGATACAAGAGCATAATAAGTTGTTGGATCTTTTCTGCAATATTTTTGGTGATGTGAATAAGGATGATTATCGTTCATTATCATCAGATCAGTTGATAAAAGTCATAACGGGATATACTAAATCTTTTGAATTCTTAGATGATTTGTTGCCGAATATTGAGAATTATGCGTCATATCATTCAATCGAGGCTTATGGATATGATTTCGCAATAATCATAAAATATGAAAAAAAATTTTTCGAAGAAGCATGTTATAAAGGCGAAGTATTAAAGGACATTTTGGTATTTTTAATCGGTTGTCTAACCGGACCGTTGGCCTCAAAAATTGCAGGCAAAGCGGCAACTTCAGGAAGAGTGCTGCTTACTCAGGCAGGTTTGGACGCTGGAACAAGTGTTTTGTTGGACACAATGAATTTGTTGTATAAGTCTGGCGTTTCGTATAAAATTGACTATAAAAGTGAAATAGCAAAGATCTTTGTGAATGCTATTTTAGGATTCGGAACTTCATTTATTGTAGGTGGGCTTATGAATAAATGCACAAAGACCCTCTCTGAATATATGAAAAAACGTAAAACTCAGAGTCTGCTATCTGAATTTTTTAATAATCTATCTACTAAAAATAAGAATTCTTTAAGTTCATTTATTAAAGAATTAGATCAATCAGGAAAGCACGAACTAAGTCTAATAAATAACTACATTGAATTAGCAGATCGAGAATTCAAAGAATTCACAAAAAAATTCAAAAGTTTAGAAAAAGATTTTTCATTCAATAAACAATTGAATGAAAAATTGGACTATATCTTTAGTGATGAATATCTAATGGTTAGCAATAAGGAGATAAAGTTCTTGATAGGAGATAAAAGAACTTATAATGTTGTTGATCTATTCAAAGATAAAAATACACTAAAAGAATTAGAATCTGAGATCAGAAAAAACTTAAGTGGAACTGAATTTAAGAATTATTCAGTTCTTGGACCAAAGGAAAAGATGGCATTCGTGATTCAGAAGAAGAGTGTTGAGTTGAAAAATCATATGAGTGCTTGTGAGAAAGCGATACAAGGGGCTCAGGATTCACAGATCGAACTAAAAAAACTGCTAGAAGAATTCAACACAAATAGAGCAAAGGAAGTGGAGACTAAAATGAGAGAGATTTTGGGCGATCCTAATTTCAAGTTAAATTTGCCTATGGATGTTGAAGCATTAAAAAAGGCTATTGATAAAAAATATAATGATGTGGCTCATAATGTGTCACAAAACATAAAAGATGTAGTGTCGGAAATTGAAAAGGCTAATAATATAGCCAATAATGAGATCACTATATCATTCTTGGAAAGCGTGAAGATGGAAAGGGAAGCTATAGATAAGATGCTTGACGAACACTCATTCTTGTTAGGCATGTTTGGCTCACTTTTTTCTACTTATTTATGTAGTGCACTTTCTTCTAAAACATCATCATTATTTGATAAAAGTGATGAAAACTGGTTAGACCGTCCTGTGGAAGACGTTATTTCTGAAAACATTAATATGATTCAAATGAGTTCTATTGATGAAGAATACAGAAACCGACTCAAGAAAGAATGTGCTGGTTTTAATCTAAAAACTGCACAACAACAAAATATGGTTTCTGCATTAGATGATAATCCATTTACGGTTTATGTTGAGTCAGAAACAAAAATGATTATTATAGATAAATTTGTAGATAAATATGAAACTTGTGAAAAGATAAAAATGGCTGAATACTCAGAAGAGGTAAAGAATTTGGCTAAAAAGATTCTTACGGAACAGAATGTTCCATACGATTTGGATTATACAGAATATAAGCATCTTAAGATGGTTTGTTTCACTCGTCTTGTCAACAATCTTATTGAGGAAAAAAAATTTAATGTCGAATTGAAACAGCTTAAAGATAAAGAAACCGAAATGAGGGAGAAATATCCTGAATTGAATAAACTTTTGAATGGAGTAAAAAGATAATAATACACATAGATAGACACACGGACGTGTATCTCACATCCGTGTGTCTCTACATCTCCGCAATTTCTATTTTGATTCTAATGTGCATTTTCTGAATCTTAGGAATTTTCCTTTGTTTGATACCACCAACTTGAACGCTACAGCTCGTAGGCTTTGATCCATACAACGGTATGTCACTACGCGTCCGTTGACAAGCTCTTTCTTGCTGACCTCTAACAACTCATATGTCTCTCCGTTCTGCACCAATTCCATCTTGTCGAAATCAACTGAGAAGAATTTTGTCTCTAATGCATTTGCCATCAATGTAACCGTAATAAAAACGATTGTCAATAATATCTTTTTCATAGCCGTAAAATTTTATCGTGTGAATATTAATTTTCTTTTGTCGTTTCAGAACTCTTTCGTTCCTTTCGACGTAGCAAAGATAGACTAAGGTTATGGGGTCGGGTGGACAGACTATGAAATGTGTGTGGACAGTTTGTGAAGTTCACATTTTGTACGTTTTCACAAATTGTACAAAATGCTAAGTTGTTGTGTATAAATGAAATGCGACAGAACTGTTTTTTGCAGTCTGTCGCATTAAATCATTGAAATTTTTTTATAATCGTTAAGACATTCGTCCTAGGAACACGCGAATTTGTGGAAAAAAGGACGTTTGACCCTTTGGATTTCTCAATTTTGGCACCCCCTTGTCATGCACTTTTTTGATATTGTAAAGGGGTGCATCCGTATCTTTCCTTGAAGAGTCTACGGAATGTGTGGTCGCTATTGAAACCGCAGATGAAAGCGATGTCCGCCATCTTTTCATTTCCCTCTTTCAGCAGACGTTCAGCATGGATCAGACGGAGAGTATTGACATATTCGTAGAATGTGACGTGTTTGACTCTGTTGAGATAGTCTGACACGTAATGACGGTTGGTACCGAGTTTGCTTGAAATCCAGTCGATATTCACTTCAGTGTCGAGATAGAAACATTCTTCTTCCAACTTCTGGAAAATCTCGTCGAAATTAAGAAACTTGCTGTTGAGGTTTGAAGATGTTTTAGATTTGGGGTTGTCGGACACAGCAGCGTCTTCCTTCTTATCACTCTTCTCTTCCTGTTGCATCTCTTCCATCTGCTCGTCGATCAGCTCTATCGTCATGTCATCCACCTTATGAGAGAGTACGCATCCCACGATATTTGATAAGATCAAAAAAGTCAGGAAGTCGTAGATGATCATCCACTCGTCGTTATTTGACATCATATTGAGAGGGATATATAGGATTGTGAGCAGACATAAAGGGATGAGAGTCCACATCATCCATTTGATGCTTCTGCGGTCGAGATTGGAATAGTTGTCCATCAGTCTCTTATCAAATTTCTTGATGAAGAATCCGTACCACGCCAATTGAGCGAAGACCACGATGATAGTGGTGATGTAGGCGAATTGGTAGAATTTGAAAGGCAGGATACTGTAGATATCGTTCAAAGCATAGAGCATGTATGGGAAAACGATCGACGGGATGATCCACGGCTTCGGCATTTTGCTCAAAAGCATTGTGGCGGCGAACACCATGGAAAGAGGCAGGATGGCGAGATCCAAATATTCCATGACCGTATTATAGGCGGGATAAACCTTGCCAATCTGGTAGTATCCGCATTTCTCTTGGAACAGTTCAGGGACGATCCAAAGGCAGAAATTCAGGACGTAGAGCGTCAGAAGCCAGCCCAAAGATTTATGAATGGCGACGGTAGCCGTGTTACGCTTCGGTTGCAGTTTAGGCATGATGAAAAACAAGAATATCGCATTGATCATGAAGTAGAAAATGTTTCCGCCCTGCACCAAAATTCCTAAATATTCGAAAGGAGGTATGTAGATATTCATAAATTTGTCATTTTGTTTAATGATACAAAAATAAATATTTTATCTGAAATAAGCACTGAAAGTGCGAAAGATCATAGGGTAGGTTGTGAAACCTATCCCAATATGACAAAATCATGCGTGTTGCCTATGTTTTAGAAAGAAAATGGGCGAAAGTTGCCTATGTTTTAGAAGGAAAATTATATCTTAAAATCAGATTATCAATAAGTTTACTATGCGTTTGGAGAGACACTCATTTTTGCCATTGAATCTAATAAAAAAGATGCATGTTTATGACAAGATTTTTGTGAGTATGCCGACGTGTATGATTGAGATTGAGAATGGTGAAGACGAGGGGAATTTTTTCCAATTTTTGAAGACGGAATGGCTTGTGAAATTGGGGATTGTTTCTAATTTTGTTTGAATTTTTGCTATTAAATGGTAGAAATGACGTGAATAAAACGCTTATTCACGTCAAAATATGACGCGAATATCAAGTGCAATCACATCATATGAAGATTGAGTATATGAGACCGGTATATCCATTTCCAGATTCTAACCCATTTCGTCTTGTCAATCTTCCTTTCAATAACGTCGGACAGATAGATAAAATAATCAAAGATGGAGAGAAGTTGTTATTGAGACGTATGTGTAGAAGTAAAAATTAATTGTATGAAATATGACACAAAAAGGTTTTGAAGATTATTTGTATGCTCTATTTGGACAAAAAACTGGAACTGCTAAGAGTTATATAACAGCTATTCATATAATTGATGAGATGTTTGAATATAACGATGTTTTTGCTCTTAAGGGGAAATCTGTTACATCTATTGAGGATACAGAATTATTAACTCGAATAGCAGATTTCGTTTCGGATCAACAATCTTTATTTAAAAAGGGAGAATTTTCAATATTTCGTAATGTTAATACAAGACAAAATAGCTATCCGGGAAAAGGCTTTTGTTCTGCAGCTATCAAGCAACTTCTTCAGTATCATAAGTATGATATTGAAGAAAAGAAAGCGAGCGAAATTGTATCAAGTCACACAAAAGGTTCTGCCATTTCAAATCAATTGATTACTCTATTTGATATTGATAAAAAAGGACTAGATAAAGAGGTTCCTGCAAAAGTGAGATTAGGTCAGAGTTATTTCCGAAAAATGGTTTTGGCAAACTATGCTAACAAGTGTTGTGTGTCCGGACTTAATATTCCTCAGTTGCTCCGTGCAAGTCATATTGTATCGTGGGCAGAAAATGTAAAGCATAGAATGGATCCTGAAAATGGATTGTGCTTAAGTGCAACTTATGATGCAGCGTTTGATAAACACCTAATTTCATTTGATGATGATTATAGAATGATTGTCAGTAAAGAAATAAAGGATTATTATACAAATGAAGTGGTAAATGAATATTTTGGTAAATATGAAGGAAAATCAATAATATTACCAGAACGATTTATGCCAAACAAAAAACTACTGGAAAAGCATAGAAATTTGATGGTTGAGTGATATTATAAACAAAAAAATCCCCGAAATTTACTTTCGGGGATTTTTTTGCGATTTTCCAATTGTCTATTCCCATTCAAAATTTCCATCACCAGCTCCGATTTCAAAATGGAGTTTGGCGATTCCTAGGTCGATATGGGTGTAT
>JAEEMG010000085.1 GCA_016283095.1 Paludibacteraceae bacterium | reverse complement strand
ATTTATCACTATGCAAAAATACGACACACTTTCTTCTTGAAGAAGCATTTATTTCGGAAAGAATTACCAATTTTTCGGTATAGAAGTTCGAAGTTTACCTTGCAATTCACTTTTTTATCTCGCAAATAAAATGGTTACTTCTTCATTGTTGACATAAACCACTTGGTAATTTCGGGGTTGTGGTGGCTGGGCATTATTACGGGCTCGCCAGTGTCGAGTTTGAGGATTGCATCCATATCGTCTTGCGAAAGTTTGAAGTCAAAGATGTTCAAGTTTTCTGCCATTCGCTCTTTGCGGCTCGATTTTGGAAGCGGGTTTATGATAATTACATCTGCCATAATCAAACTTTAATTCTCTTAATAACATTTGCTGGAACTCCGCCCACAATTGTATTGGGCGCAACATCTTTGGTGACAACTGTACCCGCCGCCACTACAGCACCGTCGCCAACGGTAACGCCTGCAAGTATGGTGGCATTTGAACCTATCCAAACATTAATTAAAAGCCAATTCCTTTCAGCCATTTCTCAACCTTCGCCTTTTCGGTGCGCACCTCGTGTCCGTAGATTGAGAAACCATTTTTCACATTGGCTTTCGGAAATGCTTTTTTCACGTCGCTCACGCAACTTGCCAGGCCGCTGCCTTCGTGTGTGGTGAACGGGTAGACGTTTTTGCCGTCAAGATTGATGTCTTTGAAAAGCGTGAACATTACTTGCGGATATGTTCCCCACCAAACTGGACCGCCGATAAACACAGTGTCGTACTTTGACAAATCTGGGGCTTTACCTTCGTATGGTGGCAGTTCTCCTTTGTTAGCCTCTTCCTTTGCTAGTTGGATGAGAGGATTGTACGCCATTCCGTCGTACTTGTGAGTTACGATTTCAAACTGAGATGCACCAGTAAGTTCAGTGATGTAGTCAGCCACGATTTTTGTGTTGCCGACCTCGATATTTCCTACGCTGTAATTGTCGCCAGCGTGCGAGAAGTAAATGACTATTGATTTGTTCATATTGCTTTGAATTTTGGATTTTTGCCCATTGCAGCTTGTGCCGACAAAAACCGCAGCCGCCGCAAGAATGATTGATTTTAAATTATTCATATTTCGCTATTTAATTAGACAAATGTACTAATTGTTATCAACGTAGCCAATATATCCATTTCGGAAATATTTACCCAGATTTCGGATAACTAGTAGTGCAGAAATCAATCGGTTGTTTTTTTTGGTTCAATGTCCTTGATGAATTTAGCCGGGTTTCCGCCCACGATGGTGTTCGGTGCAACGTCTTTGGTGACAATCGCGCCAGCCGCCACAACAGCGTTTTCTCCAACTGTCACGCCGGGCAGGATGGTCGCGCCTGCTCCAATCCAAACATTTCGGCAGATACGTACAGGTTTGCAGATGAGCAGCTGACGGTCGTAAAGGTCGTGGTTGTTGCTGATTAGCTGTACGTTGGCAGCTATCATTACATTGTCTTCGATGGTGATTGATCCTCGCGACATCATCAGACAGTTGTTCATGATTACAACATTGTCGCCGATTTTTACACGGTCGAAGCAAACTCCTGACAATCCCGGCATTACACGCACATTATTGCCAAGGTTTTCGCCCAAAAGGTCCTTGACGAGTACGTCGTAATCGGGAGTGAAGGGCATTGTTTGCCCCAACTTGAAAACTATTTGTGCCTGACGGATTCCTTCGGCGAGTTCTTCCGACGTAGTTTTACGCGGATCTACTATTATTGGCTCCTGATTCATAATTGTAATTTTAATTGTTGTTTTGATACTGCAAAAATATGGATATTTTTCTGGATGTGATTTTCACTTTTTGAGTTGAGATTTTCACTTTTTTCTTAATTCTGTCGAAAACAAATCGCTGGCTATAATTGTATTTGCGGAATACTTTAGTTCATTCTTTAGCGACTATGTTTTTTGCAGATAGCGTAGTTGTTTTTCTTTTTGAAGATTTTGTTTGGCTATATAATAATTGACGTGTATTTTTGAACATAAATTGGTGCGATATGAATGTTGATTTCCTATATTCCGCAGACTTCTACGGCATGAATGCCAATGAGTTGAGCAATACCTGCATGCATTTGCTGTGCACTGCAGGAGAGGGTAGTTTTGTGTTTAATGAGAGGTGTTATCACATCGTGAAGAACGACCTTGTGGTGATTCCTTCGCCCAACAAGGTAAAGAATTTGGCTGCGCATGCTGACCTGCAGGTGGAGTGGTTTGCCGCCGACTATAAGTTTCTCCAGAGCTTGTTGCCGTCTAACAACTACAGTATAGGTGGCAGTATATCGCTAAATCATAATCCCGTCATCTCGCTAACGGATAAACAGGCCGACAATATCCTTGCTGATTTCCAACGTCTTCGCATCCGTCTAGAGGAACGGAACCTTATGTTTTATCGTGAATTGATGGGAAGTCTGTGTCTGACAATGATGTATGACATCTTTGAGGCCCATTCCCAACGAGACGTTACTGAGAGACATACCGATCGTGCCGGGTTTATTGTGAAACAGTTGATGGATTTGCTTTCTACCGGCATCAGCCAGACGGAACGCGAGGTCAGTTACTATGCGGAGCGACTCAACGTCTCTCCTAAGTATCTTTCTGAGACGGTGCGACGCATGACGGGGCACAGCGTCACCTCCTACATCGACCGTCACACCATACCTATATTAAAAGAATATCTGAGTGACGACCGCCTGTCGCTCACACAGATAGCCGACCGCATGAATTTCTCCACGCTATCGTACTTCAGCCGCTACTGTACCAAACATCTTGGGCAGTCGCCAAGTGAGTATAGATTGAGTCGTCAACCGAAATTTTTATGAATGATTTGTCATTTCGAATTCGCAGATTGCAATTTGTCGAACTCACGTTAATTAATAGTGGCGGTTAGACGGATGGTTAAAGAAATATTGTTATATAAATGATGATTATAGCGACGGAATAGAAATTTCGCATAGTCAAATCCGTCATGTAAGTGAGATTTTTACTATATTCACGTCGGAAATAGATTTTTGATTATGAAGATTATAGCAATTCCTACACGAGAGGACATGGTGGATGATCACTTCGGACACTGTGCCTATTACACCATTGTGACACTTGACGAGCAGAATCAGGTGGTGAAGAAGGAGCGTCTGGATTCACCGGAGGGATGTGGATGCAAGTCGAATATCGCGTCAGTCATGCAGGAGATGGGAATCTCAGTTATGTTGGCTGGCAACATGGGTATGGGCGCGTACAACAAACTCTCCGCTCACGGTATAGGAGTCGTAAGATGATGTCATGGCAAGGTAGACGACGTGTTGAAAGTATATCAGAGTGGTGAACTGAAGGATTCTCTTGAATCGTGTGACCATCACGACTGCGATTTCCACAGTACGGAAAAGGTGTACGTCATGCCGTCGTTCGGAAAATAATTCGTAATCGTTGGAAAGCGTCTGTAAGACGCTATTTCAGTAACCCCGTACATACGCAGCAAAGCGGAGGATGTGCGGGGTGGAGAGAATGAAGCCATAGAGCGTCTGGAAGACGCTACTTGACCAGACGCTTAGGTGTCAGTCTTGCTTTCCAAATTCATACAATTTCATAATATCAAGCATGCCTTATGTGATAATTAAAAAGTTTTGATAAATATATTGATGCACAACAAACTTCAACCTTCATTCACCAAGCCATCGACCTTTTTTATGAATATATCAATGTCATCTATAATCTTAGAGGTAATAAAAAGACGAAAATGGTTGTTGATTAGATTGAATGTTGCATTATTGTGAATGTCCCATGAGTTAAAATTCTCATTCTCGTTAAGCGATGGACATTTCCAAATGAACGAATCTTCTGCCTCCTCATAATCTTCTTCATTTTCAACTAGTGTCTTAAATGCTTTGACATATCTATTGGGCATTTTTTTTTCTTTTATTACACCAAAGTTGAAAGTTGTGTCGGAATATTCTTCTAATCGTATAATAAAAGGATGCTTTGTTTTAATGTCAATCATAAGACCTGCATTGTTTTTCTTTCTTTTGCTTCCGTGAACGATATCCGTAAAGCTTTCTTCTGTAGGTTTTTGAATGACTTCATAACCATGTTTTTCTAAAAATTCTGCAAGACCATTCCAAAAGTCGGCAATAGTATGCCAATGGAGATGATTTACGTTGTCAATAAGAAGTTTTGCACTTTCTAAATTGCTTTTTGATTCGCCAAGCAATTTTTTTATCTCGACTCTTTCTTCTATGTCTACATTATTAGTCATATCGTTTATTAGCTTAATGTATTGTAAAATGGTTTCTCTTTGAAACGGTTTGTCATAAATGAAAAGCATACAACATTGTAGCCACTTTATGATTTCGTTTGGGTAGGAAATACACTGGATTTTCTTACTCAAATTTGGATGTTTTTTACTAGTCGAAATACTTTCAACTGATGGCTCATGTCCGTCTAATGTTAAATAAAGCACTTCTATTTTGTCCTCTGAGATTTTTTCCTCTTCATTTACTATTCTGTAATATTTTTCTAGCTGTCCTTCCTTTTCATGGTTGCTGTCTGACGCATTTATCTTATTTTCAAGAATAATGGCATTCTTTGTTGATTTATCTATGATTAAAATGTCTATATCATGCAATTCTTTAAAAATTTCCAATGAGTTGTTATGATATTCAAACTCACTTTTGATTGTTTTAAGAAAAGCATTAAGATAAAGAAATTCATTTCTTGTTTTTAAGTTAAGCAGTGAATAGATAAACTGAGAATGTAAATTTACTTCGTCTGATGGATCTAGTAAAGTAGAGAAAATATTGAATTGATCTTTTTGAGCTTCAATATCCTCATATTTTTTTCTGATGACATCAAGTTTCTCAAGAAAATTTTGAAGCTGGATTATTTTTCCGTTGGACATATGTGTATAGGCATGTTATTTATGAAAAAACATTATTCTCTCATTTCTTCTTCTCTATTTTACACAAAAAATAGGTTACATTTAACTGAAGATTTATCTTTGCAACAATTAAACATTTATATTTGATCGTTGTTGCAAATATAATGATAATTGTGAAAATAGAATGCCAAAATCTATTCCCCAATTCAAAAACACACAAATTATCCTCCAACACCTCGTCGGTTGATATGCAACGATGTTCTCTACAACGTATGTATTCCCTCCCTAAATGTCGGATATTTCAATTTCGGCAACAGCTCTTCTCGCATTCTGCTTGTGTCGCCATAATATGGCACTTTTCCTATGGTGATGAAATCCTGTGTCAACGGCGCACGCCATCCTGTGAGCAGCGACACTTTCTCGAAAAACCATGCGGCAGTACGGATCATCCACATTGGCATCACCCACGGACGGTGTGTATGCCACTCCTTCGTCGCCTCATCCAAAAACTCCTTGAGCGTCTGAACACCTTCGTCGCCAAGATGATATATGCCTGATGCTGTGGAAGAGAGAATAGCGGCTTTCGTAGCGGCTACATAATCAGCCGTGGAAATAAGATGTATATAATTAGGCTCTTTCCAAATGCCTAATAAATAATGTTTTGAAAACCAGTGTGCAGCGTCTATCATTAGGATTCCTTTTCCGTAAACCATTCCACAACGTAGGATCACCTTCTGGAAACCTGTTTCTGCCATCAGCAATTTCTCCTCCTCCAAACGTGTCCTGGCATGTGCTGAATTGGGCGTGCCATCCAACCTTCCCGTCGCTGGATGCTCAGGAGAAGTGTCCCCCTCCACATGAGGAAAACTGAACAGAACCACCTTCTTGACACCAGCTGTTTTCGCCGCTTGAAGCAGATTTGAAAAATATTGGGTGTTGGTGGTCGGAAGAAACTTTTCTGGATTTCCCATAAAAAGGATTCCTGCGAAATGGATAACCGTGTCGACTCCTTTTAGTGAATCTACAATTGTATTCGCGTCGCTCAGATCCACCTGGAAAGGCTTCACTTTCTCGCTGGCCAGCAAAGAATCAGACAAAGATTTCTTATGCCAAAGAAGATGCAACTCAACGTCGTCAGAGAGAAAACCCTCCGCCAAAATACTTCCTAAATTTCCTGCGGCTCCAGTTATCGCCACCACCTGTTTTTCCATACACCAGTAGATTTTGTGAATAAAAATATGATAGGAACAAAGATAGCCAATATTTTTCAAAAATGATAGTTGAAGACGCAAGTTTTCCAGACTGTCATAAAATGGCGGTTTGGGTATAGTTAAAGAAATTTGATGATAATTGCGACGGAATTGAATTTACTCTTAGTCACATCCGTCGTATATGTGAGATTTTTACTATATTCACGTCGGAAATAGATTTTTGATTATGAAGATTATAGCAATTCCTACACGAGAGGACATGGTGGATGATCACTTCGGACACTGTGCCTACTACACAATTGTGACACTTGACGAGCAGAATCAGGTGGTGAAGAAGGAGCGTCTGGATTCCCCAGAGGGATGCGGATGCAAGTCGAATATCGCGTCAGTCATGCAGGAGATGGGAATCTCCGTTATGTTGGCAGGCAACATGGGTATGGGTGCATACAACAAACTCTCCGCTCACGGTATAGCAGTCGTAAGAGGATGTCATGGCAAGGTAGACGACGTGTTGAAAGCATATCAGAGTGGTGAACTTAAGGATTCTCTTGAATCGTGTGACCATCACGACTGCGATTCCCACAGTACGGAAAAGGTGTACGTCATGCCGTCGTTCGGAAAATAATTCTTAATTGTTGGAACACCATCATCTGTAGAGATGTCGCATAGCGGCGTCTCTACGGAAATATGAATTTGAAATCCCCTGTTTAGGAGATTTTTTGTTTTGAATTATAACCTTTACACCTCTTTCCCCTAGATTTGGATTAGAAATAAATCAGATAAAAATTTTGTTTGAAGCCTCTTTTTTTGTGGATTTTATTCAATAAATACGCTGTACTACATAAAAAAGTATGTTTTTTATGCAGTATGGAGTTGTTTTTGGAGAAAATTGAAAAATCAAGTCTTCATAGAATCTGTGTGACGATGGCATGATGAAGAAGTTAAAATTGAAAAAGGAGGCATGTTAAGCCTTGTTGTGTTTTGATTTTTATCCTATATATACTCATATATTGTCAATTTTTCTTAATCAATGTTTTATTTGCTATGCTGTCAAAAGAAAATGAGTATATTTGCATTGTAAATATCAGTATAATAAAGATAAACTTGATTATATACAGATAAATATCAACATAATGATAGATAAAGTACTATGAAGGATTTGTTTGAATATTCTACTCCAGAGCTGGTACGCATGTTGGGTATTCGTTTTAAGGAATACCGTATGCGATGTAATCTGACACAAAAAGAGGTGTCGGAGCTATCAGGTGTTGGTCTTACTACTATACACAAGTTTGAGAATGGCACGGCAGGTAATCTTTCATTGTCAACTTTTCTTCTATTGTTGAAGGTGGTAGGTCAGATAAATTTTTTGGATGGTCTTTTGCCTGAATTGCCAGAATCGCCTTATCTTATGCGTAAAGACGAGAAAAAAGCACAACGAATCAGACACTAAATAAGCGTACAGATATGATAAAGTCGTTAAAAGTAATGCTTTGGGATGAGGAAATAGGTCGTTTGGCTTGGGATGAACACCGTCGTCTATCTTATTTCACATATAATCCCGATTTTATCAAAAGGGGATTAAACATATCTCCTTTGGTCGCACCGATTGATGGAACCAGAGGATTGTTGCCTGTTTGGGGAGAGGATGCTAAGATCTATCAGAAACTTCCTGCATTTGTGGCAGATTCATTGCCTGATGCTTGGGGTAACCAGTTGTTTGATCTATGGTGTCAGCAACAAAAATTATCTAGTTCAGAGATAAATCCGTTGGATAAACTCTCGTTTATCGGCCGAAGAGGGATGGGGGCTTTAGAATTCATACCAGAAGTTAACAGAGAACGCAAAGTAGGAAAGATATATGTTAAGTCGTTGGCGGATTTAGCTGAACGCATTTTCATCGAAAGGGAGAATGCCCGTATCATGCCGGAGGAATCCATTACTATGCAATCATTGTTGACTGTAGGAACCTCTGCTGGAGGACGTCAGCCAAAGGCGATTATAGCCATAAATAGAGAGACAGGAGAAATACGAAGCGGTCAGATTGCAGGTTTGGAAGGTTACGACTGTTATCTGCTTAAATTCGGCAATTCAGAATATTGTTCAGCTGAATTGGAAATGACTTATTATAAGATGGCTACTTTAGCTGGTATCAATATGATGTCCTCCGAATTATATCTTGTGGATGGGAACAATCATTTCATGACCAAACGATTTGATCGAGATGGCAAGAAAAAGATCCATACACAGACTTTGGCTGCTATATATCCGGAAGCGGAGAGCTACGAGCAATTGATTTCTGTTTGCCGTAGACTACATTTGCCAGAGACTGATTGTCAGGAAGTATTCCGAAGAATGGTCTTCAATATATTGTCAAATAACACCGACGACCATAACAAGAACTTTTCGTTTGTTATGAATGAAGATGGTTCTTGGCGTCTTGCTCCTGCTTATGATATTACTTATATAATTGATAGTGGAGGTTATTTGCCAAACAAGGATCATTGCATGTATATACGAGCCAAATTGCATGACATCACACGCTCTGATGTTGTTGAGTTTGCCCGCGATAACGGTATTCGTCGTCCAGATGCTATCATCAGAGATGTTGTTTCCTCATTAAGACAATTCCGTACTATAGCTACCGATAATGGAGTTTCCGAATCATGGATTGGTCGAGTTGAATCAACCATCATTGACCACTTGAAAGCATGGGGTGAATGGGAGTGTGAAACTGCGGATGTGGCAATAGACATTAATGGGCATACCATTAGCAATATGCATATTGAGCAGACATATAAGGGAAACTATCATTTGCTTGCAAACATAGATGGTACAGAACGAAAATTTGTTATCAGTAAAAACAAGGACGAGTATGCATCTATTGAACAAGTCGGATTGGCAAACCTAACGACCGACAATCTGAAAGCAATGGTTGCAAAGTATTTCAATCTGTAGATTTTGTTTCTATGAGATAGTTGTTGTTTGAATTATTATGGTGGGGTGCTTTTTACAAAGATAGCATGGATTTTATTCAATAAATACGCTGTACTGCATAAAAAAGTACGTTTTTTGTGCAGTATGGAGTTGTTTTTGGAGGAAATTGAAAAATCAAGTCTTCATAGAATCTGTGCGACGATGGCATGATGAAGAAGTTAAAATTGAAAAAAGAGGCATGTTAAGCCTTGTTGTGTTTTGATTTTTATAAAAATGATAAAATGTTTTCAAAAAGGTTGTAATGTTATAACCTTTTGTGGAGTTTTTTTGTATGTTTGTGGCGTTGTTTGATATATTTGTAGCCGTATGAAGTATTTAAATATCAAAAAAGCACTGGCTGCATGGCAAGAATTGCAACCATTGTCGGAAAAGGATAGAGATAGACTTAGCCGTCGTTTCACTGTGGATTTCAACTACAATAGCAACCATATTGAAGGTAACACTCTGACTTATGGACAGACGGAAATTCTGCTTTTGTTTGGCAAAGTGATAGGAGAGGCTGATGTGCGAGATGTTCAAGAGATGGCTGCCAGCAATGTCGGTTTGAAGATGATGACAGAGGAGGCTGCTGTCAAGGAGATGCCTTTGACTCAAAATTTCATACGTACCTTACATAAGACACTGTTGCGTGAGGATTACACCGTCTATCACAATCTTCCAGGTGGTGTACAAACCAGCTATGTGATTCATGCAGGTCAATATAAGACACGTCCGAATAGTGTCATCACACGATATGGAGACAGGTTTGAATACGCTTCTCCGGAAGAGACTCCCAGTATGATGGCTGATCTAGTGGATTGGTATAACAAAGCCGAGCAAGAAGGAAAATTTTCACCAGTAGAACTGGCTGCATTGTTCCATTATCGCTATATACGTATTCATCCATTTGAAGATGGAAATGGACGAATTGCCCGACTTATGGTGAACTTTATTCTGACTCGTCACGACTATCCGATGATAGTCGTGCGAAGCCGAAAGAAGAGTGAGTATTTGGAAGCATTACATCAGGCAGATATAGAAGTTGGTCCTGTGCCAAGTGATGGAGCACATGCAGACATAAAGGATATCCGTCCGTTTTTGAAGTATTTCAACGACTTGGTTGCCACTGAGATATATAACGATGTCTTGTTTGTTAGTGAAAAGGATGAAAACGTGTGGTGGTATGATGGAGAACGAATAGCTTTCCGCACTCCCAATTATACAAAGATACTCAATGCCATGCGTACGGAACCATCACTCACTTTGGCAGACATGAAAGAAATTACAGACATCAGTGTCACCTCCATTCAGAAATTGCTTGGCCAACTCATCCAAAAGAAATACGTTGAGCGTGGTGAGAAGGAGGAAAGTTGGAGGGTGTTTGTAACGCAGTGAGTGATTTGTGTGATTTTATAAATGAGTCTGGAAGACGCTATCTCAGTAACCCCGTACATACGCAGCGTAGCGGAGGATGTGCGGGGCATGGAGAATGAAGCCCTATAGCGTCTGGAAGACGCTACTTGACGTCTGTGAGAAAATGTACCCCTAACGTTTATGGTGGAGAGGAGATTGGTACAGGGAAAAAAACTTAGTGTAGAATTTTGGGGAAAATTTTGTAAATTTGTAGATATTTGAGAAAGATGTCATAGGCATTTGCTTCACGACTTGTTGATTTGGGGAGATGTATGTGGAGAGGTGAGAAAGAAGTGGGAGAGTGTTTGTGATGCAATGATATAGATCTATGTGTGACAATAATATGTCTTGTCAGATAAATATATTACTTTACACTAAGATTTAATCAGAATACCGTTTGTTGATTGATTTAAAAATGTAATGATAATTTATTGTATGATGGAGGAAACGATAATTAAGGGAGGTAATGGCAATGTGATACTTGCTGAAGATACCGCAACCAAAAAACTTAGAAACACCGGAAAAGAAAATAATATAAAGCGATTTTTGAATGAAGTAAAAATAATAAAACAGATATCTGAAGATAAGGATTTAAATATCGTAGAGATAATCGATGTGCATGAAGATTTAGAACATCCAACAAGCTCATACATAAAAATGAAACGTTATGATGGAACAATTGAGGACTTATTGCCTTTGACAAAAGGTAATTTATCGTTTACTTTTGAGATTATGTTGCCTATAATCAAGACGCTACAAAAACTCTCTGGTCAAGAAACTCCTATTTATCACCGTGATTTGAAACCTGATAATATTCTATATAAGCAAGATGGAGATAGATATTATACTGTTTTAACAGATTTTGGTATATGTTACGTTTGTGATTCGGAGGAAAGATTAACCCCTCAAGAAATATCTATAGGACCTCGATTTTTTATGGCTCCAGAATATGAAGTTGGTAAAGTAGAAAATGTGACATGTAAGGGAGATGTTTTTTCGTTGGGGAAATTAATATGGTGGCTTTTATGGGGGGAAGCCGGTTATTATATGCCAAGTAATTTGTGGTACATAAAAGAATATGACTTATGTGAAAAGTATCATTCTTCTGAAATGATATTTGCCAATTATATAATATCTACATGTTTGAAGATTAATCCGAATGAAAGAATTTCATATAATGATTTGATAGTTCTAATAGAAGGTTTTATGGATAAGACAAAATTAATTACAGATGTAGAAAAGCGTCTAAAAGTTGAATTATATCAAGAGAAGAGAAACATTGAACTAGTAGAGATACAACAGATGAATCATAATATAGTCAACATTTTTAGTCGTATATTACTTGAAGCATTGGATATTGAAATCGGCAATTACCCCAACTTTGATGTTTTAACAATAATTAGGTCAGAATATAATAAAAAAAAGTAAGGATGGAATATCATATACCAGTGTAAATGTTGATAACAATAGCGCTCATTATTTGTATTCTAGACACTATGACAAGGTGTATTGTACTATTAACTATAATCCTGCTAAGGGCAAAGAAAAATACGCAAATATAACTTTTATCTATCAGATATCTTCAGGCAAAACAAATTCGATGAAGGTGTTTTATTCAAACAATTCTTATTTACAATGCCTTTATAGAAACAATATTGAAAATTTTGAATTGCAGGTTATTGTTGATTTTCTAGAAGATATGATATCCGATATAATAAATAATTAGTTGGCATCTATGGCGGCATCTTTGTCGTCAAAGAAGTCTGTATTTGTTTACTTGACTTCATTGTGAGGATTAATGCTATGCCTTCCATAAGAAAGCCTTTAGGATAGAAATGTAGGTTGTTAAATGGGCTTTGTGAGAAGTTTTAGGTAATTTTGTAGCGAATTAACACATGAGTAACTATATGGATAATGAAATAATTAAACAGATAGTAAGCAAGAGTGTAGTGTCATCTACAGTAGTAGCAAAGTCAAAGTATGATTATATAAATTGGTTGGATCAATTATGTGTAATCGTTAGCGCAATTCCACTTGTCGGTGGCTCATTAGCCACTGAAATACAATCTATTAGAGGCTCTTCTACAGACTACCAAGCATATGAATTCTTTAGAAAATTCACATGTTTTATCTGTGAGTTAGGAGAACTCACAGATAAACAACGAATCGAATTTGTTACCGAGGTTGAAAAAGTTGCAAAGGACGCTTCTGGAAATGTTATTATGGGACTTGTAGATCGGTTGGATAATATTAATAAAGAAAAAATACTTGCTAATTTGGTTATTGCAAAGGGTAAAGGAGAAATCTCAATTGAAGATTTCTTTAGACTATCTTCTATGCTAGAACGTATCCCATATGTTGATTTGGCGAAATTAGAACTCTACAATCAAGATTTTTACGATGATGAAGGAGATTCAGAATTGTTGTTTGCTACTGGTGTTTTACAACAGTCTGTTATTGATGCAGATACTGGAAATAAATATGTTTTATCTAAGTTGGGTAGAAAATTATTAAGATTTGGACTTGGGCTAGAAGTTGCAGATATGCAACCGATAGGAACAAAGGTTGCAAGTCTAGAATGGGACAATATGTCAGATACAGAACAGATTTCTAAAGAGGAAATCGAAAATATTGTTGAAAGACAAAGCGCTAAACAAATCTACAATGAGTCGGATCAAGCTATGTTTGATTATGATGCAATAAGGGGAAAGTAATAGTATCATCCAACTTAATCCTGTTATTCGATTCGGTGTGCGACATTTTGCGCTTGATGGTTGAGATATCGATATCACGCAGGCGTGGGCAAAGAGACTCTTAATGAATGGCATCATACATAATTTTGTGTAAATAGAGAATATGAGATTCGCAATGAATCACATATTCTCTATTTATATTATATACTGTAAAATTCAGCGTATAGAGAATTGGTGCAATCACACAAAAGACATCTCTGAATAACCTCAAAAGTCTGATTTGAAATCATTATCTATAACCATTTTATGCGTGTTTGGAATAGATGTTGGACAATATTTTCAGAATATATTGTCGGGGGGGACAAAGATTTTGCAAATAAACACATACGAAATACAAATACAAGCAGAGTTTATACATGTGTTTTTGCTAACTCATATTTGTAGATATTTGTATTTCTACACTTTTAACCTCAAAAATAGGCATTTTTGTCCCCAGAAGTGCCCGAGGAACATAAAAGGGACAAAAAATTAAGTCCCTCGAGTGTCTGGGGGACAAACGGGGGACAAAAATGATTTTTTATAAGATTCCCAGTTGGGATTTGCAATATTGCAAAATACAGATATTCAATGTATTACAACTATTTTGGTGCGGTATTTGAAGAAATGATATGAATTTATTAAAGTATTGATAATCAATAATATAAACATTTGTTATTTTCCGATGCGGAAATGGGCGAAGATGTTTTCTAGCATTTCCTTTTGCTGATTATACAACCTTTTTCAATCCTCCTAATCAATTGGAATTTTGCTTCATCCCCTTTTAATCCCAGGATAGTAGCACCATGTGAGAAAGGCAGGGATGAGAGACGAGATGCACTATAGCCAACGGAAATCTGTTATGCAAGCCAAGCCTCCTGCCAAAGTTCGAAGACTGTAAAGCACTATGATAACGTAAATGGCGGTGCGGGTCAAGGGGAGTCGTCGAATGTCTCCTGATGCTGAGAGTGCATAGCATCCTGCTATAGCGAAGGCCAGAGCGATACAAATGGTCAAGGCATAGAGCATCCAAACGTGTCCAAATTTTTTATGTAGAAAGTATAAAATTATGGATTTAGAAGTTGTTTGACAAGTGCTATGGCATTTTGTTTTCGTTCCTCTCCACTTCCTGTCACCACCGAGTAACTTTTGCCTCTGCTGTCTAACTCTTGCTTGCATCTTATAAAGAAATCTCTACGATTGTCGGGTCTGTATCTATGTATATCGTCTTGCCATGGTAAATCAACATCAAGCAAAAGATAATGAGAGAAGTTCTGTCGGGCAATATAATCTTCTATGACGGGGGATTCTTTTCCAAAAAGTTCATTACTCCATATTTTTGAAGTGATGGCATCAGTATCTATGAAAAGAATTGGAGGTAACACAGCCATCGCACTTTGGATATTCTCGTGATGCCCTCTTACGATTATTTCCATGTCCTCAAATGAAATGTCCCCATTTTTTGAACGAATCACGGTTTCCGCATATTCATCAACGTATGGAGATCCAAAGTATGTAGCCAGTTGCTTTGTCAATGTTGACTTCCCTGTTGATTCAGGTCCGAAAATACAAATAGTTGTCATCAGATCTGCTTTAGCGGAATCTGACAAATATTCCCAATTTCGTACAATGTCTGCCCTGATTGATGTGGCAGAAATAGGAACTTGCTGACGTTCGTAATCTACCATAAAAAACTCTGCATTTAACTCTTTTGCCAAACGTTCACCATAAGTTTCAGATGCAAAGACAACATCTATACTCTCAGGAAGCAATGCACACAATGTCTCCCTCCAGATATTCCAAAACTCAGGTGTCTCGCTCGGATCTTGAGGAAGGGGGTGCGACTGGGTTAGCACAATGGTTTCAGGATATTCCTTTTTTACCCATTGAATACGCTTGTTCACAGCAATCACATCATCCATAATGTTGTCGACCACAATATATAATTGTTCGACATGAGACAATGCAGTGTCTATAAGAAACATATGACCTTTGTGCAAAGGACAAAACTTGCCAAGGACAAAGCCTGTTTTATATCTTTTCATTTTTAATGTATAATTCTATGAGTTTGTCATTCTGATAAATACGATGCTCTGTTAGTCTATGCGTATTCGTCATATCAAAAAGAATATTGGTTGTTTGAAACAAATCCATATATCTTAGTGTGTCATATGCATTTTCATTAAGTCTGCATAGACTCATGTCCAACGCAGTGACATTTGCATTATCTTGGAAATCTATCAGAAGATCTTTCCATATCTCGTAATTCTCTAAGATTTTAACGTTTGAATTTTTTTCAATTGCCTTGCATAGAGCCGAGTAAGAAAGTGGATTTTCAGAAGCAATATGATAGATGCCACCGTCAGACTTTGTCGCAATATCGACTGTCATTTTTGAAGCAAGATCAATTGGCGAAATATCTATTCCTAATTTCCCAGAAGTGTCTACTGGAAGTGCTTTTACTAATTTTGCTCCACGAATGAACATTCCAAGGAAATCTTTAGGGGCGGATATACCGTTTGTTGTATCTCCACAAAGAAGACCATACCTTATTATATTTATGCTGCATAGTTCGGAAGGGACGTTAAGCAAGAATTTCTCACTCACGTATTTTGTCTGTCCATAGCCACCATAGATAATGCAAGGATTATCAAGACGGTCGGTTTCTAATGCAACACCCTCGTTCCGGTTCGTAGAAACAAAGACGGAGAGTGTTGAAGCATAATTTAGTTTTTTTCTCCTGCCATTCAGGCAGAATTGTACAATGCTCTTTGTGGCGGTTACATTTTGTGGTTTAAGTGTTTCGTAATCAGCCATCATATTAACGGTGGCTGCGCAATGATACACCTCAGATGTGACAATCGCTAGATTCTCATAGTCTTTGTAATCCAACCCGAATTCTGGAAGGACAAGGTCTCCTGAAATTATTTTGACTCTTCCTAAATTATGCGCATTCAGATTGTAGCGATTAAAAGTTTCACGGATTCGTTCGACACCATGATTCGGTGAAGCACAGCGAACAAGACAAACTATATCCCTATTTCTGTAATCTTCACGTTCTATTAGTTCCGCAAGAATGTGTGATCCCAAAAAGCCTGTTGCTCCAGTAATGAATACAGTATTGCCATTATATTGATCTGACTCAAATTGAGGAACAAGGTTAAAATTCCAGTCGTCCGCAAGTTCATTGCTGTACATTGCCATCGAGTTTCCTTGTGATGACATGCTACATATAGCGAAAGGAGTGGTATGACGCTTCAACTGATCAAGAGTGATGTTTATCTTGACTTCATTTTGAAGCCTTGCGATAAGCAAAAGTGTATCAAGAGAATCTGCACCAAGGTCAAAGAAATTTTCATTTGGATTGACTCGTGAAATTTTCAAGATGTCAGCCATTATTTTCGCAACAATCTCCTCCTTGTCCGAATGATAATTTTCTTCTGGTTGCATAGAAAAATTCTTCATCTCCATTGCTGATAACGCACTATAGTCAACCTTGCCAGATGTTACCTTTGGAAGACGTTGGATCAATTCAATATGTCCAGGGATCATCCATTTAGGGAGGTGATGTCTCAAAGCTTTTCTGATACATTTTGAGGCTTCTTCTGCATCTGTCGCGTCGCCGATTTCAACGAATGCAGCGATAATCTCTTTGCTATTTTTCTCAGAAACAACTCGCTTCACGACAGCCGCGTTCCTGACAAGGCGAAGAGACTTTAATGTTGACTCTATCTCCTCTAATTCAATCAACTGACCATGAAACTTTACTT
This sequence comes from Paludibacteraceae bacterium, assembly GCA_016283095.1. Taxonomy (GTDB): domain Bacteria; phylum Bacteroidota; class Bacteroidia; order Bacteroidales; family Paludibacteraceae; genus UBA1723. The sequence goes on along the minus strand of JAEEMG010000085.1, from coordinate 14,319 downwards.
GTCTGTCATATCTTCCGATAAACTCTAAGTCCCCATTTTCTCTCCTTCTGACATGGTCTGATGTTCGATAGTATCGTCTGTCATTTACTACAGGAAATTTCTCTTTCGTCAGATCTTCGTTCTTGAAATAGCCAATCGCCAAGCATTCGCCAGAAATCCATAATTCTCCATCATCGGCATCCAGTGTGTCATCATCATGTATATGATATGTTACTCCTTGGATTTCTTTTCCTATAACTGGCACTGTCCAGTCTTCTGTGTATCGACAAAGACTTGTACATACTGTCGCTTCTGTAGGACCATATACATTTACAAGATTCACTTTTGTTTGCCCATTTTAGAACTGTCACTTTGTCTGTTGCTTCGCCCCCAATTACTATAGTTTCAAGACATTGTGGGCAATCATTTGCATCAGTGACACGAAGAACCGAAGGAGGAATGTCAGTGTGAGTGACACGACGTTCCTCTATGACATGCATCAGATTTGCTGAGAGTTCAACTGAATCTGTTGATTCGATGACAAGTACAGCTCCTGATGTCAATGTCACGATGATGTCAGATATAGACGCATCAAAATTTATGGATAGGAAAAACAAGTTACGTGAATGTTCAGTTATGCGAAAAGCCTTGCGTTGGCTTCTTGCCAAATTGACAAGACCAGAGTGCCCGACAAGAATACCCTTGGGTTTTCCTGTGGTGCCGGAACTGAATATTATATAGGCAGGAGTTGAATCTGTTATCTTTTCGACGCGGTCAACAGGATGGCTTTTAAGAAAATCGTCAAAATTGCATTCTGTTATAGACAAATCAGTATCTACAATGTCTTCAATATATTTTTTCCTTGTATCAGGAAGGTCTTTCCCTATAGGGACAAAAGCCTTTCCTGCTATCCAACACCCAAGAATGGCAATGATATATCGACTTGATTTGGAAAGCTTTACAATTACATATTCGGAAGAGCTATTTATCTCTTTTAGCCTATTTGCAACACATGCAGCTTTTACCCACATCTGACTATAAGTCAATGTAGGGATACCATCTTCTATGATAGCGATATTCTCTGGGAAAAGATCAACTGTTGTCTTGATCTCCGAAACTATGTCTTCAAACTTTGTGTCCATACATTATAAGGCTCTGATGATCATCGTCGTATGGTGACATTGATATGTCGCCATATACTTTTTCAACGACAAGATTATGACGCGAAAGCATTTCTTTGAATTGTTCAAGAGAATATAGTTTGGTTTGACCGTACTTTGTTTCTCTTCTTCCATCAGGATAGATAATCAGCCAATCAGATTTCATCATATCATCCTCAATCCAACTCTCTCGGATAGTCACTATAGTACTATCTTCATAAGGAATCTGCTTGACAATGAATTTCTGAAAATGCTTTTTTATAAAGAGTGGGTTCATAGTGCAAATAAAGAATTGGCCATTCACCTTCAGATTCTTACTGAAAGGCACAAGCATTCTTTCATTTTCTTTGTCATCGGTATGATAAGCGAAACTTGTGTTCCAGTTGATACATACATCGAAATAGTCTTCTTTTATGAACTCATTTGCATCACCTAAAAGAAAGGTTGCCCTTTTTGATTCAAGGCTTTTTTTGGCATATTCAATGTAATCGTTAGACGAATCTATACCTATTACATTCATCATTGCCTTGTCAAATTCGTGAGCAAGATAACCTTTTCCACAACATTGATCATAAACGTTCATGGACTCAGTCAGTTCTCCAACTTGCTGCATGAAAACAAGAGTCTCATGTGCTTGTTGGTTTAGAACGACTTCGGAGTAATCACCCTTAAAAAAGTCCAGCCACCATTGTTCTTTATTTTGTTTCATTGTAATAATCTATTGTTCATGTATTTAATGGTAAGCATCAGCATTACCACAGGTTCGTAAATCGTTTGGTCAAGCACACTCATGGAAGGGATTGACTCTATAAGTTTTCTTACCTTGTGAGCATCAAAAAATCCTGTCTTTGAAAAGTCCAATGACGTGAGTTCATCCCTCAGACGACAAAAGTCTTCTTTTGTAAAAAAGCGAGTTAGTGGAGGAGACTGAAAAGGATGCTTCTGACGTTTATATACACTATTCGTTATATATGGCTTGGCGGCTTCCTTCAGAATATATTTCTCATTTGTATACGCCTTGATTTTCATTTGCATTGGTAATTTAGCGGCATACTCAAATAATCTGTGATCAAGGAAAGGTAATCTGCCTTCAATGGACGATGCCATTTCGCAGCCATCCCCAAGAGTGCCAAGGATGTAATTGCATAGAGTAAGTTTTGTCCAGAAATATAATGATTGGTTAACAGGATGTCTTCCCTTTAGCAGATTATCTGTTTCGTATTTTGCCAAAAGTTCATTAAAGAAATCGTGTTTACTACACTCATATAGCATATCGTCACTCAGGAATTGATACATTCTGTGCCCAATACTTGCTTTTGCTTGCAGGAAAGACGGAATGTGCCCAAGTTTATGTTCTAATGCTGAGCAGTCAAGTGTATTGCCGACAGCTATCTCTGTGCCCGTAATTGCCAGATTGGTCAGATACAACCTTTTTGTCAATTCTTCGCGCTCTAAGTTTGAGAGATTTGCAATAATATCTTTTCTCAAATGTGGATAGCCTGCAAGACATTCGTCCGCACCTTCTCCTGTTAAAGCGACTTTGAAACCTTGTTTTTTTATTTCCTTATTCAATAGATATTTACAAGACAAGTGACCATTCACTGCTAACCCTTCACTATGATAAACTGCGTCGGATAAATTATCTATTATCTGCCTTTGGCTTATCTTTATCCTGTGCATGACTCCACCTATGTGTTCAACAGTTTCTGTAGCGAGCAAATCTTCATCATATTCAGTATCGGTGTTAGGAAATACTATAGTGAAGCAATGAGTAGGTTCATTGTTCGTGATTTTGCTCATCATCCCTGCTATCGTGCTAGAATCCAGCCCTCCGCTCAGATGACAACATACTGGCACATCACTAATCAATCTTGTTTTGACAGACTCATATAAAAGATCGTGGAAGTCATTGATATACTTTGTCTCTTCTGCCAAAGTCAACTGATTGTACGAAGTGTCTTTTGGATAGTTTATATCCCAGTACTTAATTTTCTTGGGTTGAGCTCCTTCTTTGCAAACCAGAATATGACCAGGTTCTACTTGGTTTATTTTTGCAAACATTGTACGGTCGGTAGGCTGATAGTGCATGGAGAGTGACTGCATCAATGAGATCTTATCCCATTCTGCTTTTATCCCACATGCCATTATTGCCTTAGCCTTACTTGCGATTATAGTTTGCCCCTTGTCATGGAACCAACAAAGAGGCTTGATTCCAAATCGATCTCTAACCGCATATAACGTGTCTATACGTTTGTCATAGAGTACAAATGCGAACTCACCAATGAGATATTTCATCATTCCCTCTATACCATATTTAAGATACAGAGGAATCAGAACTTCGCTGTCAGAGTCTGTCTTAAAATTATATTCGTTGCTAAACTGGTCACGAAGTTTCTTGTGATCATACAATTCACCGTTACAAGCAACAACAATCTGTTCACATAGCGAAGAGATAGGTTGCTTACCATTGGTTAGCCCCATAACTGATAGTCTCCGATGGCCTATCGATATGTTTTTGCCCTCCCATATGCCATACTCATCAGGGCCTCTAAGCTCCAATGTCTTTAAGGCGTTGAGAAGAGCATCATTACGATGCCTTTTGTCTATGCTGACAATTGCTGTTATTCCACACATATTCTGAAGAATATTTTTTTACTGTTTTTCTTTTCTGCCTCTTTGAATGCTGATTCAAACTCGGATAACTCATAAATAGAACCGAAAAGGATTTCTGTGTTCAGTACACAATTTTCTCCAGAAGATGAGGCTGCCAATATTTGAGTGGCTACATTAAAGTCTCCGTATCTTACTCCTTGAATAGAAATCTCTTTCATGGCAACATCGTTGAATATCAACTCATAAGGAGTAAATGCTCTGGATTTTAGTATGAGCGTTCCTCCTGGGCGTAATGCATCTATGTACTCACTGATATATTGAGGCTCTGTTTCAATAATACAGTCATATTTACATGAACTCAGTTCTGTGATTTCCTTTACCAAACGAACTTCTTTATGGCCCATGTAATGGGCAACTTGTAAGGTTAGTTCTGCAATTCGATTATCACCAAATACACAGATGTCCTTGTTTGAAAAAATTGTCAAGAATTTGTCTGGTGCAAGAGCGGCTGCGACGGGTTCCAAATATGCTCCCAACGGTGATAGAAGATTATCAGGTATGCCTATAAGAGCAGCACTTGGTACGGCTATATATTCTGCAAATGCTCCATCACAATCTTTACCACACATGGTATCGAAGTTTTTTTCTCCGAACATCATCGGATTACAGCTGACTGCCATACCTTTACGCCAATATCCTAATTCAGTTTCTCCATTGTAAAACTCTTCAATTGTTCCACAGAATTCATGACCCAAAATAATATTGTCTGGATGATTTATGGTTCCATTAGCAACGCCTATGTCTGTCCTGCAGATGCCTGCATAACGAACCTTGACAAGAACATTGAACTGAGGTGTCAATGTCGGAATGTTGGTGTCTTCTATATATTGAATGACGTTGTCGATAATCTTTATTTTTTTCATATAAGATATTTTAGGGCATTCAGCTTTTATTGTTATTAGTAAGAAAATCCTCAGTAGCTACGACTGATTTCTTTCTGCAGAGGGAATATGTATCAAAACCAATGACCTATCAATAGATTTTTCATAATAGGTCTCTTTTTAAAATTCCAGCCGGAATCCTTTTTGTTTTAATTCATTATAACTCTCTTCATTGAAACTATACAGATATGCTTCTCGCTTTGGAGTAGGCCATACTGTTTCTTCCAATTGCTTGAGAATGTTGAAATGAAGCATCTTCTTAGCAAAGTTACTTCGGTCAAATCGTACATCCAATATGGCTTCATAGAGGTTCTGCAATTGCCTCAACGTAAACTTCTCTGGCAACAGCTCAAATCCTATTGGTTTAAAATGGATGCTCTCTCTAAGTCGCTTCAAGGCTTCTCTTAATATTCTATCATGGTCAAAAGCAAGTTTGGGGACGTCATCAAGAGTGAACCATGCGGCTCTTGTTGCGTCATCTCCTCCCTTCACATCTTGTATTCTCACAAGAGCATAAAAGGCTACAGTGATAACTCTTTCTCGCGGATCCCTATCTGGGTCGCTGAAAGTATGAAATTGTTCAATGTATGCGCCTGTCAGCCCTGTTTCCTCCTTGAGTTCACGGAGAGCTCCTTCTTCACAAGATTCATCCATCTTTATGAAGCCTCCAGGGAAAGCCCAATGCCCTTTGTAAGGTTCAATGCCTCTTTCCACAAGTAGAACCTGAAGTTTTGTGCCGTCAAATCCAAATATCACACAGTCTGTTGTGACAGATGGATGAGGGTATTTATAGCTATACATTTTAGCTTCCATTTCGTTCTTTGGAAAAGATTTGTACAGCAAAGATATAGATATAGTTTTGAACAGTCAAATTATTTGTGTAAAATTTACACAAGAATGTGCATTTTGTTGATATTGAGCATGATTTGACCTATCGGTTTAGGTAGAAGGCACTCTTGATCTCTGAAAAACAGTTCTCTCGCAGAATCTATTTTCCGATGCAGAATCTAATGTCTGCAAATATAATTTGATGATAGTCAATGATATAACATTATTTTTAGAGGAACAAGAGTTATGCTGAGGGACGTCTGAGGAACAGAAAATTGACAAGCATCTGCAAATATGACTGCCGTCAAAAAAAGAAAATGCAAACATCTGCAAATATGGCGATGTGTTTCTTTGCCGATTCACATTTGTAAATACGAATTTTTGCACAATCTTGCAATCGTTGTGAAGCGAGCAAGGAATGAATTTGATGTGTCCTTTAATGATGCTAATAGCCATTTCTAACCCTTTTTTATAATAACGTATTTGATGCCCTTTTTATTGCTTATATAAGCTGATTACGTTTTTGTCTATTGTAAAGTAATCCAGGTTTCGTTGTCGGAAGATAAAAGGTTTAGTTTGGATTATGGATATATTATATGGAGATAAACTAAACTGGGCTACGTAATAGAGTCGAGCTATCGGCATCTTTTTTCTTTTGGTAAGCAATCGGATCTTTATTTGTAGTTTTATGCTTACTTTTTGCTTCTAAATTCGATAAAAATGTGAATTTGAAGATAAATTTATATAAAAATCGCCAATATTTGAGGAAATGTTTGGTAGACAGAATATAAGTAGAAATACACTATTAGAAACTATTGCTGTCCGCTAAAAGTTTAAACTCCATTTTAAGAACTCAATTATAACGGACAGCCGATAGTGGAGATGTATAGTCGGTCATTTGATTGGCTAAAAACCGTTAGAAATGGCTTATTGTGAAAAAAGAAGATGCTTCATTACAAAATGTAGACAAAACAGAAGGATATTTTTAGCTGACAGCCGATGCCACACAGAAAAAGGGGGCTTGTCTACACAAAAAATCCTAAATAACAAACACTTAAATAGGTTTAGCGGACAGAAATAATTAGAAACATTTGTAGTCATAAATAATTATTTATTTAAAAAACGAAATGGCATCTTTTGTATCAATTCGTGCTAAATCTTCTAAAAAATAGTATTTTTTTATCGATTTTATTTTGTAAATTTGCAGTGCAAAATGGGAAGATTTATTATTCATAACGGCAGGAACACCTAAAAATAGCATCTAAATAATAGATTCTGATGATTGACGTAATTAAAGTAGCTTCTTATATCTATAAAAGATATGAGGATGAGATGAATACTGAGATTGATGAAATGAAACTTCATAAGCTTCTGTATTTATCTCAGCGTGAATCTATTATCCGTACTGGTCAGCCGATGTTCAGTGAACGGTTTGCAGCATGGAAGTATGGTCCAGTTATCGTGAAAGTTCGTGACTTGTATAAGTCTAAGACATTGAATATAATTCCTACGGCAGAAGAGCTGGCTCCTTTCCGTGATTCTTTCGATTTCGTTTTTAAAACTTATGCTCCAAAGGATTCTTGGACGTTGAGTATTCTTACTCATGGCGAGAGTTCTTGGCAGAAAGCCCGTGAAGGTTATGGACAGGATGATCATTGTGATGTTCTTCTTGATCTGAATGATATTCAAAATGATGCAAAACGCATAAAAATGCGTAGGTTCTATTTTGACGAAGTTTTACCTCAACTTAAGGAGAATTAGTAAATGTCGGAAATTACAGAAAAGGCATTAGATCTGATCGAAACCTTTGAGGTAAGACGGGCACGAGAAATTGATGAGAGTATTCTTAAGTCCATGACGGCTCCAATAGTTGACGGCAAAGAACAGAATCAAATTATCAGTCTGTTTAATTCTAAGGAATATTTGCAGGATGACGAAAATGGAAACCTTGCATCATTTGTTGTGATGTCTCCGATGAATATTCCACTTGTTTTTTTCTCATTTCGTTGTGGAGAGCTTTTTAAAGAACCACAGGTTGAGAGAATGATAATAGGACATGAGGCTTTTATCGCTCTCCAGAAATTAATGGAAAATAAATTCAATTCAGACGAAGAACGTTTACAAGCCTTAGCTGCTGTAAAAAGAGCAGCAGATGAGGGATTAACTATTGATGACCTGCAGCCCCTCTATCAGAAAAAAGAATCATGGAATGAAGATGAAAAACTTGAAGCTACAAAAGAAATTACCAAGGTTCTTGTTTCATATCCAGCTGTGGAACTGAAACTATTTGGTACGAATGAATCAGCAAAAGAATATTGGAAATCTTTAGGTTTCCCTGAAGATATGAAAATGGGTGAGACACTTTTTTGGCTTAAAGCAGTAGAGATTCTAGAGAAGATTACTCAATATGTTGGTTGTCAGTACGTATATCTGTTTGCTGCTGATAAAGAAGCTGAAGGTCAGTTGGTGCAATATTATAGAGTACGTCTTGGGTTTAAATCAGATTCAAGTTTGGCTGCAAACAAACCGCGTTTTGATTGGCAATGCCAATTCCTTTTTCAAAGTACCGATGAATTGTTGGGGAGAAGAAAACAATTTGTATCTTTTGTTTCTAATTATAAGGAAGATAGATAGCGAAAATGTATAAATAAACTAGTCATAGAATTATTATCACAGTTGAATTTTTTCTCGCAGTTCTACTTACACTACTTATAATACTTCAAGTGAATTCAAGGATAAAATATATGTTTATTTGCGATAAACAACTTGGGAACAATATAACCAGATTACTGTCTTATGTACCTCACGGCGCCACTACTTCCAAAAGGATAATCAGAGACGTCTTTGTTTAGTAATGGTGAGTCTTCTAGTAGTTCACCTTCAAAAACACATCGCTCTTTTTTAAATATGGTACCATCATCTGCAATAGTTGTCCATTTCCATGACTTGACCTCGATTACGCTACGAACTACTCCTTTGTAAACGCCCAGCACATACTTAATCTCATGAGGTGCACTTTTACCAATCGGCCAATATTTGCGTGTTGCGTCATAAATATTGATCCTGCGATATACTCCATTTGCTTTTGTTTGATCAAAACTCTTGTTTAGACTGACTAAAAGCAATGTTTCATCATGATTCATGCTGATTTTCGAACAATTGTATATTGTATTTATTTCATCAACATCTTTAATACCTTCATCCCATTGATGATGACCTGCAACAATATTTGTCAATTGATTTATCTTGTTAAATTTGTTGTAGGTTAAAAGATCTATAAGTGTAGATTCTATAATGTATGCAACCTCTTCAGTTAAGTTGTGTCTTAAAATATAGAGGTTTACTTGTTTCCCCTCTTGTAGTATACTTCTAATTATATCAAGTCTAAGGCTTATGTCGCTTTCATTAAGAGCATCTTTTGCGTGTTGAAAAACTCTGTTACCTTTCCCTTTGCCGATATAGAAAATCTTATTGTCCCTCGGATCGACTAAAGCATAAACATAATATGCCAAAGCTTCAATGGTGTGCTGATTGAAAGTCTTAACAACGCTCATGAATTCTTATCTTGTTATAGTTTTATTTCCCCACGCAGAATCTACTTTCCTATGCAGAAATGCTTGAAGATATTTCCCAGCACTTCGTCGGTGGTGATTTCTCCACCTGTGATGGATGCGAGTGCGTCGAGGATGTCGTGTATGTCACGGCTGATGAGGTCGCCAGAGAGGTTGGTGTCGAGTCCTTCCTTCACACGGCTGATGCCAGCGAGAGCGTCGCATAGGGCGGCATAGTGGCGTGCACTCGTCACAATGATGTCGTTGTCTTCGCCTGCGATGGATTCTGCGAATCTTGCCAACGCTGATTCTATAGCCTCTTTGCCAACTCCGTTTTTTGCGGAGATGGAGAGTGCTGTCGCATTAAATTTATATTTGTTGTTGAGCAGTCTTTCCATTTTTCCCTGCTCACAAATATCTGATTTGTTGAACAGTAGGAGCACGAGTTTGTCTTGCAGTTGCTGAGCGTTGATGAAGTCCATCACCTCATTCTCATCTCTAGAAGCGTCGACGATGAAGATCACGATATCTGCCTGCTCCATCATTTTGTATGAACGCTGAATTCCAAGATTCTCTATCGCGTCATCTGTGTTGCGGATGCCGGCGGTGTCGATCAGACGGAGTGTGTAACCCTCTATCTGCAATGTATCTTCGATGGTGTCACGTGTGGTGCCGTGGATGTCGCTGACAATTGCTCGCTCCTCACCAAGAAGCAGATTCAACAGTGTGGATTTTCCAACGTTGGTTTCGCCGACGATGGCCACTGGTATGCCGTTTTTGATGGCGTTGCCTGCCTTGAATGAGTTGGCTAACTTGCTGACTCTCTGCTCTATGGCGGCTATCAACTCACGCAGCTTGGCTCTGTCGGCAAACTCCACGTCTTCTTCGCTGAAATCCAATTCAAGCTCGATGAGCGACACGAATTCCAGCAGCGACATTCTTAGCTGCATCAGCTCGTTAGAGAATCCGCCCTTCATCTGCTTCACCGCGATATGATGGGCTTTTGCTGAGGTCGACGCGATAAGGTCCGCCACAGCTTCCGCCTGCGAGAGGTCCATTCTGCCGTTGAGGTAGGCACGTTGTGTGAACTCTCCATGACCTGCCATCTTGCATCCTTTGCGTAGCAGCAACTCGATGATTCTCTTTTGGATATAGATAGATCCGTGACATGATATCTCGATCGTGTCCTCGCCTGTGTAGGATTTCCCATCCTTGAAGATCGCACACACCACATCGTCGATGGTCTCATCCCCGTCGGCGATAACCCCGTATTTCAACACGTGGGTAGGGCAGTCCTTCAGCTTTTTGCTCTTGCTGAAAGAAAAAATCCCGTCGACGATACTGATCGCATCCGGACCAGACACTCTGATCACTGCGATTCCACCGACGCCGGCAGCTGTGCTTATGGCGCAAATCGTGCTGTCTCTATCTATCATCCCGTCTGCTCAATTAAGACAATTTATATTCTGTGTCGAAGCGGAATCCACGAAGAAAATCCTCGATGGAAAGGCGTTTTTTGCCTGGCACCTGTATCTGCAAAAGATGAAGATATCCATCTTTTGTCGCCACTTTCAAGAATTTTTTGCCGTCTGTCAGTAGCGTGCCAGGAGCCTCGTTGTGGGCACATATCTCTTTCTTTGTCTCGTAGATCTTCATCTGCACATCCTCTTTGCCTTCCGCAGTGAGGTTTGCCCACGCTGCAGGATATGGAGATAGTCCACGCACAAGGTTGTGGATGTTTTCAGTAGGGTTGTTGAAATCCAAATGACAAGTCTCCTTGAAGATTTTTGGAGCTGGTTTCAACTCAGATTCCGACGCGTATAGCTCCTCCTGAGGTTTTGGAGCGATTGTGCCGGCAATGATATTCTTGACGGTGTCGAGCACAAGGTCTCCACCCATGATCATCAGTTTATCGTGGATCGTACCGACGTTATCCTCCTCATTGATAGCTATTTTCTCTTGCTGGATAATCTTTCCAGTGTCAATTTCATGAGTCAGGAAGAACGTTGTGATACCGGTCTCTTTCTCTCCATTGATCACAGCCCAGTTTAATGGGGCAGCTCCACGATATTGAGGAAGAAGCGATCCGTGAAGGTTGAATGTGCCGAGACGTGGCATAGCCCAGACCACCTCAGGAAGCATACGGAATGCCACCACGATGAAGAGGTCGGCGTTGAGAGAGCGGAGTTCGTTCACAAACTCCTCAGCCTTCAGTTTTTCTGGCTGCATCACATGCAGATTATGGTCCACAGCAAATTGTTTCACTGGAGAAAACTGCAGTTTGTGTCCACGACCAGCTGGTTTGTCGGGCATAGTGACAACCCCCACCACATTATAATTGTCTTCCACCAAACGTCTCAACGGTTCTACCGCGAAGTCTGGTGTGCCCATATATACTATTTTAAGATCTTCCTTGTTCATATGAAGTTGAGAGTTGAAAGGTTAGAGATGAAAGTTGAAAGTTAGGAATTTCGCATTTCGCATTTCTAATTCCTAATTTCAAATTAGTATTTTCTTTGGTCTGTTCCCCACATCAGTTTCTCACGGATAGTAGAGTAGAAAGAGTGATTGTGAAGACGGATAGTTTTCATGAAGAAATCAGACTTTCTCACCTTCAGACGGATATCTTCAGGGAAGACTTCGCATCTGCCGTCGAGTGAGATCAGGAACTGACCGTTGCGGCTCTCCACAGATAGCTCCATCAAGCAGTCGTCAGTCACCACGAGAGGACGTATGCTGAGGCTGTGAGGAGCGACGGGAGTGATGATGAAATTGGATGCTTGAGGCACTACGATAGGACCTCCGACGCTCATGGCGTATGCTGTTGAGCCAGTGGCAGTGGCTATGATAAGACCGTCGGCCTGATATTTGGTCACGAACTCACCGTTGATATATGTGTTTATCGCGATCATTGAAGAGGTATCCTGCTTCAAGATGGCGATTTCGTTGATTGCGTAGTTGAATTTTGAAAAACGTTTTCCGTCAGTCGACAGTTTAAGCAGCGGACGGTCTTCCACCTTGTAGTTGCCCGACGCGATAGCTTCGACCGCCTTAGCGATCTCTTTCTCACCGTCGACATCAGCCAAGAAACCGAGGCGTCCTGCATTGATACCAAGTAAAGGGATTTCGCGGCGTGCGATCTTAGCGACGGAGCGGATGAACGTACCGTCTCCGCCAACGCTGAATGCTACGTCGGCATCGATCTCTTTGCCCTCTTCGAAAGTGGTGATGTCTTGAGTGTTCACACCGTTTCTGTCGAGAAACTCCAAGAAATATGGTTCGCAAGTGATTGCCACATTGCGTTTGCTCAGTTCGTAGATGAGTTTTGCAGAGTATATTGCAACCTCCTCACGGTTTACATTTCCAAAAATAGCTACTTTCATATCTCAAGAATAGAGGTGATGAAAAAAGATAAAAATCAAAAAAGGACACTCACCAAAAAATGGTAAATGTCCCTTATGCTGTATAAAGACAAGTCCTTTATTACTTCTTACGGTTACCGTACTTGCTAAGGAACTTATCAACACGTCCAGCTGTGTCAACCATCTTCTTAACACCTGTGTAGAATGGGTGAGAAGAGCTAGAGATTTCAAGCTTTACCAATGGAAGAGTCTCACCTTCGATCTCGATAGTGTCTTTTGTAGCCACTGTAGAGCGTGAAACAAACATATCGCCATTTGACATGTCCTTGAATACTACAGGACGGTATGACTCTGGATGAATATCTTTCTTCATTTTATTGAATTTTAATTTTTTTACTATTTCACTTGGTAACTTATGTGCAATGCGAGTGCAAAAGTAAGAATTGTTTCCGTTTAATAAAAATCTTTGATGCTTTTTTTGCTAAAATAATGCGTATTGTTGATAAAAATGGGTGAGAAAGGGTGGACATAAGGTGTTAACCTTACGTTAATAATCGCTAACATCACTATAAATATGACAAATTTTGCTATTTTTGCCCGTGGAAAGACGGTGGGTGTATGTGTCTGTCGTTTCCAAAAACGTTTTATAATCTAATGTCATAAGATTTAAGAACAGAATGAGAAAGAAACTAATATTATTCATCGCCATGTTTATGGCAAGCATTATGGGAATGGAAGCAAAAGAAAAAGAGAATTTGGTAAAGATTGAATGCGAGTATGGAACAATGGTTGTGCGTCTTTACGACGATACACCTCAGCATCGCGACAATTTCTTGAGACTTGTGAAGGAGGGTTTCTACAATGATTTGTTGTTCCACCGTGTTATCAAGGATTTTATGGTGCAGGGTGGAGATCCTGATTCAAAGGATGCTCCTGCTGGCAAACAGCTTGGCGCAGGTGACGTCGGTTATACAGTGCCTGCTGAGTTCGTTTATCCTACACATTATCATAAGAAGGGTGCTCTTGCTGCTGCACGTCAGGGCGACCAGGTCAATCCAGAGAAGAGATCTTCAGGATGCCAGTTCTACATTGTTCAGGGAAAGAAATACAATGAGAATGAGTTGAACCAGATGGAGCGTGCTCTAGGTCAGAAGGCAATGCAGGCAAGATTCGACCAGTTGGTTCAGGAGAACAAGGATTCGATCAAGTCAATGCGTATGAACCGTGATCAGGCAGGTCTGCAGGCACTACAGGAAAAGTTGATCAAGACTGTTGAGACAGAGTTCAAGGACAAGCAGAGTGTCAAGATGCCTGAGCAGATGCGTAAGGATTACATGGAGATCGGTGGTACTCCATTCCTTGACAACGAATACACTGTGTTTGGTGAGGTAGTTGAGGGACTTGATGTTATCGACAAGATCGCAGCTGTTGAGACAGCTTCTGGTGATCGTCCAAAGACAGACATCAAGATGAAGGTCAAAATGAAATAAAATTCAAAATTATAAATGCGAAATGCTGAATTGAATTAGAAATTAAAAATGCAGAATGCTAAATTAAGTGTTCTGCATTTTTTATTTAACGTGGGTTCGACGAAATCAAAAAGATAGTTGGAGTGTCATAAATGAGGATTGTTAAGGACGGAACGTCCTAACCCCTTCCTTAGTGCGAGCCCAAAGGGCGAGCGGTAAAATGCTTTTAATTATATAGTGCTCGCCTTACGGCTCGCATTTTGGGAGAGGTTAGGGCGTCAATCCTTGAAATTAAAAATTAAAATTTAAGAATTAAAAATTAATTTTTTATTTAGCATTTAGCATTTAGCATTTAGCATTTAGCATTTAGCATTTAGCATTTAGCATTTAGCATTTAGCATTTAGCATTTAGCATT
>JAEEMG010000084.1 GCA_016283095.1 Paludibacteraceae bacterium | reverse complement strand
GTTTGGAAAACTCACAACATCGTTGTGATGAAAACTCTTTAACTGGAAAAAACAAAACATTAAAAAACATGCTAATAGTTTTCTTGCATTTTGTTTTCTGCGTTATGCTGTTTTCTTGTCATTCATGACCCGTTTTCATACACATATCATGTGCATTTTCTGTTTCATTCTATTAATCAACAGAAAACAACATCTTTGGCAAGACGTTTGGAAAACTCACAACATCGTTGTGATGAAAACTCTTTAACTGGAAAAAACAAAACATTAAAAAACATGCTAATAGTTTTCTTGCATTTTGTTTTCTGCGTTATGCTGTTTTCTTGTCATTCATGACTCATTTTCTTGCACATATTATGTGCGGTTTCTGTTTCATTCTAATCAGAATGCTTCTATTGTATTGCTTTTATGATTATAATAATACCGTTCTATTTCAGCTTTTGGAAAAGATCCAAAATTCACAAGGATACCAACTGGAAATTTAGTAACTCGTAAATAACCAAATAATTGAAGTCTCTCTCTATCTCCAAGTTTTGTAATGGATTTACATTCTATGACAATGTTTCGACCTTGCTTTGGCACCATAATATCCACCTGTATATGACTTGAAAGTTTCTTGTTTCTGAATTTCGGATAGTGATGATACTCGCGTACGGCATCTTTATATCCAGCATCAAATAAAGAAATCTGTAAAGCCTCTTGAAAAATAGGTTCTGGCAGACCTGGAGACAATTCTTTGTATGTATCATGCATACAGCCAATTATATCGTAACAATATTCAACGAGACTTCGTTTTAATGAATCACTCAATTTTTCTTTAAACATGTACATAAATATATTACAAATTAAGTTTTAATGTTTTACATAAAGAATCAACAGAAAAACAACATCGTTGACAAGACGTTTGGAAAACTCACAACATCGTTGTAATGAAAACTCTTTAACTGAAAAAAACAAACATTCGGAAACATGCTAATAGTTTTCTTGCATTTTGTTTTCTGCGTTATGCTGTTTTCTTGTCATTCATGACCCGTTTTCATACACATATCATGTGCGTTTTCTGTTTTATTCTATTAATCAACAGAAAACAACGTCTTTGGCAAGACGTTTGGAAAACTCACAACATCGTTGTAATGAAAACTCTTTAACTGGAAAAAACAAAACATTCGAAAACATGCTAATAGGTTTTCTTGCATTTTGTTTTCTGCGTTATGCTGTTTTCTTGTCATTCATGACTCATTTTCTTGCACATATTATGTGCGTTTTCTGTTTTATTCAATAAACCATTATTTTCCTACAGATCGTGCACCTGAGACAATTGCTTTTATCGCAATAATTCTTTCTTAATTCTATCAACGCCTGGCTCTCAGACGCGTCTCTCGCTTCAATGCCAAGAGCCGCCCATGATTTGGTTATATTGTTGATTTCAGCTGGCACTGTCTCCAAAATCTCAATCGCCCATTCCTTTTTCCGATTGTCGTCGATCTGCACTCCGTATGCAAAAACAGCAGGTGCGACAGCATTGATTATCAACTCGTTCTGCATCTCCACACCGATTTCTTTTTTTCTGGCTTTACTCTCTTTTCCGAATTTGTAGTGAGTAAGCCAATAGTCTGAAACCTCCACTTCAAACATGTTTTTGATCTCTTCTATATCACAACTGTCGATGATATGTGTGAACAATCTGAGGCGACGGAATAACAGTTGAGAAATCTGTGATATTCGTATAGTCGGGAACGAAGGCGGACGCATCTTGCTGTATTTCCATTCCGAACCTTCCATTCTTTTTATACCGAATGTGGCTGACGCAGATTTATAAAACAGACGCAGACGAGCGACGTAATCGTCATCACCGTCGTCAAGCATTCCGGCAGCTCCGTAGAGTAGGGACTCAATCTTGTATTCTTCATCCGCTTTTTTCCCGATTATGTCGAGTGGCACTCGTTGAGCGAGAGTCTCAAACGGCTGTTGGTTGACATTTCCTCCCATCGTACGGCAGATGAGAATATAAAGCATCTCATCCCACGTCGTATTAAGATCACGGATATTTTGAAGCAGGATATCCGCACGTCGCTTCATACGTTCAAACAATAAAGCACTGAATCTCAAACGGATATCGGAAATAAATTCCGTCTTCCAATATTGGGAGCATTTGATATCCGATGGCGACGACGCAATGTCCTGAGCTATTTTCGCAACTTTATCCGATATTTTAAGCACCACCGTCGGAATACGTTCTCCATTCTTACGCATTATAGATTCATCCGCGTCGCTCACCACATGCAAGATCACATTGTCGTAACGGGCATCAGAGTCGTGGTTATGTCTTTTCCAATCAGAGGCTTTGACATGCAATTCAATATTGCCGACCCATGTGAGACGGCCGATCTTGACTGTCGAATTGAAAAAATCCGGACCAGCCGACTGATTATGCATACCAGGATTGATTATTTCAACGGATTCCCCATCCGTAGTGACAAGCGGTTCCTTATAAAGACGATGCTTCCAAATGTACTGTAATACCTCTTCCTTCATATTAATTAACACTCGTTAATTTTGATTTTCTGCAAAGATAATTCTTCTATTTAATTTACCATTCAACATTTTCAAATATTTGTTTATCTGCAACAAAATAAAAAAAAGCCGGACTACGTAAGTAATCCGGCTATGATAAATTCTTATCGGATGAGAATCTATTTTTTCATCACAACTTTATTAGTAATTCCGTCTACAACCAAAATTACAATACTTTGATCTTTAGTGGCAAATTCAACTCTGTTTCCAAAGACTTTCTTTTCTGCTATCTTTTGACCAAGCTGAGTATAAAGAGACGCAACACTTCCATCTTCTGCATTCACCACCAATTTGTCGCCATCTACATAGTAAGACAAAGCTTTATTGTCAGCTATATTTTCTGAGTCTGTAATCTCAACCTCTATAACTATCAGTTTTATAGGAGCACTTTCACATTTGCCATTTGTCTGTTTTACATAGAATAAATATCCATTATATCCAATCTCTTCGAGATAAGACATATATTGATGTTCAGATTTAGAGACATCGACAACTGGAGTTTCATCTGTCCATGGATCTTCTTCAGTTTGCGACCAAAGCAAGCCATATTTTTCATCCGACTTTATGATATACTCATCGAAAGATGTCAAATATATATCATGATCAACATTTTTAAGTGAATCTCCATAATATACACGCTGTCTAAGCGTAGGTCCCATAATCTCAAGATAACCTTTATTGAAATGTTGATTTTCCTGAGTGATTAATTTAGGAGCTGGAATATCACATTCTGGAATCAAACTAATAATCTTAACTGACTTTTGTGAAATAGAATAAATGCGACAAACTTCGTCGTAGCTTACTGAATTAGGATTCTCATAAATAAAATCCATCTCTGATTGAGGCACAACGACGACGCGGAAATATGACGTATCAGCAATTAAATCAGTAGATTTGATCGTGCAGATATTCTCCGACGTTGGTTCAGACACATTTGTCCAATTCTTATTGTCAGTACTCTGCTGGAATAAGAACTGATGATTGTTATCATAGTATTTTTCCAACGTTTTTGTGTCTGATGTAGTAAGCACTATATTAGTATCCTTACGTATGATAATGTCATCATTATCAAATGATTCATCCGCAAATAAAGCCACATTAGGAGTCACACACGTCATCAAACGAATATCGTCAATAATCAGATCATTGCCTCTAGCCCAAGAATCACCGATAGTCAACACTTCAAAGATCAATGGATACACATTATGTTCCAGTACATGTTGAAATGACAACTTTATCCAACCAGAATTTGCTTTGGCAGTACCTTCTGTTCTGCAAAGGACTTCACCAGTCGCACCATCCTTAAGTTGAAGAGCGACAACTGGATCATCAACACCGCTAAAATTCGCGATATAGACTTCTCCACTTAATTCCTTACCCTTGCAAATTTCTTGATCATCTATCGATTTTGAGTAGATTGCTCCTTTGTAATTGTTCACGACATTTACGAATAGGGCAGCACCGTTTTTCTTGCCTGTTCTGAAGTTCGAATGATCAGAAGAAACACCATTAAACCAAGATAAAGAAGTGTTGTCACCTGCTTTTATGCCACTTTCTCTTGGAACGACGACACCATAAAAGCCATCGTTAAAAGAACCTACTGAATCAAAAACCATATTGGATAATTCAGTCAAATTCCAATTGACATCTGCACGCTCAGGAGCATACGAATCAGGTGTGATAGTTACATTTCCCTTTGAATCTACATAAGTATGTTCATCAATAAAATATCCAAAATCTTCATTGATTATTTCCATACGAGGCAAAGGGATTCCATTTATTTCGCAACATACAATAGAAGATATTGTAATAGTGTCCGATATTACTTCGTCGGTATTGCAATAAAAAAGATAATCTCCTGTCTCATCAAGAGTAATATGTAAATTCTTTTCATTACCAACAGACTTAAATTCACCGCCCGGTGATTTCATCATCCATTCGAAAGTGCTGACTCCATAATCCTGATCTAGAGAGAGTATTGTAGGATCTCCAACACACACTTCCGAACCATTACTTGACAATGGTCTAGGAGAGGCCATCATTAGTAGGGAGAATTGTCCCAAACCAAGCAGACAAAAAAATTTCAGTAAACCTTTTCTCATAATAAACATCTAATTTATTGCAAATATAAAATGTAGCATCATAATTATACTATAATATGACAATATATGTTTCTGCAATCCTTAAAAAAATTAAATATGCTTTATCATTAATAATATTTCGTTAAACAAAAAGGACCAGCTTAAAGCCAGTCCTATTTTGCTTAACACGTTTTAATTATAAAGCTAAATTAATTGATATCCATATAAACGACAACCAATTTTACAGCTTCACTCATACACTCTCCATTCGTCTGCTTGACATAGAAAACATAACCTTCTCTACCGCTTTCTAACTCTTCAAGTCCAAGATCATCATTTCTGACATCAACAGATGGAGCACCGAGTATCCATGGTCCATTTTCTGTTTTAGACCACAACAAACTGTAGCTATCATCAGTCTTTACAACATACTCATCAAAACTAGTGATATAAAAGTTCTTGTTGATTTTTAGGATTGAATCTTCAGTTACTCCACTTGTTTCACCATATCCATGTGACGACTTTCTTAATGTAGGACCTTCTATCACTAGATATCCTTCCTGTTCTACACTTACCAATTTTGGAGCCTCAACATTGCATTCATTAGTAAGCAATTGAGATCCGTATGGGTCCTTGAAATAAACCGCACCTTCACTCTTTTGTGAAAGTTCAAGCACCTGAAGATCTTCCGCATCTGTAAATCTTTCTGGTCGGATATAATAAACCTTCGACTCTGCTCCCTTTACCTTCGATGTCAGATTATAACGACAGATACAATCTGCTTCTTCACTACCAGCATTGTATGCATTGAAGATTATAGTATCGCCACTAAATCTGATATCCATTTTTGGAGTTGCAGCACAGTTTAACACAAAATTCTCAAGATTCAACTCCAATTCTCCCTTTGCAGAATCAAACTTGTAATTTATGAATGGAGTCACAATCTGATTGTTCTCACCATCAGCACGAGTTCCTTCCGTATCAGATGGAGAACCCAAACAATTACTGGCACCAACAAATTCAGCTGACAAGTTGGATGTTGTTGCACCACCTCCGTTGTTTGTTGTGTTGCCACCATTGTTTGTTATGTTGTTGTTTTCATCCTCGTCGTCACACGACATGAAATTGAATGCTGCTGTTGCAAATAGGCCGCAAAATAATAATGTCTTTTTCATAGATTAATCTTTAATTGCCGTAAATAACTCCTGAGAAATAAACCACACCTTCATTCTTTTGTGAAAGTTCAAGCACTTGAACATCTTCCACATCTGTCAATTCTTCAGGTCGGATATAATAAACCTTCGACTCTGCTCCCTTTACCTTCGATGTCAAATTGAAAATGCAGAAACATCTTGCCATATCCCCAGTACTGGCATTGTATGGGTTGAAGATTATAGTATCCCCACTAAATCTGATGTCCATTTTGGGAGTTGCGGCACAATTGAGTTTTGCGTCCTGAAGAATCAATTCCAATTCACCATTGGCAGAATCAAACTTGTAACTAATGGAAGATTTTGCTTCCAAGAAAGAAGTACGTGTGGCATCTTCATTATCAATGCCTTCCAATGCATTTTTTAGGCAATCACTGGCACCAACAAATTCAGCTGACAAGTTGGATGTTGTTGTTCCACCTCCGTTATTTGTTGTGCTGCCGTTGTTGTTTTCATCCTCGTCGTCACACGACATGAAATTGAATGCTGCTATTGCAAATAGGCCACAGAATAATAATGTCTTTTTCATAGGTTTAATTTTTAATTGTTAGAAAGCTTCCCATGGGAAATAAACAAAATCGTCCTTCTTTTGTGAAAGTTCAAGGACCTGAACGTTCTCTTCTCCTGTAGCATATTTAGGACGAACGTAATATACCTTAGATTCTACACCTTTAACTTTCGATGTCAGATCATACAAACATATACAGTTTGCATGTATACCACTAGTATCTGCATTATAAGGAAGAATAAGAATCGTGTCTCCACTAAATTTGACATCCATCTTTGGAATTGACGCACACTCAAGAATAGCATGTTGAAGTGTCAATTCCAACTCTCCTTTCGCTTCATCATACTTGTAAACAAGTTTTGTTCCTGCTTGCAAATCATCTTCGCCTGCACGAGTTTCAAACATGTCATATGGAGAACCCAAACAATCACTGGCACCTACAAATTCTGCAGACAAGTTGGATGTTGTTGCTCCACCTCCGTTGTTTGTTGTGTTACTTCCGTTGTTTGTTGGATTGTTGTTGTTTTCTTCCTCATCGTCACACGACATGAAATTAAATGCAGCTATTGCAAACAGGCCGCAAAATAACAATGTCTTTTTCATAGATTAATCTTTAATTGCCGTAAATAACTCCAGAGAAATAAACCACACCTTCATTCTTTTGTGAAAGTTCAAGCACTTGAACATCTTCCGCATCTGCCAACTTTTCAGGTCTGATGTAATAAACCTTAGACTCCGCTCCCTTTACCTTCGATGTCAGATTGAAAATACAGAAACATCTTGCCAAATGTTCAGGAGTGGAATTGTATGGGTTGAAGATTATAGTATCCCCACTAAATCTGATGTCCATTTTTGGAGTAGCGGCACAATTGAGCTCTGCATCCTGAAGAATCAATTCCAATTCACCATTGGCAGAATCAAACTTGTAACTAATGGAAGATTGTCCATCCGAGTAACTAGAACGTGTGGCGTCTACATTATCAGTGCCTTCCAAATCAATGCCTTCCAATGCATTTTTTAGACAATCACTGGCACCGACAAATTCAGCTGACAAATTGGATGTTGTTGTTCCACCTCCGTTATTTGTTGTGCTGCCGTTGTTGTTTTCATCCTCGTCGTCACACGACAAGAAATTGAATGCGGTTATTGCAACCAAACCGAAAAATAAGAATTTTTTTCGCATAAGATTAAAAATTTATAGGCTCAAGAGCCCGAACCCTATTAATTATTATCGTTGCGAATATAGAAAAAAATGATTTATTCAAACAAATTTACCGAAAAATATTTCATACCATATGGTAAAAAAATGACTTATAACATAAAAATGCTATAATTTATTCCACAACCGTGACAAGCATGATGCAAAACAAGAATTAATCATCGTAACACAAGAAGTTTTGATTTTCATCAATTACAAATTATAAATAATCAGGCCTTGGTTTGGATTCTAAAACAAATCGCTACCATAGCCTGATATATAATGAGAAATGTTGTTCAAAATAAATTCCTCAGATGTATTTCCCAACAATTACGAATTATGAATTACGAATTATGAATTAATTTAGCGTCCGCCGCCGCCACCGCCACCACCGGAGTGACCACCACCGCCACCAAACGACGAATGTCCGCCTCTTCCTGAACTTGAAGACGATGAATGTAATGAGAAACTGTGGCTGACACTTGAAATTCCAGTATACGAATTGAAATCGCTCACCACATGTCCTGACTCATCTATAAGTTGTGATCCTAACAACGATACAGCGAAATAATCCGGACAATATTCCTTCAAATCTTCTATCACTTGATCTGCCATACCAAATAGGGTAGCGAATACAATATACTCGTCCCACATCTTCATCTCATACTCGTCTAACATCCTCTTTTCTTTGGCATCACTCGCGTCTACACGGGTCGTATCTTTATGATATATAGTCGAAACGGAGGTGTTCTTAATCTCTGGTGTGGTATTTTCCTCACTATTCTCTGGAAGCAGAGTTTGGTCTCCTTCGTTTGAATATGAATATGAATAATCTTTCTGATAACCGTTGTCAAGAGGAAGATTCGACTCAGATACATTTTCATCGCTTCCATCCAACGGTTTTACATCATTTACCCCACGTCTACCCAAATGAGAGAAATCATTCAGATAATTCTTCAATCCCACAACTTCCTGATACTCTTGTGGAGTACACTCTTTCTTGCTCTCCTTTTCAACTGCTTTCAGCAGACTTTTAGCTTCACCTTTATTTTTATCAAGATAGGTTCTCAATTCTCCCTTCTCAAGAATCAGATTCTTTCCCGACGCATTTTTAAGAATCTTATACATCAGTTTCATGCATCTTAGATCTGCCTTGTTTTCATCTTTCACATTATTCCAGTCAACATCACTTGCAATTTTCATACGGTTCACTGTCTTTCCTTTTTCTACAGTAGACGTAATGGAGATGGCCTTGTAACACATCAGTCTGACCAGGTATGCCGCATACAGATCATCTTTGTCTTTTGGAAGAATCTTATAGTTGTTTTCGTCAAGAATATAGAAAGCACGGTTCAAATTGCCATTCAGCGGAACAGCTCTGAAATATTCGCTTTGTGCACCTTCCATCAGTTTTTTGCGACGGAGATAGATGCGTAGTGGACGTAGACTGACCACATTCCAAAGCAGACCACATCCATAATACAATACAGCGGCAACAAGAAGATAAAACAAACCATAGCCGATAGCACAAAGCAATGCTCCAACTACAAAAATTACAATAAGCAGAATTATCTCCCAGAATGTGAGATCCTGGTCTTCATTGTTTTTCCATAGCACATTATTGCCATTGGCATAATCTTCCTCAGTGTAGTTTTCCAGATAATCACTTCCTTCAAGAGCCCTCCACTTCATAGTGCCGATTGTATCGTTCACCACGTTGGACGATAGGAAAGCATCTTTCGGGAAAAGACACATCACAACCATAGAATTATCTGTGGTCAACGGTTCTATATTCTCAGCCACAACTTTGCCATCCACAAATCTGCAAGTGCCATTGTAGCGGAATGCCCAAATGCGTGCATTCTCAAAAGAGAGCGGGGTAGAGTCTGCCATGGAGATGGTAGTGCGAGTGTATTTTGGGCCCGAAGACATGTCATGGTTGACAAAACAATGGTTGAAGCCACATCCGTCTTCGAATCTCTTGACAAATCCGTTGATTTTATACTCAGCTGTCCAGCAATGTGGTCCAGAAGAACCGACACCCCAGCACAATTCACAATCGTTACCTTCAAGTTTATGAACTCCACATTTTCCAGCCTTCTCGTCTCTCGAACGGTCTACATTCCATGGAGTGTCATCAGAAAAATAATAATTTAGATCATTGTCAAACACCTTGAAATCGGAAATCACCATGTTTCCGAAATTCTTCATCGAGAGATACCATTCGGTATTGCTATTATCCACGTCGACTTTCCAACGCTCCTGGACGTAAGCATCGCCCGAACGGTCAAGAACGACACGAATATCAATAGTATCTATTTCCGACGCCATTAAAGCAGACGGTGCTGTCGCCAACAGCATTCCAACTACTGCGGTCTTTCGCATTTTGTTAAAATTTATCATTTAGTCCCTTTTTTTAGAAAGCTTTCAAAATTAGTTAAAAAATGACTAAGCGGAAAAAAATACTTCTAAATTATTGATCAGACTCAGAATCAACCACAACGTTCTCCTCATCATTATGATCCATAATTTGATACGTATCATGGTAAACCAAGCCAAAATATCCCACCACAAAATTCAGTTTGATATACTTTCCTTTAGCTGTATAATAAACAGATTCTGGGACTGATCTGGATGTCTTCTTTTCATAATATCTAATTCCAAACAAATCCAATCCAGACAAACGAGGCAAAGAATTCAAACATAATAAATTAATCAACGATATATTCTTCTTCTCTCCTGTCACTTCTGGAATTTTCATGTCGGAATATGATATTTCTTGAAAATCAACATAATAAGTTGTGTTTTTACCACTGGTGTAATGAGTTCCTGTCACCGGCACGGTCACTTGAAATGAGTCTTTGGTGGTTGCAAATGTCTCGTTTCCAACCAACAATAAAAAATTAGCAACTCCAAACAAAAGCATAAAAATAGAGATAACAGAAAGAATTGCAGACCAAATCAAACCATTTCGTTGCAGACGATCTTCGATATCTGTTCTTAACACTTGTACAATAGCCGAATCCAATGGCTTTATAAACAAGACTGCAAACATCAATATAAAAGCCACTCCACATCCTATTAAACCTAACCATAAAGAATAGGCATTAGTCATAAGGTCACCCTCCCAAATAAAGTAAACAAAAAATAAGATAAACAACACCACATAAGACAATACCAAAACATACTGAATTGGCTTTAAATAAGAAGTCTTAGTGACCTTGTGTTTCAAAGAAGCCAATTCATCAATATCGACGCGGAAGACATTAGCAATTAGATTCGACGACGGGTAACGATCATTTTTATCTGCAAAATGTTTATCATACCAAAATTGATCTTTTCTTGTGGCAAATTCGTGGATCAACTCATCCAAATCACTTTTGTTTATCTTCAATCCATCAACACACAGACTCACCAACATATCCATCTCAGAGTCTGAACTGTCTGTTGTTATTATTCCATCTAGAATAGTAAGGCGGTAGAGCAGATACATCACATACAGACGGTCGTCTTCCGACAAATAAAGAGCCAACTCCTCAGCCATTCGTTTTCCATGGATATCGTGAGAATAATTGTTTAAAATAAATGTATCTTTTATGCATTCCTGATATTTTCCTTTTTTGAAAAGTTCTACGTCGACTATAGATTTTTCTTTCTCTCTGTCTGTAAGATATTTTAGGGATTTAACTGCATCTACCTGATATTCAAGAGGAATCACCTCAATGATATAACGAAGTATCATTTCCAACTTATCGCGTTGTACACTATACCCCCCATTTGATCTGGTCAGATATGTCATCAGGTAGACGATGCTGATATGGAAACGTTTTGCATCCTTTGCCAACAAAGCCCGCATTTTTTCTTTGTCTCCAGAAAAGAAACGATACAACTCAAATTCCTTTTTGAGATAATAGATCAAAATAGCAGAAATGCCTAATGCAATGGCATATAATATGATGTATAAAATATAGAAATATTGTTCCACAATTTGAAAGTATGATAATAAAGACGACTACATTCACGTCTTTATAAATCTAAAACCAATTTTACTAATTACAACTATCTATCAACTAGGCTATATCCGTCAAAGTAAAGTAACCCAAAATAGCCAACTTTGTAATAAAGCTGTATGTCCTTTCCTTTTGCTCTAGAATAAGAAGAATAGTCTACCTCCAATGAGGTCATAGTTCTGGTGTTTTCCACACCTTTCAGTTTCATGCACGAAAGCCATGGCAACATGTGAAGACATAGTTTATTTGGAACTGAAACTTCTTTCTTGCCCTCTGTTTCTATATTCTTGTTCAAAAACGAAACCTTAGGGAATCTCACATGATAATGTGTGGTTGTATGATTCTTGCTACGGGTCGTTGTTGTATAAGTATCAATCACAGGCGTCGTAACAACAATAGGCTCTGAATTGCTGAAAATTTCATTTCCCACAAGAAACAACGTGTTGGAGGCTTCCCATAGAAGAGAAAACACAAAAATAACCGAAAGGACAGAAGATATGATTATTCCTCTTCGCTGCAGATGGTTTTCTATTTTTGTTCGTAGTACAGGAACCAATGAAGATTCCAACTCAAGATTCACACTACACACGACACAAATCAATATAATCGCAGAAATCAATCCAACAATAAAAATCCATGTAGGATAGACATTTCCCATCAAATCGTCTTCATAGCAATTAAACACAAAAAACATACCGAAAGAAAGGATACAAATTCCAATCAATGCTAAATGAACAGACCCTAATACGGATGTTTTGGGGACTTCCCTGTCTAACAACGACAATGATGACATATCCATACGGAAGATATCAGCCAAAACTTTCGACGATGGATAAAAATTCTCTTTGTTAAAGAAATGTTGGTCATACCACATTTGGTCATTACCGTTTTTAAATGCATTTATCAGACCGTCAAGTTCATTTTTATCAATTTTCAATCCATTGACACACAATCTGTTCAACATATACATCTCTGATTTGCTGCCATCTGTTGTTATAATGCCATCAGCTATGGCAAGACGGTAGAGCAGATACATCACATACATGCGGTCATCCTCCGTCATATATGAAGCTAACTCCGCAGCCATTCTCCTGCCATGAAGATCATGCTCATAATGGAACGAATTATCACCACTTTTAATACATGAAGCCCCTCTCATAAAAGCATCCACATCCACCAAAGATTCGGTCCTTCTATGTTTTCCACTTCCTTTCTCTCGATCTGTAAGATATTTGAGTGCTTCTATCGCATCTTTATGATATTCCTGTGGAATAACCTCACGGATATAGCGGACAATCATCTCCAATTTATCTCTCTGCACTTTGTCTCCATTCGAGCGTGTCATATATGTCATCAGGTAGACGATGCTGATATGGAATCGTTTGGGATCGTTCGCCATCAACTTGCGCATACTGTCATCTTTCGAAAACAGATTGTAAAGCTCCATCTCCTTATTGATACGATTGATCAAATAATAGGCTATACCGAAGACTATAGCAAACGAAATCAGACAAATAACATAAAAATAATTTTCCATAATAAAAATATGATTAAATCAGAAAGACAGATATTCTGCATCTATATCAAAACAAATTTACTAAATATCACACAAACATCCCCACAATACGACGATAAATTCATCTTTCAGTATCATATCCACCATAATTTATATCCGTCCAAGTATAATAAATACGACACTCCCCAAAGAAGAATAAAAATGAAAACAAAAGAAAATACAGCATTAAAAATTAAAAATCTTAACAGATAGTCGTTCTCTTTTTTTGTTCTTAAAATATAGTATCGTATCGATTCCAAACCAGAATATGATAGAGGATTAAAGCCTTCAATGACAAAAAGGCCTCCCAAATGAATAAATACAAAAGGTAACATCCACAAATAGTTATCGCTTGACATTCTGCATGCTATAACTATATACATTATGAAAGACAAAACGATAGAATGAGACAAAACGTCACAAACCGACTTCGTCATTACAGTCTCTTTCACCTGATCTACAAACGCAAATGGTTTGTCTTCGCTACGGAAAATATTACCAATCTGATCAAACGACGGATAAAGGTCTCTTTTTCTTCCGAAATGCTCATCATACCATCCTTGCAGATTCTTGTTTGTATATTGTAGAATCAATAGATCCAATTCTTTTTTTGCTATTTTCAATCCATCCACACATAATTTCTTCATTACGTCCATTGACGATTCCGAACCTGTTGTGGTAAACCTTCCATTGGCTGTCGCGATGCGGAAAAGGAGATACATAAGGTAGATTTTATCATCTTCTGACAGAATTTTAGACATTTCTTCCGCCAAACCAACTCCATTCAGAGAAATAACATAACTAGTTACAAACTTCTTTATGAAATCAGGTTTTCCTTTCAAAAAAGAATCAATATCGATAATTGGTTTATCTCCACTAAACCTATTTCGAATTTCTTCATCTCCGATTAACTTTTTTAAATTTACCAACATCTCTTTCTGATAAACGACAGGACAGACCTCACATATATAACGTACAATCAATTTCAGTTTATCATACTGCAATGAAGAGTAATTTGAATGCATGGCACAAACCATCAGATAGACGATACTGTTATGGAAACGAAGAGGGTCTTTAGCCATCAACTTAAGCATCTCATCTCCTTTCGAAAACTTACAATACAATTTATATTCCTGGTTGAATTTCCCAACCAAGAACCAGGCTATTCCCAAAACAACAACATACATTAACATGTAAAGCCAAAAGGAGATGTTTTCCATAATATAGAAACAGTTTAATTTATTTATATTGAATATTCCTACGGTTGCACGGAAGTGGAGAAGGCAAGGGCATTCCGCCTTTTGCAATCCTCATTTTCCAACCATACAAATTTCGGAATCAGATTCCCCAAAATAAAATCTGCTTAGGATACCGGAAATATAAATTAAAAAGGAGACGCGAATATTCACGTCTCCTTCCGATATCTTGTAAAAATCAATTACTTGATTGCATCAAGACACTCCTTGATTCTGCGGAATGCCTCCTTGATATTCTCCTCTGATGTAGCGTAAGACATACGGATGCAGT
This sequence comes from Paludibacteraceae bacterium, assembly GCA_016283095.1. Lineage (GTDB taxonomy): Bacteria > Bacteroidota > Bacteroidia > Bacteroidales > Paludibacteraceae > UBA1723. Next base: position 4,817 of record JAEEMG010000084.1, on the reverse strand, counting down.
TCTTATCACCGAATGCGTCACCAGACACACAAGCTACATGACCTTCCATCAAGATGTACATAGCCAAATCATTAGCGTTTGCGATAACATCGCCCTTAGGAGTCTTCTTTCCGAAGAAGCTCTTGCACTCAGGGAACACGTAGAATGCACCCTCTGGAACTGTTACCTTCAAACCTTTGATCTCCTTAACCAAGCTGATCACTAGGTCACGACGTCTCTCAAATGCCTGACGCATTGTCTCAACACATGTCTGATCACCTAGGTATGCTGCCTCAGATGCCTTCTGTGCGATTGAACATGGACCAGAAGTATACTGACCCTGTAGCTTTGAACAAGCCTTAGCGATCCAAAGTGGAGCGGCGATCCAACCAAGACGCCATCCTGTCATAGCGTATCCCTTAGATACACCGTTGATGATAACGACACGGTCACGGATGCTCTCAAACTGAGCGATGCTCTCGTGCTTGCCTACATAATTGATGTGCTCGTAGATCTCGTCAGCGATAACAAACACATTAGGATGCTTCTCAATAACAGCAGCCAAAGCCTGAAGTTCAGCCTTTGAATATACTGCGCCAGTAGGGTTTGATGGAGAACAAAGGATAAGAGCCTTTGTCTTTGGTGTGATTGCCTTCTCAAGCTGCTCTGCAGTGATCTTGAAGTTCTGGTCAAGACCAGCCTCGACAATTACATTTGTACCCTCTGCCAACTTCACCATTTCGATGTAGCTAACCCAGTATGGAGCTGGAACGATAACCTCGTCGCCCTTGCTGATGATAGAAAGGATTACATTACATACAGACTGCTTTGCACCGTTCGAACAAACGATCTGATCTGGAGTAAACTCAAGATTGTTCTCTTTCTTAAGCTTCTGGCAGATTGCGTTACGAAGAGTAGCGTAACCAGTCACTGGTGAATAAAAAGAAAAATTGTCGTCGATAGCCTTCTTAGCAGCCTCCTTGATGTGGGTTGGGGTGGTGAAATCTGGCTCTCCAACACTTAGGTTGATGACATCTACACCCTGAGCTTTCAACTCACTGCTCTTCTGAGACATAGCTAAAGTCGCTGATGGCGACATTGCTGCCAAACGATCTGAAACTTGATTCATTTTTCTTTTTCTAAATTTGTGTAATAAACATACATTATCGACTGCAAAATTACACTCTTTTATGTTACGCAACAACAATTTTGACATTTTTTTTCGTTTTTTCCCGAAAATCTTGCTTTTTCTGACTTTTTGCGTAAAAATCAGGTCTTTTTCTTGATTTTTGCCACCGATTATTCTATTTGCAATGACGGAAGTGCTGACATTATTTCGTTTTCGTCACAATTCATTTTTATGCCCTTCAATATAAAATTGTATCGTGTTTTTTGGCATATACATCTTTTTTATACTATTTTTGCATCCAAATAATATATATTGTGTAAAAATGCTTACAGTAGAGAAAATTGGTGGTACGTCCATGAGTCAGTTTCAGGACGTTTTGGCGAACATAATCAAAGGTAAAAGAAGCGGAAGTGAGTTGTACAACAGAATCTTTGTTGTTTCTGCTTACAACAATGTCACTAACTGGTTGCTTGAACATAAGAAGACTGGTGCTCCAGGTATCTATGTCAAGTTTGTTGAAGACGGTGATTACAGCACCGCTCTTGATGAGTTGTGCGACAAACTTATCGAGCTAAACCGTGGTTTCGCTGATATCAAACTTGATCAGGAGGTTGCAGACAAATTCATCAAAGACAGAATCCAGCAGGCAAAGAACTATCTTTACAGCATGCACAACGTGGCTGGTTCAGGATACGTCAACAAGGCGAACATCTTCTTGGCTGCACGTGAGATCCTTTCATCTATCGGTGAGGCTCACTCTGCATTCAACTCGGTAAACATCTGCCAGAACAACGGAATCAACGCTACTTTCGTCGACCTTTGCGGTTTCAACGACAGTGAGTCGCTTACTATTGACGAGCGTATCAAGAAAGAGTTCTCTGGCATCGATTTCAGCAAGACTCTTTGCATCGCTACAGGATATACTAAAGGTATCGAAGGAATAATGCGTGCATTCGACCGTGGTTATTCTGAGGTCACTTTCTCTAAGATCGCTGTTGAGGTGAAGGCTGATGAGGCTATTATCCATAAGGAGTTCCACCTATCTAGTGCGGATCCAAAACTTGTAGGTACAGAGAACAGCATCGTAGTGGGTAACACTAACTTCATGGTGGCAGACCAGCTTGCTGACGTAGGTATGGAGGCTATCCACCCTAAGGCTGCAAAACCGCTTGAGCTTGCAGGCATCAACATCCGTATCAAGAACACATTCGAGCCTGAGCACCCAGGTACACTTATCTCTAAGAACTACATCAGCAAGGAGACTAAAGTTGAGATCGTTTCCGGTACAGACAAAGTATTGGCAATCGAGGTTCACGACCCTATGATGGTAGGTGAGGTAGGCTACGACTTGAAGGTAATGCAGGTATTCGCAAAACATGGTGTAAGCTACATCTTGAAGACTACAAACGCCAACTGCATCACTATGGTTGTTTGGGACAAGCAGAAGAGCAAGGACCTTATCAAGGAACTTCAAGAGGTTTGCTACGAGGTTGTTGTCAAAGAGGCTGCTATCGTTTGCTGCATCGGTACAAACATCGCTCACCCAGGAATCCTTTGCAAAGCTGCTCAGGCATTGTCTGATTCAGGCGTAAACATCGATTGCTTCGCACAGTCGCTACGTCAGGTGAATATGCAGTTCGTTATCGAAAGAGGCGACTACTCTAAGGCAGTTGTCGCTCTTAACAACGCTCTTTGTGTAAAGAAATAAGATGATAAAGGAGACGGGAGGAATTCCGTCTCCTTATCAATTCTTCATTTTTAATTCATAATTATTAATTGATATTATATGGGTCTATTAGACGGTTTGAAAAAAAAGGGAGAAGATAAGCAGGCTGAAATTCAGAAGAATGAGGAAGACTACATATCTTTGATCCGTGTATATATCCAGGCATTCGTGGCTGCCACTTTCGGCATCACAAACATCAATCAGATGCCAGACTTGAGAGCTTTCAAAGTGGCTTGCAAAGTGCCAACTCAGAACGGAAAACTTGGTCTTGGAGAGAGAGCTGAGGCAAGAAGAATGCTTATGGCAAACTACGGATTGAGCGAAAGTTTCTTCAAGGATATCGACCGTTCAATCACTAAGAACTGCAAGAATCTTCAGCAGGTCAACAATTTCTTTGTTGTGTTCCAAGGATTCGTACAGGATTTCGTCCAGCTTCTTACAACACATCTAGGTTGGAAACTTCAGATGCCAAAATACTTCGACGGAATGATCAGAAAAGTCGTTGTGGATGGAGTGAGAGACTTGATGGAGAAAAACGATTGGGACAAGCTTGATGCGGCACAGACAGCATCACGTCTGCGTGCAAATGTCAACAAACTTGGATACACACAATCATGGATGGTAGAGTTTATATTCCCATTCATCATGATTGCCAAAGGTGCGACTACTGTAAAGCAGTAATATATAATGAATTTTGTCTACGTTGCGATTGGAGGTGCGCTCGGTGCGATGCTGAGATATTCGTTGAATTATCTTCCCGTGTCGACGGCATTTCCATTCAAAACGATGATAGCCAACATCGTAGGTTCATTCATCATCGGAGTGATAGCAGGTGTGGCGGTTATAAAAGGAGTGGATGAAAGATTGTCGCTGCTGCTTAAAGTAGGTTTTTGTGGCGGATTCACAACTTTCTCTACCTTCTCATTGGAAACAATGACATTAATAGAAAAAGGGGATTGGGGAGTAGCAGCTATCTATGCATCGACGAGTGTTATAGTTTGTGTTTTGTGCTGTGTTGCTGGAATAGCATTGGCGAAATATATTGTTTGATAGATAAATACACCTAACTTAGTAAAACAAAAAACTCAGAGTTTTCAGAGAAAGCCATTGGCTTTTTATATGAGTTTTATAATAAAATCAGTCATTATATGGAAAGATTAGAAGGACATCAAGAACAATCTATCAATAAATATAGCAAAGAAGAATATACAGGATCTTCTAAATTTGAAGAGATTCAGGAAAAATGTGTCCAAAATAAGGAGAAGGTGGACAAGTACTCCAAAATCTTGACTACGATTTTGACAGGCATCATATTTCTTTTTATATATAATAACTTCTGGGACCAAACATGGATAAAAATATTGTTAGGGATCATTGGTTTTATATACTTTATTCTTTACTTGCTACCTTTGGGGATTTTCACTCTAATATTGGGAATATCATATGAAAATGGTAGAATACACTCCAAATACCCAACAATTTTAACTATTATACTTATATTACTTATTACTTTGTTTACCAATTGGTTTTCGTTTGGATTCTCCGCAAAATGGCTGTTGGAGAGTTGTGTAAGTGTAATTTTTATATGGATTGTAGTATTTTCTATCCATGGCATAAACATCAACATTTTAGATACTAACATATTTCCAAATCCCAAACTCACCTACACTGCAAAAATAGTTGATATCAGAAGTTTTAAAGATAAAAAGAAAAAAACTTATTTCGTTCATTTCTACGATTATACAACCACTACAAATCATTGTGATATAACAGAAAAAGAGTATAACACCTGGAAAAAAGGAGACGTTATAGAAGTGGTACTTCAACCAACTATTAATGAAATTAAAGTCGAAAGCATCAAATGGCTTGAAAATTTCGAAGGGTTGACAGATATGGAAAAAGATCAACTAAAACATAAAAAAGATATTGAATTATTCGGACAATCTCAAAAAGAAATGGACGCAATAGATGGAGATGGTAGAT
>JAEEMG010000013.1 GCA_016283095.1 Paludibacteraceae bacterium | reverse complement strand
TTGACCTCTCCCTTACATCCTGTCTTGTTGTCCACTACCTGGTAGCTGAACATGCCTCCGTCGGCTGACTCCAAGCCCTCAAAGAATTTCTCGTCCTTGTTGTCTCCCAACGGTGAGCCTGTCAATGTGTCGGCTCCCTTCCACCAGTGGATTGTATAGTCTGATGCTGTTCCCTTTGTCAGCGTCATGTCAACAAGGTCTTTGCCCTCACCTTCACAGAATTCAGCCTGTGGATTTCGGAACTCTGCGTCGGGAACAGGATCAGCGACAATAATTATTTCAGCTTCCTTAATACAATCTTTCTGACCAGGGTAATCAGCATCTTCAGAAGTCAATTTTACAGAAAGACCTTTTTCGGTAGCGTCTTCCCATGACACCACTAATTCTTCCGCCACCGAACCCTGGACTGGAGTCTTATCAACTCCATCAAGAGACCATGTCATCAAAAAATTAGAATAAGCATCACCCTTTTCAGTAGTAGAAGTCACATCATTAGAATTAAGAGTGACACTTTCACCTTTACAAAGATGTATTGTTTTCTTCTTGTTTTCGACAACAGCTTTTTCCGATGATATAATCTCAATATCCTCACTTGCTGTACAAGTAGGGCAATCTATAGTTATCGTAAATGGATCTGATATTGAATAATCACTACAAACATCAACATCAGAAGCCATATTTGGATCACTTGCAAACGCATTTGCCGTAGCTTCACTAGCGACAATGACTCTCATATATATTTTTTCAGGATCAGTGAAACTAGCAGTCACTTCATCAGAATTGAACTTAATTGAATTTGATGAAGAAAGACGCAGATGTTTCCAATTCTTCTTATCTATAGAATATTGTAAAACATAATGTTGTTTTCCAGAGAAGAAATTCTTTAGAAGTTCTGTCTCAGGCATAACAACCTCAAGATCAGCGTCAGAACAAACAGTTGTATCAAGTTGAAGAGTCGACTCGTCATAATATGCAGAAATCTGAGGCGGAGCACATGTCATAAACTTAATATCATCAATGATCAAGTCATTTCCCTTTAACCAATAATTAGGAACATCACATTGTGTACCACAATCAGCAATAATTTGTACGATCACACTTGACTCATCCTTTAATAAAATATTATCAATTGAGCATTTTATCCATCCGCCACCAGCAGAAGCGACAACATTCTCATTCATCAACTCTTTTCCATCAACATCCTTTAGTACCTCTCCCGTTGTTGCAGAAATCAGTTTGATAGTAACAAGAGGGTCTGTACCTCCACTCAAATTAGCGATATAGCACTCAAATGAGAGTGATTTTCCTGGACAAAGGCCATCGATTGTATTTTCAAAAATCGTGCCTTTGAAATTTTCTTTTACGTTGATGAACAGAGCAGCTCCGTTCTCACGTCCATCAATCACACTTGTATGATCAGCAGTAACACCATCCATCCAAGTAGCTGGATTGTTCGGATTAAAATCTCCTGTAGACAAATTATATCCTAATGGTGTAGGTACAAGCACAGCATAAGTACCATCATTAACCTGACCAGTCAAATCCAACTTATGATCGGCAATAGAGAAATTTGTACTTGTTCTATAAGCGACATTTGTTGCCTGCCCTCCCAGTGTAGTTTCTTTTCCTTCAGAATCGACATAATCATAAGGACCAGTAAAATAACCAAATGTCTCATTAAACACATTTTTTCTAGACGCAGGTTTTCCACCGACAACGCAACAAGTCATTGCCTTCACAGTCAAGGTATTACTTTCCTGTCCATCCACGAAACAACGATACATAGATGTTTTTTCCAATTCATCCAGTGCAGAAGGTGTTGTGGATATAGTTTCCCATGAAGAACCGCCATCTGTAGAACGTTCCCATTTATAAGAAGAAGCGTTATAAGCTCTATCTAGTGTAAGTGGGACTTGCTCTCCCTGGCACACTTCAATTCCAGCAGAACAACTTATCTTAGGATCAAAACAACCAGTGAACTCAATATCTTTAACTGCGAAATTGAAAGTCGCGTTATATGAAGTACCGATTGAAAATTTCATATTTGAAGCACCAGCAGGAACTGTACTCACATAAGTATATGTCTTACATCCATCAGCCAAAGTAAGTGGTTTTCCTCCCTGTGCATAGTTATGTGTTGCAGATGCAGGTTTATCTCCAAAGTTACCATAATCATCAAAAGACAATCCTACATTAATATCTTTCAACTCATAACCAGATTCCCACCCTGGATTTTGCATCATATATTCAGGAATAGCAGCCTGTACTGATGGCGAATTAGGGTTAAGGACATTACAAAGAGTGTATGTGACTTTGAATTCTGTACCAGCCTTCGCATTTGGGACTTTAACAGAAAAAAGTTCCGCAGTCTTCGCACCCTGATGATTAAGCACCACTACATTTCCCGGCATATCCTTAAACATCAAAGTATCAGAATCATAATCTTTTCCGTCTTTCAAAGTAGGATCGGCTACAACGGCATTCAATTTATATGGATTTGTAGCAACCGCTATAAGCGCAGACTTGCCATCTGCGAACTCTTCCAGATCTCCTGGTTTAGAAAGACTAGAGGAAAGGCTAACGCCACTAGGTCCTTCTGTAACAACATTGGCAATATCATAATACTGCCATGTTGCCGCATCACCAGCCGCCTTAAAAGTCGTACTTCCAAGATTACTATCACAATCCTGAGCCGCCACCGGCCAAAATAATCCGCAAAAAGTAGCCATAGACAATAATCTAAGGCCAAATATATTTTTTTTCATAAATCCTAATGTTTTCTAATTATATACCCTATTATAAACAACAAAATTACGATAATTGTCTGCAAAACAAAAAAAGCCTTATGTTAAAAAACACAGATTCATGTTTATTAACATAAAAAAGGAGACATGACAAGCATCACATCTCCCAAAAATAATCAAAATATATTTTTAATTGTCTGTAGGTATATCGCTCAATCTGTCCACAACTACAATATCTTCTTTATTATCAACCTCTACATCATTGCCTTTTACAAAAGCCATTGTTTCAACCATTGCGATTTCCAAAGGCAAACCAAGAGCTTCACAAAGGAAAAGAATAGTAGCCGAGGAATCTTCGTTCAAATCAGCAGTAGTCAACATCATCTCTATCACCATTTTCAAGACATCACGACGGCTGTCTTCTGGCACCTGTTCTCCGATAGAAGCGATATAACTTGTCACTTCGTCATCCTCCATTGGAGCCTGCTTTGCGATTTGTTTGTCCACAGCATGTCGGAAGACATCAGGCTGTTGTGCAAAATCCGCTGCGACTTTTTCAACCAAATCCTCTTTTTCCTGCGGCACATCCAATTCCGACCAAAATGTAGCAGCACAAAAAGCTGCAAGTTGATCTCCAAAATTTATCATAAGCATATAAAAAATAAAAGCCACTCAACGATCACTCGGAGTGGCTAAAATATCATATCATAAAAATTATTCTTGTTCAGCGCCAAATGATGGAGCCTCTTCTACAGGAGCAGATGTATTCTCAATTTTTGACTGATAGTCAACTTCATCTACAGCCTCACCACCTTTGTCTCCAACAAAGTGAGTAGCCAATACTGACAAAACAACCAACGCACCCCACAAAGACCAAGTCAATTTTTCAATAAAATCAGTAGTTTTCTGAACTCCAGCAATCTGATTCGCACCTCCGAAACCAGACAAAAGGCCACCACCCTTTGAGTTTTGAACTAAAACCACACAAATCAGCAAAACTGAAATAATCAAAATAAAGATAATAATAGCTACGTATTCCATATTATGTTACAAATTTTTTATCAATTTCTCCAAAAATGCAATTTGGTCTGCAAAGTAAACACTTTTTTCTGGATTTTTATCCATCAACTTGCGAAAAGTTTTGATTGCCTTCTCATATTTATGCTGTTTTACATAAATTTTCGCCAAAGTTTCTGAAAAAAGTTCTTCTGCAGGCTGAAAAAGGACCTGTTCTGAATCGTCATCCTTCACATCTAGATTATCAGGTTTGGCGGACAGAGCAAAATCACCTAAATCAATTTTAGGACCTTTTCGTAAAGAAGAAGCTCCTTTCATCAAAGACTCAAGAGTATCAGAACCTATCAAATCTCCAGTATTTCCATCTATATCAGGACGTTGTTCCAACTCCTGCAATATATCTACAGGCTGTGATGACTGAGCCACCTCATGAATCTTCTTGATTGAGGTTTCAGACTCAGATTCCTGTGTCTGTCTTTCTCCATCAACTTTTGAAAGTGTTTGGAATAACAGACGTCGATCAAAAATTGAAAATGAAGAATTTTTCAATTCCTGGAGATATCGCACATCCACACGTCGCTTCAACTCTTGAAGATATAACAAACGAAATGACGAGACATAAGGATATTCCACCGTCAACATTTCCAAATCATGGAAGTCGGCAGTCGCATATTTCGAGTCTGCAAAGAATTCCTTAAAATCACTCATAATCAATTACCAATTCGCAACTGTGGCATTAAAAATCTGGTCAATAAGTTCGTTTATGATTGTCTCGCACAACTCCTCCTGAACTTGATTGATAGTCTGGGTATTTGAGAATTCCTGATACGAGCTGAAAGAACGTTCAAAATTCTCTGATGAATTAGATCTATTCACAAAAACAACTTTAACAACCACAGTCAAGCGAGTCATTGTTGACGATCCAGAAGAGTTGATGGCACTAGGAGACAAAGAATATCCAGTAATTTCACCTGATATCTGAAGGTCACCGTTCTTAGGAACCTGATTAAGGCTAGTCTTTGATGAGAATGTCTCCTTCAGCTGTTCTGTAAATGTAGGGGCAAGAGCTGGATATACCAATGTCGCTCTGTTCGGGAAATTAGCAATCGATATAGTTTTCACCTTGGTGTAATCCAATGAAGAACCCGTGAAACTATATGACACAGTGCAAGCCGGCATAAGCAACAAAGCCAGAATTAAAATCAAAAAATATTTTAATTTACTCAAGTCCATATTCCTTAATCTTTCTATATAATGTGCGCTCAGATATATTCAATTCTTTAGCTGCAGCACGTCTTTGGTTTCCATGTTTTTCCAAAGCACGACGGATAGCATCCTTTTGCAAAGAATCCCAACGCAATGCACTATCATCAATAACCTCAACATCTTGAATGCTAGAGTCTCCTTTATCAATCATCGACGTCTTCGGTCCTTCAGCATCAGAATGCATATCATGCACAACAGGGACAGACGTGCCAGAAGACTGACGGATAACCTTGTCAAAAGGCTTTTTCAGTTCATCCGATTCCAGATCAACATCATCAATCTTAACATGTCCTTTAGAAACGAGTTCATTAATCACATGTTTCAAATTAGTAACCTGCTTCTGCAAATCAAACAAAACAGAATAAAGGAATTCCCTTTCCTGAGCATAAGAGTGTCCGCCTGACTCCTGAGAAGGAGAAAGAATCGGCATATTATTATGATGATCCTCAACAGGAATATAATTAAGCAGAGTCTCTCTCGAAATCTGTTTGTTATCTTTTTCTAGAATAGATATCTGATCTACGATATTACGCAACTGACGCACATTGCCAGGCCAGTGGTATTGCAATAATGTTTTGACTGCATCTTCAGTCAAACGTACTGGTTCTGTGGAATATTTTTCAGCAAAATTTAGAGCAAATTTTCTGAACAAGAAAGCTGCATCCTCACCCCTATCTCTCAAAGATGGCAATTGAATAGATATTGTATTAAGACGGTAGTATAAATCCTCTCTGAACGTACCATTCTTAACAGCCTTCTCCATATTCAGGTTTGTAGCAGCGACGACGCGAACATTTGTCTTAATCGGTTTAGAAGAACCTACACGCAAGAATTCTCCCGTCTCTAGCACACGAAGCAGTCTGACTTGGGTGGTCAATGGAAGTTCTCCGACCTCATCCAGGAATATAGTGCCACCATTTGCCACTTCAAAAAATCCTTTTCGTTCAGATACTGCACCAGTGAAAGAGCCTTTCTCATGGCCGAAGAGTTCTGAATCCACAGTACCTTCTGGGATCGCGCCACAATTGACTGGGATGTACGGGCCATGTTTTCTGCCACTAAACTGATGGATTATTTTAGGGAAAAATTCCTTTCCTACTCCACTCTCTCCAGTCACCAAAACAGAAAGATCTGTTGAAGCGACTTTATATGCGACCTCAACTGCACGATTCAGACGATCATCATTACCTATGATGCCAAATCTGTTCTTAATGTTCTGTATATCTTCTGGAGACATGACGCAATATTCTATTCTTTTTCTGAATTATGAGTTTCCTTCTTCATCTGTTTACGAAGAGGGTTAGCTGAGAACTCAGCATAATCATTTCTTTTCTTGAATATATCGCAGGCCAAGTAAAGTGCCGAACGGAACGAATCCTCTCTTACCTCACCGACGCCAGCCTTGTCGTATGCAGTACCATGAATTGGAGCCGTACGAATGATTGGCAGACCAGCAGTGAAGCTCACGCCCATATCCTGAGCGATTGCTTTGAACGGAGTTAATCCCTGGTCATGATACATTGCAAGCACAGCGTCGAAGTTTGCAAAATTACCAGCGCCAAAGAATCCGTCAGCCGGATACGGACCAAAAGCCAGGATACCATTACTATTAGCCTGACGAAGTGCAGGAATAATAATCTCCTGTTCTTCATGTCCAAGTGTACCGTTATCACCTGCATGTGGATTAAGTCCAAGCACTGCGATACGAGGACGGACAATTCCGAAATCCTGGATCAAAGTCTTGTTCAATATCTGAAGTTTAGACACAATTGCGTCTTCAGTGATCAAAGAAGAGACATTTTTCAAAGGGCAATGAGACGTAAGTATTGCCACACGAAGGACATCACTCACCATCAACATCACTCCCTTGTCTTCAGGAGAAAACTTCTGTTCCAGATATTCTGTATGCCCAGGGAAGTTGAATCTTTCAGCGTTGATATTCTTTTTATTGATCGGAGCTGTGACAAGAACATCAATCAAACCGTTCTTCAAATCTTCAGTTGCTCGCTCCAACGCTAGGATAGCCGCATCACCAGCCTCTTCAGATTCCTTAGCCAATTCAACTTTGACGTCTTCCGATATACAATTGATAACATTAGATCGTTTCTCATTTGCCTCAAGAGGCGAATTGATTGCATTAAGGCTGAAGTTTTCAATTCCAAGAGCTTTTCTATGAAAAGCCGCGACTTTAGAAGATCCATACACAATAGGAATACAAAAATCGTTGATTCTTGTATCGACTAGTGTTTTAATTATCACTTCGTATCCAACACCGTTGATATCACCTTGAGTGATACCAACAACTATCTTTCCATCTTTCATAAAAATTCATTAAGTGGTACAAAAATAAAGAATAATTACGCCAAAAGCAAATGCAAGGAAAACAAAAAGCAGTCAGGAAAATCCCGACTGCTTTTTATAACAGATTCGACACTCAAAATTACCAGTATACAACCGGACAAGAGTAACGATAATGTTTAGGAGCCATAGCATACACTATAGAGAATTCATGAGACCATGAACCGTTTGTCTTGCGAGATGTAAACAAATCGTAAGTATAGTATGCCTGAAGGCCCTTATAACTTCCACCGATCATGAAAGAGACAGTGTTCAGTTTCGCATATTTCACACCATCCACTTCCATATCACGAAAATCATGACGATAAGCTACACCAAGCATCATATGGCTTACAAAAGCACCGACATTGACGCTACCGATGTTGTATTCACCCTGATGCTGGAAATTCAATGTACCCATGATATAGTTTTCCGCCTTTCCTCTGTTACCCCACAAACCAGCTGAAGATTCTAGGTTGTGCATGTAACGGACATGGAAATTATATCGACGAGGCAATTCGATTGCATCATCATTTACAAATCCATATCTAGGAGCAGAGATATGATAAATAGCAAAACCAGCACTAAATATATTCTCCATCACATAGGCAGCACCAAAAGTAAAGTCAGGGAACACTGCCTTTTCTTTCATGTTGTCATCCTCCAAAGAATTGTCTAGTATTGATCCATTCTGCCATTGATCACCATACGCACCGTCCTCGCCAACTTTCTTGATGAAAACAGCGGCGGTCAAACCAAGACGTACATAATGGCCTTCCGTAACTCTGATATTATGGCTATAAGTAAGACCCAACTCATGGCTCTTATAATCCTCAGCCTGGCCATCGAACACATAGTGGACACCGACAGAACTAACTAACTTATAAAAGTTCTGGTCATATGTCAAACGCATTGTTCTATACTCATTCTCAAGTTTTGGCCATTGCATACGGTAGTTGAGGCCAGCTCTGTAGGCGTTTGATTCGCCTACATAGCATGGATTAAGAGAGAATGGAGAAGTTGCATGGCCACTCAATGTATAATCCATTTCCTGAGCCGGTTCGTCAGCCAAAATTGTAGTGGCAAATGATGCCATCAACATTAAAACACTTAACTTTCTCATTGCAAAAACCTCCATTATCTAATTAGTGTAATCTTACCTCTTTCCTCACCGCTCTTAGTGTAAGAGCCTACAGTCGACTTATATGTGCAAGTCCATCCGTATACTCCAGGAGAACATTGTTTACCCTTGAATGTTCCATCCCAAGCATCACGCAAGCTGTGACCTTCAAATACCACCTCACCAAGACGGTTGTAAATGATGAAGTCGAATTCAGAAATCCAATCACCGCCCTCGAACTGGAACTTATCGTTTAAGCCGTTACCATCTGGAGTGAACTTGTCTGGAGCCCATACATCCTTCCACTTGTAGATGTGGCTTGAGCTATCGTAAACACATCCGTTCCAGTCTCTAGCATGAACTCTAACAAGGAATGAATCCTCAAGCACATCGAATGTATGCTTAACAGCCTTACCATTCAAGACTGTACCATCTGCGATCTCCCATGTCCAATCGACATTGTAAAGTTCACTTGAAGGAGTACGTCCTGACATACTAACTGTGTTGTAGTTTTCATCAATCAAAGTAGGGTTGATTACATACTTGATTGGCTCAAGAGTGTGGACCTTAATTCTAACTGAATCATAACCAACACACATATTAGTATCTGTACCAGAGACATAAACATAACCACTATCCCAAACAGCAGCTGAAATTTCAGCAAGAGTAGGATTGTTGTCGATATCACTGATAGGTGGATAAGAATGCCATACATAAGACTCAGCACCTGTAGCAGTGAATCTGATTGTATCACCCTGATCAGGACAAACTGCTGTCTTACTAGCATTGATTCTTATCTTAGGCAATGTCATCAAAGGAACTGTAACATTAACCTTAGTCTCACAGTTGTAGAAGTTATAACCAGTAACTGTGTAAGCCATAGGAGTCAAAAGATTTGTGCCCTTTATCTCTCCAACAGTATCACCAGTACTCCACAAATAAGAGTCAGCACCAGAAGCTACAACTGAATAATCACTACCCTTACATACATATCCTTCAGTAGCAGAAGGTCCATCACCACCCGTAATAGAAACAGACATTACAGGAGATGGATTAACAGTTACTGGGAATATCTTTTCAGTACTACAAGAGTTAGAGTGTCCAATCAACTTGATAGGCAACACAGTTGGCTCTGTAGGAATGAAAGCAAGGATCGAATTAGGAACCACAGTAGAATCAGGCAATACCCACTCATATGTAGAAGCACCTTGTGCAATCATCTGCAAACGAGCACCCTGACATACTACAGAATCACCAATGTAACTCAAAGTCGGATTTGGATAAGTAGCTACAACACCCATTGCAGTGTTTGTACATACCTCATTCTTAGCAGTCACATAGAATGTATCAGCCTTCATCACATGAGCTGTAATTGTATCACCGTAAGTATTACCCATGATACCCTTCTTTGAACTCCAATAGAACTGATCGAATTCTCCGTTAGATACTCTTGCGATCAACTGAACAGAATCACCCTCACAAACGATACCAGCAGAAGACTGTACATACAAATCTGGCATATCAAATACATTGATATTGATCTTCTCCATAGCCTGACATCCGTTCTCATCAGTACCAGTAACCTGGTAAACTGCGTTCTTACGAGGTTTAACCGTAATAGTATCAGTCTTATCGCCTGAACTCCAAACATAGCTCTTAGCACCAAGTACATATAGAGTAGTAGAGTCACCCTGACAGATATTGTCATTACCATAGATACTGATACTTGGAAGAGGATTTACAATCACTGGGATCGACTTAGTTGAAGTACATCCGTAAAGTGATGTTCCAGATACGAAGTAAATAGTATCATGCTTAGGCTTATCAATAAACTTGTTGCCTGTAGAACGATCACCCCATTCGAATGTCTTAGCACCAGCACCAGCCACATTTAGTGAAAGTTTATCGCCCTCACAAATAATGGTATCACCAGTCACTGTAAGAACAGGAGCAGCCTGCATCTTAACAACTCTTCTTGCAGTTGATGTACATCCATTGATATCAGTACCGACAACCTCGAACAATGTCTGATCCTCAGTGATCATCTGAGTAACGACGTCGCTCAAACTCTGAACTCCCTTAGTCCACTGGTAGTTGACAGCACCAGTAGCAGTTAGGGTTGCGATATCACCCTCACAGACATAAGTGTTAGGACAATCGATAAATACCATCGGAGTATCACGTACTGTGATTTCGATTGGCTCAGAAGCAGAACATCCGTATGAATCGTAACCTGTCAAGAATATAGTAGTACTATACTTAGGTTTTGATGTCATGTACTGATTGTTCTCACCAGAAACCTCACCCATAGTCCAGTTGTATCTCTCAGCACCCTTAGCCTCAAGGTCAAGAGACTCACCCAAACAGATTGGCTTGTTACCATCAGTCCAGATAACTGGAGTTGGACGAACATCCACTGTTATAGTAGCATTGTTCTTACATCCGTTAGCATCAAATCCTTCAACATAGTAAGTAGTCTGTGTCTTAGCAGTGTCGCCATAAGCGTCCTGAGTAGACAATGTATCCTTACCTCTCATCCACAAGTAAGAGAATGCACCGTGAGCCTGAACAACGAACTGCTTGCCAGAACATACATAAGTGCCCTGCTGACCACGGATATCAAGAGATACCTCAGGAGCATTAATCTTATTGACAGTATGAGAAATTGAGTTAGAGCATCCTGTATGAGTATTGTAACCAGTTACGGTATAAGTTACAGTGTCAGTCACAAGAACCTTCAAAGTATCCTCCATACCATATGAATTACCCTTATTATCCTTCCATACATAGTTGTCGAACGAATCCTCAAAGTCACCATAAGGTACCAACTCTGCATAGTCATTATCACAGACGTTGCGATCACCCTTGATATAGATTCTTGGAGTATTCAACACACGTACAGAAACCGTAATGTTACCAGGACAAGCCTCTGGAGCACTGATTCTAGAAACCTTAACCATGTAATCCTTATTCTGAGATACAGAAGGGATTGTCAAAGTCTGGTCTACAGCCTTATCCTCATTGCTTAGATTCATCCATGTGTACTTCAAATCTGAATTGTCAACACCACCAACAAATGAAGATGCAACCTCAAGTTCAAGATTATTAGTACCATCACACAAGCTTACTGTATTACCTTCGATAACACCAGCAGAAGCTGAGTTCAAGTAAACGTTAGGAGTCTCACGAACTGTAACAGGAACCTCAGTCTTACCGACACATCCTCTATCATCACCGTATGCAGTGTAAATACCAGCTGAAGTGACCTCATCGATCTGCAATGTAGCCGACTTAGATAAAGTATCAGTACCACGCATCCAATAATAGTTAGCAGCACCACCTGCATTTAGAACCATGTGTTCACCACGACATACAGCAGTCACACCAGCTACAGTAATTGTAGGAAGTTCCTGTGTACGGATTGTGATAGAATCCTTGCTCTTACATCCTGTAACTCTATCAGTAATATTAACCACATGTTTCTCAGGTTCCATATCATTAGCTCTCAAGTACAATGTATCAAGACCTGACTTAGTATCCCACAAGTAGCTGTAGTCTCCATTGATACGAGGAGAAACAACCAACTTATAGTCACTTCCAAGACAAGCAGCCTCGTTATCACCCTTGACACCACCAATTGTGTTGAACTGAACGCTTGGAAGATTGTTAACCGAAACTGTGAAATACTGTCCGCGCTCACATCCGTTAGTACCCTTGACATTTACAAGATATCTTGTAGTAACCGCAGGGCTAACCTTCAATACATTTCCGACAGTACGTTCAGCATCATCCCAAGTGTACTCAGCCACATTTACAGCCTGAAGATCAAATACAGCAGTATCAAGTTTACAGATACTTGTTGTATCACCACCCATTCTGTTAGTAGCAATTGGAGCATACTCTACAACAACTGGAACTGCGATAACAGACTCACATCCATTAGTGTTTCTTGCATAACCTAGATATGTCTCTGCTTCATTAGCAATTACATGTACCGCACTTGTATTCGATACTGTATCCTTGCCTTTAATCCACCAGTTCTTAATCATTGCTGTGGCAGTATCCATAATACTGATGTTGAATGGAACATTCTCACAAACCACAACCTGACCGTCGACATCCTGACCTAGAGCGAATGCCTTCAAAGCAGGAGATTCCCAACCAGTAAGTTCAACATCCTGGAAGACGCGACATCCGCCATCGTATGCAGATACCTTAATCTTAGGTTGCTTACCACTTACACGGAATGTATAAGAAATTGAATCTCCAGTTCTATTAATCAAGCCATCCTCACTTGTCCAAGTATAGCTATACTTGTCGTCAGCATTGTCTGGAACAGCCTTCAAAGACAACGAATTACCAACACATGCGGCACGTTCGCCATCAATCTGGAACTCAGGACTCTTCACATATCCATAATGGAATTCTTTAGTTGTAGTACATCCTGTCTCTTGGATCTTAACCGCTACACTATAAATATTATTCAAAGAATCCTCAATTGGACGCTCTGCAATAACATCATGCAAAGAATCTGCATTTTCAATAAATCCGCGGTTGTTGTGTTCCTTCATTGACCAGTTGTACAACAATGTTCCATATCCACTTGCTGCGACAACCATATCCTGTGCCTCTCCACGACAAGGAACTGTATCAGACAACAAGAACAATGTTGGCTTCTGGTTCATATCAAGTACAAAATCAACCTGAGTCTGACATCCACTCAAATAACCAGTGGCAGTAAATGTCATAGGACCACTAGGACGAATCTTATATACATCATCCTTAGACAAAGTGTCATTTGATAGAGTAACCCACTCAAATGTAGATGCACCTGTCAAACGGAGTGATAGTGAATCACCGTCACAGAAAGGAACTCTAAACTTACTACTTGCAGAATCGTATGGTATATTTCCGCCCAAAAGTGGAGAATCATAGTAGCTAGCATTCAAAAGTAACTTAGGAGCAGCTACCACATTAACCTTGAATGAATCTGTAGTCGTACAACCATAAGGGTCAGTCACTGTACAAGGGAATACCTGGTAAGCAGGCTGAACAATAGGGTTAATAGTCTGAGCCGAAATAGATTCTGTCGACCAATAATAAGTGACATTAGGAACAGTTGAATGAGCAGTGATAGAAGCCTGATTGTTTCCACAAACCACTGAATCACCTGTGAATGTCAAGTTAGGCGAACGACGAACATTTACATAATATGTTGTCGGTGTTGAAGAACATTTACCGTTTGATCCAACGACAACAACTGGAGCTACAGAACCGGCATCATATCTGAACGAAGTCGTAAATGAAGCTTCATTGTTCTGGTTATTGTGCTGCCATACATAAGTCTCTGCACCAGTAGCAGTAAATGTGTATTCAGTACCATCACATACATTCTGAGTACCATAGATCGTCAACTCAGGTAACTGATCTACCATCTGCAAGAATGCCTTCTTGACAGAACACTCAGTACCATGCTTAGTCACACTAGTACCAGTAACCTCGAACTGAGTTGTCTTCTCCAAAGTATAATTAGTAAGTTCAGCAGCATCAACTGTGATGTCTCTGATTGGGTCGTACCAACTATACTGATAAAGGACAGTAGGATCAGTAGCCTTAGCATTCAAAGTGATGCTCTGACCAGCACAGATTGACTCTGTTGATCCAGTGACTGTAAAGTCAGGATCAGGAGTTGGTGTCAATGTTGCTTCTATTGGCTTACTTTCACATCCAATAGAATCGTAACCTACGACTTTAACCTTAACATTTTCGTTAGCCACATAGATTCTCTTAGAAGTACCGAAACCTAGAAGTTGCTCGTTTGCTGGATCTGTAATATCATACCACTGATATCTCACTGCACCATCAGCAACGGCCTCACCATAAGAATTTGCACATGGCTCAAGCTCACCCAAAGTCTTGTCTATAATGATAGACGGTGAAGGACGAACCTCAACTGGCATCTCATAGAAGCTACTACACTTAGTAGCATCACTTGTGATTTCAACTGAGTAAACAGTCTTCTCACCAACTGGAGTCACCTTATATGTAGGAGTCGTTGTAGTAACAGTCTTAGAAGGATCATCAGGATCTACGTTACTCCATACATAAGTCATGCTACCAGACTCATTGTTAGGAGTCACATTCAACACTGTGCTTCCACCGTTACAAACAGCCTTATCATATGAAGGGTATGCTTGTGGAGCGCTCTTAACCTCAAGACGGAACTGTAGACGGTCTACACAAACACCACTCTCTACATCAACCATATAATTGCCAGAAGCCTCTGGATGGAAAGTATATTGGTTATCAGAAGTCTTAACCTCACTACCATCAGGCAAATACCATGTATATGGATTATTCTGACCAGAGACATTAGCATCAGGCTTAATATGATCTGTGCCAAACTTCGAAACCTCCAAAGTGACATCTGAATTCTGACATGCTACAGGATCTCCCTGATACTGAAGTTCCTGATGCATCTGTACATCCACAGGGTAAACTATTGAGGAAGCACATGGATACTGCATATCACTTGACTTCAAATCCAAACGAACAATCAACGGTTTGTTTGTCATCTGTAGATTGAACTTAGGAGTACCTTCAGCTGTCTGTGGCAATGACTCTGTTTGTTCGTTATTCCAAACAGTCCACTTGATATTTGTGTATTTAGGCTCATCCTTTTCGTTCAAGTAATCCTTAATCACAAATTCAGAAGAACCATTCTCACAAACGATTTCAGGAGCTGTCACATTAGGACTTGGAGCTGAAATTGTATTGATCTCAAATGTAGTTGAATTAGTACATGTAGTACTATTATCAGTAACCGACAACGATACAGAAGTTGTACCAGTTGTTGAAGGATCACACTCGAATCTATTACCAACGTAACCAGAAACAGTGTTACCACTCCATGTGTAAACATAATCAGTGATATTAGCACCTTCCAATACAATCTTATCATTAGCACAGATCGTAGTATTACCAGTCACATTAATAGTTGGTTTGTCAATTGGTGTTGCAACGAAACCTGCCGATGCTTCACAAAGCATATTTCCATCTGCGTCAACCAATGAACCATAAACTGTATAATTACCACGTTTACTTACAGTGACATTCTGAGTGTAGTTTCCATTTGCGTCGACTACATCCTCTTCATTAAATACCCAACCGAAATCATTCATCTGGTATTCAGGATCACATCCCATACATTGAGGAACTACAGTCTTAGACTCACCATCACAGAACTTCAACTCTTTCAATCTACGGTTAGGAGCACCTCCGTCAACAGAAAGTCCGATTGTAGGTTTGCTCAAAACCTTAACATCAACAGTTGCCTGACCCTGACACTGATTCTCATCTGTCACAACTACAGAAACTGTTTTTGTTCCTGCACTCATGCCTTCTGCAGAAATCTGTTTGCCGGACATACCAGATATAGCCTCACCGATCCATGCATAGTTAACAGCTTCAGCATTTTCTGGTGAACTGTAAGTAGCTTCCAAATTAAGAGGATTACCACTACATGCTACCTTATCGCCAATGATTGAAACGATTGGAGACTTATGAACCTCAACCCATTTATGATTCTTGTTTACACATTTCAAATCTGAATTAGATATTGCATAAGCATAAACCCAAGTATCTTTCTCAGGATTGAACTCACCACGATTAGACTCCTGCTTCCATCCTTCCTGATCATCAGGATCCTTCATGTGTTCATCATCAAACGGAGGAACATCAGGTTCATCTAGACTCACATAACAGTATGCATCCTTAGATGTAGCAACGTCTACAACCAAACCATTATCATTACCCTCTACATAACAGTAATTATTTTTAGCATTGACGCCCTTAATACCTGTACTCAAAGAAGGCAACAACTCCATTTCTACTGTAAAGATCATATTAGATGTACATCCCTTATCATTTACAACAGAAACTTCATAAGTACCTGGTTGTGTATACTCGTTTGTAAATCCACTTTCAACAGAACCACCTCTCCATGTGAACTTACTTCCATCAGTTGCATCAGGTCTAGCCTCAAGAACAACCTTGCTTCCCTCACAGAATTTGATTGGAGTACCATTCGAACCAGTCTTGTTATCTCCAAGAGGAGAAGCGATAGGATCAATCTCATCCAAATAGAATTTTGGAGTAGGATATATTTCAAAGATCTTAAAGCCTGAATTAGTACAACGATCATTTGATACTGTGTAGAAAAGAGTATCATGCAATATTTTATTTCCTTCATTGTCAACAGGAATATTCTCATCCTTTGGAACAGTGACATACACATGTTGACTAGAAATTGTATCACTAGTAGTCTGATAAGCGAACACACCTGTTCCAGACCAAGTGATGCTCTTCAAATTCTCAGTCAAAGCCTCAGCATCGAAATAAACACTGTTTCCAGGACAATGAGAAGATTTTGCCTTATCCTCAAACACATTGATTTGAGGTAATGGATAAGTCTTATACTTATAATTCAATGTCTGGCTACAAGTCAATTCGACTTCTGTTATATCATTTCCGACATACTGCTTCTGAGTGAATTTCTTATCAGCAGTAACATTCTGAGAATTCTCAGTAACCTTAAGAATTCCTTGCTCATTAGTAAATGTCAAATCTGGACCTACTGTTGTGTTAGCCTCCCACTTAATATCATTAGAGTCAACACCGTAAGCAGAAGCCTTCAATGTAAGTTCCTGAGCAGAACATGGTGAACCATATTCCTGAACCTGAATGTTTGGCTTAGACTCAACACCAATCACAACTGAAGCAGCAGCAGACTTACAATTAGCCTCTCCCTGAACCAACTGAACATAGTACTCATAACGTCTTGCACTTGTAATAGATCCAGTAGTATGCTTCATAGAAGCCTCATTAAAGAACTCTGACATTTCAGGAGTCTTGATCCAGAATGTATATCCTGTCAAATCAGATCCCTTTGAAGTACCAGTAAGTTCAATTACTGTAGACTCACCCTCACAAACCTTATCAACATAGTTAATAACAGGTGATCCAGGTGTGACTACATTTATAGAAGTCTCCTCAATCTCACTCGTACATCCATAATTTCTGTCCTTGACAGTAGCATAGAACTTAAATCCATTTGCACCGTCATTAGCGACTACATTATCAAATGTATAAGTTTGACCATACTTGACATCAGATGTCATGGCAGGGTTAACAGACCATGAGTATACATAGTCGGAAGGATCAACAGATCCGTCTACATTCGCTGTAACGACAACATCTCCGTTAACACAGACATTCTTTGGCACATCGACCTTGAATGTAGGAGCTGCAATCACACCATAAGTAGCCTTCAATTCCTGAGAACAGCCCTCATCTGTTGACACAACCAATCTCACTTCTGTTGGTCCTGTTACCTGAGGTATCTCAAGATGTGAATCAGTACTTACATTTGCATTATTCCAAGAGAATTTAGTTCCCTGAACTGCAGAATTCAAGTTAACTGCATTTACAATCAAATCAGCACCGCTACAAACCTTACCATTCAAAGCTGAACTTGAAAGAACATAGTTAGGAGCATCGTTAACCTTAACTGTAAACAAAGCAGAAACCTTACATCCATTCTCGCCTGTACCCTCAACATAATAGTTTGAAGTAGCACGAGGAGAAACTGTAATATGATCTCCATATACAGGGCTACCTGCCTCTGTAATCATTTCTCCATTAGAGTTAAGACCAGCATACCAACGAACCTCATTCCAGTTGATTGTAGACGCATTATCAACCTTAAGAACAATACCGTCATCTCCTAGACAGAAGCGTTTCTGGAATGGAATTGGATCTCCATTACTTTCTGTCAAATTGTCAATATTGTTAATGTTACCATCTGTAAACTGAGGAACGTTAACGGCAGTATACTTAATGTAGAATGTATCACGACATGTTGCCAACTCATTTGAAGATGCCACCAATGCGTAATATCTCTCACCAGAATTCAACATTTGGTTAGTAGTAGCTGTTGGATTGAAGTTGATATACTTTCCTGAATTATCCTTATCTACAGTGAACCAATTCTTAGCATAGTAATCAGCTCCAGCTACACCTGCTTCAGACTTAGTTGAAAGACTGAATGGTTCGCCTGGACAAACACTACCTGTTGAGCTTAATTCAACATCTGGCTTATCAATGACATTCAAGCTAATCTGCTTAACTGTAGAACAAGTACCCTTAAGATCAGGATATTCTCCCTTAACCAAGATGTATGAACCTGCGTCTTTTTCATCAATATTGTGAATAACCACAACATTTGCAACGATAGGATCACCTGCATCATCAACAACATCTTTCCAAGAAGTTGGATTCTTAGAATTAGCATAGTACCAGTGCAATTGCTTGTCTGAACTTGCCTGTACATCAGCCAAAGCACCGTCACAGACAGATATTGCATCCTGTGCAATAATCTGAGGTGCGACATTAATATTCACATCTACAGTAGCTGTTGTTGTAGGACATCCATACTGGTCTTTTGCAGTAACAGTATACCTAAATGACTTGTTTTGATTTACACTCTCATTATAAGTATACACATTATTTGACATCGGTATGCCATTGAATTCATACGTATTGTATCCATCAGTGAATGCAAGTTCTGCATCTGTATTGCTACACAAATTGATTGCAGTTCCCGCTGTATAATTCACTCTATCTACAGTAACCAATTCTAACTTTTGTTGCTCTGCCTGAGTCAACACCATAGAAGTAGAGAATGGACATCCATTTTCAGAAGATCCTTCTGCAACAATTTCAACATAACCAGTTGAAGTTCTAAGTCCATTTACAACATAAGCCTTATTGGCTGCCAATGTCTGAGTGAATCCATCAATCGCATTTCCTACTCGGCTACCATTTGTCGCATTATACTCATATGCCTTCCATACATAAGTATTTGATGAAGAAGCATCATTGATAGTAAATGTCATTCTTCCATCAGGACACAAACGTTCTGCACTTGAAGAAATAGCAAAATCAGGGACAGCCTTAGGCTCAATAGTTATAACCTTAGACGTTGTACACTTAGGAGCCGCATCATAAGTAACACTATAATCCTTGACTGCAAACACCTTAACAATCTTTGTCTGATCATCAGGGACATTTACTGTAAATGAAGTCTTATTATCCGAACTTCCAACACTATTCCAATAATAATTAACACCAGAAGCTGGATTTTGAATTGACAAAACAGCATCTTGACCTTTACAAACTTCAACATTCTCATTAACCTCAAGTGCTGGATATGACAAAATATAAGCTTCTCCTTTCTTTACTGTGGTACATCCGTTTGATGAAGCAACTACAGTATAACGATAATGCTGATTCAATTGAGGAATTGTATAAGATCCATCTACAGGATCACCATCACTTAACCAAGTTGTACCAGACTCATCATAATAAGAGAATGATATATTATCATTATTACCATAATTTGGCTTGATTTTTGCAGGAGTTCCAACACAAGAATAAACAGTAGGCAATGTAAATGAAGGAACAAAACTTGGAGTGAAATTATCACTTAATTCACTACTACATCCATCAGCTGTCGTAGCAATCACCTTGAATTCAAATTTTTTATGCGAAGTAATATTCACTTCAAGTGTTGGTGTTGTTGCTCCATTATGCCACAAATAAGAAACGACATCTCCACTAGTGATATTAGGATTTATAATTACTTTATCTCCTTCACACATACTAGGATTTGTAATCACAGAACCATCAGCAGCTACTGAAGTAAGAATATATTTAGGTATAGTTGAATTAGCTAAACCATCACCGAACTTTGGTTTATTCTTAACTACAGTCTTAAATTCGCGCTTAGTTTCACAAACCAAACCTGATTCAGTTTGGTAAGTTACAGTCAAGACATTTGTCTGTGTTGATGTCCAACCTCCCTTATTTATCAAATCTGTATTATCAGCTCCATTGTCCCATTTATATGTAACACCATCAGGGACAATTGCAGAAATGTTCAAACCACTTGCATCACCGCTACAATATACAATGCTATCACTCTCAGCAGATGTACTTGTAACACGTTTGCCTGTATTTGAATTTTCAGCGACAATAGTGATTGATGGAACTGCTACTGGAGCGATTGTGATGTTAGTCCACTCCTCACATCCAAGAGCATTCTTCGACTTAACCTTAACCCAGATTGTCTTTGAATATACAGGATCTGGTTCTACCTCATAAGTATCATTTGTACTTAATGAAGTAGACTTGTCTGAAGCGAACCACTCAATTGAATAGTCAGCTGGATTAACAAGTGTTCCTCCTGCTGTAACTTTCAAGAGCTCTTTTGATCCTACACAAGCCTTAACAGTAGAACCCGCAGGTTCATTGTTGATCTTAAGATCAAGTTTATCACTAACAGTGATTGTAACAGACTCTTTTGATGAATTACAGTTGTCCTCATTTGTAGCAGAGACCTTGATTGTTTGGTCTGATGAAACACTGTTGCTTACAGCATCAAATTCAAACACTGCTGTTCCAGACTGAGGATCAAATGCAGCACCATTCTTATTACCGTATGCTCCACCATTATTAAATGAGACTGTCTTATCATTATCATTTGTTGATTTTGCAATCACAGTAACCTTATCGCCTTCACAGAACTCTTTATCTGATGTTGGCAATCCGTTACGTAAGACAGTAACCTCTGGTTTATTAGGAGTTGGCTTGATTGTGATAGGGAACTCTGCTGTAGTCTCACATCCATTAGAACCTTTAGCAGTAACCTTGATAGAACTGTTCAATGCAGTTGGACGGCTATAGTTAGCATAATAAGCATCTGTCTCATTTCCATCATAAGTGTTATTACCAAATGTGAATGTATTTGTAGCCGACGCCAATGACGCACCAGTAACAGTAGGAATATCTGTTACCCTACCGCCATCAACAGTAAACTTCAAATAATGTTCAGAAGTAACATTGTCAACATCAGGACATGCATCCATGAAACTCAAACCAGTCTCTGCATCAAACAACTTGATGATTGGCAATGGCTTTGCATTAATAGAAGTGTACTCAACAGCTTTACATGCACCACGCTGTGCCTCAACCTTAAAGTTGTAAGACTGTCCGGCCTTTTCAGGAACAAATGGAGCCGTAAGAACATTCTCATAAACATCACCAGAAGTCAAATTAGTAATAGTGAAATACTGATTTGAAGAACCTGTATTAGGAATAATCTCAATTTGAGTATCAATACATGGCTCAGAACTATTCTTAAACTTGATTTCAGGAGTACGGTCGATTGTGACAGTTGTCTTCATCTTACCTGATACACATCCGAAATTAGATGTGGCACGAACCCAATAGCTCTTGACATCCTGAATATCAGCATAGAAACCTTCTGCATTTCGGCTATCATCAGCAATTGTCATGAAATCACTGATTGAAGAACCACTTCCAATAGGATTTTTCAATTCTTCATCAGCGAACCAATCATAATTCTTGATAGTCTCACCATCCTTAGCATTCGAAATAGAACCTGAAGCAGTAAGCGTAATAGTAGAATTTTCACATACTGCCAAATCTGTAACAGGAGTATCGTCTGGTTGCAATGTCACAGCAATATTCTCCATGTTTACAATATTTGCAATCAAGATATCATATGACGCAGTGACAGCACATCCGTTTGCATCGGTACCATTGAATACGTAAGTCTGTGCAACAGATGGATTGAATGTAATTGTAGCTGCGACATCTGGATCATGTCCATCATTCGTAACCGCAGAACTTGCTAAAGGCAAACCTGCATTGCTCCAATTCACATATATACCATTAGTAGCCGTCAAAGTGACATCAGTTTTACCACCAGGACAAACTATTGGTTTGTTGTCATAACGGTTAACTACATTATCAGTAATACGCAATGTCTTTGGAGAAACCACATTAACAGTGTAAGTACCTTGGCTTACACATCCAGCTTCAGATTCAAATGAGAACGTGAAGACAGTCTTCTTATCAAGAATCTGAGCTGTCGGACGTTCAGTATTAGTTCCATAAACATTAACGTCAGTATTAGAAGGAGTCATTGTATATGTGTAACCCTTATACAATGTAGCACCATTACTCAATGAGAACTCTACCATATCATTAGGACAAACCGTCAAATTGGCTGTCAATTCAGTATCAGGAGAACCACTCTTCTTAGCCAAAATTGTAACACTTGGCTTTTGAGCCTTTTCTACTTTTACCTGATATGGATCAGAAACACATCCTCTATCATTCTTTGCAACAACAGTAAATACATCTGCTGCCGATTTGAATGTATATGTCGACGGAATAGTTACAGATATAGAAGATATATTTTCAGTCTTCTTTATTGTAGCACGAGCAGATGTCTGCGATGTAGTTCCATCATCTGCTGGATTGTAAACGACATAAGTAATTCCATCTATAGGATTGTCAATATTAATCTCAAATGGAGTTTTCTCACATACAACCTCAGGAGCAGAAGCAGAAACAGTAGGAACTGCAACTTCCTCGATCACAATTGTATTTGATGGAGAAGACTCACATCCATTTTGATCAACAACACTAACATAGTATGAACCAGCACCTTGTCCAGAAAGAAGTTCTGAAGTAGAATTATGCAAAGAATTATTCTCATACCACTTATAATCAGTGATTTCTACCGTAGAACTAGCAAGTGCCTTCAAATCAGCAGTACCATTTGGACATACATAAATGTATCCATCCTCAATTCGACTTCCTTCAGCAACCAAAGAAACGGTAGGAGTAGGAAGGACATTGATTCTGTATCTGTCAGAAGCAAGACATCCACATGAAGAAGAAACTTCTACAATGAAATCCATATTACCAGTAACATTTCCTAGACTGATTGTCTGGATACCTGAAGAAGATGTCACTGTTTTTGTCTCGATCACATGACCTGTAGAATTAGCCTCCTTCACAGTGATTGTAGCCTCAGGACAGCCAGCCGCAAACTTTGTAACATTTACTTCAATCACAACTGGAGTAGATGGACAAACTTTAGCAGTATTATTCTCTGTATTTAGAGCGTAACCACCCGACTTCATTACTGTTGTGAAAGTAGGTTTCTCACTTGGCTGAACCAATACACACTCTACCTCACTTTCACATGTATTATCAGATTTTACTGATCTCATTCGTGTACAAGCCCACATTGAGCCAGTCACAGCAGTATTGAATGTATGTTCAGGATAAGCATTTTTCCAACCAGAGAACTCCTGAAGGCGTGGAGTAGAAGATTGACCTTCCATCCATTGTGTCAAAGACTTCTTCAACACATTTATTGTATCATTCTCATTTGCCTTATCGGCTCTGTACAAACGATACCAGAAATCAACCTCATTAGTAGAGAATCCACAAGTAGGATCCAAAGTGTTTGTAATCTTAACCTGATTATCTCCAATACACTTAGCTTCCGCTGCGACTATCTGACGAGGTCGCTTCATCAATGGAGATATCTTCTCTACTGGAATACTTGAACATCCATTAGCATCAGTAACAGTCACACGAGCAACAGCCTCTGTTTCATTTGACAAATAAGTATGCTCATACGAAGAAGAGTTGTGTGTAATCTCACTACCCTGGATTTCCCAAGTATATGACACAACCTTATTGGTTGTGTTTGATACTTTATCAAGTACAAGATTTGAAACAGAGAATTTAGTCTTTCCATTTCCTGCACCATAATTACCACCGTCATTACTTGTGTATGTACGCTTAGTCTTTTCACAAGCTGCAGTTGCATTCAAAGTGAATGTAGGTATCTTGTTGACCTTAACATCAAGTACATACTCATTTGAAGCACAAGAAGTACCGTCTCCGTAATTATTTGAACCAGACACAGAGAATCTCTTTCTTCTGTCTGCAGTAAATGAAGATACTGAGATCAGATCAGAATTCAAAGATATCTCCTCATCAGCCGCACCGTCAACACCCTTCAAAACGAGAGTGGCTTTTAATGTGGCATCTGAATTAGGGTCAGCAGTCTCGTCAACAACCTTAACATAATATTCCTCACCCTCACATGGAGTTGAAATTTCTGTATAAGAATTTTCACCCGTTTTTCTCAATGCCTGAAGCTTAAGCACTGGAGTCTTAGCCTCCTTTAATGAATATTCAGCAAAATTCTTACAGCCAAATGAGATACTTTCTGCGTCACGGTTCTCAACACCTACATATCCTGTGTAAACACCATTATTAAATTCAGCAATGGTCTTAGACAAAGAATATTTAGAATTTGTTGTTTCTCCATTGCCAAGACGACCATAATCAGTATGCTCTTGGTTTGTAGTGAAGAACTGCCAGTTGTTTGCTCCAGAAGCTATGATATCAACTGTAGCAGGAGTACTAGGACAAACATACTCATACGCCTTATCAATAGTGATTAAAGGACGAGGAGCAACCTCAACCTTAATTTCATTGCTGAAATCAGACTCACAACCCTGACCGTCTACAATCTTAACCAATCTAGTTGTCGATTTTTCAGACGGTGCAAATTTCACTGTATCTTTATCATATTTAAGATCAGTCAACTGACCTCCATTCTGTATCGCATACCAATTGTATGTACAATTAGATGTTGTTGAATTAGCCTGAAGAATTGCAGAATCACCCTCACAGATATAAACATGATTTGCATCTGTTGGATCTACATTTCCTCTGATTGCGACTAGAGATACAGAAGGACGAGCAGCGATTGTAAACACAATGTTAGTGTCTTTAGGACAGCTATAAGATTGTGTCACCTTATCTGTAACCTTAATTGTATAAGTACCTGGTGTTTCAGGAGCAATGAATGAGAACTGGTCATCAAGCAAATGGTATGACTCTGTTTCTCCAGCAAATGGAGCCATTGTTGCATTCAAAGGAACAGTAGTAGTATGAACAATATTATTGAAATTGATTGCTGGAATCTTAGCATAATTTGAATAATATGTCACAGAATGATTTTTATAAGTTTCATTCTTATGCTGAGCCTTATCCAAGAAATATTCACCATTAGCAAGTCCGACCTTGATAGTAACCTTCTCTCCAGGACAGAATGTAGTCCTAATCTCTCCAGCCTCATTATAGAATGCAGCCTTAATCTTAGGATTCTGATCCGGAGTAAATTCTACCTGCTTAATTTCAGATGGACAAGTAATAATAGAACCATCATCACTGTTTGTTCTCTGGATTGTTGCATATACCTGATAAACTATCTCATCTCCATTCTTATAATTAGAAGATGAATTGAAATATCTATAGTTGTAGAACTCATTAGTTAGAGCACCATAAATATTACCAGTATTTGAAGTACCGTAACCCTCTTTGAAAGGATGTGGCGACTTCAACTTATAATCATCAGGATCATCAGTCTCATCATCAGGGATTTTCTCTCCATTTGCATCAAGAGCATAGACTAGATTTCCACTTGCATCAACAACCTGGCTCTTATCGTTGATAAAGTTATTCTCCATATCAACGACTTTGCCATCAGCATTCTTCTTGTACTCACGGAAATAATATGATGAATAGTTATTTGGATTTACAAGCACCCTGATTGCAGAATTCTCACATGCAGGATCCGCATAATCAAGTTTGATTGAAGGAACGTCATAAACATTGACTGTTCTACCCCACTGATTAGATGCACATCCGTAGTTATCCCAAACACGAGCATAGTATGCAGTGTTTGCATCTGGTTTGAACTTTAGACCTGGATCGCCAGTGACAGTATTACCTCCATCCTTACGACGAGCATTCCATACATAATTACCATCTGTTGTAACAGACCAATTACTATTGTCTGAAACATTAGCCTTGAACTTACCTGCAGATCCTTCAGGACCAGAAACATAATCCAAAGCCTGATATATAGTTCCTGTAGTATATACCTTAGCATCTACGATATGAGAACCTTGTGTCGCACGACCAATTACTTGGAATGAGAACTCCTCTCCCTTACAGATATAATTAGGAACACCTATCACACTTACTGTTGGATTCAACTGTTTTACATCCAAATCAATTGTTGTAACCGAAGGACATATAGTAGAACCATCAGCATAGTAGCATGAATCTGTAATTGAAATATGAATTCCATCTGTAGATACAGCAGGGAAATGTGTATTCTTTGATGGAGACTGGCTATAATCAAGAGCTACCCAACGGTCTAACAAATTAGTCTTAAATTCCTTACCGTTACGTTTTTTGATACCCTTGACATTTACACTGAATGTATCAGCAAGAATAGCAGGCTCATTTGGCTGACTAGAGCGAACATTTCTTACATATAGATAATAAACATCACCTACACAGAAATGACCAAATTGAGGATGCTCTTTTGGTGTGTCATCATCAGCATATACATAGTAAGATACATTATTTCTGTGATTAGCATTAGCGTATGCATATTCTGCATCCTCACGAACAACGTATGAGCCATCAGCATTTTTCTTAGGCACATATATACCATTAGCATCTGATTCCATTTCATGGATATGGGCAGCAACAACCTTACCCTTTGAATAGTTGAAAAGCTCCCAATCGATGATTGGACCATCAGTAGGAGTTACAGACACTGCAACATCTGAAATACATCCATCAGGTGTTGTCAAACGAACACCATAAGGAGCATTTGAAGCATAGTTTGCAATATTGTAAACAGGCTCACCTGTTGTTGTAGAGAACATTGCACCTACTCTTACAGTATCCTTCATTACAATATTACCCTGTTCATCCTTGCCTTCAGTTTGAACGCCCAATTTTGTAATGATATTGAATTTGTAAGCAGAAGCATCAGCAAGTCCAGCAATCTTTATAGCAGTCTGATCTCCAGAACATACAGTGTTAGGATCTGCATAAGCGCTGAATGCAGGTACAGGAATCTTCTTCAAGTACAATGTGTTTGAAGGAAGAGATGTACAACCTGTAGCCTCAGAAACTGCAGTCACATAGTATGAAGAGTTTCCATTTGCATCGATATAATCTGTCAATGCAGTTGGAATCAATGTCTTCTCTGTACCAAACGTATTCACATCCGTAACATTATTAGTAGCATTATACCATGTAAACGAATTAGCCTTAAGATCAGATGTTGATCTTGCCTCAATCTCACATTCTACACCAGGACAATAATAAACATCATCGCCCTCAACTCGTGTATACTTAGTTGCAACCAACTTAACTGTTGGACGAGACAAGATATTAATTGTACCTGTCTTCGTAACTTCACAACCATCGTAATTCTTAGCTGTTACAGTAAATTGAATTGTATTTGCTCCAGCTATATAATCCATACCACCACGAATCTCAAAGAATGTCTTCTTTGTATTTTCGTCATTAGTATTGAATGAAATTGATCCTCTTTGAACCTTTGTCTGTCCGTTGTCGACGTAAGACAACTCCAAATCAAGAACCTTTTCCGAATCAGTCAAATTAACTGTTGAAGTGAAGTTCTCAACCTCAACATACACATTAAATGATGTATTAGGACAAACCTTGTCAATTTCATTATTATCCAAAGACTGGAATGTAACCTTCAACTGTGGAGTAACTGACACATTGTATGTAGCAGTTGCGGTATTTGGATCTGACTTACATTCAGCAGACAAATAATCTGCTGTCGTACCACAAGAGTTATAAGCAGATGCAGTAAATACCGTACCTGTAGTAACACCTGCAACTGGGATTGAATAGTATGGTCTACCCTGAGCATCCTTATCAGTAATGTCATCAGCAAGGTATCTCTCTACTGTCTTATTATCATAAGATAAGAAATAGTGAGTATACATGCTATTCATCAACGTATTGTTTGTTGTCACATCTGAATTAGCATCTCCCAATATTACTGAGACAGCTTCACCTTCACATCCCTTAGCTACAGAAACACGTGGAGCAGCAATCTCACATAGTTCAACTGCCAATGGAGAAGACCAATCACTGACACATCCATTATTATCTGTGATTCTTGCTTTCAAACCACTGACCGCACGACTGATCTCAACAGAAGTCTGAGTGTTGTTTGCAGGAACTGAATAGTTGTCTGCAGCCCACTCTATTGTCTTCATTGTTGTTGACTCATCTACAGTCATAAATGAATTAATCCAAACAGAACCTATAGGAGATCCTGCAGAAGCACATAGATATGCACCTGCCAAACCATCACTTGCTGTTGCATCAACATTTGTTGTATGCTGAGCATTTGAAGTATATAGCTTGATTGTTGGGTTAGCATATACGTCAACAGATATAGTTCCTTGTGCCATACAAGCACCACGCTTGTTGCCATCGATAATTGGAGTAATCGAAATGCTATGTGTCAAAGCACCTGTTGTAGCAGACATATCGAACTTAGCGACATTCTGACCCTTAACAGTCTTTGTCACACCGTCTACTGAAATCTCGAAATCAGTAGCAGAAGTGTATGAAGGATTAACTCCACTGAACATGTCTGATTTCACATTCACCTCTACAGTGTATGCATCAGACGAACACAACATGTATGTTTCTGAATTAGTCTTTTTATTTGCTTCTGCGCCTCTAACCTTTACAACAGAAACAATAGCTGGAGAAGGAATAACCTTAACCGTTGTAGATGCCATGCCTCCAACACAAACATCTCCATTGTCAATTGTAACCTGAGGATAAGCATAAGCAGTCGAAGCTGTCATATTAGACGATGACACATTCGCTGTCGCTTTATCTGAAAGTGTTGATATAGGCAAATCAAATGCAGTCTGATCTGCTGTTGTTGCAACATCACCATCTTTATCAAATCTAACTTTGAATGAGTAATTGTCTCCATATATATTGTATGACGCAGGTAACTTCTGAGAAGTTAAAGTAACTGCCTCACCGCTACATATGATCTTTGGATCAGCATTAAGAGTAATAGCAGGTAATGCTACTGTCTTAACAATCTCTCGTGCAGTTGCCTCACATCCATTTGCATCCTTAGCAGTAACAATATAAACGATATCATCACCGGCTGGAATCTCCAACTTATTCTCTGTTGACAAAGTTGCAACATCACCCTCTTTCTTCCATACGAAATCAGAGAATGTTGAACTTGTACCAGACGCTGTCAATGTCTTTTTACGAGTATCACCTTCACAGAACAATGTAGTACCATCAGCAGGAAGCTTAGTCTCACTTGAAGTGATTCTAAGTGCAGCTGGAGTACTTACACCATACTGGAATCTAATATCAGCACTACATTCATCGTTAACAGCAAGAATAGTAACAGTCTCTGTTCCTGCCCTATCCATAGCGACCCAATTAATATCAGTAGAAGCATCATTTAATGATGTCGCTGGAGCATTGCCATTCTGTTTATCAGAAGATAGTGTCCAATCTGTAGACATCACATTATATGATGTATTCTTAACCTGGAATATCAATGGCGTCTCAGGACAAACCGCGTCACCATTATTTATCTCATTTGCAGCAGCAACACTATTCTTATATACTACAAGATCAATAGTAGGAAGTTGATTTACTTTGTACTCAAAGAATGCAGTATCACGACAAACCTTACCATTTACTGTATTTTCTGATTCAACAGCATACATATAAACACCAGAAGCAGACTGGCGAGGCAGGTCAATCACACCATATGTACGATTACCAGAAGTAATTGTATTACCAATCACCCAAGATTTAATCGCTGTACCATTGATCTGATATTTGTTATTACCATCTTTCTCAGCAGCATACAATTTGTAACGGTATCCCTTAGAGAAATCAGAAGAAGCATCATCCAACAAAACTCTGTTGTTGTCGTTAGGACAAACATTATCCTTCTCTACCTGAGCGGAAATGATAGGAGTTGCAACCTGGCTCAATGTCACAGTGACAGGATCACTCTGACATCCGTTACCATCTGTATATGTTGCAGAGTAAGTACGGTTTTCATCATAACTTTGAAGTGACAATAATGGATTTTTAATTTCCAAAGTAGAAGCTGTAAATGTTCCTGTCACTCCGTTATCAAAATCAATAGTACCAGCATTTGCTGTATTTGTAGCACCGATTGCAGCAGTTACAGTCACTGGAGTCTGACCACCATTAGGATCAGAACATACAGCGGCTACCGGAGCGAAATCCAATGTAGGTTTAACACCTACCTTAACAGAAACATGAGATTCTGTACCTTCACATCCATTATCTGTAATACAAGATATTGTATATGCAACCGTTGTTCTCTCATTTGGAGCAATAAACGTAGTTGTCTGACGCTCACCACCAGAAGCTACATTAATGTCAGCACCTACTTGATTTCCGAAATTATCCTTTACCTTAAATACTACAGCAGTTGTAGAATTGTTCTTCAACTTGATTGCATATGGAGCTCCCTGACAAATAACCTCGTCATCACCAAGTTCAGAAACCGTTTCTCCTGATATTTTGACTGCTTTAGCATCAAAAATTGGAGTTGGATAAAGATTAACATCTGCAGAGAAGTCGGCTGTACATCCATCCTTAGCGGTAACAACCCCACCTACACTATAAGTAGTTCCATCAACTGGAACAGGAGCAGTGAAGCTCTGCGTTAAAGAAGTAACATCGTATGATTGCTGAGAAGCGGTTGTTGTACCATTAGTTGTAGATTGGAAAGCATAGTCAACTTTCGCTATTGTGTTGTCTTCATTTACAGTAGCATTAGCTGTTCCCTGATCTCCCAACTGCACCTCGAATGTAGAATTAGGACAAGCGAACACCTTCGTCGTCTTCACAACAGGAAGTGGCTTGACATACACCTTATATTCACCTTCTGAAGAACAACCATCATCAGTAACAGACACTCTCAAAGTCTGGTACTGTCCAAGAACATCTGACTGTGCTCCTGACATTCCATAACCCAAAACTCCATTACTGAATGATGTCTCCCTGACTGTAGATGGCTGAGCTAATAAAGCTGTGTTCTGAACTTTTACTGTAGCATTTGCCAACTCTCCGGCCTCATTGTATGGACGTACATAGAACCAGAAATTTTCTCCACTACAATAAGTATTTTTCTCATTACTAGCAAGAGTAGCAGAAGTGACAGATGTTATCTTAGAAGCAGAAGCCGCCATGTCAAACTGAACAGTAGGCTTAACCTGAATAGCTAGTTTTTCAGTGATAGCACACTGAGCTACATTGCCATTCATACCATCTGTCTTCACAGTAAATCTAATCACCTCACCTCCAGCAGCAACAGCAGGCACTGTATATTGGAACGAATATGCATCAGATGCACTGAATCTTCCAGAAGTA
Source organism: Paludibacteraceae bacterium (assembly GCA_016283095.1). GTDB lineage: Bacteria > Bacteroidota > Bacteroidia > Bacteroidales > Paludibacteraceae > UBA1723. The sequence goes on along the minus strand of JAEEMG010000013.1, from coordinate 17,657 downwards.
GTCGGGCCATAACTGTTTCCCTCTGCATCCTTAATGACATAATAGTTTGTCATGTCAGCGGATGCATTGTTAAGTGTGATAGTCAATACAGTCCCCGGACAAACAGGTTCTGCAGTCCATAATGTGACATTATCAGTTGGATCAATTGAAGAAGTCTTACCAATTTCAGTGCTTCCATTCTTCACCGTATACGTAACCGATGGAGCAGCAAGATTCTTAGGAATAAATGTTTTCTTCTCCGAACAATTATCATCATTAATGAATTCAATCTCATAGTAATACTGATATGCATTAGCATAAAGAGACACATCAGCTATCTTCGAAATTGTCAATTGATTAGAAGAAGACTTCCAAGAGAAATCTGCGACAGTTTTAACCGGTGTAGCACCTTGAGTCTCTTCAACCACAAAGTTAACCGATAGAACTGACCTTGCACCCTCCACATCAATTGTGAGCGGATCTCCAGGACAAACCTTCGCTATATCACCTAAAATAATTTTTCCTGCAGACTCCTGAACATAAACAGTCCAAGTAGTCTTACATCCTCCATCTGCGGTAACCGTAAGAGTATGTACTCCCTTACCTAGTTCTTTTTCTCCTGAAGTATAAACGCCACTATTAGTTCCGGCATTACCAACTGTAGCTGTAACAGCAGGATCAGTAATAGAATTTGTGGCATCATACCATTGGAATTTATATTTAGATGCCGCAGATGATTGATCTGTAGAGAATGGAGTAACCTTTACCTTACCTCCAGGACAAACCTCCAAAGTTACAGTTCTTGTGATATTATTCTTTACTTCAATCTCTTGTTTATATGAATCTGGATTGATATATAGATCAACAACAGGAGACGATGTCAAAGTGACTGAAGCTGTTGGGGATGTGTACGTACATCCATTTTCATCTTTCGCAATCACATATACTTCATTCACTCCTGCCATGTTTGCACTTTCTGTAACAACGTCGTTAGAAAGAAGCAACGCAGACAAATCAGTCTTATCCTCAAGACGATTACCATTTAAATAATATGTAGCGGTATATCTAGTTGAACCCAAAGAATTGTGGCTTTCATTCGTAATACGGATATCTCCATACTGACAAGTTCCAACAACATCAAATTTTGGATTCAAAGCAGGTGCTGGAGTAAAATCCTGTTCAATTACACTGATACAGCCTGCAGAAGAAGTCAAAATTGCTTTAATAGTATAAGTCTCAGTATAAGCATTCGCTTCTACAAACCTATGTGCATTAAATAATAGAGACACTTTTTTATCATCTACCACTTGACTACAAGCCGAAGCACCAATTGTCCAGTCTGCGACATCAGGATAAGAACCTCCATTTTTCTTTTTTACAAAAAACTGTATATCCGTTATAGGATCAGTAGCAAAATTGTTTCGTTTATAGTTAAGGTTTAGACCTTCTATATTCAAACCATCCTCTTGATCTGAACCTGTAGGACAAGTCCACTTTTCAACAAACGTACCTTCTACATCAGTAGCACCAAAGTGAGTTTCTGCCTTTACAATACAATTGTCATTATTACTATTTAACTCTTGATCTGTCGTCTTATTCAACTCACCAACAGTAGATGCCATATAACAAACAAGAGTTCCTTCAGAACCATTTGATTGAATATAACGCCAATACGCACTATGTTCGTTAGTTTTTGTAATTTCAAATTCATTACTTGTCAAGACTCCACCATGTAATCTTTGGAATCCTCGATCAGTCTTTATACCAAATATATAAGCGTTATATCCTTTAGTTGCAGTCGCATTCAAAGGTCCATTATCAGCATCACATATAGTAGCGATCAAAGATTTTTTCTTCACTTCACATGTGAAATACATATAACATGAATGTCCACCTGCTTTTTGTGAGCTATAATTACAGTCTCGTGTTATAAACTGCAAACCAATACGGTCACCCTTCTTCAATGCATCAAGAGGATAAATCAAAGTTCTCCAACCTTTCGATTCCGAATTTCTTATTTCAGGAGCAGATCCAGTAGAATACCATCCTGTATTAGGTAAAGAAGTTATCAATTGTTTATCAGAAGACACACCTGGAATTTTCGAACATTCATAATTATGCCCCTGACTACAAGTCATATCGAAAGATGTCATTTTTGAGTCTCCACATGTCAATTTGTTCCATCCAGAGCCACTCACATTTATCAATCCAAGATCAACACTCTGATCACTTGTAGAATATGCACCAATTGTAAATTCAGGAGATCCAGTAGCATAATGTGTTTTCTCTGGAGCCTCAGACAAAGCAAGGTAATGAATCATCAAGAAATCATCATCATCTCCTTTTGTAAACTCATACAACATTTGCTCTGCAGCTGCAGTTTTTTCAAATTCATTTTTCCATGAAGGCACTGCAAACTCTGTTGAAAATGGATTTGTACTAGCTTTACTTTTAGTTTGATCAACAACCCACTTACTACCAGCACTGATTCTGTGACCACAAGCTCCGATTCTACATGAATGTTCAGCACCAGGGAAAACTCTTGGCAATTCTATTTCTTCTCCATGTATTTTGCTTGCTAATCCATTTCCATAGTGATTCACATTAGGATCAGAATAAACACCAAAACCTGCACTACTTGAATTTTTTCCTATAACATAAAATCTGTATTGCTCCGTTCTAGCATCCCAAGTTTTTTGATAAACCTTATCATAATAATACTTTTTAATTTCAGATTCGGCACTTATCTCATAGAATTGTGCAGTAGTTGCAGCATAACCATCACCACTTGGTTCACAAGAAGAAAAATAATTTCTTAATGGCTGTCCTGATGCATTTACATCATTACTAAAAGGACAAACTTTATTGTGCATCATTTGAAAGCCATCAAGAAAATCCTGATAATTCCAATAGTAAACATAAGGACATGCATTAGCTCCATTTGTTACAGCATCACAATTAGAAGAAGATCCTGTCGATTTATACAATACTGCACCATAATACAAACGCCAACCATCCAAACCATGAGCAAAACCAAGGTTTCGCTGATCCTGTCCACTTGCAGACAAAGCAGATCCAAAAAGCACGGCTCCCACAGCCACTCTCTTGAACCGCTGACGGATAAATGATTTACACTCGGCAAAGAGCCTTTGGGTCTTCACCAACTCGGAGGATATGAACTCTATCCTCTCCTGCCTTGCATCGACATCCCGATGTTTTTCCATACGGGTATCATGCTGGCATTGGACGGCATCGTTCGGCGCTACACAAAGCCAGCGCAGAAGCATCGCTATCCAATCAACAAATTTCTGTAGAAATTTCCTCATGATTATATTATTTTTTTTATTATTTTCCATTTGTATCTCACACTTCTAATATTAATCCGTTGCTCTATATATACATATTTAAATATGAGTGTCAATAACCACACCATCTATACATATTTATACAAGCACCTTTTTTCATTTTCTTCATCCTTTTATTTTATCCTTTTATAAATTAATTATATCCTAATATTCCTAATAATACAGTTTTTCATGATGATGAATTATAACCATGAGCAATACCGCACAATATATAGGTCTATCAATCAATTTATTAACTCTAATATCCGTCATACTACAGTCCAAACCATAGTATAAGTATTAACAAAATTAATTAAATCAACACTAATAAAATCAGAGGAAATGCAAAAGTTATCAACAATTTTTGCATTTTTGGACAAAAACACATTACTAAATGGAAACTTTCATACAGAGTAACTAATAATACTTTTCAGCAGATAAGTAAAAACATATACAAACAGAAAAAATATACTTAATCGTTATATACCCACACCACATGCCAACAACAACATAACATATTATGAGACAAACTGATACGGCTAACCAATATCAATTCATTCCACTCCGTGACAGGTTTGTCCTCTCCCGTCACCCGTTTCCGAGAAGGAAACACATAACCACAAGTTAATGTAACCGACAGCACTTAGCGGTCGGAGGAAAATGTATCCTAACAAAATGTCGTCTGCCATAAAAAAAACGTATATTTGCGATTAAATAATAAAAATCAGATACATGGAAATTCATTTTGCCCCACTACAAGGCTATACAGATTCAGTTTTCAGAAAGTTACACGCCGAAATCTTCGGTGGTATAGACAAATATTATACTCCTTTCATACGTGTAGAACGTGGTGATTTTCGCAAAAAAGATATGCGTGAATTGCCAGATGAGACGGAATGCAACACTATTCCGCAGATCATCGCGTCTACCAAACCTGAAGATATCGAGAAGATGATATCTATGCTTGAGGAGAAGGGATATAAAGAGGTGAATATCAACATGGGATGCCCTTTCCCTATGATCGCAAAACATGGCATGGGATCAGGTCTGTTGGCAGATAAAGAGGCCGTAAAAGCGATGATAAAAGTGTTGGAAGCACATCCGTCTACACGATTCTCATTGAAAACAAGACTTGGTTATGATGATGAAAATCAAATATTTGACATAATAGATATCATTAATGATTTTCCTTTTACAGAGGTGACGATGCATCCTAGAATCGCAAAAGATCAATATTCTGGGGATATCAACCACGCAAAATTCGCTGAGTTTGCAAAAGTCTGCAAGCATCCTCTCATATATAATGGCGACGTTACTACGACCGACGACATCAACAAATTCAGCACCGTCTACCCTACTCTGAAAGGCATCATGATTGGACGTGGGCTGCTAATGAATCCAGCCCTCGCGTCGGAATACAAAAATGGAGAGCCGATGCCAGAGAAAGAGAAGAAAGACAAATCTAAACAATTGATTAAGAAGCTATTCAGCCATTGTGAAGAGTTGATGAACGGAGAAGAACAGAGTGTCGCTCATGTGAAAGCATACTTTGAATATTTACTTCCAGACATAGAAAAGCGTAATCGCAAAAAAGTGCTGAAAGCCAACAAAGCAGAGAAATTAAGAACAGCGATCGCCGAATTTTTCATTTGATTTGTTGATAACTCATTCATTTATCAACAATATCATAAAAACAGAAAAAGACTATTGTCTGAATAATTTTGAAAATTTATATTTGTGTGAATTTTCACAAAAAACTAGCATGACTATGATGAAAAGAGCGTTGATTTCTCTAATGTTGAGCATCTTTACCTTAAGTGTTGCGAATGCAGCATCAGACATCACTGATGTGATCAAGGCACTAAGAAAAGGTAAGGTTGAAAGTGCTTTAAAAACTCGTTCGAAGATAAAAATCACATCTTCGCCGGACCAGTTTTTGTATCAATTGAGTGAATGTTTAGCATACAACCACAAGAAAAATCCAAAATATAATCCGCTGAAAGCATACGACTTCTACAAGCGCATTTCTTACAGCGATTACGTTACAAATCAACGAGTTATGAACTGTATGCGTGAAGCCGAATTTGATTTGGAGACTGTGCGTACGGAAGTGGAGGCAAACTTGTTGGAATATGCTAGGTCAAAGAAGACTGTCGAGGCTTACGACAATATCATAAAAATCTGTGAATCATGTTCTTACCTTGAAGAAGCGAATCGAGGAAAAGAGGATTTATTGTTCAACAAAACCCTAAAAGGAGCCAATTTGCGCGACGTTGAAAAGTTTATCCTAGACTATCCTAATTCTCCGAACAAGGAAAAGGCAATCAACATGCGTGACTCTATCGCATTTGCAAAACTTCCAAAGTCAGCTGATGCTTATGCGTCGTACATGGAAAAATATCCAAACTCGAAATACAATTCCGAAATCCAAAGCGGATTGCTTCAGATGAGCTACGACGAAGCAAAAGCAAACGACAACATCAACTCGTATGCAAAATTCATCGGTTTGTATCCAAACGAGGAGAAGAAGGTGAAGGAGTTCGAGGGTAAGATTGAAGATTTGCAAAAGTACTTGACTTGGAAAGTTGAGCCAAAATACAAGAACATCCGTCTTGCGGAAGACTCAATCGCAAAGAAGAGCTACTACCTTGTGAACGATTTCGGAAAGTGGGGAATCATGGATTTCACAGGAAAAGAGTTGGTTGCCCCTTCATTCGATGATTTCTCCGACATTGCAGACAGCAAGTTGATCGCCAAGAAAGGAGGTAAATGGGGAGTCATCAATCCAACAAACGGTTCAACAATACTTGATTTCGTAGCGACTTCAGCATCCGACATCGAAATCATCTCAAAAAATTTCATTGCATTCAAGCAAGGCAATTCTTGGGGATTGAGCTATAAGGGAGAAAAGACAGCTATCCAGCCTTTCGTTTCTGGTTCTCTAACGCAGTTCAAATACAAAGTGTTGAGAAACGGTGGTGTTGCGATGACAGATGCAGGCAAACTTGTGATCGTTGATCCAGAAGGAAATACAAAAGTTGACGAAAAGTTCGATCAGGTTCAATGGCGTAATTCTGACGATATCGACAGCAAATACCTCAAAGTTCGCCAGGGAAAGAAATACGGAATCTACAATCCTGATGGAGATTTGATCGGAAGCATCAACCACGACATGATGCCTTACTACGATCAGGATGGAATCGCGATCATCAAGACTTCCCCTTCAACTGAAGGATGGATGGATACAACAGGAGCATTCCTCTACTGTGCAGCTCTAAGCGAGTACAAAGATTGTGGTGGAAAAGAAAAAATGATCGCATACAAAGTAGGAAGCCACTGGGGATTCTTGGATAAAACTCCAGCACATGCCAACATCAAACTTCAGTATGAAGATTTCGAAGAATGTTTCTCAGAAGGAATCGCAAAAGTGAAGAAAGCAGGCAAGTGGATCTACATCAACAAAGCTGGCGAGGAAATCTTGAGTATTCCAGAAAACCAGAACAACAAAGTATCTAGAGCAGGTGGAATCATCTACTATGCTAACGGAACTAGCTACGACATGTACGACAAGACAGGTAAAATCGGAACAATCTCTGGATTCTCTAGCATCGACAAAGAGGTATCAAACGGAATGTTGATCGTCAACAAAGGAGGTCAAGCATGCGCATTGCAAGGCGGTAAAGAGTGTGTCACTCCGACATACGACAACATGACAAAATATTGCAACGGTTACTCAGTTGTAACAAACGGAGACAAAAAAGGACTTCTTTACTACGGACAAGTAGTGTTGGAGCCTAAATACGAAAAGATTCTTGATCCGAACCACGCTATCGATGGTGACTGTGAAGAGTTGCTCTCAGGTAAAGTTTCAGATGTTATTCTATTGAATGTATTTGAAAATGGTGTTTCTTCAAGAATCATCGTAAAAGCAGGCAAGATCATCACAACTACAAAAGACGAGGTTCGTTTGAAAAAATTCTCAAACAAATTCACAGCGTTTGAAACAGCAGATATGGGAATCTTCAACGCAGCCAAAACAGGTTTGATTTCACCTGAAGGTAAAATTGTAGTCGAGCCATACTACCGACAGATCACAGAACTTTCTGAGAACTATTTCGTATGTAAGGATGCGAACGGAAAATGTGGAGTTTTGGATAAGGCTGGTACAGAAGTGGTTGTGCCGTTCGCACAGTCGATCACATCATTTGATGGAAAAGTCGTAGAGGCAGAACTTAATGGAGACAAGATGTGCTTCAACAAAAATGGAGTGCCTTTCCTACCAAAGAACTCAGAGTTGTATGAAAACGGTGTATTCAAGAACAAGAAGAACAACAAATTCGGATTGGTTGACGAGAAAGGATACATCAAACTTTACACTAACTACGGAAAGATTTCAGGAGTGAAAGATAAGTCTGCAGTCGTATTGAAGAATGACAAATACGGCGTAGTGAAATATTAAAAGCTAAAACAACAATGTCAAAAGAAATGACAGATTAGAAATAGTCTGTCATTTTTTTATAGTTCACTTGCAATCAGACGAGAAAAATTCAGAATAGAATGAATCTGATTATCGACGAAGGAAACACACATATTAAATATGGAGTGTATGAAGGAGGAAGCAACCAAGAGGTCGCACTCTATGAAAGCCAAAACTATGATGCCAGAGAAGTCGCAGAAATCATCAGCAAGCATGGCATCAAGCACGCAATCTACAGCAGTGTAAGAGGAGGGAATGAAGATTTGATCGCAGACGTGAGTCATTCCGTCAACTTCATCCAACTGACACATGAGACGAAAGTACCTCTGGAAAACAGATACCGTACACCACACACACTTGGAATGGACAGGCTCGCCGCATGCGTAGGAGCCTATTCTATCGCAGGGAAAGACGCTAATATTCTGGTAATCGACGTCGGAACAGCAATCACATACGATATTGTGAGCAAAGGAGTATACCTCGGAGGCAATATCGCGCCCGGGATGCAGATGCGACTGAATGCCCTTCACACATTCACCGCAAAGCTTCCACAAGTGGACATAAACACAGAATGGAAAGAGATTGGAGACGACACCCAGACCGCAATCTACTCAGGTTGCTACAGCGGAATTTTGCATGAGATAGAGGGTTCATACCGTAGATTAAGCAAAAAATTTCCAAAACTTTTAGTTTTTTTAACGGGTGGAGGTGCAAAATACTTTGAAAGCAACGTAAAAATTAAGATATTTGCAAAAGAAAATCTGTTAAGGATTGGATTGAATAGAATATTAAACGATAAATGTCAAAAGGAATAATAATAAGTGCACTGCTTTGCCTAGGCACAGCAATAGCAGCAACAGGTCAGAATAACACCAGTTCACCCTACTCCAGATATGGATATGGAACACTGGTAGATGGAGTGTCTGCACAAGGAAGAGGAATGGGAGGTTTGTCAGTCGGACTTAGAGACAACCAACACACAAACTTCGGCAATCCTGCGACATATACAGCTATCGATTCACTCAACTTCAGATTTGAACTTGGAGCGTCACTGAAATCATCTTTTTATTCCAGCGGGGATTCAAAAAGCAGTGATTTTTCCGGAAATTTGGAAAGAATTGGTCTACAGATTCCAATCAAGAATTGGATGGGCATAGCGATTGGATTGGAGCCCTACTCTATCGTAGGATATAAATATTCCGACTCATACAAACAGATTGAGGTAAACAATGCAGACACATTGGTTAACTCGTACGCAGGGGCAGGCGGCATCAATCAGGTAATCGTCGGTTTTGGATTCAAGCCGTGGAAACCATTCTCATTCGGATGTAATCTGAAGGTCTTGTACGGAGACATCACAACCCAGAGTGAAGCCGACTTCTCCAAATCAAAGAACAAAAACTTCTATCACACGACATTGCAGTCGAATACGATAGACGTGCATGACTTCGCAGTCACATTCGGAGCACAGTATGCAATTGAAACAGGAGAAGACAAATCGTTGGTGCTTGGAGCGACGTTTGAGCCAAAGAACAAATTGAACGCGACTGCGACAAAAACAATTGTCACAACCGGCATTGACACAGTAACTACAGAATATGACAAAGCTTTTGAATTACCTTTTACATTGGGATTCGGAGCATCATATAGATTCAAAAACAAATGGGCATTCGGCGTCGACTACAAAATCCAGAAATGGAGCGACGTAGAATATTTTGGAGAGAAAGTGTTTGAAGACCGAAAGCAACTGAATTTAGGTGCGGAACTCCGTCCAAACAGCACAAGCAAGAAATACTTTAACAGAGTTGCATACAGATGGGGATTCTCAACAGCCAACACATATTATAAAGTGCATGGCGATACAAACAGAGAAAACCTATTAACCGCAGGTTTCGGTTTTCCACTTAAAAGAGGTCTAAATCCGACAGTGATCAACTTCACTGTAGAATATGGATTCACTTCACTCAGCAACAAAGATATGATGAGTGACAGATTCTTAAGATTCGTGCTCAACGCGACTCTTAATGAAAAATGGTTCGTACGTCGCAGACTTGAATAAGCGGCGAAATAAAGTAGAAACATCAAAAAATTAGGGAAATGAATACAAAATCATTAATTCTAGCTTCATTAGGCATAGCAATGTGTGTGCCAACGATGGCAGAGTTAGGAGTGAACACTCCAAATTCAAAGTTTGGAACAGGAGAGGACAGTGTTAGATGTGTGTCAAGCGTATCATTGTTCCAGAACTTTGCAAAGCAGAAAAATTACAAAGATATGCATGAGTCTTGGAAGACAATCACAACAGAGTGTCCAAGAGCTACTCAGCGTGCTTATACAGACGGTGCTTTCATGTTGAAGTGGGAGATCGAAAACGAAAAAGATGTAAACAAGAAGAAAGCCTTGTTTGAAGATTTGATGAACCTTTACGATTTGAGAATCAAGTATTTTGGAAACGTAAAGAAATATCCTACATATTACATTCTTGGACGTAAATCGTTCGACTACATCAACTATGCCCCAACATTGACTAACGACGCCACAAAACAGAAAGCTTACGGATGGTTGAAGGAAGCAATCGAGAAAGGTGGAGAGAAGAATGAGGCACAGGTATTCCAGCAGTACTTCATTTTGTCTGACGGCATATACAAAGCAAATCCAACAGTAAACAGAGATTTGTATATTGCAGATTATATGAAGATCATGCCTATGATGACAGCAGCTGCTGCCAACGACTCTACATTCGACGCATCAATCGGTGTTGTGAACAGAGTATTCGCACGTTCTGGAGCCGCAGAGTGTGGAACTCTTGACAAGGCATACGCTTCTAAGATTGAGGCGAACAAGAATGACAAGGCATTCTTGAACGACGTATTGAAGCTTTATCGTATTGCTGACTGTAAAGAGTCTGCTGTATACTTCAAAGGATCTGCTTATTTGCACGCTATCGAACCGACTGCAGCATCTGCAGCAGGTATGGCTGCACAGGCTATATCAAAGAAAGACAACAGCAAGGCTATCCAGTACCTTCAGGAGGCCATCAAACTTGAGACTAGCAAAAGTGTGAAAAGCGACTATTATTTAAATATCGCAAACATCTACTTGTCTCAGAAGAATTTCCAGGCTTGCCGTTCTAACGCACAGTCGGCACTTGCTATGGATCCAACTGCTGGACAGGCATACATAATGATTGCATACGCATATGCATATGGTTACACATCGATCGACGACGATCCAGTTATCCAGAAGACAGCATTCTGGGCTGCTGTAGACAAACTAGAGAAGGCAAAAGCCGTTGATCCATCATTGGCAAGCCAGGCAAACAGTTTGATCGCTTCATACAAGAAACAATTCCCAGACAAGTCTGAATTGTTCATGAGAGGAATCAAGGGTGGTTCTTACAAAGTTCCAGGTTGGATTGGTGAGACAACAACTGTTAGATAATGCAAGAAAGTGTAAATCATAATCATAAAGGCATGGTTGTCAAAGCATTTGCTTTGGCAATCGTGTCTTTTTTTTCTTTTTTTGTCTCATGCGACAATGACAAACTTGAGACAACCGATGCAATTGAAAGAGATTCTGTAGCAGGACAATATGCAAAAGATGTGTATACTCTAATCTCAGACTCCGGAATCGTAAAATACAGGATGGAGACTAAAGAGTGGTATATATTCGACAGAGTAGACACACCATACTGGTACTTTCCTCAAGGATTATTCTTTGAGACTCTTAACGACACGATGGGAACAGATGCGTCGATCACATCCAAATATGCGAAATACTATACAGATTTGGAATTATGGGATCTAAGAGACAGTGTCAAATCAAAAAACATCAAAGGAGAATACTTCGAGACGGACCAACTATTCTGGGACCAAAAGGAAAAGAAAGTATATTCTAAAGAAAAAATCAAAATCACACAAGATAAAAGAATCATCACAGGACGTGGTTTTGAATCAAACCAGTCGTTCACAAACTATACTATAAAAAAACCAGAGGGAATATTCCCGATTGAAGAGAAACAGAACGACGATCCCCAAAAAGAAAAAGAATAATTATGTGGACAGGCATAATAGCACTTATATTATTTGCGACATATCTTATAGAATTCAATTTTATAAGTGCTTACAAAAATAAGATTGAGATAAGTGACGACCAGACAAAATCAGGATTCGCAAGTTACTCCGCGACAAAAGTAAGATCATTCAAAGCCGGATTGCGAATCTTAAATCTTGCCGCAGCCATATGCTGTGCATTCGTCACATTCAATGAATACAATATATATATAACATTCGCAACGTTTTTAGGAATATTCGTGGCTCTGGAAACAACACTTCGTTTGAGCAACATTGCCAAATTACCCAATGACTCAATTGAAACTTTTTCTGGAATATTCCATCTAGCAGCCTACCCTATTGCCAGACTCTTCAGAAATTCCGAATACGAAATCAGCACTAACAGAAGTTACGAGCTAAACAATTGTACAATAGGATCGAATGAAGGAGCGGAAAATGAAGTCGAAATCTTCCAAAACGCTCTTGACTTGTCTTCTCTAAAATTGAAGAACTGTATTGTTCCACGCACGGAGATCACCGCAATAGAAGTGGGAAGCAGCGTCGACGAATTAAAAAAGCTATTCATATCAACCAATTTCTCAAGAATCCTTGTTTACAAAGACAATATAGATTGTATTATAGGATATGTCCACTCGTCAGACATATTCGACAGACCATCCGAGATATCAGATATACTGAATCCGATAATAGTCGTATCGGAAGAAATGGCCGCAAACAAACTATTAAAAGTTCTACAGAAACAGAAAAAAAGTCTGGCACTAGTCGTTGACGAGTTCGGAGGCACTGCAGGAATCATCACAATGGAAGACCTGATGGAAGAGATTTTCGGAGAGATCGAAGATGAGTACGACAACGAAGACGAGTACGTCCAGAAGAAAATCAGCAATGAAGAGTTTTTGATCTCAGGAAGACTTGAAGTCGAAGAAACAAATGAGAAATTCGGATTGGATTTACCGACGTCTCCAGACTACGAGACGATTGCCGGACTGATCCTCACCCATCACAACATACTGCCTAAAAAAGGAGAAATCATCAAAATAGGCAAAAAATACAGCTTTGAAGTGATCAAAGTTGAGACAACAAAGATAGATTTAGTAAAATTGAGAGTGACAAACGCAAATTAACGAATATTATTTATTATATTTGCGTCGTTTTTTGTACGAATAATAATAAAAAAACTATAAAACTTAAATGGCAGCTTTACAGAATATCAGAAACCACGCCACTCTACTTATTGGAATTGTGGCCGTGGCATTGGCGGCTTTCGTGGTAGGAGACTTGCTAACAAGCACTTCATCTATCATAGGAAGAGAGAGAAGCATCATCGGAAGCGTTAATGGAAAAGAGATTTCCATTGTTGAATTCAACGAAAAAGAAAAACAGTTCAGCGAGATCATCAAACAGCAGTACGCTGGACAGCAGGCTCCACACGAAGGAGAAATTCGCAACTTCGTATGGAACAAGTTCATCAACGACGCTCTAATTGAGAGCGAGATGGAAGAAATTGGAATGGCAGTAACAAACGAAGAGCTAAGAGAGTTGGTGTTGTCAGCAAGCCATCCAATGCTAATGAGTATTCCATTGTTTAGAGACCAGAATGGAAGATTCAATCCATCACAGGTCTCTGCAATCCTTAACTTTATCAGTTTGCCTGAGGAATCTTTAGAAGAGAGCCAAAAAGCTCAGCATCAGCAGTTGAAATCACTATGGGCATATTGGGAAGGACAGATCAAATCTCAGCTTGCTAACGACAAACTAAACAACCTTGTAAGCAGCGCTGTATCATACCCTACTGCAATTGTCAACTTGATTGACAGCATCTCAGCAAATGAAAAGAGTGCTTTAGTAATCAAAAAATCATACGATTCTGCAAACAAAAACATCGAAGTTTCTGATGCAGACAAGAATGCCATGTATGAGAAGATGAAAAAGCAATACTTCGCTTTGAACAACGGTGGATACAGATCTGTAGACGCTATCATTTACAACGTAAGACCATCTCAGCAGGATTACGAGGATGCAAAAGCAGGCATGGAAGAGATGAAAGAGCAAATCAAGAATGCTGACGAGGCTGATCTAAAAGTCATCTTCTCTGATCCATCTTCTGTATTCGCATACAACAATTATTTCCGTTCTGAGAAGGACATTGAGACTGCATTCCAATCATTTGCTTTCAATGCAAAGAAAGATTCAGTATCGGATGTGATCTTTGAAAATGGTGATTTCATGGTTGCCAGAAAAATGGCCGATGTAAAGATGGCACCAGACTCTGCAAACATCAGTTTGATCGTATTGGCTGCTGCAACAAAAGATGAGGTTAGCCAAAAGGCAGACAGTATCAAAAAGTGTTTGAACAACGGTGAAAAATTCGAGGACTTGGCTGCAAAACACTCTCTAGACAAGAACACAGCAGATAAAGGTGGCGAACTAGGTTGGGTGAAAGAAGGATTCCCATTGGGAACAGACGACTTTGATGCAAAAGTGTTCGGTGGTGCAAAGAAAGGTGATATCTTCACATTCGACATGCCTGAGAATTCAATGACATTCATCATCAAGGTAAATGACTTGACTGCACCTGTCAGAAAAGCTAAGATACTTGTTTACGGTTCTAAACTTGAGCCAAGCACAGATACATATACTGATATGTATAACGCAGCTAACAAGTTTATCATCGACAACAACACAAAAGATAAATTCATCGCTAATGCAGACTCTCAGAACTTGGATATCATGCACTTGACTCCACTTGGAGAGAATGATCCATACATTCAGATTCTAGGACAGAGCAACACACGTGACATTATCAAGTGGGCTTGGAGCCACAACGTTGGTGATGTTTCTGGTGTATTTGAGGTTGGTGACTCATATATCGTTGGAACTCTTGTAAATGCTGTTGACGGTGAATATGCTCCACTAGCTGAGGAATATGTATCAAATCAGGTTTTGAGAAAAGCTAAGAACGAAGCATGCGCTAAGAAGTTTACTGAAGAACTTGCTAAAGAAGATAACTTCGCTAATGCAGACACTGTAAATGTAAATTTCATGAGAGATGGAGTTTCAGGCATCGGTCGTGAGCCTAAATTGGTAGCTGCGATTACAGCTCTTCCTGTTGATGCAGTTAGCAATGCCATCGTTGGTGAGATGGGAGTCTACAAGGTTAAGGTTCTTAACGAAAACCCTTCAAACTCAAAGGCAAACATTCAGATGCTAAACAGAGATCTTAAGGGTATGGTTGCAAACCGTATGTATGAGTCTCTACGTAAGGATGCTGATGTTGATGATAATAGATCAAACTTCTATTAATCAATATTACTTTGAATAATAATGGAGGCGAATTACTGTTCGCCTCCTTTTTTTACTTAAAAGAAGATGGAAAAGAAAAGACTGTTTGGAATGACAATTGATGAGCTACGCAACGTCGTGGCCGACCTCGCCATGCCAAAATTCACAGCCACTCAAATTGCAGATTGGATGTACAAAAAAGGTGCAGAAGATATAGAACAGATAACAAACCTCTCTGCTAAAAACAAAGCTCTTTTGTCTGAACATTATGAAATAGGCAGACGTGCTCCATTTTCAAGTGTGACATCATCTGACGGCACAAAAAAATACCTTTTCCAAATCGGAGAAAAATACATTGAGACAGTTTATATTCCAGACAAAGACAGAGCCACTCTGTGTGTCTCTTGCCAAGTGGGATGCAAAATGAACTGTAAATTCTGCATGACTGGAAAACAGGGTTTCACACAACACCTGACAACAAATGAGATTCTCAACCAAATCCAGTCGATACCAGAATTCGAAACACTCACCAACGTTGTCTATATGGGTATGGGAGAGCCAATGGACAATGTGGACAATATACTTAAATCACTTGAGATTCTGACATCCAGCTACGGCTACGCATGGAGTCCTAAACGTATCACCGTCTCTACGGTTGGTTTGATTCCAGGATTGCAACGTTTCTTGAAAGAATCAAAATGTCATTTGGCAGTTAGTCTGCACAATCCGTTCTCAGATGAGAGACTGGCTATGATGCCAGTGGAAAAAGCATTTAAGCTGGAGAAGGTGATTGAAGAGATAAAAAAATACGACTTCACAGGCCAAAGACGAGTGTCGTTTGAGTATACCGTATTCAAAGGCAACAACAACCTGCCACGACACGCTAAAATGCTCGCCACCCTACTCCAGGGATTGGAATGCAGAATCAACCTTATCCGTTTCCACACTATCCCTAACGTAGATCTCGAAGGTGCGTCAGACGCAGAGATGCTGGCATTCGAAAGTCTGCTGAAGAAAAACGGATTGAACGCGACTATCAGAAAATCAAGAGGTGAGGACATATTCGCCGCATGCGGATTGTTATCATCAGAACGAAATAAAAAGAACCAAGAATAATAAAGAATATGAAGAAAACAAAAAAAATAGCGGCATTAGTGGCATCAATTGCTACATTATTCATGAGCAGCTGCGACTCCACTGGAACTGTTGGTTATAAACCAACCGTAACTGGCCAGAGCTACGAACTTTTGGTTGTCGGAGACCAGAAAGTTTGGAGAGATTCCGTCGGCATACGAATGAAAGACTCTCTGACTCATGAAATGCCATGCATGCCACAGTTGGAGAAGTTTTTTGATGTCTCTTATACACCTACAGAAGGATTCACAGGCATCTTAAAGCCAGTACGCAACATCCTTTTCTACGAAATTGACCCAACAATGTATACCCAGTCTAAAATGGGAGCAAGCAGAGACAATTGGGCCGAAACACAAGCTGTGCTACGTATAACCGCACCAAGCAAAGATTCTCTTGAAGAATTCTTCAACAAGAATATCGAAGTCATCCGTCGATTCTACATCAATGCAGAGAATGAGAGAGTCGTACGATTCTTCGGCAAATTCAGACATGTGGACTACTGCGACAGCGTAAGGAAAAGATTCGGAGCGGAACTGATCATCCCGTCTTCATTGACACAAGCCCGCTTTGAAAAAGATTTCGCTTGGTTCTCCAATGGCAATCCTGATTTCACTGAGAATATCGTAATCTACAGAATGCCTTACAATGATGAGAGTGACTTCATGAAAGACAACCTACTCTACTACAGAGATTCTGTGATGAAAGCATACGTAGGTGGACCATCTGACGGATCATACATGACAACACGTTATGAGATCATGCCTCCTGAATCCACAGTATTACCTGCAATGGATGGCAAATACAGTGTGGAGATTCGCGGATTATGGAGAATAGAAGGTGATATCATGGGCGGACCTTTCGTCAGCAGAAGCTACCTTGATCCAGAAAACAAAAATATCATCACCGTAGAAGCATTCATATACCGTCCGAACAAGAGCAAACGCTCTGCCTACAGACAGTTAGAAGCAATGATTTCATCGGTCAAATTCAATGCTCAAGAAAACTCAGAGCAATAAAATATATAAAGACGGATTAAATTCCGTCTTTTTTTTCGTCAATTCGATAAAATTATGTAAAAAAATTTGCAGATTAAATAAAAAGCACTACTTTTGCATCACGATTGAAAAATCGGGAGGTTCGCTAGCTCAGCTGGTAGAGCACATCCCTTTTAAGGATGGGGTCTTGGGTTCGAGCCCCAAGCGAGCCACTTGTAATATTTTTTTGGGGGGATGAACGATTTTCTAAGTGATTAGGAAATCGTTTTATGATTTAAAAAAAATAATATGAAAGCGTTTCTTACAATTCTATTGTTGATTTGTTCAAATGTCCTAATGACATTTGCTTGGTATGGAAATCTAAAGTTAAAGG
>JAEEMG010000083.1 GCA_016283095.1 Paludibacteraceae bacterium | reverse complement strand
TATGGCAATTTACGCTTACGCTGCATTCTGCCCAGCAGACGCAATCGAGGCAGCTGGTGTTCACGCAGTAAAGAGCCAGGATGAGTTGTTCGAGACTTGTGATATCGTTTCTCTACACATCCCTGCTACTCCAGAGACTACAAAGAGCATCAACTACGACCTTTGCAGCAAGATGAAGAAGGGTGCTATCCTTATCAACACTGCTCGTAAGGAGGTTATCGATGAGGCTGGTTTGTGGAAACTAATGGCTGAGCGTGCTGACCTTAAGTATATCACTGATATCATGCCAAAAGCAGATAAGGAGTTCAAGTGCTTCACAGGCCGTTACTTCTCTACACCAAAGAAGATGGGTGCTCAGACTGCTGAGGCTAACACTAACGCTGGTCTTGCAGCTGCAAACCAGATCGTTGACTTCATCAAGAACGGTGTGACTAAGTTCCAGGTCAACAAGTAAAAACGCTGACGTTAAAACCGACGTCGACACAATACAAAGCCGCAATTCATTTTATGGGTTGCGGTTTTTTTCTCGTAGTGACGCACGGACGTGCGTGTCATTCGGACGTGCATGTAACATTAATACATGATTAGGACGCACGTGTCATATATGACCATTCATAATGAAATACTGCATTTCGTCATGATCGAAATCTAACCTACAGATCAAATTGTCATGAATGATTCAACAGCTAAAGAAATAGTATCTTTTTTATTTTTCATTTTCGGATTCCCCATCTTGGTGGGTGGTGTGTGTGTAACAATTATATATTTATGTATCTGGAACAAATGGATCACATATTTATTTTTGATATTATTATCTATAGGAGTGCCTTTAGTAGCGCTATATACATTATCCTGGTTGCATCTAGAATATAAGAAAAAACATAATGTAATTGATTTCTCCGACTACAGACATTGCGTCATAGCACTTATGTCTAAGATAATTAAGGCAGACCGAGACATAAATGAATATGAACTTGACAAAGCGAAATCGACAATTCACAGATATTACAAAACAGAGGAAGAGAACAAGCAGGCTCTGAAAAAATTCCATGATATTCTCGACAATGATCTGATAATTCTAAATCAAATCTGCGAAAAAATTAACGACACCCTCAACTATGTAGCAAAATCAGAACTTATCATGGAGCTTTTGGCAATTGCATACGTCGACAACAGTTTCAATTATGATGAGAAGCTAATGATTGAAACTATAGTAAACAGATTGAAAATTACTCCTCAAGAATACAAAAGTATCCTTGCCATCTTCATTATGAAATATAAACATGGATACTACAATGATGCATGTCCGACAGTTTACTCACCATCAGGAATCAATCCATCCGATACAAAATACGAAAACGAAAAACAGAACGACAAAGAAAGAAAAAAGCAGAGCGACGAAGATAATGAGCACCATAACAATTATCAACAATATAATGGAATGTCGGAGAATGATGCTTACTCTATTCTAGGAGTTGAGCATACAGATTCTGATTCCGAAATCAAAAAAGCATACCGCGCATTGGCAATAAAATACCATCCCGACAATGCTGCCAATTTAGGCGACGAGGCGATCCGCCAGGCAACAGAATCCATGAAACAGATCAACGAGGCGTGGAAAACCGTAAAGATGGCAAGAGGAATAAAATAATAATTTGTTAATTTAGTTCAGATATGGATACTGAAATTTTTATATGCCTGCCATTAATATTAGGCATCGTCATCTTCATAATAATCAAAATTTTCCATTTAATGGACCATATGAATAATGGTTCTCAGAATACGTACCATACGAATTATAGATCTCAAAATACAGGCTATAAGAATTATGGCTCTCAGAATATGGGACATATGAATGATAGTTCTCAGAATAAAAAAGAGTGGACTGAAAACAAGACAAAATTTTCAGAAGACGAACTAAAAGCGTATAAGATTCTTGGGGTAAGTTGTTATGATAGTGATGAGGATATTAAAAAAGCGTACCAAAAACTGAAAAAGATTTACTCTGTCGATAATAATAAGAAACACACAAACAACAAAAAACAATACGGTCCAGACAGAAATGACAACAGCGACAATTTTATTATATTGAATGAGATTCTTTGGGCTTGGAATGTAATAAAGAGGGCAAGAAAAAACAGAAATAATAGAAAAACGACAAACAATAATTCCACAGATGGCAATATAAAGGAAGCCGACTACAAATATTGCCTATTCTCGCTTTATGCACGTGTGATGAAGGCAGACGGCAAACAGATGGTCTGTGAACTGGATAAAATCAAAGAGACCATTCGCAGATACTACAAGACAGAAGAACAGCAAATAGAAGCCCTCAAAGAATTTAAATCTATCCTCGACAGCACACCCGATTGGGAGAACGTGTACGATACAGTCAACAGATGTCTCAACTATGTGGCAAAATCCGAACTTGTCATGGAGTTGTTGGCACTGGCCTATTCCGACGAGGATTTCAGTACCGTCGAAGAAAACGTCATCAAAGAAATAGCTAGAAAACTGAACTTCTCTAATGAAAAGTACAAAAGTATCTACACAATTTTCTTGAAGAAATACGAAGCTCAAAAATATAAAGCAAACAACAAGGACAAACAATCTGAGAAGAACCACAACAAAAGCAACCATTCGGAGAATCAGAGCAGATCAAACGAATCAAAGAATAGCTCAAACTCTCAATCAAAGAATAAGAATAGAATTTCAGAAAGTGAAGCATACGATATTCTTGGCGTGAGTGGAGATTTTTCCGACGTCGAAGTCAAGAAAGCATACCGCGCACTGGCAATAAAATATCATCCCGACAATGCCGCTTCATTGGGCGACGAGGCAATCCGTCAGGCCACAGAATCCATGAAACAGATCAATATGGCGTGGGAAGTGGTGAAGACGGCAAGAGGCATTAAATAATTAGATATTGTATTTATCATGAAAAAAAACGCAACACCAATTATAATATTCTTTCTGACATTCATAATTATATGTTGTTTTATATTTGTCAAAATTACAGGCGATATTGATTTTATTGTCGTATTTTGGGGGTTGTTTTTACTTATTTTCGGCTGCATATTTTCATTAAATCATGCTGAAAAAGAACAAAAAAAAGACTATAGGCCGTGCATTCTTCGGATGCTTGCAGAAGTGATGAAAGCCGACAAAAAGAATATGGTATGCGAATTAGAACGTGTCAAGTCGACTATACGTAGATACTACAAAACAAAAGAAGAACAAGATGCTGCCCTAAATGAATTTCAGTTCTTTCTAAAAGAATACTCTTACAAAATCGAAAACGAAGGATATGAATACTTCTATAATATCAAGAAATTAACGTTTGCAGCCAAATCAGAAATCATCATGGAACTATTGGCAGTAGCATACGCTGATGATAATTTTCATGCCAATGAAAAATTCAAAATAGGATATATTATAAGTCGTCTAGGAATCACAACACAAGAATACAACAGTATAAAAGCAATCTTCATAAAAAAATACAAAGAAGGACATTATAAATCAGAGGATAAGCAGAAAAGCTATCAGTCAAAATGTAATGAAAACTCAGACAATAAATTCCATAACTACAACAATCATCAAGAATCTAATAATCACAACAAATACAATAATTATAAGCACTCCAATGAATCACGAACTCAGGATTCTAGCAATACGTCGACAAAAGAAAAAGAGGCTTATGACATTCTTGGAGTAGACGATACCGCTTCCGTTGAGGAAGTCAAGAAAGCATACCGTGCACTTGCCATCAAATATCATCCCGACAATGCCGCTTCATTGGGCGACGAGGCAATCCGCCAGGCTACTGAATCCATGAAACAGATCAATATGGCTTGGGAAGTGGTGAAGACGGCAAGAGGCATTAAATAAAATTATAAATCAAAAATGCGGAATGATAAATTTATTTATAATTTTGCACCCGATTTTAAACAAACACTGTCACCTCTCATGAGGCTTATATAAAATTTTAAATGAAAGATGGATAAAAATTATTCAGCAGTGGAATTGCGTCTGGCGAAGAATCATGCCCGCTATGCACTGATGACAATGTATTTCTTCGCAGGTTTCACATTCGCTACCCTATTCTCACGAATGCCTGCGCTTAAGATCATCTATGATTTCAATTTCACCGGACTCGGTCTGATGGAACTGTCCATGTCGATTGGCGGACTACTCATCATGCCAGTCTGCTCCAACCTTGCCAACCGTTATGGCAGCAAGAATCTGACAGCTATGGGATTCATCGTGGCGACGCTGTTTGCGCTGATTCCAATCATGCCGTCGAAATATCTTCTATTCCCTGTCTGCATGGCATACGGAATGTTTGTATCTCTGTTTGACATAGCGATCAACGGCAACTCTATCCTCGTTGAGAAGGCGTACAAACGCAGTATCCTGAGCAAATTCCACGCCATATACTACGTCGGAACACTGACAGGAGCTCTCGTCGCCATACTATTCCTCACATTCAATATTCCGACATGGGCTCACTTTTCGACCGCATCAGTATGCATATTCACCGAATTGACGCTGCTACGTCGGTTTATGATCAGGGAAAGGCCGAAAAAGAATCCGACAGATAAAAAATTCCGTCTGCTTTTCCCTAAGGGCATATTACTTCTGATCGCATTCTTCGCACTGTTCAGCCGAGTGATTGAAGGTGTCGTGTCGACGTGGAGCACAACCTATATGAATGAAGTGATCACACTGCCGCAGAATCTGGCACCAGTGGGATTGGCAGTATACGCATCCTTCATGGCAATCGGACGTTTTATGGGAGACATTGTGAGAAGCAGATACTCAGAAACGTATATATTAGTGGTTTGCAGCGTCATCACAATCATCGGATTGGGAATGTTCGCAAGCGCGGCCTCCTTTGGCGACGCTGCGTTCGGAATCTCCGTCGTCGCCCTATTCATCACAGGCTTAGGCATGAGCTGCGTGGTGCCAATCATATATAGTCAGGCGGGCAGTCAACCCGACGTCACACCAGGTGCAGGAATCGCCATGGTGAACACTATAAGCGGCACCGGATTTTTGTTCGGACCGTTCATGATCGCCAATATCGCAGATGCATTCGGATTGAGAGTCTCGTTCATATACGTCTGGACATTGAGCATCGCAATGGGAATCCTGGCAACAATATTATATAAATTAAAAAATGCGAAATGATAAATGATAAATATCACGTAAAAACGTGCGTGTAATATATTTTTCTCTTTCGCCATCTTTTTTTATTTTTGTAATACAAGGAGATGTATAAGATGGCTGTTTTCAAGAAAATATTGATATGCGTTGTGATGCTTTTAGCTCTGACAGGAGTAAAAGCTGAACGTCTTTTGTTTGCTCACTATACTATTGAAGACGGTCTGACAAGCAATTCAGTCAATGCAGTCTGCCAAGACACAAACGGCTATGTATGGATTGCCACACGTTTCGGAATCAGCCGTTTCGACGGAGTGAACTTCAAAAACTACAATTCATTCACAGATTCCGTAATGTTGAGAAACGATATTTATTACGCTTTTCTCCTTCCAAA
The DNA here is from genome assembly GCA_016283095.1 of Paludibacteraceae bacterium. Classification (GTDB taxonomy): domain Bacteria; phylum Bacteroidota; class Bacteroidia; order Bacteroidales; family Paludibacteraceae; genus UBA1723. The sequence continues at coordinate 107,313 of JAEEMG010000083.1, read as the reverse complement.
TGGCAAGCCAACATTCTCCAGTTCCAATTCTGTATTGTTCTCTTATAATGAGTTGTCAGATTCTTTTGAAGACATCTCATATTTCCTTCCCAAAGACACCTACAAACACGATTTGAAGGGGCTTTCTTCACAACCTAATGGAGAAAACCTTCTATCCACAGCATGCGGATTATTCGGTTTTGACGACGTCACCAACCAGTTTCAACGCGTCGCTCCAAAATATCAAAATCATGTGCTTGATGTTTGTGCTGATAAATTTGATCGATATTGGGTGTGCCACTACAATGGATTGGCAATCCTTGACAAAGAAGGCAACGAACTTCCTTTTTCTCTATTAAAAAATCATTTCATCACAGACATCCATCCTCTTGACAACAATCACATTCTTATATGCTCTGCGGTGGGAGGCTCATGGATCGCTGAAATCAACGGTGAAAAAGATATGCCTGTACTGAAGAAATTGGACGCTCCGTTTGATAATATCAGTGCTGTTGCTTCTGATAAGCAGAGGAACATTTGGATTGGAACATTAAATGACGGACTTTGGAAATGCAAGTTTGACGGTGCAAACTTTGAATATGACAAGATCATCCCATTGAATGAGCGTGAAGATGCTTTGGCAAAAATATCATCGCTGTTTGTTGACAATGAAGGAAATGTTTGGGTACCGACCCAGAGTTCTGGTGTTTGGCGAACCACTTCAATAAGCGATTACACCTATATCAAATCAAAAGACGTGGGTATTCCCAAAGCAGTTGGAGCATCATTCTGCGAGACTGAGGATGGCGACGTGTTGATGGGAACCGACGGTTGTGGACTCTACTTGTTTGACAGCCAATTACAGATTAAACAGGAGGTCAAAGGACTATCGTCGAACAGTGTACTGACAATTGCCAAAGAGGACGGAGACTATTTGTTGGGTTTCTGGGGAGGAGAAAGCAACCGTTACAACCTAAAGACCGGAAATATATCAAAAATACTTTACAAAGGAATTGAAAATCCCCGCTATACCACAAAAAATATCTATCGCATGGCAGACGGTTCCATCTTCGTCTCCGCAGCAGGCGATGGTGTTTACCGCGGGAAAAATGATAAGTGGGAGAAATTGACGTTGTCGGACTCTTCTATGAGCAACTATCCAGACGTCTGGGTGGAAGGATCATACCAGAAACCAGACGGAAGCATTATCATATACACAGCAAGAACCATCTGGAGCAACAGATCTGGTCATTTCAAACCTCTGCTTCCCGACGTCGACAAATCACTCTCAAACAATCCTCTGCATGTGAACCATTGCGTCGCAAACAACGACAATATGCTTTTTGCAGCGACAAATAAAGGAATCTACTGTTTTGATAAAGATGATGTCTATCTTGGCATCATTGATTATATTCCTATGGGCGAATACGCGTCATTGCTGATAGACGAAAACAATATTTTATGGGCAAGCGGGTCTAACGGAATTCTGGCAATCGATACAAAATGGATGACATACAACCGTATGTTGCCGACAAACACAATCCCATCCTACGACTATTTCACCGGCAGAGCTTGCCTGCAGACTAAATCAGGATCCATCTTCTTTGGATGCAAAGACGGATTCGTACGAGTGCAACCAAATATGAAAACGTCTGAAAAAATCGATCACATGGCATTTTCACAGCTGAGCATCCGTGGAAAGACAGTGCCAGTGGGAAGTGATATTCTTCCTCTTCCATTGAAGACAATGGAAAAATTGAATTTGTCGTATGATCAAAACAGATTTTCATTAGGATTCGACTGGGTCGACTTCTCTCTGACAAACAATATTGTGCCAAAATATCGTATTCCTGAAATCGGTATGGATTGGGAGTCGTTAGGTCACAAACGCAGTATAGACATCACATACCTGCCTGCAGGTGATTTCACAATTGAGTTGGCAGCATTCTCAGGTGGAAAGCCAATTCAGGCTATCTCACTACCCGTCACAATTTCATCTCCGTGGTGGAACAGCATCTGGTTCTATTGTTTGATCTTCCTATTGTCTTGTGTTCTGCTTTATGCTTTCTACCGAGCAAGGACTAAAAGATTGGAAGAGCACCGTCGGGAACTACAACAGATGGTAGATGAGAGAACTCGTGATCTGAACAATGCCAACACCCTATTGTCGGAACAAAAGTCGGCTATCGAAGCAAGAAACGAAACCTTATTGGCGACGTTGAAACAGAAAGATCAGTTGGTGGCTGTGGTAGCACACGACTTAAAGAATCCGATGTTTGCCATCGTCTCCACTTTGAAACGAATGTTGTCGCATATCTACACACAAGCCGAACAGCAGCGTCTACTCACCAAATTGGCTGACGAGTCTGAAGGGTTGCAGAGACAAATGGTCAGTCTGTTGCAATGGGCAAACGGAGACGTCGCACTATCCACTTACCATCCGTCGACAGTCGACGCGAATGAACTGGTGAAAGAGGCGATCTCACTATTGGAAGGTCTGGCTGGAGAAAAAGAAATCAATTTGTGTCAAGACGGAATGACACAATATGCCACATGGTGCGACCAACGTATGTTTTCAACCATCATACGCAACCTGATTACCAACGCAATCAAATTCTCCGTCAAAGGAGGAGAAGTATCGGTGGAACTTTCCGAAACTGACGGCAACTCGATTATTAAAGTGACTGACAAAGGAGTCGGAATGTCACAAGATAAAGTAAATGAACTTCTGTCCGGTGAGAATATAACGTCCACTTCAGGCACAGAAGACGAGGTCGGCTATGGATTCGGATTCAGAATCGTGCTTGATTATGTCCGCAAAAATAAAGGAAATCTACAGATTGAAAGCAAACCGCAAGATGGCACCACAGTGATCATCTCACTACCTAAATGTCCGGATGAAAAACTGGAAATCCAGGAAGACGACAAGCAGGATGTAGAGCTGACAATAAACAAAAATCTTCTTTCAGGAAAGTCTATTCTAGTTGTAGATGACGACGAATTGATTCTTGAACATATCACAGAACTATTGTCTCCATACGTGGAAGTGCACCAAGCTCACGATGGAGAACATGGAATATCACAAGCACAAGCGTATGTCCCAGACCTGATTATAAGTGATGTTGAGATGCCTAACATGAATGGTCTTGAGATGTATGAGAAATTGACGGGAGATTTGCTGACGTCTAACATTCCGTTGCTATTCCTGTCTGCCAAGACTGATGATAACATACGATTGAAAGGTCTCTCAATCGGAGCAATCGATTATATAACCAAGCCATTTGATGACGACGAGTTGCTGGTGAAAATCTGCAACTTCTTAATGTGGCATCAGAAAATACAGGTCACAGCATTAACCAAAACATTAGAAGGAGAAGAAGAGTCGACAGAGAAGATAAATCCATTGCTGGAAAAGATCATACTTCTGGTAAAGGAAAACTACACCAATCCGCTCTACAGCCTGACGGAATTCACTCAAGACCTAGGAATGAGCAAGTCAACTCTTTGCCGACGTTTGAAAGCGATAACTGATAAGACAGCAATGGAGATTCTGACAGAATACCGTCTCAACATGGCAAAGAATCTGTTGGCAGACGGCGAAATGTCAGTCAGCGACGTAGCTTATGCAGTCGGCTTCAACGACCCATTATATTTCAGCAGACGTTTCAAACAATTTTTCGGATATTCGCCTAAATCAGCACGTTGAAACATTAATCCATATTTATGAAAATATTCTCCTTAGTGTGTTAAGTGTTGTGATCTACCTTTGTCACAAATCAATTTAACACGCATACAATATGGAGAAACTTATCATATTATCAACTTTAGTTCTCGGATTATTCTGTCAGACTAACCTTTACGCAAAAAAGGCTACAGCCGACAATATGCGTAATAATAAAACCACCAAGTCATACAATTTCAAAGTTTCAGACGTTGACGGATTCAAGGTAGACGGTACGAAACTGCTCGACCGTTGTGGCAACGAGTTTGTGATGCGAGGCGTAAATCTGGCTTACACTTGGTTCAAAAGTTCAGCATATACCCAATTGGAAGCCATAAATAAATATGAGGCCAATGCTGTCCGTATAGTGTTGGGAGACGGTGCAAAATTTGCTGCCGACGATGCTGATTCCGTCAGAATGATGATAGACAAGTGCAAGGAATATGGCATGGTAGCTATTGTGGAAGTCCACGACGCAACAGGCAGTGACGACATCAACGATTTAGTGAAGGCTGCCAACTATTTTGCCGACATGGCATCCGTATTGAAAGGCACAGAACATTATGTAATCATCAATATCGCCAACGAGTGGCATAAGTCATCATCAGCCGCCAACTGGAAAGAGGGTTACAAACAAGCGATCCCTGTAATTCGAAAAGCAGGTCTTCGCCACTGTATCATGGTCGACGCCGGGGGATACGGTCAGAATGCATCAACAATCCATACTTACGGTAAAGAGGTGCTGGCTGCCGACGTAGAGAACAACATCTTATTCTCTATCCACATGTATGGCACGGCTGGCAATACAAAAAGGATTGCATCCAATATCGACGGAGTAATAAACCAAGACTTAGCACTGTGTATCGGGGAATTCGGTTGGTATCATAGCGACGGTGATGTTGACGAGCAACAGATTCTTTCCTACTGCAAAGAGAAGAATGTAGGATGGCTGGCATGGTCGTGGTATGGCAACGGAAGTCCTGTTGAGTATCTTGACGTGGTAAAGGATCCATCCTCCGATCCAGTGTTGTCATCATACTCTAATATCAGCATCAACAACTGGAAAAACACAAAGACATGGAAAGCTTCAGGCGATTGGGGCAAAACGATCACAGACGCGTGGAAGGCTGAGGCAAAAAAAGCGAATCTAGATAAATGTGAAACGTCAGACAATAACAAATAAAACTTATTCATCACACACAAAAACTCATCATAACACATTATTCACTTTTACAATTTATCAAATGAACTCAGTGAATCACTGAGTTCATTTTTTATACATGAATCTATATCAGATCAAACTGGAAAACAACAGTCTATCCTAACCTTTCATCGGAAAGAGGTTTGTCCCAAAAAATCTTGCCTTCGACCTCCGTCGCCAATTCATCAACATATTTCGGAAGATCTTCAATAAATTGTTTTTCCTTTTTTTTCGAGCGACGTCCACGATCTTCATATATAGTCTTAGTAAAATAGGCGTCATACGGCACACGGAAGTCTTCATCATCCTCGTGTGGCATAAAAGCCACAGACGCATTATATTTGATGTTTCCTGCTTCAGAATCTGAAATAAGCAGAACAGAAGCGGCATGACGTTTCACACCATTATAATCAAGTTCCGCCTCAAAAAAACGTTGATAGACATTTATTTCCATAGCTTTATATTTTATTAGACATTCATTATTTAAAATAAAAAACCGTTCTAGTGTCTCAGACAATCACATCTGATAAATACTAAAACGGTTTATACTATTAAACTTGTATGATATCAAATGCGAAACTTACGCTATTGATATACAACTTGTATTTATAAGAAATCTCCTATTCAAATCTCTCATAAGGAACCTTTGTCTTCTTAGTCTGAACACTATAAGACAACATGATTTCATGAGCAGTTTTTGATAGTTTAGACACTTTACCAAAGTTATAGTCAAATGTGTAACCAATACGGAAATTCTTATACTCAGCACCAAACATGAAAGCTATAGGGTTTGTACCAAACTTATTGAACATATCAGGATGATAAGTCAAACCTCCCCAAAGGAAATTTTTATAGAATAGAATAGCATTGATTTCAGCAACTGCCACTTTATCATGCCAAGTATATGCCAATGCAGGAGCCAATACAAAAGTCTCAGACAAATCCCAGAAATAACGTCCGTATCCATTGATATGAAGAGCAGACTGAGTTGTTGTGGATTGATATTTCAAAAGGTGAGTCGCAGAAACTCCAAACATATATTTTGGATTAGAGAACTCAACTCCAAAATCTACATCTGGGTGTATACCACTCTCTCTGTCATTGATAAAATCATGGTCCTCAGTAATCTCTGTAATATCTTCAATTGTATATTTACTTGCGTCGAAATAAGCATACTGGACACCAGCACTTAGACCCATAGAAAGAACCATATCCTCACGCAGACGCAACACATATGCGTAGACAGCCTTAGGATTGAAACTTCCCTTTGCCGCACCGATGTCATCATAACTCATTGTAAAACCGAATCCAGAATTAAGATCAGTCTTAAACGTCTGAACATTAAAAATACCAGACTTTGGACCATCCTTTACATCAAGCCACTGGAAACGGCCTAACAAAAACGCATCAATTTGCTCAAAGTTACCAATACCGGCAGGGTTCTTGTTGATACGTGAGAAAAATTGCTGAGTCATTAGCAAATCCTGCTGTGCAAAGGCAGAAACCGTAAATAGCAATGTTGCTAATACTATAAATATCTTCTTCATATTCTATGCTTTCTCCTTATTCATTCAACAATTTAATATCAACACGACGGTTCTGCTCGTGCTCTTCCTCAAGTTGAGCGTTAGGAATAACAGGTTCTTCCATACCACGTCCAACAGCTACAATCAAGTTTGCTGGATAACCTTTGGCAATCAACAGACTACGTACATACTCCGCACGTTTCTGCGACAACTTCTTATTGAACTCAGCGGAACCACGAGCATCTGTGTGTCCTGAGATTTCAAACTTACCTCCAGGGAACTCATTCATTGCACGAAGCAACTCATCCAACTGTGCCTCATACTCAGGCTTCATATCCGCCTTTCCGAAATCAAAGAAGAACAACACCCAGTGGAATCCCTTAGGCTCGTCACATGTAAAGTCTGGAGTCAACTCTCCTGTTCTCTTGACATTATATTTATTAGGATAGTAGATATCAAAACCTCCCTTTCCACCTTTACGGTTAGACAAGAAATACATCGCGTATGCATTACCCACAATGTTGTACTCATCAGCTCCAGTATTGAAAAGTTCACCTAAATTCTCAGGTTTGCCCCAATCTTTTTCCTTAGCACCCTTGTGGCTGACATATATATCCATACCTCCCTTACCAGTCACCTTATTACATGCAAAATACAATGCTGTATCAGCCACAACGAAAGGATAATCTTCCTTATTCTGTGAATTGATTTCGTCACCAGCAGGTTCTGGCTTAGTCCACATTCCTTCTTCATCCTTATCTTGGTCAATATACCAGATATCACGGCCACCCTTACCTGCCATAAACTCACCTGAGAAATAGATTCGTCGTCCGGCACGTCCGATACAAGGATTATAGAAGCCCTTTACTCCTGGCACATAATGGTTCCAACGTCCGATAGCCAACGATGATCCGTGCACCTCTTTAGCCTGAGCCATCGTACCTTTGATTTTAAGTTTCTTGACATCCTTCCACTTTCCATCATCTTCGGTAGCCTCATACAACTCAGAATTTCCTTGTGAATCCTTTTTTGAGAAATATAACTTACCCTTGTTTCTATCGTATGCGAACGTTCCCTGAATACCCAAGTTGGTCAACTCCGGACACTCCTCAACATTTGACAAATCCAAGTTCTTGCCAGGCTTAAACTTATATGCTATATTATCTCTGAAGAATACGAAGAAGCCATCCTTATATACAGACATTGGCTGCTCATCGACCTTCTTATTTTCTTTAGACGAATCGAATTCGTAAAAACCTGTTCCGAATCTTCGCTCTATTCCCCAAACGCTTGTGGCAAGCAATGCGGAAATCACAAAACTGAAAATCGTCTTTTTCATCGTGACTATATTTTTCTTTCCCATTATTTTCTATAAACCTCAACTGTGCCCTTCAACACTCTTCCATCTTTCTTTGTCAAGATGTAGAAATATGTTCCTGGAGTAGCAAGTTCACCTCTGTAAGTTGCATCCCAACCGTCAGTACCCTCATAAACAGTTTCCTGATAACGATTGAAAATCTTCACGTCATAACCTTCCATGAACTTGTCGTTCTTAGGATTGCCATTGTATGGAGTGATGACGTTTGGCACCAATACGTAGTCTGCAACATCAACAGTTATAATATTCGAACTGCGGACACCACAATTACCGTTTTCCAACTTAACAATGAACTGATAACGTCCTGGATCATTCAACTGCCAGCTGAACTCAGAATCAAGGTTTCTTTCAAGCTCAACCTCGTTTGGAGAAACCATTTCGTAATAACGAACTCCATCCGCAGGTAGCGTATAATCAGTCTTTAGACTAACCTCATCACCCATCTGAACCTTGTAGTCGTCTGCAGACAACGTAACATAAATTCTATGGTCAACATCAATTGTATCTGAATATGCCGGTGTTGTCTTTACACATACAGAATCAAATCCGTAAGCTGAATATATACGATTGTTCATTGGAGCAACATTCAAGAATGAATAACCAGTATCAATTCTTGTTGTATCTCCTGTACTCCAGATTATTCCTTGAGGCTTACCTGTAATAACACGAGCAGTCAATCTGATCAACTTGACTGTATCCCTACCAGAAGTATCCTGACAAATTGCATCCTCTGAAGCGTATACCTTCAATGTTGTATTAACCTGAACAGACACTGAATATGATGCAGTTTGAGAAGGACAAATTGGATTTGCCACATTTTCACTTGCCTTAACAGAATATGTCCATTCACCCTGCTCTGGCATGAACTTATCTGTTGTATAAGATCCATTATCTACTAGGCCATCAGCCACGCCATGATATTCATTCCACTCCAACTTTGTTTTCTCTCCATCCATATCATTATGGACTGTCGCTACAAGTGAAATATCTTCTCCCTTACACATCACATTTCTACCAGAAGCCAAATCCAAACCAATTTTGATAGGTGTTCTAGCCTCAATACTAATATTCTGACCTTCACCTACAAACTGAGCTTCATCACCCTCTTTGTTACATACATTGTCGTATGCAGTAACTGACAAAGTGTTTTTACCAAGCTTCAAATCGAAATTACGTACAGTAACATTACGTTTCTCTTCCTCTGGATCACCCCATTTCCAGTTCCATTCAACCTCATCAGACCATACAAACTTAACAGGGTTACCCTGAGTCAAATTAACCTTGATATCTGCACTTGTCTGAGATCCCTGGGATGTCTGACCCAAACACTTAGTGTTCGGCACATCAAATTCTGCAGCATCAGATGTCAAATAATATTTGACTGGCTTGTAAACTGTATAATCAGCTGAAGTAGATACCTCGGTACCCTTGCTACAAATTTCATCGTCGACTTTGACAACCATTGTCTTGCCCAACTTAGAATTTGTATTGTTAGAAGATGTATGAGCCTTAGTCAACGATGCACCATTTGTTGTGTAAAGCTTGGTGTCTTCCTCATACCATCTAACCTCAACTTTATCATCAAGAGTATTGTTGACTTTCAACTCGAAGTCGATATCCGCACCATCACATACATCTGGATTCTTAGTAGAAAGTTCCAATGTGATAGGGCTTGCCGCAACGATATCCAAAGCGTCATTATCACTTGCAGACGATGAACATACTCCATCTGAACCGACTACTGAAATTGAGTTAGTTCCTGGAGACACAACAAACTGACGCATATATACTGGAGCTGCCGCATCGTTGTAATTTCCATCAGACCAAATCAACTTACTTGGATTACCCGCAGTCACCTTTACCTCCAAATTTACAACATTGTCAACATTTGCCTGTGTGATACATTTCTGAATGACATTTCCGTTAAGAACTGCATCATGAGTCAAATTCAACTTGATTGGAATAAAGATATTGTAAGATACGCTGTCCATAACATCTTTTCCTGCATTACAGATATTATCAACAGTTTTTACAATCATTGTCTTCTTGACCACAAAGTCTGTAGGGTTTACAGGTGTGTGTGTTTTGCTTGTTTTTGTTGATCTGTCTGTGTATTTCAAATCCTCAACTCCATTGTAACGCTCATACCATCTTACCTCTGGACCACTAGTCAATGAATTTTTGACATTCATATCCATCTCTACCGTCTCACCATTACATATAGAATCCTTATCTGCAGCAAGACTGATGATTATTGGTTCACTTGCAATGATAGTCTTAGACGTGTCCGCTCCCTCAACAAGACCTGTCGCATCTGTAGCACGACAAACCTCATCGTATACTTTGACAGAAATCTTATTTTCTCCCTGGTTGACCGTTACAGGTCTGTTGAACACAAGGCCTGGATACAAACCATCGAACCATACAACAGAACGAGGATTACCCTGCTCCACTGTCAATGTCACATTGACAAAATCATCTCCGTTATCTTTTCTGATACACTTCTGATCACCATCTGCATCAGTAGATAGTGAAACTACAAGCGGAACAAACACATCAAACTTGACAGAATCTGTCACTGGCTTAGACGGACTACATATCATATCCATCACCTCCACCTTGATGTTTTTAGTCACTTTCTCTTTAGTTCCATTTGTTGGCACATAAGAATAATTCTTATCTGATCCTAAAAGAGAAGTAAGAGACTTGCCATTCTCAAAGAAACGAGATGTGATTGTATCCACCTCCAATGCATTCGTGATCTTGACATTCAAAGTGATCTCTTCTTTCTCACATATTTCCTCTTTATCTTCTGTCAACTTAACAATCAAAGGTTTTCTTGCATTGATTATAGAAGAATCAGAAGTTGCGACCGCATCATTCTTATAGCAGACCTCATCAACAGCAGCTACAGAATATTTGTATATGTTGTTGTCTGTCAAACGGTCAACAAATGAAGTCTCAGTACCCTGTCCGATAAGAACAGAATCCTTATCTCCATCTTTTCTGTACCAGAAATATGTAGTGACTTTCTCTTCCGCATAAGATGGATTAGATCCGTCTGCGTAAACCTTTTTAACTTTCAAGTCGACGCGGGAAGTGCTTTCACCGTCGGTAGGCAAACATATATTAGCTACCTTTTCGCTAGCACCTTCAACATCAACTGTCAAATCCAATTTGTAACGACGGTAGATGCTGAAATCTGCAGTCTTAGTTGTTGGACAGAACTTATCAGCTGTACCTGTCACAGTCACAGTATTGTCGAAAATCTCAGGATTAGATTTCAAGACCTTGTATTCAGATCCTGTCTGATCCTCCAAATTAGACCCCTTCAGTTTCCATACATAGTTGATTCCACTTGTAGGATAAAGATCGACAGCCTTTAATGATTTGTCGAACTCGCAATAGAATGTATCATTCTCTATATTGAAATCCAAATCGTCATACTTAGTGATTGATACAATCTGAGTATCCGAACAAAGTCCACCTTCAGTTGTAGCGATCATATATAATGTATCCGACTTGTTGTTAGATTTCAAGATTGACTCTGGAATCACAAATGTCAACTTGTCTTTATTTATACTTGTGATAGAATCATTTGTTGTCAACGCCTTTCCTGAATAGTCTATCCATTCGATTGTAGGACGTCCATTAGCGTCAGCATTAACATCAATTGTCTCACCGATACATCCGAACAAATCCAAATCTTCACCTACTGGATTGAACTTCACATGGAAATCTTCCGAAATGGCGTAAGTGTACATACAGTTTGGCTTAGCAATACCCTCTGTAACTAACTTCTGAATTGTCTCTTTTGAGTTACCAACAACAACACGGAACTTAGTGTCTCCACTGAAATCCTTCTTGCTAAGTTTGATATCCATTGTTGGATCCTCTGAGATTGCAGACTCTGTCGACTCTACTCCCTTTGGAAGATTTTTCCAAGTGCTGTCAGTATCGTCAAAATACTGGAACAAATAATATGGAGTAGGAATATAGTTTTCGATACCTGCACGGTTGAACGCAGTCAAAGTCAAATTCTTGCTCTTACCACAAATCACAATATTGTGCTCGTCAAGAGTCTCATCCGCTGTGACATTTGCCTTAACCTCGATTTCAGGGAAACAAACCTTTAGTGAGATATCATCAAGCAAAATATCATTACCACTTCCTGAAGGAGCATTGTTTGTAATCTTCAAAGTATAGAACTTAGATCCATTTGTATTGTCTTTATTCGACAATGGGAACAATGCCGTCAAATTTGACCATGAATTTGCTCCATAATTTCTTGTTATCACATCTCCAGACTCGATTGAAGTAAGAACTTGTGTTCCTCCCTTCTCATAAATATCCATACGAACGTTCACTGGAGTAGTAGCTCCTCCTTCAGGAATAATGCCCTGTGCATTACTTACAAAAGCAGAGAAAAGCACCATCACATTGGCACACTCACCTGTGATCTCGAAATCTCTCTCATATATAACAGCATCCAACGCATTTTTTGCACAGTTCACCATCAACATGGCTCCATGCTTAGTTCCATCTGTATTTCCTGTATGGTCAGTACCATTCCAATAGTCATTTTCTCCACTAGATTTTGCTCCACCATCTGCCATGGCTGGATTTGAGACGAATGCATAATAACCATCTTCCACACGGAAACCATTCTCACACCAACATCTATATGGTCGATTATCCTCTGACATTGACCAGCATCTGTCTATATTAATTTTACCATCCTCCAATATCGAACTATAATCCGTTCTTGGATCTTCCAATGCAAACGAATGCTCTTTGATAAATCCATTTTTATCATCCATCCATTCTACATTTTCAGGCAATTTCGTACTTAGTGTTTCTACTGCATCCTGATCTACTGGCGTTCCGTTTTCATACTTCACATAATGGTATTCATTTCCTACAAAATATCCGAAGTCATCGTAGAACAACTCCTGTACTGCATCATCTTTATCTGGAGAATATACCAAACGGAATAAAAACTCTTTCTTCAAAGTGACTGTTGTTGATGTTCCGTCTGAAGCAGGAACCTCTACATCAACTTCAATACGCATCTTTCCACTCTTGTTGGCATACAAGCTCCAACTCATCTTATCATCATTGAGCACAGCAGCATCCAATGGTTTGTAACTTTCATCACTTCCCAATGGCTTAAACGAAATCTTTGGATTAGACACATTCTGAGACGGAAGATCAATCATCTTGATTACCACATCATGCCAAGAAGGAACTTCTTTCTCAGACTTATTTATATCCCTAACCCCTTCTCCTATAATCTGGACATTGAATGTCGGATCATTTAATGTTAATTCTATCACATTAGATGTGATTGACTGACTGTCGCCGGAAGGATCAGTATATGTCGCCTCACATCTGACATACTTAATGTCAGACAAAACTGTATATTCAAATTCTTTCTCTGTATATGTTGAACTTGGCTTAATCCAAGTCTCTCCATCCTTACTAATCTGCCATGAGTAACTTAGATCTGTATTAGACTTTGAAGAACAGAATAATGAAGTAAACTTGATTGTCGAACCTAAATTCACAGATGATCTCGATTCTGTTGAAATAGTAATGGCATCAACACCTACAGGAGCTGACGCTGACACTGCTATTGGAGATTTTGTCATATCCAAATAGAACTCTCTCAAACTACTGCCAGAAGGGATTGTAAACTGACACAAACCTTTACCTTGATAATCATTCTCCGCTATCAAATCTGAAGTACTTATCGAAGAATTTACCGCCTTGATTCCTCCTTTCACATTTGCATACTTGATTGCAAATTTTGCGTCCGAAGAAGAGCTCGGCGTAATATAGGCATGGTATACAGCTCCACACGCATCAACAGGTACAACACGTGATTCACTTTCTGATACTTGATACCATCCTTCCACTATAAATTCCTGCGAATTAACACTTTGAAGGTACGCACACAATACTACAATTAATGAAAATGCCTTTCGCAAAGCATTCAGACCGGACTTTTTATAAGATATTAAGTTTTTCATATCTTAGATATTAGAGATATCTTTGTTTTGTTTTTTATTTTCTATTTTCATACATACTTCAGAATAAGACACACTCCAAAGCGGTCGCTAAAATAACAAAAAATCATAACATTTAAAGTTTATTAACGATTATTTCGGGTTTATTTAAACATAAATGTAACATTTAGTTGCTCAACAACATAGTATTTTAACTTTTTTGTAAAACTTTGTAAATAGACGTTAATATAGGACTTCAGTATAAATATTCACATCATGCATATTCTTCACAAAACAAAAAAGACGAGATTTCTCCCGTCTTTTCCATAATACATCCATAATACATATATAATAAGAATTATCTAAAATATTTGCCAACAACAGGCAGCGACGACGCTGGGAAATCTCTTCTAAACAATACAATAATATAGACTATCAACAACACCGTCGATAGCAATAATCTGATTATCATATCATCCGGAGCAAAGAAATAGAATATCGCATACAATCCTAACGCCAACATAAGATAAATTGCCATACTCTTATTGTCGTAATCAATAGGGAAGTACTTTTGTGACATTATATATGACACAATCGTAACACATAAATAGCATAGGAAAGACGCGATTGCTGATCCATAATAACTGAATTCTGGAACTAATGCTATGTTAACAATCAATGTGATCACAAGTCCAATAGTCGACATTATAGCTCCCCAATATGTGCGATCCGTCAGTTTATACCAAATTGACAAGTTGAAATAGACTCCCTGAAACAAGTATGTAAGCAGTACTAACGGAACTATCGCCATACCTACTCTATAAGATGGCGAAACCAACAACGCAAACACATCCATAAAGAGTGACATGCCCAACGCTATCAACAATGCAAAAATCACATAGTATTTCATCGCCAAACTATATTGCACTTTTTTGTCCTCGCCTTTGCTTTGTGCGAACACAAACGGTTCATATGCATAACGGAATGCCTGTGTGAACACCATCATCACCATCGCGACCTTAAAGCAGGCTCCATATATTCCCAGTTCCGACTCTGCCACCGCCCTATCCGGCATCAAATATGGGAATATTATCTTGTCTATCGTTTGATTCATGATTCCAGCTATTCCAAGGAACAACAAAGGCAACGAATAATTCAAAATCTTCTTAAGTAATGCGGCATCAGGTCTGCCTGCCTTACGAATCTCCGGCAACAGAAGCAATGTAACAAAAAGAGTTGATATCAAATTCGAAACAAAGATATACCCCACTCCATAATTCTCATCGTAGAATGGCAGTTCAAATCCATATTTGTTCTTCAATATCGGACAAAGAACCAAGAAGAACAGATTTGCGGCAATATTTACAATAATCATCAACAGTTTGAAAATCGCAAACTTTCCTGCTTTATTCTCATATCTTAGATACGCGAATGGAATAGTGCCGACGGCATCGATCGCCACAATGATTCCCATCATCGTAACATATTCAGGATGCGACGAATAGCCAAGCCATACAGCCACATCTTCAGAAAACATCATCACCAGCATAGCGAAGATTGCCGATGTCACAGTGATAGAAGCGAGCACCGTTCCAAACACTTTCTGGGCGTCAGCGTTCTCTTTGTTAGCAAAACGGAAAAATCCCGTCTCCATTCCGTATGTCAGGATCACTAGTAAAAGTGCGGTCCACGCATATAGATTCGTAACTACTCCATATTCAGCACTTGAAGTTAGCACATAAGTGTAAAGTGGGACAAGCAACCAATTAAGAAATTTTCCAAGGATGTTGCTGATGCCGTAGACTGCTGTCTGACGGGCTAGATTTTTCATTTCTGCCATTTTCTCTGTTCTTTGTTTTATGCAAAATTACGCTTTTTTGCAATTAGATGCGCTCCGACACAAATAATTATTCAAAACAAAATAAAAACAGAATAAGATTTTCACTATCTATAAAAATCTTATTCTGCAATGCTTATTATATAAAAACTAAACCTCTGCACCTTCATTATTAGTCGATCCGTCTCTAAATGTACCAGGAGCGACACCTACACTCTCTTTAAACACTCGGTTGAAATGCTGGACATTATTATATCCCACAGAGAATGCTATTTCAGAAATGTGCATCGCTGTATTCTTTAACAGACGTTTGGATTCCTCAATTCGTATTGTGTTAAGATAAGCCTTGAAAGACTTTCCTGTAGCAATACGTATTTCTTCTGAAGTCCTGTCTTCTGCCATCGACAAAGCTTTTGCAACGTCAGCAAGTTTCAACTCCGGATTTGGATAATTCTTTCCAATAAACGTCAGGATCTCATCCTTCAAATTAATCGTATCTTTTTCTGTATCAAGTTTTTCGTATGGCACATACACTACTTGCTGCTCCTTTCCCTTTTCTTTTTCTTCCTCAGAAATGTTGTTTCGACGGAGATAAAGAGCAACTATAGCCAAGATAGCCCAAAACGCAAGCATCACCGTAATCACATCCGATAAGAAATCCTTACATGCGACCGGCACCAAACGAAGGCTCTTCACCTTTACCCTATGCTCTACATCCTTCTCATTCGAATTATCCGCAGTCAGCCATATGATCTTTATGTTCTCATACTTCATCTTCTGGATATCAGTGGTCCAATGCGGATATGACGCATACCACCACTCCGGAATATCTTTAATCTCTTCAACTGGGATTTCAAACTCATTATTGCCTTTTTTCAACAAAAATGAGTAGACGGCAGTAGGATGAGCTATTCCCTTGTCGCCAAAGTTAAACTCTTCCTGCAATCTCACAGAAAAACGCATATCCTCATCGCTCTCAATGACTGCTTCGACTACATAATCTTCTATTGGAAAAGTTGAATAGTCATCTTTATGGATCTCCATACCGACATACGGATAGGCAAACGACGACCTGAGCGTGAATATCATATCCACACCTTCAGCAGTTTTTTCCAATCTACATTCTGAATTTCCACCGTCTCCCGCATCTATCTGACGGTCGATTTTGAAATCCTTTGTATCATCCAACAAATCTATGGTTGGTGTCAACAATGTAGACAGGTAAATAATTCCAACTAAAACAGCTGGAATCGCTGCCATGATTGCGATTTTGGTCCAATACTTACCCTTTGTGTTTTCCATAGTCAAGGCAAATATATAAAAAAACAGCAAAATAAAACATTTTGAACTTTATATTTTCTCCGCTATATTCTATATATGCTGGCAAAATTCAGGCAAAATCAGTTTACTATAAAAAAAGTAGAGACCAAACTAATTAGTCTGGCCTCATTCTCCACACCATTAACCTCACGGCCAATGATGCCTAAATATACTCAATCTAACACATTATTCAAATTCTATATTTCTGTCAATCATGCTGATCTATTCTTACAATAAAAACCAGCACTCTTTCAACCTATTAACACTATCTCAATCATCAGTTATTGACAATTATTAGAAATCATACTATCAATAATAAAAAGTAAGACCCCGAATAAACGTCTGCCAATTTCTTTGTTTTTGATGATACAAAGATAGATTTTGGTTATCAGTTTCAGTAAACATTTTGTAGTAGATTCATTCATATTTTTCTGAAACCCGAGAGCAAAATTAATTTAAAGGCATCAATAAAAAGTCGATGAAATGGGCATTTTTTCTCGTT
Organism: Paludibacteraceae bacterium; assembly: GCA_016283095.1. GTDB lineage: Bacteria > Bacteroidota > Bacteroidia > Bacteroidales > Paludibacteraceae > UBA1723. The sequence goes on along the minus strand of JAEEMG010000083.1, from coordinate 89,841 downwards.
TGAAGAGATTTTACAAGATTATGATAAGATATGACAACTTAACAAAAGCGTAAAAACGAATATTTTCGCAAAGAATAAAGTTTTAAGTAGACGAGCCTTTTTGTTTTTATTAAAAAAAATGTGCCCGACATCTGTCGGACACATTTCCTTCTTATTAAAGTTTTGTTCTATTATTTGATGTTCTCACGAGCTTGATTCAAATACGCCAACATTCTGTCGTAGTCCTTGCTCTTAACTATCTCCTGAAGCTCCGAAAGTTGCTCCTGAATAAGTGCAAGCTGCTTTGTTGAATTTGGATTAAACAAGATCTCAGAGATCAAGAAATTGTCTTCCGACAACACTCCCTCTGCGATTGCCATGTGACGTTTGAATGTTGTACCTGGTGCATCCTGATGCTTCATCACAGACGCGAACGCCAACGTCGACGCGAATGGAATTGACAAGCAATATGCCATTGTCTCATCATGCTCCTTAAACGTATACTCGAATAGGTTAAGATGCAAAGAGTTGTACAAATCCTTGAAAAATGCCTTTCCCAAACAGTCACTCTCCGCAATGATTATAGCATTCTGTGTACGAAGATCAGACAAGCTTGCGAATGTTGGTCCAAACATCGGGTGAGTAGAGACGAAGCGGAATCCACATTTCGCATAGAAGTCTGGCAACGTCGTCTTCACTGATGATATATCTGAAATGATACAATCTTTTGGCAAATATGGCATAACCTCTTCAAACGCCTGGATTGTATACTTCACTGTTACTGCATTGATAAGAAGTTCTGGCTTGAACGCCTTAACCTCCTCAAGCGATGTCATACGCTGAGTGTTGAACACAAAACGCAATTTCTTCGAATCCTTATCATAAAGCGCTACGTCGTGCTTCATGCAAAGTACATCCGTTAGGAATGTACCCATCTTTCCCGCACCAAGAATTAAAATACGCATTTCTTATGTAGAATTAAGAATTAAATGTTAAGAATAAAATCTACCTATTTAACACAATTAAGAGTTAGCAATTGTCAAGCAACCACTAACTCTTAATCATTATCTCTTACTTGTTCATGATCTCCATCTGCTGACGAACAGACTCTGCATGGATGGCCTCAAAAATTGTATTCAAGAATTCCTCACCCATTGACATTGACTTACCATCTGCAACTCTCTTAGAGATGATCTCATCGTAACGTTTGCTCTGAAGGATTGGCATGTCATGCTCCTTCTTGTACTGACCGATCTCACGTGAGATTCTCATTCTCTTAGCCAAGATCTCAAGAACTGACATATCAATTTCGTCGATCTGCTTACGAAGTGCTGTGATGTTCTCTGTAGATGCGTTTGTTGTACGTACTACAAGGTTGTTTAGAATCAACGCTAGAACCTCAGGTGTAATCTGCTGTGATGCGTCTGACCAAGCCTTGTCTGGATCACAGTGGCTTTCGATGATCAAACCGCTGAACTGAAGGTCCATAGCCTGCTGACAAAGTGGAGCGATAAGATCACGACGACCTGAAATATGGCTAGGGTCACAAACGATAGGCAAATCAGGAAGACGACGGTGCAACTCGATTGGAATGTGCCACTGTGGAAGGTTACGGTATAGCTTCTTATCGTAAGAGCTGAATCCTCGGTGGATTGCTCCAAGCTGAGTGATACCAGCGTTGTTCAAACGCTCCAAAGCTCCGATCCACAACTCCAAATCTGGATTTACAGGATTCTTTACCAACACTGGGATATCAACACCCTTCAATGTATCGGCGATCTCCTGTACTGCGAACGGATCGACTGTTGTGCGGGCACCTACCCAAAGAAGGTCAATTCCATACTTCAATGCCAACTCTACATGCTTGGCAGTAGCAACCTCTGTAGAAACGTACATTCCCGTCTCCTTCTTAACCTCCTTCAACCACTCCAATGCTGGCTCTCCATTTCCCTCGAAACCACCTGGTTTTGTACGTGGTTTCCAAACTCCTGCACGGAAAATTTTAATTCCCTGTGCGTGTAGCTGACGAGCGGTATTGATTGTCTGCTCTTCTGTCTCTGCGCTACATGGACCAGCGATCACCATTGGACGGCTTTCACATGCGCCTGCTAAATTTATCTTTTTTAGTTCCATATGTTTATTCTTTTTTTTCTATTTTACTTTAAGTTTTCTTTAATTCTCTGAAGTGCCTCCGACAATTTTTCCTCAGTTGAGCATAGAGAGATACGAATATATCTGTCTCCATTGCTTCCGAAAATGAATCCAGGAGTCACGAACACTCGGCAATCGTAAAGGATTTTGTCTGCCACCTCTTCACAGCTTTTGTAAGTTGCTGGAATCTTTCCCCACATGAACAAGCCGACCTGGCTCTTATCATAAGTACATCCTATATAATCCAAGATTGCCTCTGCATATTTTCTTCTTGCTCTGTAGACGGAATTGATACTGTCATACCAATCTTGTCCTGCCTCCAATGCTTTGGCAGCAGCCATCTGCATAGGTTTGAACATTCCTGAGTCGACGTTGCTCTTCGCCTTCAACACGTATGAGATCAACTCCGGATTTCCTGCAAGCATACCGATTCTCCATCCTGGCATGTTTAGTGATTTACTTGTTGAATTCAACTCAAAGCAGCACTCTTTCGCACGTGGCACAGAAAGCAGACTCATAGGGTTGTCATTCAAGATGAAGCTGTATGGATTATCATTCACGATGATGATGTTGTGACGAAGTCCGAAATCCACAAGTTTTTCGAAAGTCTCGCGACGTGCGTTTCCTCCTGTAGGCATATTAGGATAATTAGTCCACATCATCTTCACACCAGAGAGATCCATCTTCTCCAACTTCTCAAAATCTGGCTGCCAACCGTTCTCCTCATTCAAATCGTAGTTGATAATTCTAGCTCCAAGAATCTTGGAAGCAGACGTGTAAGTAGGATAACCTGGATTTGGCACCAAAACACCGTCGCCTGGATTGATGAATGTTAGTGACAAGAAAAAGACACCTTCCTTAGAACCGATCAAAGGCAAAATCTCTTTGTTGGGATCAAGGTCAACTCCATACCAACGCTTGTAAAAATTAGAAAATGCCTTTCGTAGTTCTGGAATACCCTGATACGACTGGTATCCGTGAGCATTTGGCTGGTGAGCCACTTCATTAAGAGTGTCAAGAGCCTCATTAGACGGCATCTTGTCTGGGCTACCGATACCCAAATTAATAATATCTTTTCCTTGTGCGTTCAATTCAGCCACCTCTCTAAGCTTCTTTGAGAAGTAGTATTCCTGAATCTCTAAAATTCTATCAGCTGGTGTGATATTCATATTATTTTTTACGTTTACGTTTTCTTTTTTGTTTCGGTTTCAGCCTACTGCCTTCACCTTATATATTAAATTGTCTGTCTGCCCTCACGGTATTCACCAAGAATAACAAGATCCTTTGTCAATGGTTGGAATGCCTCGATGCTCTGCTTATATTTCAAGTAGTCGTCAAAACGAAGGTCTACATAAAACTCATACTCCCATTCTCTTCCGATAATCGGCATCGACTGGATTTTTGTAAGATTCATGCAATAATATGACATGATCGAGAGTACCTTGGCAAGGCTTCCTTCATCATGAGGAAGACGGAATACAAGAGATGCTTTGTTAGGTGTCTGGTCTTTCTTGATGTCATCAACTGTCCAAGGATCCGCAATCACCAAGAAACGTGTGAAGTTGCGCTTGTTTGTCTCAATACCCTTGGCAAGTATCTCCAAACCATATATTTCAGCAGCCCACTCACTACATACACCTGCCTTGCCCATACACTGCTCATGAGCGATCATTTTTGCAGACGATGCGGTGTCGTCCCACTCGACAGCCTTCAAGAACTTGTGATCCTCAAGGAAATTGCGGATCTGCATCAAAGCGATCGGATGTGAATAAACCTCCTTAATCGACTCCAACTCCTGACCAGGCAATGCTACAAGGTTGTGACGGATTCGGATTTTCTGTTCTCCCGCGATCTTCAATCCACTTTCCTTAAGCAAAATATGATTCTGAAGAAGGTTTCCGGCTATTGTGTTCTCAATAGCAAGAGTGGCGATTATTCCCTCCCGCTTAACAGTCTCGAAAAGTTTCTCAAATGTCTCACATTCAACTACATCAATATCTTCTCCCTGGAAGAACTCTCGTGCTGCGATCTCGTGAAAACATCCTTTCACTCCTTGAATGGCTACTCTTTTCATCTCTATTCCATAAAAAAAATCCCACATTCAAACGAATGCGGGATTATAAATTTGATTACTTATCTTTACACAACAAAATCCCGCTCTTACCTTCTAAAGTAAAAGAAAAAGAAGTAATAATATGCGAAATATCGTTGTTGCATCGTCTCTCTGTTTTTTTGTTTACGATGCAAAATTACGGTTAAAATTGTTATCTCACAACTATATGTATTATTTTTTTCATTTTAGGCTATTTTTGACACTTTTTGCACACAATTTGTATAACAAACGTATTATTTTTCATTACATAGATACCTTTTTCACTTTTTAGAAAGTATCAATATAACAGAAATTACCATTATTCCATGCAAAAAAGTAACATTTTACAGACACATTTCTAATATTTTTTTCTGTACTGCACTCATAATAGCATTATATTCCACGTTTTACGGACCATTTATGATGCTCATACCATTTTTTGATTCCATGACTATCAAGAAAAAAACAACAAATAAGGGCAGGCACAAGACCTGCCCTTATATACATTTCATATTATGCGTGTAATTATTCTATCATAATCTTCATGCTTTTGTTTCCATCGATAGTCAGGACATAAGCTCCGGTCCGCAAATCGAACGGATAATTATACCTCGTCGACGCTGATGTCACGCAGCTACCATTAAATGTATAGATTGAGACTGTGTGAATATGACTATCATAGAATACGATTTCTTCCTTAAATATCTTATAGTCGTCAACAAGACTTTTAAACATAGGAGGAACATCATATATTGCGGTAAAATGCTCGTCGTGATTCTGCATGACATATACACATAAATTGCTCTTGGAAATCACATTTCCATTTTCATTCTTCCAGATGCACTTTTTAGTTTCGTCAACTCCATAACTTTTTAACGTTACATTAATGCCTTCTGGAAACGTTGCAGACCGAGATATAGACGTCATCATACTGTCTTGATCCACATCAAATGTCACATTATATCTTGGAGTCGTTGCCTCCGCAAGCAATCTCAATCTTTCGTCCTTAGATTTCTCTATTTCCTCAACAATATATCTGGAATAATCTATAGCTCCAGTCTCTTGAAGATGTACATTATCCTCATGCCCATCACGATAATTTTCATATTCACCAGATTTATAATTGTTATGACGGTAGAATGTATTGTATTCCTGTCCGACCTCTTCTGAAAGGTTGTATCCAAAAGTATAAAGGTCGAAGAATGGTGTGTCGTACTTTTCCGCAGCTTCTTTCATCGCTTGAGGGTGTTGACCATATGATGACTCCAATATACATTCTGATACCCACAAATTTTGATTGGCAGTAGACAAAAGCACCGGCGTCGCACCTTTTTCTCTTGCCTTCTTACAGAATATTCCTACATAATCTATAAACTCAGCTGTCGTTGTACAATATGTCCAAAATGGATTGGAATCATTTGCTCCAAAAGATATGAATAAGTAATCTCCTTTTTTAATGTCTGAAATCACCTTGGACCAGTGTTCGTGATAATAACTTTTTGTCGTTGTTCCTCCTACCGCTCTGTTCTCCACAACAACTTTCTTACTATCAAAAAAATACTGAAGTACAGATCCCCATCCATTACAAGGATAAAATGCTGTACCCCATGTTTCAGTTATGCTGTCTCCAATAAGAAACACTCGTGTTTGTGCACTTACTCCGGCACCAACAAATATACAGAATGCTAAAACTAGATGTTTTATCATAATCATATTGTAATTAACACAAGAAGAATTTTGTCTAACATTACATATCAAAATTCTATTTTCTGGCGAAAATAATAAATAATAAAAAAGAAGACGTATAGTACTGAAATAAAATTATTTTTGCATTCGTCCATCAAAAACAAACAAAGAATGGAAGAATATAAAAAATATAAATACGCTTCAGTATTATGGAAGATCGGCCTGGCCTTTTTTCTTATTTCTATTTTATTTATGATTCCTTTGGTACGGATAGAAAGCACTGGTCATGTTGATAGTGAGCCTTTTATATGGGATTATTTATATATGACTTTTGAAGGTGGTTTCCGCTTCATTATCAACTCAGATTTTTTTGCCGTCCAATATATATTTGCGGCAGCATCTCTCCTTGCTCTTTTTGCTGTTTATCGTTGCAACAATCTTAGTTATATAAATCATAAGAGTCTTCCAATTTTGCCAATCCTATCCATTTTGATAGGGATAGGTATCATCATTTGGCTATGTGAAGAACCGACATATAAAACCCGTATCATTCGTCTCTATAATAAAAAGATAGTGGAAATCATATATTTGAGAATAAACTGGATGGACTATTGGGTTTGGATGATCTCATTATTATGTATATTGTCAAGCAGTCTATTGCAATGCAGCATCAAACACGACATGGGAGAAACGTTAATAAAAGCGGAAAATGAGAAACTTACAAGAAATGAAAACAATTCTATCTTTTCCAAAATGATAGGAGGAACTCCCGACACGCTCCAAAAGATTTTTATTTGTCTTATGGTTTTATCATTAATCCCGTGGTTTATTGCGACTTGCATGATTGTTTTAATACATTCTGAATATGGTTTTGATTACTATTGCAAAGACTGGATTACAATATTGTATCCGATAACCACTTTTTTACTGATGAAACTGATGTTTAGGTTGTCTGTTCGTTGGAAAAGAAGATGGATATTCTACTTAGTGCCACTTGTAGGTATTCTATTAAAGGATATATCTTATATTTTTTGACCTGAATAAAAAGACTTTTCCTCATTATCATTTACATTTTCCTCTTTTTCACCGAATTTTGCAGGCATACATTTTTCCCAAGGGATATATACATTTGTAACATCACCTTAACATTATAAGGAAACTACTTCACATTTGATTTCAAACATAATTTTTCATCCGCAACTGTTTGATTTGCTGATTCCAATTTGATACGTTTGTAATATCGTATATTACAAAAAACACACTCATGAAAAACATTTACAGATTTTGTATGAGACATTTTTCTCTTCATTCCGTAGCAAAAGCGGCGGTCGTTTCTGCTTTGCTCACGCCTTGCGGATTGACAGCTCAATCCTGGACCGAATGGGATGGCAACCCAAAGACTTTTACAGTCAACACTTTGAAGCCTCACGCGACGTCTATGCCTTATTCCACTCTGGAAGAGGGTATCAAGGCAAACAGGAAATCTTCGCAATGGTATCAGACATTGGCTGGCACATGGAAGTTTTTCCACGTCGACAAGCCTTCTCAACGTGACGACAATTTCTTCAAAGTGGGATATGATGTGTCTGGTTGGGATGACATCAAAGTGCCAAGTTCATGGCAACTTCTTGGCTACGACCATCCTATCTACTCCAATGTCATCTATCCATGGAGTGCCAGCGATTACATCTCAGCTCCTGCAGCGCCTAAGAATTTCAATCCTGTAGGTCATTACAAGCGTTCGTTCAAAGTGCCTGCCAACTGGGATGGCAAACGAATCCGTCTGCATTTTGAAGGTGTGGAATCTGCGTATTACGTTTGGGTGAACGGTAAATATGTGGGATATAGCGAAAACTCGTTCACCGACCACGAATTCGATGTGACAGACAAATTAAATATGTCTGGCGAAAATGAAATCGCCGTACAGGTGTTCCGTTGGTGCGACGGTTCTTGGCTTGAAGATCAGGATTTCATCCGTCTTGCAGGAATCATGCGCGACGTCTACATCTATGCCACTCCTAAAACCCATATCCAAGATTTCCAGATCGACGCTACTCTTGCGTCAAACTATAAAGATGGAATCCTAAACACTACAGTTTGGGTTGACAACTTTGATACGTCAAGCGAATCATCACTTACTGTTGAACTCGGACTTTACGATAAGTCTGGCAAAGAGGTGTTTGCCCCACAAAGTAAAACCATCTCTTCAATCGAACCAGGCAAAGAGGAATCCGTGAGATTCCAAATCGAAGTTAACGCTCCTCGCCTATGGTCAGCAGAGTCGCCAAACCTATATTCTGCGGTCATTTCGTTGAAAGATGCAAACGGGAAGACGGTGCAGGTAGAGAGTGCAAAGATCGGATTCCGCAAAGTGGAACTGAAAAAAGATTCCAAAGGCATAACTCGTTTCTACGTCAACAACTCCCCTATCATACTACGTGGAGTCAACCGACATGAGATCGACCCAGACAACGGACGTGTATTGTCGACCGAATTAATCTTTAACGACGTTGTGTTGATGAAAAAGTTCAACATAAACGCATTGCGTACTTCCCACTACCCTAATGATCCTCGCATCTACGACATCTGCGACAGTTTAGGTATATATGTGTTGGATGAGTGCAATGTGGAGTCGCACGGAGCCAACGACAAACTGCCAAAGAGCGACGACAACTGGCGTCCAGCATGCTTGGAACGTATGTCTTCCATGATCCAACGAGACAAGAACCATCCATGCGTTATCATCTGGTCGTTAGGTAATGAGGCAGGTTGGGGAGACGTGTTTGCTTCTATGCGTGAGTATGCGCATCAGGCCGACAACACCCGTCCTGTACATTACGAAGGCGACAACAACAATGCCGACGTACAAAGCTGCATGTATTGCGACCCATGGGGAGTGTCTGTCTACGACAACAACAATAAGCCATTCATGCTTTGTGAATATGAGCACGCAATGGGAAACAGTGTGGGTGAGATACAGAAATTTGTGGATGCATTTTACTCCAACCCTCGCGTCTTCGGAGGTTTCATATGGGACTTTATCGACCAGGGATTGCGTCGCGACGGTACACAATACTTCAACTATGGAGGTCTTTGGGGAGACAAACCTAACGACGACAATTTCTGTGCCAACGGAATCGTATTCCCCGACCGTTCTTTGCAGCCTGAAATATGGGAGGTGAAACATGCGTATCAGAACATATTGGTGAAAGAGACTGAAGCCGCAGCCGGCAAGTTCACAATCGAAAACCGTTTTGATTTCACTAACATCAACGATATAGCGGAAGGATTCTGGAGTTTGAAGGAAGACGGAATTGAAATCGCAAGTGGAGCGATCGACGCATCTTCAACAAACATCAATCCATTGTCGACCAAGGAAATCACATTGGATTACAAAAAGCCTAAAAACGTCAAGGCTGGATCTTCTTACCAACTTGATTTTGATTTCCGTCTGAAGGAGAATCAATCATGGGCAAAAGCAGGTCACAGCATCGCTCACGACCAAATCCGACTAAACCTTGGAGAAGGCTATTCTCCAAAAATAAATATCGCTTCCCTACCTAAACAGACAACTGAGGAAGGAAACGGAGTGCTTAAAGTGACTGGTTCTGATTTTTCTGTTGAGATCAACACTAAGACAGGAATGATCACAAACTATACAAGCAATGGAGTCCAGTTGATCAAAGATGGACCCGAGCCTAATTTCTGGCGTGCCACAACAGACAACGACCGTGGAAACGGCATGGGTAACCGCTGCAATGAGTGGAGATACGCAGGAAGCAAACGAGTTGTGAACTCATCAAAAGTGACAAAAGAGTCTGACCAAGAGACTCGCGTCGACTTCAAAATCTCATTGCCAGAGGCTGGAACGTCAGCTATGAATATGAGTTACACAATATACGGAAGCGGCGACATAATCGTGGAATATACATTAAGTCCAGACGGAAGTTTGGATGAGATTCCAAACATCGGTACACTCATCACAGTGCCAGGCGGATTCGAAAGATTGACTTATTTAGGACGTGGACCTCACGAGAACTACATCGGAAGAAACGCAAGTGCATTCGAAGGTCTATACAACACTCTCGTCGATTCTATGACTATTAAATATATGAAGATTGGCGAGACTGGTCAGCGTACAAATGTTCGTTGGGCCGCACTCACAAATTCTGTCGGTGTCGGACTGATGGTTGTCGGCTCTCCTTACATGGAGTTCAACGCCCAACACCACACTCCAGAAGATCTGGAACGTACCGTCTATCCATGGGATCTGAACAACAACAAGGACATAACCCTTCGCGTCGACTTGCAGCAACAGGGACTTGGAGGTGTCAATTCATGGGGAGCAAAACCTCAGGGCGAGCAGATGATGATGCCTAAGCACGATTACAGTCATAAATTCAGAATCTGTCCGTTGAAAGGCAAGGTAGAGAATTTGACGGAGATAGCCAAACTTGGATTCAAGAATCTGTCTACAAGCGACAAAGTGGTTGATTATCCAGAAATAAAATTCGAAGAGCCCGAACAAAAACCTTACGACGGAGCAATCGCTATTCCAGGTGTATTGGAAGCAGAAAACTATGATGAAGGAGGAGCAGGACTCGCATTCCAGGATGACGACGCTGCAAACCAAGGATCAGTTTATCGTAATGACGACGTGGATATCACCGAGATAGACGGTGGAGGATACGCACTTGGTTGGACATCAAAAGGAGAATGGCTTGAATACACGGTAGACGTGGCATACACAGAACCTTATGAATTGGAGTTGAGAGTGGCATCTGGTTTGGAAGGCTCAGGATTCTCATTGTTGATTGACGGCAAAGCTGTCACAGAGAAGATAGAAGTGCCACAGGGCAAAGATTGGGAGACTTACCAGACAATAACTGCGTCGACAAGTGAGATATCCAAAGGCAAACATATCCTGAGACTATTGATTGAAGGATCATACGTCAACATCGACTGGATCAAATTCATATCAACTACTCATGCAGACGTTGTTTCAATCACAAACGACGATTTGATTCCGTGTGGAGAATACCAGCTGTATGATATTGCAGGACGTCAATTGAAGAGTCTCAATATCACAAACGGATATATTCCATCCGAATTTGATGGAGTGTTTGGCAAAGGCGTCTATTTGTTGAAATCAATAGATTCAGCAAAGACATACAAAGTCAATGCTAAATAAAAAATGCTTAATTAAAAATAGAAAACACGGATTCCAAATGGAACCCGTGTTTTTTTATTCTATATACGAGGAATTTATTTAAGCATTCCTCATTTATGATTTCTAATTGATTAGAATCTCCAACCCAAACGGATAGAAGGGTTAAACAACAAATTGATGTCAGTTGTGTGACCAAAGTGCTTGTCGTCATTCTCCTCCTCTTTTGGAGTTTCTACACGAGAATCTTCCAACTCAGCCTTTTCAACTCTGTCTGTAGGAGTAACCTTGAAACCGAAACCAAACTCAGCTCCTATAAACAAATCCTTGCAAAGGAAGAAGTTGAAACCAGTAAAGCCGTTAGCTCCGAAGAAAACACCTGTACTAGTGTTTTTTGACTTAGTGTTGTAATTCTGGAAATCAGCATCATTTGAACTTATATCTTCCTTGGCATTTGTTCTATTCTTATCAAAACCAAACACACCCTCAATTCCTATATATGGTTCAAGTCTTTCTGTACCCTTGAACGAATATACAACACCTGGAAGAATCTCAAACTGAGATCTTGTAGTGTGGCTCTTTACGTCTGTAGTATTCTTTATTTCTTCATATACTTCATCTTTAACAGTCTCTTTATCATGCTTGTATGTTTTAGAAACATGAAGTCCGAAACCACATCTTAAAGCCAACTGATCTGAAAGAGTATAAATTGCAGTGATACGACCACCCTTGAAACCGTCAAATCCTTCACCATCAACATAATCTTTCTCTTTGAATGAGAAACCATCCTTAAGATCGATAGCTGCCTCAACACCAAATCTACCAGCTTCTGTTCTGTAAGCCTTTGTTGTAGCAGCAGACTGCTCTTGTGACTGAGGCTGTACCTCAACAACCTCCTGTACTTCTTGTGCTGAAATAGTAGCAGCTACGCAAAGAGCTGCTGAAGCAAAAATAAATTTTTTCATGCTATTGCTTTTAAAATGTTTTATTTGATGCAAAACTAACAAAAAAGTGTTGTTTAACAACACTTTTTTGTGCTCATTTAGTCATTTTGAGCAAATTTTACATGATATTTGAACTAAATGACATTTTTTTCAGTCATTTCAAATCACCTCCAAAATCTGCTCTGCGTGCTGTTTCGTTTTAATCTCCTTAGGTGTGAAAATATGAGTGATGACACCTTCTTCATTCACAAGGAATGTTGTACGTAGAGTGCCGATACATGTTTTGCCCATAAACTTCTTTTCTCCCCATGCTCCAAGTTCTTGAAGAAGTGTTGTATCAGTGTCTGCGATAAGATTAAAATTCAAACTCTGTTTTTCAATGAATTTCTTGTGCGACGCTGCAGAATCTTTACTCACGCCAATGATTTCGTAACCTTTCGCCAACAATTCCGACTTATGGTCACGTAAAGAGCAAGCCTCAGCCGTGCATCCTCCTGTATTGTCTTTAGGATATGCATAAAGCACCAGTTTTTTTCCACGGAAATCCTCCGCTTTAATTTCATTGCCATCCTGGTCTTTGCCTAGAACAGCAGGTATTTTATCTCCTATATTCATAACTGTATTGTTTTTGTTAACTCCATCATTTTTCGCATTCGTCTTCCTCCATAGTCTCAATCAAGAAAGAGACGGGACGAAAACCATCATTACAAGATATCATTGCCGACTTGGGGTTCTTCATCCATCCACCGTAGAAGTTCTCACCACCATGGGCAAGAGTCATCACGAATGGAGAAATGCTCTCCCATGCACTTATGCAGAAGCCATCAGGTCTCTCCCATCCATTTGCTATGAACACCTGGCCCTCACTCAAATCACAAGCATGCTCAATAGGATTCTCGTATTTCTCCATCAGATCAGTATAACAAGCCTTACGGACAACTGTGATTTTTATCTTCTTCATATCAGACTATACATATTTTATATAATAAAAATGGGCAACTAAGCAATAAATGCCTCGTCGCCCAAATAGAACAAACATTAAAATGTCTCTTATCTCTCTCTTCCTAGGTAAGAACCATCGCGAGTGTCGATCTCAATGATAGCACCCTCTTCGATGAACAAAGGAACACGTACCTCAGCACCTGTCTCAACTGTAGCAGGCTTAAGAGTGTTAGTTGCTGTATCACCCTTGATACCTGGCTCTGTGTAAGTAACCTTAAGCTTAGTCTTAATTGGCATCTCACCGAAAAGAACGTTCTCGTTAGAAGCGTCAACAACAAGCTCTACTGTGTCACCCTCCTTCATATACTCAACACCTGTCACCAACTCTGGGTTCAAAGGAATCTGCTCGAAAGTCTCATTGTTCATGAAGATTAGATCCTCACCCTCCTTGTAAAGGTACTGGTGCTCACGACGCTCTACGCGTACATCCTCAAGCTTCTCTCCAATATCAAAGCGACGCTCCAATACGCGACCATCAGTTACACACTTTAGCTTAACACGCATGATTGTATTACCTTTACCTGGCTTTACATGCTGGAAATCAATACAGAAATAAAGCTTGCCATCCAAACGAACGCAGCTTCCGATCTTGATATCTTGTGAATTAATCATAAGAATTATAAGTTACGTTTTATATTTTGTCCGCAAATTTAGTTTAATTATACGATATTCAACTATTTTTCCCTAAAAAAATATTATTTTTGCCGACGCTTTTAAAAGAAAACAGAAATATAGATATATGAATTTCGTTGAAGAACTAAGATGGCGCGGCATGATTCAGGACATGACGCCGGGCACAGAAGAACAATTGAAAAAAGAGGTCACAACAGCATATTTGGGTATCGACCCAACTGCTGACTCACTACATATCGGTCACCTTGTTGGTGTGATGATGCTTCGTCATTTCCAGCGTTCTGGACACAAACCGCTTGCTCTTATCGGTGGTGCCACAGGTATGATCGGCGACCCTTCTGGAAAGTCGCAGGAACGTGTGCTTATCGACGAGGCTATGCTTCGCCACAATCAGGAGTGCATCAAGGCTCAGCTTTCTAAATTTTTGGATTTCGACAGCGATGCTCCAAACAAAGCTGAACTTGTCAACAACTATGATTGGATGAAAAACTTCACTTTCCTTGATTTCATCCGCAACATCGGTAAGCTTATCACTGTAAACTATATGATGAGTAAGGATTCTGTAAAGCGTCGTTTCACTGGTGAGAACGGTGCTGACGGTATGTCGTTCACAGAATTCTCTTACCAGCTTCTTCAGGGTTACGACTTCGTCTACTTGAACGAAACTAAGAACTGTAAGCTTCAGCTTGGTGGAGCTGACCAATGGGGCAACATCACTACTGGAACTGAGATGATCCGTAAGATCAGCGGTGCTGAGGCATACGCTCTTACTTGCCCACTTATCACTAAGGCTGACGGAAAGAAGTTCGGAAAAACTGAGTCGGGCAACGTATGGCTTGACAGAAAGCGTACTTCTCCATACAAGTTCTACCAGTTCTGGCTAAACGTTTCAGACGACGATGCAGAAAAGTATATCAAGATCTTCACATCTCTTTCTAAAGAGGAGATTGAAGGTTTGGTGAAAGAGCAGGCTGAGGCTCCACACTTGCGTCCACTTCAGAAGAAACTTGCTGAAGAACTTACAGTCATGGTTCACTCACGTGAGGATTATGAGGCAGCAGTTGAGGCTTCAAACATCTTGTTCGGAAACGCAACAGCAGACTCATTGAAGAAACTTGACGAGGAGACTTTGCTTTCTGTATTCGAGGGCGTTCCTCAGTTTGAGGTAGCAAAGAGCGAAATCGAGGCAGGCATAGCAGCAGCAGATTTGCTTACAGACAAAGCAAAAGTGTTCGCTTCAAAAGGTGAGATGAGAAAGATGGTTCAAGGCGGCGGAGTAGCAATCAACAAAGAGAAGTTGGCTTCTTACGATGATGTGATCAAGGCTGACTCTCTTCTTAACGGCAAGTATATCCTTGCTCAGCGTGGAAAGAAAAACTACTTCTTGATAGTTGCGAAATAAGCGTAAAAATCAAATATTTTGTAGAGACGGTGCTTGCATCGTCTCTTTTTTATGCATTAAACATTTCGCATTCACATTTTTATACATATCTTTGCAGAAATTATACACTTGAATAGTATGAATTTCAAAAGAAACATCGTCATTACAGGAGGTGCGGGATTTATCGGTTCGCACGTTGTCCGTTTGTTCGTAAACAAATATCCTGAATACAACATTATCAATCTTGATAAGTTGACATACGCCGGAAACCTTGAAAATCTGAAAGACATCGAGGACAAGCCAAACTATAAATTCGTGAAGATGGATATCTGCGACTTCGACGCATTCTACAAGCTTATGCAGGATGAGAAAGTCGACGGAATCATCCACTTGGCTGCAGAGAGCCACGTCGACAGATCAATCAAGGATCCTTTCACTTTTGCAAAGACAAACGTGATGGGTACTCTTTCTTTGCTTCAGGCCGCAAAACTTTATTGGGAGTCTCTTCCTGAAAAATACGAAGGAAAACGTTTCTACCACATCTCTACAGATGAGGTGTATGGAGCATTGGAGATGACTAATCCAGAGGGTGTTGAGCCTCCATTCACTACTAAAGCTTCTTCTGGCAAACACCATGAGGCTTATGGTAAGGATTTCTTCTTGGAGACAACAAAATACAACCCACACTCTCCATACTCAGCTTCTAAGGCTTCGTCTGACCATTTTGTGAGAGCATTCCACGACACTTACGGCATGCCTACTATCGTGACTAACTGCTCCAACAACTACGGTCCATACCAGTTCCCTGAGAAACTGATTCCTCTATTCATCAACAATATCCGCCACCGCAAACCATTGCCAGTATACGGCAAAGGTGAGAACGTACGCGACTGGCTTTTCGTTGAAGACCATGCACGTGCAATCGACGTTATCTTCCACAAAGGTAAGATTGCTGAGACTTACAATATCGGTGGATTCAACGAGTGGAAGAACATCGACATCATCAAGGTCGTGATCAACACTGTCGACCGTCTTCTTGGAAGAAAAGAGGGTGAGGATATGGATCTTATCACATATGTCACAGACCGTCTTGGACACGACGCACGCTATGCTATCGACTCACGCAAGCTTCAGGCTGAATTGGGTTGGGAGCCAAGCCTACAGTTTGAGGAAGGTATCGAAAAGACTGTCAAGTGGTATCTTGAGAATCAGGAGTGGATGGACAAGATCACTTCTGGTGAATACGAGAAGTACTACGACAGCATGTACTCAGGCAGATAATTATTTATTGGCGATAAATTCATGTAGAGACGCCGCATTGCGACGTCTCTACTATTATATAGACGTCTCTGCTATCAAATAGGATGGGCATTCAAAGCCAGATAAAGGGAATCATTCAGAAATTGACCACGATATGGGACAGTG
This sequence comes from Paludibacteraceae bacterium, assembly GCA_016283095.1. Lineage (GTDB taxonomy): Bacteria > Bacteroidota > Bacteroidia > Bacteroidales > Paludibacteraceae > UBA1723. The sequence goes on along the minus strand of JAEEMG010000083.1, from coordinate 73,381 downwards.
TCTTGCTGACTGGCCTTCGTCTGCCATTTGCCGTCGTCGACAGAGACTCTTATCTGAAACGCATATTCAACCGGACCTTCAACGATTGCTCACCTATTGATGTTTTGCCAAAGCAAGAGGTGAAAGAGGCATCAAATAAAGCGATTCTATATCATTGCGTGATTGTATCCGCCTTATCCTTCCTGCTTGCCATTCCTCAGACAGGATGGCCAATGTACACAGCATGTGTCGTCGACTTCATACAGTTTCAGATAGTGGTGTTCATCCTGACACAGAAACTAGTGTATTTATACGGCAATCCAAAAAGCGAAACACATACAGACAAAAATGTAGACGGAGAGATTCTGATCTCTCTGAACAACGAGGTCAAACACGACAAGATTATCTCTCGAACGATGACATCTCTGTTGGGCATGGCAGTGTCTACATTCATAAAAAGAATGGCCCAAAAACTGATTGTGAGAGTCTTCCTCCTAAATATATTCAAGCAGGTTTCAAGGATATTCGGACTATCCATTTCCAAAAATGCGTTCGACGTGGGATTGGACATCGCCGTCGCCATCACCTGTGCGATCGTATGCGCAGTGGTGTCGTATGTGCTGTTTTATCCAATGATGAAAAGGCTTCAACGTGGATTATACCATGAGGCATTAAGACACAAATAATTTCGAGACTATCAAACGTCATCTCGGAGGAAATCACCAATCCACACACACTGGATACCATTTTGCTATCATATTTATTCCGTTATATTCCTTCAAACTTTAAGAAATCAACAATTTTATCGGTTATACTCCATCAAACTTCCGAAATTCGGCAATTTTATCGGTTATACTCCATCGTTTTCTACAAATATTGAACGCCTGACGGCGTAATTGGGGAATCCAATCATAAAAAATGCCACGAGCAGTAGACGAGCACTTGAAATCCATTATATTATGCAGGATAAGAATAAATGATTATCTTTGCGACAAATCAAATACAAAATAGGAAAAGAGAAAGAAGAATAAAACAAAATATTAAATAACATACAGCATTAGCTATTATTCGCATTCAAAACAAAAGCCTCGGAAACTCTTGATTTTGAAAACGAAAGAGTAACAAGCTAATTCACGAAGGGCATCCTGCTCTCCGTTTCCCAATGTATGGTTGATGCTCATACCGCTAAGGTGTGGGCTGATTCTAATTGGGAAACGGGGTTCTCCGAGGCTCCTCGTGAATGCGATAGGAAGGCTCACACCTTTCTTTTAGACCCCTTTCGAGTGATTGATAGTGATGCACAAACTATCAATCTATATGGCAGGAAATAAGAGTTTGAATGCCGCCAACAAGGCAAAAGAGGATGAGTTTTACACCGAACTATCTGACATAGAAAACGAATTGAAACACTACAAACAGCATTTCAAAGATAAAGTTGTGCTATGCAATTGCGATGATCCTCGCATCAGCAATTTCTTCCACTACTTCAGCTATAATTTCGAGCGTTTGGGATTGAAGAAACTAATCACTACCTGTTACAAGAGTCAACAGAGAGACCTATTCAGCCAAAATGACTCAGAACGTGCCATCTGGCTCGAATACACTGGCGATCACAATGGCAACCGTATTCCAGATCCAGAGGAAATTGGCATCAATTATCTTAAAGGAAATGGAGATTTTCGCTCCCAAGAATGCATTGAATTATTGAAACAAGCAGATATCGTTGTTACCAATCCACCATTTTCTCTTTTCAGGGAATATGTAGCTCAACTGATAAAATACGACAAGAAATTTGTAATCATTGGGAATCAGAATGCCATCACATATAAAGAGATATTCACATATATAAAAGCAAACCAACTTTGGCTTGGAAGCACACTGTCTTTTGCAAAATTCAAAGTGCCCGACTATTACGAACCAAAACCGACTCGCTTTTGGATTGACGAGACAGGACAAAAATGGCGAAGTATGGGTAATATATGTTGGTTTACCAATCTCGATATCGCCAAACGACATGAGGAAATAATCCTATACAAGACCTATAATCCAGAGGAATATCCGCAATACGACAATTACGACGCCATTAATGTAAACAAAGTGGCTGACATTCCAATGGACTTTGATGGTATGATGGGTGTGCCTATCACATTTTTGGACAAGTATAATCCAGAACAATTTGAAATATTAGGAATAATGGCCTCTACAACCATAGATCACTTAAATTTCGGATATCCTTTTGTAAATGGGAAAAAGATATACGCACGTATTCTCATCCGACGCAAACAAACACAAGCCATAGAGTATCCATTCCTTGAGCCACAGCCAAGCATGGTGGCAGAGCCAGAATCGGAATACGGAAAGAAAGAATAAAAATTTTACTACATACAACCATGAAAATAGAATTACATAAAATAAGCGTCCGTGAACTGACAGATGGATATGCAGACAATGCAGAGCAAGGCGTAAAAGCATACGGAGGGAAACTGGATGTGCGTCCACCCTACCAACGTGAGTTCGTCTACAATGACAAACAACGTGCCGCAGTCATCGACACCCTCACCCAAGGTTTTCCCCTAAATGTCATGTACTGGGCGACACGCGACGACGGAACTTATGAAATCATTGACGGTCAGCAACGCACTATCTCAATCTGTCAATTTGTAAACGGAGATTTCTCTTATATGTTCAGATATTTCCACAATATGCAGGACGACGAGAAAGAGCAGATTCTCAATTATGAATTGCAGGTTTACATCTGTAGCGGCGCCGAAAGTGAAAAGCTGAAATGGTTCAAAACCATAAATATAGCCGGAGAGGAATTGACCCAGCAAGAACTACGCAATGCTGTCTATGCTGGCAGTTGGGTGAACGATGCCAAACGTTATTTCAGCAAGATAGGTTGTCCAGCAGCCAAAATCGGCAGTGAGTATATGACTGGGCAAGTCAATCGTCAAGACTATCTTGAAACTGTTATTTCTTGGATTTCAGATGGCAATATCGAGACGTATATGGCAAACCATCAGCATGATGCGAATGCGGCGGCATTGTGGCAATTCTTCCAATCGGTCATCACTTGGATTGAAACCACATTTAAGCCGACAAAAGAAAGAAAAAAGATTATGAAGGGTGTCAACTGGGGAGAACTATACAAAAAATACAAAAACGAAGTTTATGATACCGAGGCGATAGACAAAGAGGTGGCCAAACTTGTTTTAGACGATGATGTGAGCAAGAAGAGCGGTATTTATCCATATATACTTACCCGTAAAGAAAAATATTTATCGATTCGAGCATTTACAGAAGCTCAAAAACTTGCAGCATACGAACGGCAGAAAGGAAATTGTGCAGATTGTGGCAACCATTTTGAGTTCTCTCAAATGGAAGCCGACCACATCACTCCTTGGCACGATGGCGGACGCACCGTCGCAGAGAATTGTCAGATGTTGTGCATGGAGTGCAATCGTCGGAAGGGAGGAATATAAACAACAAAAAAGGAAGGTTGTTCACCTTCCTTTTCTTATAGTTAAACCACAAGGGTCATTCTTACTTCTTATTCTGCTCAACCCACTTTCTTGCATTTACAAATGCTTCGATCCATGGAGTCACCTCATCTGTGGCTTTTCTGTTCAATGGGTAGTATGCCCACTGCCATGGGAAGATAGCACGCTCCAAATGTGGCATCATAGCCAAGTGACGACCGTCTGCCGAACAGATGGCTGCTGTAGCATACTTAGAACCGTTAGGGTTGGCTGGGTAACCGTCGTATACATACTTACCTACGATCTTATATTCGCTCTCTGCGTAAGGAAGATCAAACTTTCCTTCTCCGTGAGCCACCCAAATACCAAGGTTAGAGCCTGATAGCGACTTGAACATCACTGAATCGTTCTGTGGAATTGTCAATGCCACAAATGATGACTCAAACTTGTGAGAATCGTTGTGTAGCATACGTGGCTTCTGCTCATGGTTAGGATATACAAGTCCAAGCTCAACCATTAGCTGACATCCGTTGCAGACTCCAAGAGAAAGTGTGTCAGGACGTGCGTAGTAGCGATCAAGTGCAGCCTTTGCCTTCTCATTGTATAGGAATCCTCCTGCCCAGCCTTTAGCTGAACCAAGGACGTCTGAGTTGGAGAATCCACCACAGAATACAATCAAGTTGACATCATCCAATGTCTCACGACCTGATGCCAAATCTGTCATGTGGACATCCTTCACGTCGAAGCCAGCCAAATACATTGAGTATGCCATCTCACGGTCTCCGTTTGTTCCCTTCTCACGGATGATTGCCGCTTTGATTCCTGATGGAGCTGTACGGTCGGCTGTGATTCCAAGTTTTGATAGCTTGCCAGAGAATTCAGAGTTGAACTTGAATCTCAATGGCTGGTTCTTATAGTTTTCGTAACGCTTCTTTGCACAAATCTCACCGCTCTGCTTTCTGTCAAGCAAGTAAGATGACTTGAACCATACGTCACGTAGCTGATCGATCTGGAAGTCGTGCTTGAACTTATCTTTAGCTACTCTTACGACTCTGTCTTCCATTGGAGTTGCGATCTTGGCGAAACCAACACCTGCTTCTCTCATCATCTTCTCTGCCAATGCACAGTCTGAAACCTGTACCAAAACACCTGGATTCTCAGCGAACAATACCTTCAATACATCATCACCTACGCCATTCAAATCTACGTTCAAACCGCCTTCTGAATTTGCGAAACACATCTCAAGAAGAGCAGTCAACATACCACCTTCTGAAATATCGTGTCCTGCAAGTACGATGCCTTCTTTGATCATCTCCTGAACAGTGTTGAATGCATCCATGAAGTATTCTGTGTCAGTCACACAAGGAACTTCGCTTCCTACCTTGTTCAATGATGCGAACAATGCAGAACCTCCAAGCTTCAAGCTGTCGAATGAGAAATCAATATAGTAAACTGCTGAACCAGGTACGTTAGCGATAACTGGAGTCACGATGCCTCTTACGTCAGAAACCTCAGCTCCGGCTGAAATGATCACTGTGCCTGGAGAATATACTTTCTCATTGCCATACTTCTGTGTCATAGACAATGAGTCTTTTCCTGTTGGAATATTGATGCCAAGTGAACATGCGAAATCACTGGCTGCGTTGACTGCCTTATACAATCTTGCATCCTCACCAGGATTCTTACATGGCCACATCCAGTTTGCACTCAACGATACGCTGTCCAATCCCTCTGCTAGAGGAGCGAACACGATATTTGTCAATGCCTCTGCGATTGCAAGTACTGAACCAGCCTCTGGATCAGCAAGAGCTGCGATAGGAGCGTGTCCGATAGACGTTGCGATACCTGCCTTTCCACGGTAATCCAACGCAACAGCACCAAGGTCTGCCAATGGCAACTGCACCTCTCCAACTGTCTGCTGGCGTGCTACCTTTCCTGTGACTGAACGGTCTACCTTGTTAGTCAACCAATCCTTACATGCAACACTCTCAAGCTGAAGGACGTTGTTGATGTATTCGTCTACCTTGCTTACATTGATAGTGGCGTCAGTATAGTGCTCCTCTACAGAATTGTCTGTGATGACAGTGCGTGGAGGGTTACCGATCATATCCTTCATCTCCAAGTCGATTGGCTTCTCGCCATTCTTCTTTTCGAATACGAACTTGTTGTCTCCTGTAGTCTCTCCGACAACATACATTGGAGCACGCTCACGATCAGCGATCTTCTTGATTAGATCAATATCTTTCTCGTGAACAAGAAGACCCATACGCTCCTGGCTCTCGTTTCCGATAATCTCTTTCGCTGAAAGAGTAACGTCGCCGATTGGAAGAGCATCCATATCTATCTTACCTCCTGTCTCCTCAACAAGCTCCGACAAACAATTCAAGTGTCCACCTGCACCGTGGTCGTGGATAGAGACGATAGGGTTAGAATCGCTTTCCGCAAGTGTTCTGATCACGTTAGAAACACGCTTCTGCATCTCTGCGTTTGCACGCTGCACTGCGTTTAGCTCGATTGCGTTTGAGTACTGGCCTGTCTCAACTGATGAAACGGCTCCACCACCCATACCGATGCGGTAGTTGTCACCACCCATCACTACAACCTTCTCACCTGGCTCTGCATGACCCTTCTGTGCATCTTTCATCTTGGCGAAACCGACACCTCCGGCAAGCATGATAACCTTGTCGAAAGCGAACTTCTTGTCGTTCTCCTGATGCTCGAATGTCAACAATGAACCACAGATTAGAGGCTGTCCGAACTTGTTACCGAAATCACTGGCTCCGTTGGATGCCTTGATCAAAATCTGCTCTGGAGTCTGGTAAAGCCAGTTTCTCTCCTTCATCGCCTGCTCCCATGATCTTCCGTTCTCTGTACGTGGATATGAAGTCATGTAGACTGCTGTTCCGGCGATAGGCAAACTTGCCTTACCTCCACCCAGACGGTCACGGATCTCACCACCTGAACCAGTCGCTGCACCGTTGAATGGCTCAACAGTAGTTGGGAAGTTGTGAGTCTCAGCTTTCAATGAGATGACAGACTGTATCTTCTTCACCTCAAAATAGTCTGGTTTGTCTCCTGATTTTGGAGCGAACTGCTCGATCTCAGGACCAGCGTTGAATGCAACGTTATCTTTATAAGCTGAAACCAACTTGTTAGGGTTAGTCTCAGATGTTTTCTTGATCATAGCGAAAAGTGAGCTCTCCATCTCTTTGCCATCGATGATGAACTTTCCGCCGAATATCTTATGACGGCAGTGCTCAGAGTTCACCTGTGAGAATCCGAACACCTCACTGTCTGTAAGTTTTCTTCCGATTTTTGCACTTACGCTCTTCAAGTACTCGATTTCCTGTGGGTTAAGTGCAAGACCCTCTTGCTTGTTGTATTCTTCAATATCGTCAATGTAGACAATTGGATCAGGAGTCTTTGAGATTGTGAAGATATCTTGGTTCAAGCCATTGTAGATACGCTGTAGCATTGGGTCATGCTCTGCGTTCTCGCCTGAAGCCACAAAATATTCCTCGATTCTCTCAATGCCAGAAATACCCATGTTCTGAGTTATTTCCACTGCATTCGTACTCCAAGGAGTAATCATCTCGCGACGTGGGCCAACGAACCAACCGTTGATGCTATCACACTCCATGTACTTAGCACCGCTGAATGCCCAAGTGAGTTTCTTAATGTCTTCCTCACCCAATTTCGACGAAACACCGACTGCAATTATGCCGGCATCCTCTTTTTTGAAAAATAATATCATATTGTGTTGAAATATTTTTGTCTTATTTCTTCATCGCTTTGAATCTTGCACAAACTCTGTGTGCATCTTCAATGATCTTGTCTTCTCCTGGCACAACGCCCGAACGCATCACGACACGTCCGTTGCAGATCACTGTGTCTATACATCTGCTGTCTGCCGAATAGACAAGGTTGGAAATCAAATTGTAGTCTGGCACAAGTCTTTCGTTGCTCATGTCTACAAGCACTGCATCTGCCAATTTACCTTCAGCTATGACTCCCGCGTCGATACCGAATGCTTCCGCTCCTGCTCTTGTCGCCATGTCGAAAACATAGTCTGCTGGTGCAGATTCAGCATTTTCCGTAAGTTTAGCAAGCAATGCGAAGAATTTCATCTCCTGCATCATGTCAAGATTGTTGTTCGACGATACACCGTCTGTGCCAAGCACCACTCTTGAACCGCGAGAACGGTGCTGAGTAGTGTGGAATGCTCCACTTGCCAGTTTCATGTTTGATGTCGGATTCGACACGATCACACACTGGCGTTTTGCAAGTATATCAGCATCGCTGTCTGAAGTGTGGACCACGTGAGCCAAAGCTGTCTTTTCTGTCAGTACGCCAAGGCTGTCGAGCCATTCCACTGGCGACATTCCATGCTCAGCTTTGCAATCTTCCACCTCTTTCGCTGTCTCCGACAAATGTGTATGAATCATCACGCCTGCTTTGTCTGTCTCTTTCACACATCTCTCAAACAACTCTTTCGATACAGTGTATGGAGCGTGTGGGGCGACTGCAAGTTTCACCAATTCTGTACTTTTAAACGAATGTATGAATCCGAATCGTCCATTAATCGACTCTTCTCCCATTCTATCCATCAAAGAGATTCCGATCTGTGCACGCACTCCCATCTCTTCACAAGCTTTGATGCTCTCTTCCACCATGCCGTACATGTCGTTGAAGAAGACGGTGCCGGACTTGATCATCTCCAGCAATGCAAGTTTTGTGCCGACGTAGATGTCTTCCTCCACCATCTGTTCTTCCACTGGCCAGATATGGTCGTTGAGCCATGTGAACAGAGGTAAATCATCTGCGTAACTGCGCAACAATGTCATTGCGGCGTGGCAATGTCCATTGTAGAACGGAGGAATTATCGCAAAACCTTTGCCGTCAATCTCCTGATCGGCATTCTCCGTGATATTTGGGGCAATTCTGCTGAAACGATTGCCTTTTATCAAAACATCGGTGGTTTTGCCATTAAGCGACACACCTTTTATCAGTATACTACTCATACTCTTTCCCTCCTAATTTTATTTACACAAGACAAATGTAATCCTCGTGTATCTCAATCAAACGCTGTTTGAACAATACTCCGATGGATTTCTTGAAACTCTTCTTGCTGCATCCGAACATATCGGCGATTAATCCTGCATCCGATCTGTCTGACACTCTCAAGATTCCATTGTTCTTATGTAATTCATTCATAATTATCTCCGATAAATCATCAGTCACTTTGAATCCAAGTGGCTGTAGGGAGACGTCTATTTTTCCGTCTTCACGGACATTCTTTACATAACCTGTATAAAGTGCGCCTATCTCTATCTCCTGGAATATTTCACTTTGGTAAATCATTCCCCAGTGAGCGTTGTTGACAATCACTTTATATCCTCGTTCGTGACGGGATGCGATCATGATATCCACCTCATCGTTGAACTCGTATTTTGCAGGAGAGACGTTGAGATACTGGTCTATTCTGCTTGTCGCTATGATCTGGCGAGTCACCAAATCGTAATATACATATACCAGATAACGTCTGTCTATCTGCATACGCATGGTCATCTCTCGTGATGGCAGGAATAGAGGGCGTGATAGTCCCCAGTCGAGCAATGCTCCTGCTTTAGAAACCTCATCTACATAAAGATAACCGAATTCGCCTGGCATCACATACGGCATCATTGTGGTCGGCACCATCTCTCGTTTGGCATTCATGAATATGAACACTTCAACCTGCTGACCTACCTCCGCACCGTCTGGCAATTCCAGCTTGCGCATAAAAAGAGTATCACCGTCGACTGTATCCTTAAGGATATAGCCGTCGGTTCTGACCTCTGATATTTCTAGTATGTTTTTTTTACCTACTTCTAACATATTTGCGATTAGTTCGCCAAGTGCTTTCTCAAGAATTCTCTACAGCTGTCTTTTACAACTTTTGTATACTCCGGAGTAGGGAATTCGTTTGCTCCTTCCACTTCGATAAATTCAGCCAACTCTCCAAGCTGAGACGCCAACTGTTTTGAATTTAGAAGTTCTGTACTCTGCTCATTTGATGTGCCGTGGAAGATCAAACTTTTAATCTCATTGTCAAAGTTCTTCTCAAACTCGTTCAAGTTCAAAGCCGAATTTGTGGAAATCGAGATCACACCTCTGATTCCTTCTTTAGAAAGAGGCTCTGTTCCAGACACATAAGTATAAATGTATGACGCAACGACAACTGCTCCGGATGCATTTCCAGCCAAGAAAATTCTTGTTGTGTCAATACCATACTTGTCTGCTTTCATTTTCAAAGTAGTAAGGGCATCATTCACATCGTTCAATGCTGTACGGAAAGTTTTGATTGTCTTATCGTTGTTGCGATCAGCCTTGATGTTCGAACATTTAGGTATACAAACCTTATATCCCAAATCAATGAAGACACGAGGCCACTCGAATGAAGGCATATCTTTTACATCACCTTCAATGAACAAGACCACTGGCATCTTCTCCCGTTCTTTCTTCTCTGGTCCATAGATCGACATTGTACGAAACTGGTCAAGCACGTCACAATCAATACAGACTGCGTACGACAATTTGTCTACATAGCACTCTGCATTAAGATTCTCCACTGGCACAAATTCAGCGGATGTTGTATTTGTCGAATCAACAGCCTCTACAGGAGCAGTCCCCTCTTTACTTGAACCAGCACAACAGCACATCAATGTTGAAAGTGCGAAAGCAAAAATATATGCACAGATCTTCATAATTAAATATATTTTAATAAATCTCAGCTAAATATATGAATATTTTAAGACTAACCAGTCTTGTATTGTCAAAAAACTTCATAAAAGTTAATAATTCTTTGATATTCATGTCAGACTTGCCTACAAACATCATGACACAATTGCCTTTGCCACCTCTTTCGAAGCATCTTTGCCAAACAACGCCTCGACCATTGCCAATGCGAATGCCATCGCTGTACCTGCACTTCTTCCAGTGACAAAATTACCAGAGATTTCGTATGGTGCTCCAGTTGTCACAGCTCCCTTAAGATACTGCTCGTAGCCAGGGAAACATGTCGCAGCTTTGCCGTCAAGCAGACCAAGTGATCCATAGATCATAGGTGCAGCACAGATGGCCGCCAACCATTTCTTCTCATCATTGGCTTTCTTCACCAACTCGATCAACGCTGAATGCTCCAACAATGTCTTGTGGCCTGGACCTCCGGGCAAAAACAACATGTCAGCATCGCTGTAGTTGTTGTCGTCAAACAGGCTGTCCGCAATCACAGTGATGTTGTGTGAGCCTGTGACCTCCTTCTTTCCTGTAACACTTACTTTCTCCACCGTCGCTCCAGCTCTGATTAACAGATCAATTGGTGAAATGGCTTCAGTCTCTTCGAAACCGTCTGCCAAAAAAACATATACTTTCTTCATTTTATCTTAATTCAAATTTATAAGTAATGGTACCGCTCTGGTTCTTCTTAGTCGGTATCGCATTGAATTTTGTCTTCTTTGCCGCAGCGATTGCCGCATTATGAAGACGTTTAGACGTGATGTCTGTACCTGGTGCTATATCAGCGTTTATTACGTCGCCGTTCTCATTGACCATGATTCTGACCACAATCGTTCCCTCTTCCTGTTCTCCATACGTTGGCTTCGCCAATTCTCCATGGATAGAACGACCGTCAAGAGACCATGAGTTGTTGGATCCTGTCTTTGCATGTCCTTTCGACGGTGCGTTGTTCGGATCTCCCGTCGCCTTACCTTGGCTTCCAGTCGAAGTGCCGTCACCTTTACCTGTAGACGAATTGTCGTTGCCGACACCACCGTTTCCACCTTGGCCGAAGACATTCTTCAAACGGTTTCCAATTTCAGCTTTCTGCTTATTCTCTTTTTCAATTTGAGCACGTTTCTCCGCCTCTCTACGTTTGCGTTCAGCTTCCTCCGCCTGTTTTTTCTTACGTTGAGCGTCGGCCTCTTTTTTCTTAGCCTCCTCTTTCTTCTTCTCCTCGTCCGCTTTTGGCATTGCCACCGACTCCTCTATGTCCTGAGTCTGATAAGCTTCTGGGGCAGTGGATGGATCCGCAGCTGGAGACGCTTCAGCCAACTCTCCTTCTATCTCGCTGGCTGGAGTAGGTTCAAAAAGATCGCTTCCACCAAAATCGTCAGCACCGAGAGACACTGCCAAACCTTCCTCTGTGGTTGACATCTGCGATGTCATGCAGCAACATATCAACACCAGGAAAATGACAGCATGGAAAATCACAGTACCCGTTGCACCGTTTGCTTTGGCCCAGGATTTAAGTTTTTGTCTATCCATACACTCTCGTTTTTTTATGACTATTTCTTCATCGGACGTGTAGCAATCACAAGTTTGAACTTGTTCTTGTTAGCGATGTCCAATATCTTCACCACTTCACCATGAGGCACACTCTCGTCTGCGTATAGAGCGACATACATGTCAGGCTCGGCCAACTCGATCTTTTTCAGATAGTCTTCAATCTCCTCAAGCTGTATCGGACGCTCTGTCTCATTTCCGAATGCCACATAGTGGTTGAGTTCCTTGTCTATCGTAACTCGCGTCAACGGTTTTGCAGCCGTTTGCGAATTGCTCTGCGGCAACATCAGTTTGATGGCATTGGGATGCACCACCGATGATGTCAACATGAAGAATATCAGCAACAAGAAGATGATATCCGTCATTGATGACATACTGAAGCTTGCCTCTGCTTTATTTCTACGTTTTAAAGCCATAGCATTCAGTTATTTAGTTGGCAGGCTCATTCAAAATATCCATAAACTCAAGTGAACGTGCTTCCATATCACGCACAACTTTGTCGACAAGAGTTGTCAAATAGTTGTATGCGAAGTATGCGATGATACCCACGAACAGACCACCAAGAGTTGTCACCATGGCAGTGTAGATACCTCCAGCCAATGATGACACATCAATATTATTACCTGCGTTAGACATCTGGAAGAATGCCTCGATCATTCCGGCTACAGTACCCAAGAATCCGATCATTGGAGCACCTCCTGAGATTGTGGCAAGATAAGAAAGGCCGTTCTCAAGTTTCGACACCTCAAGGTTGCCGACGTTCTCAACAGCTACAGATACATCCGACATAGGACGGCCTAGACGCTGGATTCCCTTCTCAATCATTCTTGCGCATGGAGTGTTATTGTTGCGGCAAAGATTCAACGCCGCGTCAATCTTTCCCTCCTGGATATAATCCTTGATTTTATCCATGAAACTTTTGTCATATTTCGACGCTGCTCTGATCACAGTCAAACGCTCAAAGAAGATATAGATTGCGACGATGCTAAGAAGTAGCAACGGAATCATAATCCAACCACCCTTCATGGCTGTGTCAAGCAGGTTGATGCTCTGATTTGCAGTCTCCTCAACGTTGTTTACAGGAACTGTCTCAGGAATTTGTAAAAGCATGTTTAAATTCATAATTCACAATATTATATAAAAGGTTCTTTGTTTACGCTTTTTTGATGGTGTGCCCCATACGGTTTTTCTTTGTCTCAATATAGAAACGGTTGTATTTGTTTGGCTCTACCTCAATAGGAACATTCTCCACGATTTCGAGTCCATAGCTCTCCAATCCGATTCTTTTGACAGGGTTGTTTGTCATCAGACGCATCTTCTTGACTCCTAGAATCTGAAGAATCTCAGCTCCCACACCGTATTCTCTCTCATCCGGTTTGAAACCAAGATGAATATTGGCGTCTACAGTGTCCAAACCTTCCTCTTGAAGTTTGTAGGCTTTGATCTTGTTCATCAGTCCGATACCACGGCCCTCCTGATTCATATATAATATGACACCTTTGCCCTCTTTCTCCACCATCTGCATTGCTTTCTGCAGTTGTTCGCCACAGTCGCAACGGCGAGATCCGAAGATGTCTCCAGTGGCACAAGATGAATGTACACGCACCAATACAGGTTCGTCTGGCTTCCACTCACCTTTGATTAGGGCAATGTGCTCCAAACCATTTGATTTCTGACGGAAAGGGATCAGCTTGAAGTTGCCATATAGAGTAGGCATCTCCACTTTCTCTCCCGTCTCCACAACACACTCTTTCTTTCTTCTGTATGCGATCAAATCCTTTATCGCAATCATCTTCATGCCATGTTTCTTGGCCACCTCCACAAGCTGAGGCATACGGGCCATAGTACCGTCTTCGTTAAGAATTTCGATAAGAGCGGCAGCAGGATGAAGTCCGGAAAGACGAGCCAAATCGACAGCCGCCTCAGTGTGTCCGGCACGGGCAAGCACACCGTTGTCCTGAGCATAAAGCGGATTGATATGTCCCGGACGTCCGAATGTTGTCGAAGTGCTTATCGGATCAGCAAGAGCCTGTATTGTCATTGCACGGTCGTGTGCGGAAACTCCTGTTGTACATCCTTCAAGTTTGTCTACAGTAACAGTGAAAGGCGTTCCAAGGATAGATGTGTTGTCCGCAACCTGATGGTCGAGGTCAAGTTCCTTTGCTCTTGAAATAGTGATCGGTGCACAAAGCACTCCACGTCCTTCACGTAGCATGAAATTAATCTTTTCCGGAGTGATAAGTTCTGCCGCTGTGATGAAATCACCTTCGTTCTCACGATCCTCATCATCCACAACAATCACAAACTTACCCTGTTTGAAATCCTCTAATGCCTCTTCTATTGTGTTTATACTATAGTTCATTATCGTCTATGTTAATTACTTGACTGATTTCTTGTTTTTTCTTTCTTGAGAACAAATTCTTAAAGAACTTGGATATCTTTTTGCCTAAAACTTTTGCTGTAGGCATATTGAATGTAGCGTCGATCGCCGCCTTGTAAGTCAGGAACAAGCCTAATGGGAATAGCATAGCAGAGCTAAACCACGTGCCTAACCAGACAGGCCAGCTACCATTTCTTGCCATTTTGAATCCTGTGTTGTCTACTATATAATAGACGATGAAAAGCAAAATGGAAATCACAACCGGCAAACCAAATCCTCCCTTTCTGATGATGGCTCCCAATGGGGCACCAATAAAGAAAAAGATTATACATGCAAACGAGAGAGTGAACTTACGGTGTCGTTCGATATCATGTTTCCACATCTGTTTGTCGACTGATGAGTATTTGCGTTCTCCATGATAATCAAGTTCATTTCTCACAACCTGCATATTGTTTATCGCTCTGTCATACGATTCCTTCTGCTGCATCAGTGAGCGACGGTTGATTATAGCCTCATAGTTCTTGGCTTTTTCCAGCGGGATTGTGTCGAGGTTTATCTTGACATATCCGCTGTCAAGTTGACGGCCAAAGAATAGAGAGTTGACGTATTTATGAGCGAATGCCGCAGCCAAACTATCAGACTCATGCTTAAGGGAGTCTATGGTCTGTGTCAACTGTTCGAGATTCTTAGTCGTCTGTTTGCCAGCCACTGACTCCTCGCTTACCATATTCAGATTGTTGTCGTAGTCCATAATCAATTCACGGTAGACAAATGTCTCGCGTCGGAACGGAATATTTTTCTTTGACACCTGAACCGCGGATCCTTTCATATTCTCAAACATCTCTCCGTTGTGGAGTTTGAGGATGAATCCTTTTTTATCTGCCGTTGAAATAAGCATACCCGAATCTGCAGTCACGATTCTGATATTATCCGAGCCTCCTCCTCCAGCAGTACCGGTAAAGTCGTATATCATCATATCGTAAAGCATTCTCGTGTCGTGATTCTTACTACGCACATAAATGCTATAGTTGTCGATACCCGTATAAAATGATCCTACTGGAATTGAAATGTCCGGCGACTTATGTTTGATAGAGCGCAGCAGCACCGTCCACTTCAACTGGACATCCGGCATCACAACATTGGAGAAATAGAATGAACCGATTGACAAGAAACCGATCACCACAAGATATGGTTTCATGATTCTAAACAATGATATGCCGGCAGCCTTCATGGCAATCAGCTCTAGACGTTCACCCAAACCTCCAAAACTCATAAGCGACGACAACAGTATCGCTAACGGCAATGCCATAGGCACAAGTGTCAATGCCGCATAGTAGAAGAATTGTGCCATGACTATCAGATCCAATCCCTTTCCCACCATTTCATCGATGTATCTCCATAGCGACTGCATCAGCAGAATGAAAAGACATACGAAAAATGTGGCCAAGAAACTTAGCAAATAGTCCTTTAAAAGAAATGTATGTAGGCGTTTTATCTGCATCTTAAACATATTTCGGCTACAAAAATAGTCTTTTTCTGTCTTTTTTAAGTGTTTTTACAGTACTATATATTGTGATTTTTGTATTTTTTTTGCTCTTTTGCTTTTAAAAACTATTAACAAAATAAATTTTAAATAAATGGATTTAATTGTATACTTGCTTTTGGGAGCACTTGCAGGTTACCTTGGTGGCCAGTTGATGGGTAAGGCCAACAGCATATTGGTCAACATCCTTGTTGGTATCATCGGTGGCATGTTAGGAGGATGGTTGTTCGGTGATTTGTTCAGCGGTCTTCCAAGTATCGGATCATTTAGTCTTGGCGGTTTGATCACTGCTGTGCTTGGTTCATGTATTCTTCTTTGGATTATTGGATTCCTTCAGAAAAAGTAAAAAATCATTAGATTTTATCTGAACGAGGGTATGCGGAAGCGTACTCTCGTTTTTTGTCTGGCACTGTCTGTTTTCGACTCCGACAATATCTTAATCCATTTTACAGCTCTCGTTAAAAGCTAATAAGCAAGTTTTTGCATCAAAATCCACACATCCCAGATAACAACGAAAAAAAATATGATATAATTTTGCACCGTTTTTCGATATTAAATACTTAAATAACAAAATGAAAAAATTATTCTTGCCTATCGCCGTCGTTGCTATGGGCATTTTCGCTAGCTGCTCTCAGAAGGAGACTGCAAAGAGTGAGGCTAACGATTCTTGCAAAGCTGCCATTGATTCAGTAATGGCCACATTGGACAAAACAGTCGAGACTCCTGAAGAGGCTATCGCTCGTTTGAAGGATGGTAACGCTCGTTACGTAGCGGAGACTCCTGTTTTCCCTCACCACGATCACAAACGTCTTGCTGAGACAGCTCCTCACCAGGCTCCATTCGCCGCTGTTGTCGCTTGCTCAGACTCACGTGTGCCAGTTGAGTTGATTTTCGACCAGGGTATCGGTGACATCTTCGTTATCCGTACTGCAGGCAACAACGTGAACAACGATGCTGTAATGGGTAGTGTGGACTACGCTATCGAGCACCTTGGTGTCAAGACAGTTGTTGTGCTTGGCCACGAGTCTTGTGGAGGTGTGACTGGTGCTATCGGCGATGTCAAGGCTGACGACGAGAGCAAAATCGACGAGTTGCTTTCTATGATCCAGGCTGATGTAAAGCCATATGTTGGCAAGGCTGACTCTCTTGACGCAGCTATCAAATTGAACGCTTCAACTCAGGTGAAGAGAATCAACGACCGTGAGTTGGTTAAGAAGTTCGTAGAGGCTGGCAAGACTCAGGTTGTAGGTGCTTACTACAATGTACACGACGGTAGTGTCATATTCAATTAATAATTAACAGTTAAAAATTAAAAATAGGAGGGTATATCAAAATGACATGCCCTCCTTTATCTACCTATGATATTTGCCACGTGTCTTAATCAGAATCACCTTAAGTCGATCGTCTCCTTCCAACAGTCTGCTGTTGAATGGATTTAATAAAAACTCTATCTGCGTATCACGATGTGCCCATGTAAGGAAATCAATATCTTCATCTGATATATTATCTCTTATATCCCAATATTGTGTAGATGGAAATGAAAGTGCTTTTACATATTCTGTCTGGGCAACGTCTTCCAAATGCCTTATCGTATCCTCATCAATTTCATCGAAATCAACATAATACGATGTATAGTAATCATTTCGCGTCAACAATTCCAACGCTTTATGATCTCTGGTCTCTATAATAAACTGACTCTTCTCCATTCCATAGTCGGAAACAAAAGAATCAAGTTTTTCTAGCACTTTTTTGTTATTGGCGGCAGTCAGATTCTTTATGTCTAGCCATACTTTATCCCCATCTCCTATAATGGGAATATATTCATCAAATGTCAGTCCGAATGTTGTGTCCTCATCATGAGTGACGTCTAAAATAGCATCACCGTCCGATGAATCTATTCGAATTGTAATGTCGACCTCGAAATTAGGGAAGGAATTCTGAAATTCCATTCTTTTCTCTAATGAGTTAACTCTGTGAGCCCAAAGCTTATCTTTATAGTCTCCAACACGAAAAATTGCTGTTACTATCCAAACCACAACAAAAAATTGAAGCAATACGATTATGTAAGATAATATTTTCTTTTTTGTCATATAATTATGGCATATCAAGATGTCAACGATCTATATATATCAAAAATCTCCCTCGCACATTGCTCTTCGGAGAATCGTTTGGCATATTCCTTTCCGTCAGCAATCATTTTCGCTTTCAAATCAGTATCAGCCAAGACGCGGTCGATGGCATCAGACATCTCTTTGTCGTTGGTCGGGTCGACGTAGATAGACGATGCTCCCCCAGCCTCTTCCAGACAAGAGCCGGTAGCCGCGATGACTGGCACACCAACATTCAAAGCCTCAACAATCGGAATGCCAAAACCTTCGTAGAAAGATGGATAGACAAACACTTCCGCCTGGGCATACACTGCTGGCAAATCCTTGAAATCAATGCCTGAGATGATTTTTATCCTCGCGTCTAATCCATTACTCTTTACATATTCATCGATTTTTGCGGCATACTTAGTGCGTCTGCCCACAATCACAAGCGACACAGAAGCGTCCACATCCTTCAATGCTCTGACTATCTGCAATGCGTTCTTTCGCGTCTCAATACTACCCACATTCAGTATATATCTTTCGGGAAGATCATATTTCTGTGCGACGCGAATTTTCTCGTCTTCACTTATCTCCTTTGCAAACTGGGCATCACACCCCTGATAAACCACCCTGATTTTTTCTGCATCAATATGATACAGCTCAACGATATCTTTTTTTGTGCATTCACTCACAGCAATCACCACATCAGAATTCTCTGCCGCTTTACGGAATTTATAGTCGTAGATTTTGCGGTCGAAGAATTTATAGCATTCCGGCATTCTGCGGAAGATAAGGTCGTGGATCGTCACCACACTTTTCATCTTGCTCTTGGCGATATTGAGTGGCAACTCATTGCTGAGTCCATGGAAGATAGCCGCACCGTCTTTCTCCGCATCCTGAGTCACGCCAAACGTACGCCACACACTTGCGAAAACAGAACTGTTGATCACAAGTGAAATCTTAGGGGTGAATGTGTCTATGATTCTCTGCATCCACGTATTCATCCTACCTTTGGGAGAATAAACGATGAATTTATCGTTGGCGTCACCATGTTTACACAATGATTCCAACACATATCGGCTGTAATTGCCGAGTCCTGTTCCATTTTTTACGGCTCTTTTGCCATCGAACGCAATTTTCATCCTAAAAGAGTTGCTTTTTTTATTAAAACTTGCGAAATTCGCATCGTTTTTGGTTGGGCAAGTTTCACACCTACCCCAAAATATGCCCAAGTGGCGAAATGGTAGACGCGCTGCTTTCAGGTGGCAGTGGTCGCAAGGCTGTGCAGGTTCGAGTCCTGTCTTGGGCACAACAAAAGTATAAAAACAAAACGAGCATCGGAGGGTTCCGATGCTTTTTTTATGATTTATGCCACGATTATACCACGCTGATTTAAGAAAAAGAGACGCACATCCGCGCGTCTCTACATATAATTATTAAAATTTATATCCAATAAACGGAATGTTTTTCCCGACAAAATTTCCCTTCTTATTGAAGAGGAAGACGGAAGGTGTGACTTCAAGATTATATGTCAACGCACTCTTGCCTTCCACATCGTTCACACATATCCATGGATAACGTGCGGCAACTTTATCGAAAGCGTTGACATCCTTATCAAAACTGACATGATAGATCTCCACATCCGGATTCGAAATATAGTATGACTTAATCCTTTCCAGAACATCTTGATCCATCTTCCTTAGATTCCAGAAAAGCAGGATCACATTCTTGTCTTTGATACTGTTAAGACTGATCTTGTTATGTTTGGCATTAGGAAGATTCAACTCCACAAATGTCGCTTTCTCAGAAAACAAAAGTCCGTCACCAACTCTCTTGTTCGCCTCACGACTTGCCAATTTTGCAAGCAAATGATTGGAGTAGACATTGTTCGGACGCACCATGTCCCATCTGTTCGCCACTATCGCTAGCAGACGATAGTCTTCTTCATCATTAAAATCATACGGTTCGATGTTGTAGATCAACTTGGCATTCAACGCATAATACGAAACAGGAGAAACAGGATTATTTTTTACCAAAGAGTCTGCCAATTCCCTGTACTTCATCACTCGTGCATATATAAGTTGTTTGATCTGCTCAGGAGGACACTTGTCTCCCATCTGCATCAATGTGCGGATATATCTGTTTGTGGCTCTCACATATTGACTTAAAGTGCAAACGTGTGAGGCATATTCATCTCCCGTCAAAAACAACTCACCACGTAGTCCAACTCTGAAATCGATTTTTTCTGTTGAATCAGCACAAAAAACAGCATATAGAGAATCTGTCCTCAATTGGAAAAACGACATTCTCTTTACCGCATTTCTCTCCAATTCAAAATGTCCGTTCTCATCTGCCATAGTGGAATCTGTACAAACAGGACTGGAAGATGTTATACTGTCAACATATACCATCTTACCCGCAGCTTCAGGGATCACACCACTTACTGTCAGTGTTCGCTCTTTCTGACACGAAACATAAATCAACGTCAAGAAAACAAAGGTAAATAATTTTAATACTTTAGCAGTAATTTTCATAGGTCTCATTGTTTTATGGGACTTAAATCTACAAAGATTCCGAGAACACCCCATATCTCTAAATCTGAAATGATATATGTCCCCTTCAATCCTTTTAACTTGTTTACAAAAATAAAAAATATCCGTATTATATAAAAACGAAACATTATTTTTTTATAGAAACAAAAGCATTATTTTTGTAGCAAACTACATTTTTACTGAAAAATCTAAGAAAAAGATAGAAATGGATCAACAGACTCAAGCGTGGGGCTCACGAATCGGACTGATTCTTGCCATGGCTGGCAATGCTGTCGGTTTAGGCAATTTTTTACGTTTCCCTATTCAGGCTGTTCAGAACGGAGGTGGTGCTTTCATCATCCCATATCTTATATCATTCTTCCTTCTTGGTCTGCCACTCCTCTTTATTGAGTGGAGTACAGGAAAACTTGGAGGAATGTCGGGGCATCACTCCCCTCCTATGATTCTTCAATCAGCGCACCGTCATCCTATATGGAAATATTTCGGATCGATGGGCATTTTCTGTAGCACACTCATCTGCGCTTATTACGTTTACATTGAGAGTTGGACATTGTCGTATGCCATCCATTCTGTATGCGGCACATTCATGGGAATGTCGGAAACAGAGGTGGCTAGTTTCTTCGGCAAATACCTCGATCTTGGAGTTTCCACTT
Organism: Paludibacteraceae bacterium; assembly: GCA_016283095.1. GTDB lineage: Bacteria > Bacteroidota > Bacteroidia > Bacteroidales > Paludibacteraceae > UBA1723. Next base: position 52,383 of record JAEEMG010000083.1, on the reverse strand, counting down.
CATTCCTTCCCCACGACACCATGATATGCTTCCTGGTGTGCATCATATTCAATGTATGGATTCTTGCCAAAGGCATCAAGGATGGAATTGAGAAGGTAGCGAAGATAGCGATGCCTATGCTGTTGCTTTTCGGAATATTCCTTGTCGTAAGAGCATACACTCTTGATAAGGGCGACGCGGGTGCGACTTTCGGAAGCATGGATGGATTTAACTATCTGTGGAATCCACAATTTGACTCTTTGACCAACCCTAAGGTTTGGCTTGCTGCCGGTGGACAGGTATTCTTCACTATGTCGCTCGGAATGGGTTGTATACAGTGTTATGCTTCATATATCAAAAAGCATGATGATATAGTGTTGAACTCACTCACTGCCGGATTCACAAACGAATTCACAGAGGTAGTCCTCGGTAGTGCGATCATTTTCCCGATTGCAGTAGGATATTTTGGTGTGCCTGCTGTGCTTGAGATGACTCAGTCTGGAGGATTCAGTCTCGGATTCAAAACGCTTCCATACCTGTTTTCTCAGTGGGGACCAGTGCTTTCCGCATTGGCTGGACTTGCGTTCTTCGGATTACTTTTCTTCTCAGCCGTGACATCGTCACTCGCTATTTCCACCCCTTTGGTAACTTTCTTTACAGACAGTTACAAATGGAGTCAGAAGAAAGCTTCTTGGATATATGGAGTGATCTTGTTCTTCCTTGCTTTGCCGACGGTATTGTTTTTCGACAAAGGTGTCTTCGATCAGTACGACTTCTGGGCCGGCACTTTCGCACTCTTCTTCTTCGGTATGATCGAGACAATCATGTTCTCTTGGGTGATGGGATTGGATAAAGGTTGGCGTATAATCCACTACGGAGCAGAAATGCAGTTGCCAATAATCTTCAAATATATCCTAAGATATGTCACACCGGTAATGATGATCCTCATCTTTGTCACTGCGCTTATCAAGCCTAAGAATGACGACTGGAGTCAGATATCATTGTCTGGTTGGGAGGTCGACAATTCGTCGATTATCGGAGAGTTGACACACAAAGGAATAGGAGCAAACTCATCATGGGTGTCAAACTTCTATTATTCCGACTATACAGGTCAGGTGACAGGAGTGACTGACAATGCTGTGGAGATCAATTGTGGAGAGGCAGTCAAAACAGTGTCATTGCCGGAAGGAACAATACCTGTGGTAAAAGTCGGAGATAATGTGGAACCGGGTTCCGCACTCAGCGAAGGCACCGTCTACAACGACGTGATGTATGTCGACATAACACGAATATCATTATTGCTGTGTCTTGTGGTACTTTGCGTTATGATATACTTCGTGGACAAGAAAAACAAACAACAACAAATAAGGATAGAGGAGGATTAAAATATGAGTGGAGACGCATTAGCGATGTTGCTTTTGGTACAGGTGCCAATCGCTGCAATCACGATATATTTATATGTCAAGGTTTTGAAGAGCAAGAAACCGGGAGCATAACAATTGGGATAAATATCAAAGATTAATTGTTGGGGCAGGATCAAACCTGCCCTCATTGTTTAATATTCTACCAACGACACCCAATCCCATATAGTGGCACATTAGTAAGCCAATCTTGTTCTCTATATGGAGACATGGATGTTCGAATGGCATGCAATTGAGGATTCTTCAAAATAAAGCATTTCAAACTCTTTGCCTGAAGATTCTCCTCTGCCTTCACTTCTATCGGAACAATCTCTGTTCCGTTTTGTATCAAAAAATCAATTTCTCCACTAGATGTTTCTGCCGACCAATAATAGATAGATGAAAGTATTGGTTTTATTTGCTGTAATACATACTGCTCTGTCATCGCCCCCTTAAAATCCGTAAATATAGCATTCCCATTCAACAGAACGTCCATTGGAATATTATTCATAGCACAAAGAAGCCCTACATCCAATAAAAACAATTTAAATGATGAAAAATCCTCATAAGCAGAAAGAGGAAGTGCTCCTTTTTTTGTCCGATTAACCTTATATAGCAGCCCTGCATCAATCAACCATTCAATTGCCAGTTCAAACTCTTTGGCTCTTGCACCCTCTTTCAACATTCCAAATATATATTTTTTATTTTCCTTTGCCATCTGTGCCATAATAGATTTCCAAACCATTCGAATTCTTGGAACTTCATTAAGCGGTGCATGCTTAGAAAAATCATTATCATATGCATTCAAAATGGATTTTTGAATTTCTCTAATTTTGGAGATATTCCGTTCCTCCACAAATGATTTTACGACCTCTGGCATTCCTCCAACATAATAGTAGGTTTTCAAGTGCTCACATAACACATCGTGAAAAGGGGCTAACAAATTCCACTGCTGTTTTTCTAAAAGATCAGCTAAAAGTGGTTCTCCAACAGCCAATAGAAACTCAACAAAAGAAAGAGGATACAACTCTAAAAAATCAACTTTGCCAACAGGGAATGATGTGCCACTATGAAGAGTTATTCCTAAAAGAGAACCTGCCGCAATAATCGGATATTCAGGAGCTTTTTCCTGAAAATATTTTAATGCAGTTACACCTCTCGGTGCTTCTTGGAGTTCATCAAACAAAATAAGAGTCTCCTTATCTATTACAGTCTTAGTCGCAATAGACAATTGCATAATGATTCTCTGTACATCAAAATCCTTTTCAAACACCCCTTTGACCAATTCATTATCCTCAAAATTAATATAAACCCACTTGGAGAATTCCTTTTGAGCAAACTCTTTCATCAACCAAGTTTTACCTACTTGTCTTGCTCCTTTGATTATTAACGGCTTACGATTGGAGGTTGTCTTCCAATCAACTAGTTTTTTTATATATCTTCTCTCCATATGTTACCAAGTTTTTTACAAAAATAAAAAAGTGCGACTAAAAAATGTAGCAAAATTACAAAAAGTGCGACTAAAAAGTGTAACAATACCACAAAAAGTGCGACTAAAAAGTGTAACAATATACTTTTATGGAAAGATCATCTTCCTTAGAACGAAAACCTAAACAAGTTCAGATTACGATTTTTTCAATAAAATGTCTATATGCATAAATTGGATATTCAGAATATGGAATCAGTCTATCAGTATAGACGCCGCAAGCGACGTCTATACTGAGTATTCATCGTTGAAGAAAGAGCTTATTTTCTTGATACCTTCCTCAGCATCAAATGTCTCTCTAAGAAGATTTTCAATCGGACATTGCCCGTCGTTTTTGCGGTTGATTATCATTGGCACAATCTGTTTTGGGCAGACGGGAATGCCTGCCTTCTGCAACATGTCAAGCCCGGCTCTACTGATCACATCCACATTCAAACGCTTAATTCCACCACAAATCAGGAAACAAGCAGCACCTTTGCCGATGATGATGTCTGTCACCGTCGCACCACGCAACACCTCACGTCGCTCTTTATATATGCGACGAAGAGCCTTGATACCCATCTCGTTGGCAGTGATAGTTTCTCCTGAAGCTGTTACGATTGTCAGTTTATCCATGCGTCGACTTTTAATCCATAGATTGTTTCAAACTCTCCACATATTTGTCTATTCTCTGCATCTCAGCTGGAATCTTGATTCCCTGCGGACAATGACTCACACAGGCTCCACATCCTATACAGTGGTCTGCCTGACGTAGCTTAGACACAGCACGGTCGTAACCCATAAGGAATGCACGACGAGCTTTCACATAGTTCTCATCCTGATTGCTGACAGAGACGTTGCCCTCATTGATACATTTGTTATAGTGCTGGAAGATACCAGGAATATTCACACCATAAGGGCATGGCATACAGTACTGGCATCCCGTACATGGCACACTTGGGTATCTCAGCATCGCCTGAGCCACCTCTTCAAGCAAAGCAAGTTCCTCCTCGGTGCATGGCTCCACAGGAGAATATGTGTCAATATTTTCCTTGACATTCTCCATATAAGTCATTCCGCTCAACACAGTAAGCACATTAGGGAATGATCCTAGATAACGTAACGCCCATTTAGCGATTGAGTCTTCTGGACGGTGTGCTTTCAGTTTGGCTGCAATGAAACTCAATGTGCTTGCCAAACGTCCGCCAAGCAACGGCTCCATGATGATGGCAGGGATATTGCGTTTTTCCAGCTCAGCGTAGAGGTATTCAGCGTTTGTATTGTTTGGATTGACCTCCTTGGCATGCAGCCAGTCGACATAATTCATCTGAATCTGCACGAAATCCCACTTGCATTTGTCGTGCATGGCAAGAGCACGGTCGAAGATAGCGATGTCACCATGGTAAGAGAATCCAAGATGACGGATTTTGCCTTTCGCTCTGTCTTCTAGAAGAAAATCAAGAATGCCATTCTCAATATATCTCTTCTCAAAAGTATGAGTCGAATTATACTCTCCAGACGTGCCTCCGATAGCATGAAGAAGCATATAATCGATAGTATCCACCTGAAGTTCCTTGAAGGAGTTGCGATACATCTCTATCGATTTTTCCCTGCTCCAAAACTCCTGTGCGAAATTCGAAAGTTTAGTGGCGATAAGGAATTTCTCTCTCGGAATACGTTTCAAAGCTATACCCATGTGGTGCTCACTTCTTCCCTGGCAATAAACTGGAGATGTGTCGAAGTAATTGATACCATGCTCTATCGCATAATCCACATGAGCGTTCAACTCTTCCTGATCTATCTCGATATCTTTCTGCTCTCTTGCGCTTCCGTGTTGCACAGTAGGCAGACGCATACAGCCATAACCAAGCAACGACACTTTGTCGCCAGATGTCGGCACAGTGCGGTATGTCATCTCACCTGTAGGTTTCTTGCTTTTCGTTCCGATTATCTCCTTCGTCTTTTCAGAAGGAGTACATGCAGCCAATCCCATAGTGGCAGTGGCAGCCGACAAACGTTTAAGAAAATCTCTGCGATCCATATATTGTGTTGTCTTTTTCAAATTACAAATAGGGAAAGATCCCAATACTTAATCTATTCTGTGTACACGGTGACCCTCCACGTAGATAGCGCTGTATGGCGATGAAGGACACAGATTTTCACATGCGCCACATCCGATGCATCTTTGTGAATCTATCACCGGCATTTTTGGAGACGTCTCGTCGCCGATGACAGATGGTGCCATCGTGATTGCTCCAGCCGGACAGTGGCGGGCACAGTTGCCGCACGACACTCCTTTCTTCATAGAGATACAATTGTCGGCGATAAGCACTGCATGGCCGACATGTGTAGCGCTCTTCTCTGCAAGATCTGCAAGTGAGATAGCTCCTGTCGGACAAACGTCGCTGCATCGCTTACATTCAGGTCGGCAATAGCCTTTTTCAAAACTCATCACTGGGGTCAGCAAGGAATCAAGTTCCTCACTTGGACGAAGCACTTCATTAGGACATGCCGTGATACAAAGTCCGCAAGAAGTACATACATCTTTAATATGTCTATACGATTTACTTCCCGGAGGTGTGATTCTGTCCGTACGTACCGGCTCCTTCTTTTCTGTGATTTCAGCCAAACCACCGTCGAATGTCTTTGCCATACTCTTAGTCATGGCACTTCCAACAACAAGTGCTCCGACTGTCAGGAATGCTCGTTTTGATTCATCCGTTGCGACGGTAGCATTCACGTCTTCCTTAGCCTTCTTCGCAAATCTATCCTTGATTCTCTTTATAATATTAGGAGTCTTGTCTTTGTCTGATGATGTTGAGAAAGAAATAGCCCCCTTGCTACATGCGGAGATGCAATTCATACAGTCGACACATCTTGAAGAATCGACTTTTCCATTTTTAGAGTCGATACATGAAGCCTTACATTTTCTTGCACAAAGACCACATTTCACACATTTGTCATGATCAATGACTGGTTTAACAACTGAGTTTTCAGCAAAGATGGAAAGAATTGTGCCGACAGGACAGATAGTATTACAATATGTACGACCACCACGGAATGCTAAAATAGCGATAAGCACAAGTGAGAATAGAGCGACTCCTAGCATCACATATGAATAGTTTAACGCGGCAGGCATCGCAAATGTATAATCGCCGGCAGCCTCAGACGATGCGGCAAGATACTCAGCAATGAGTCTGCCCACTGGAGCGAGAAGTGTGGTCGCCATACGTCCGAAGATACTGTATGGTTCAAGCAAACCTACTATCGGATATGCACAGATCAAATAAGATGCGATAAACAGCACAGCTATTATCAATCGCATCCAAAGTTTCTCCTCACTATAAGAATACTTGATTTTCTGTTTTTTTGTCAGTCTGCCAAGTCGTGCGACGATATCCTGAAAAATACCAAGCGGACAAATCACCGAGCAGTATATCCTTCCGAACAGTTTAGTCACAACCAACGTCGACACAAACGCCGCAATCAAACCTGCGGAAATAGAAGGAAAGAATTGAATGTCGACAGTCCAACCCAAATAATGTCTGGCTATACCAGTGGTGTCGCAGAAAAGAGTGATAATAGAAAGCATCATCAGCACTGCACAAACCACACGTGCATATTTCAAAAATTTGCTTTTCATCTTAAATTTTTAGTTATATGGGCAAATTTAATTATTTTCGAGAAGCAATACCTATTAGTCGGTAAAAAACTTTGTTTTATCGACAAAATATCAGACATTTATTTTAATACCCATTTCCAAAAAGGAATAATTTCTATTTTGCCATATATGTCTTCTATTGTGTCTCCTTCGTCAAAAGTTATTATGAACCTTTGTTTACAAGCTAAGACTGCGGGTAGTTTCTGCAATGCTTCTACTTCTCTTGCAAATGTCTGTTCACTACCGCCAATGGAGTATGACACTTGTATAGCAAGTTCGTCTTCTGGAACATAAAAGTCAACTTCAACGTTATTGTTATAAAAAAAGACTCTTTCATTGTCTGAGTCATGTCCATATTTTCGAAACAAAGCTAATGCAACAGCATTTTCTAACAATGTAGTGTTAGCATCAATTAGTAGTAGACTCAATATTCCATTATCTATAAAATAGTATTTGCTGTTTGTCTCTTTCTCAGCAAATGATGCAGAAATGTTGTGTACTCTTAAAAGAAGCCACGCATCTTCACAATATCCGATATAGCTTGAGGTTGTAGGAATCGATATTTTACCTCCCATGCTTGACAAAATTTTTGCTATTCTTGAGTAAGATATTGGCTGTTTTACACTTTCTGATAATTTTTTAATCATCAACCTCAACAAATTCTGATTGCTTATTTTATTACGTGTACATATATCTCCTAGATATATTTTCTGATAAACAGCACTGATATAATTTCTTTTTACCTTCAGTCCGATACATTCTGGAAGGCCACCCCAACAAATGTATTCATTATAAAGTTTCATAATGTCAGTTTTTCCTTTTGTGCTACATAATGCTTTTTCATCAAAAGGAATGTTCTTCGAATTTAGATATTCGGGAAACGAAAATGGATAAACCTCGATTGGCAAGAAACGGCCACCAAGAGTAGATAACATCTCTTTAGATAACATTTTAGCATTAGATCCAGTTATCCACACCTTATATTTCTTGTCCGCAACTCTTCTGGCAAACCTTTCCCATCCATCTATATTCTGTATCTCGTCAAAAAAAAGCATAGGTTTGTCATTCCCTCCTAATTCCATATGACATTCTAGGATAGTATCTATATCTTGAAGTTCCAATCCTATCAAATGATCGTCTTCAAAATTTATATACAACATGTCATTCCAAGAATAACCTTCTTTCAAAAGTTGTTGCATCTTTTCATACAACACAAATGACTTTCCCGCTCTTCGAACACCAACAAAGATATAGCAATTAAATTCATCAATATTGATCTCCCTATGTAATATTTCAAGAGATTCTATTTCATGTCTGCTATCTTGTATTATTCGTTTTATTACCTCTTTATTTGCCATAAAATTTAAAATGCCACTTTAAATATTCGACAAATATATAAAATGCCACTTTAAATATCTTTGATGCGAAAGAAAAGTTTTGTAAAATTTCTAAACTGATTTTATAGTTTTTTCATTTCTCATTTACTTTTTTCCTTAAAATGGTACTTTTGAACACGTTGATTTTGTTTAAAGTAAATATATTTGTGGCATACTAATAACACAAGACGGGAATGGTTTCCGTCTTTACTGAAAAATTACTTTCTATGACACGACGATTTTTAGCATCACTTCTCTTGGTGATGACATATGCAATTTCGTTTGCAGCTGAAAAAGACTTTACTGCTTACTTGTTCGCCTACTTCAAAGGCGAGGGGTTGGCCCAGGGTGAACAGATATATTTTGCTGTCAGCCGTGATGGATTGAATTGGAAAGATATTAATGGTGGCAATCCAGTGCTCACTTCTACTTTGGGCGAGAAAGGTCTGCGTGATCCTTTTATCATGCGTTCTGCCGACGGTTCCAAATTCTTCGTGATTGCCACAGACCTGAAAATCAATGGCAATGGCGACTGGACTGCGGCTCAGACAACAGGTAGCAAGGCTATAATGGTGTGGGAATCTTCCGACTTGATAAATTGGTCCGAACAACGTATGTGCAGGGTGGCTCCAGACGGTGCCGGTTGCACTTGGGCTCCCGAAGCTGTATATAATGAGGAGTCTGGAGAATATTTAGTGTTCTGGTCTTCAAAGATACCAGCGTCACAATATGTCCAGAATAATGATAATACTCATCGCGTCTACTACTGCACGACGAAAGATTTCAAGACATTTTCCGACGCTAAAGTATGGATCGAGTTGAAAAACTCTCAAAACCGTACAATCAGTGTGATCGACGCTACTGTCATCAAAGTAGGAAACACTTACTACCGTTTCAAGAAGAATGAAGCTACTGAAGCCCATAAGTCGGGAATGCCGTCGTCGGGCAAATATATAATCATGGAGAAGGCGACGTCGCTTCTTGGCCAATGGACGGAGATCAACACCCAAATGAGTCAGATCGCTTACGTGGAAGGCCCTACTTGCTTCAAATTTAACGGAGAAAACAAATGGTGCCTGTTCATCGATGATTTTGGAGGCAAAGGCTATTATCCTCTTATCACTACTGATTTATCTTCAGGCGTATTCACACAACTCGAATCTTCACAATACTCTTTGCCATCGGTGATGAGACATGGATCGGTGGTCAATATCACAGAGACGGAGTATAACAACCTCATGAGCAAATATGAACCGTCGTCAACAAGCATCATCCGCATCAACCCGGCCGCACGACAGCAGACAATTGAAGGATGGGGAGTCTCTCTTTGCTGGTGGGCAAACATGTGCGGCAAGTGGAGTGAGAATAAAATCGACGATCTGGTGGACATGCTCACGTCGGAAGACAAACTGAATTACAATATCTTCCGTTACAACATCGGTGGAGGAGACCATCCGTCGCACTACAACGGACACATGTGCAACGGCAAAGGCAAACGTGCGGAAATGGAGGGATTCAAGGCAAGCGAGTATTCCGATTATGATTGGAATGCCGACGCTGCACAACGCAAAGTGATGCTGAAACTGAATGAGGCGCGTAAAGATGCCATTTTTGAAGCGTTCTCCAACTCTGCTCCATATTGGATGACATACAGTGGCTGTGCTTCCGGAAACAAAGATGCAGGCAAAGACAATTTGAAACCAGAATACTACGGAAAATTCTCAGATTATCTGATCGACGTCTGCAAACATTATAAAGATGAATATGGAATAGAGTTCAAAACTTTGGATCCGTTCAACGAACCTAACACAAACTACTGGGGAGAGAACGGAGGACAGGAGGGATGTCATTTCGACCCTTCATCACAAGTGGACCTTATCCGCGTGATCTATCCGAAATTGAAAAATTCAGGGTTGAAGACGGTGCTATCCGCTTCCGACGAGACGAGTGTTTCTACAGCCATCGGAGAATTGCAACTATTTGTGAAAGAGGGAGATATTGTTCCGATGTTAGGTCAGTTCAACGTGCATACATACGGAGGTGATATAAGAGACAAAGCAAATCTGAAAGATTTGGTGACAGAGACTCGTCTGCCATTCTGGATGTCTGAGACAGGAGCCGGAGGAAATGGACTGGCAGGCAATCTCTCTTTGGCACAACGTATGTTCGACGACCTCAACTATCTTCAGCCACAAGCATGGATCGATTGGCAGTTTGTGGAGGAGAACAACGACCAATGGTGTATGGTGAAAGGTAATTTCAGCAACCAGACATACAATATCGTAAAGAATTTCTACGTCCGTATGCAGGTCACTCGCTTTATCCGTCAAGGCTATACAATGTTAGGAACAGGACGTAATGATATCCTGGCTGCGGTCAGTCCATCAGGCGACAAGGTTGTTGTAGTGATGCTCAACACTGCTACTGAGGAAAAAAACATCAGCATAGATCTTTCATTGCTGAAAAAAGTTGATGGTCTAGCTGAACTGTATGTCACAAATTCCCGTTTGGATTGCAAGCGTATGGCAGATGTTGAGGTTGTCGACGGAAGAGTCGACTACACTATGGGAGGAGAGGAAATTTCCACATTAGTGTTTGCAACGGAAGCAGGCAATGGAATGGAAAACTTTACTGAAGGATTCCCATATTTGATTGTGCCAAGAGCCAGCACAGCACCGTTGACACTGAACGGAGGAGCATTGCAACTAAGTTCATTATGTGTGGCAGACTCTATGCAACGCTGGTATTTCAACAAATTAGATAACGGCAACTACAATATTTACACAATGTTGGAAGGCAAGAAATATGCGTTGACAGACGATGGATCATACTATTTGACCACTTCACAACTTGATGAATCAAACAAAGGCCAGCAGTTTAAGGTGGAGCATATTGGCGACAACAGTTACAAAGTGACATCCGTATCCAACGACAAACTGCTAGATCTGGAAGGAGAGCATCTTGAGATCGGCACAAAAGTAGGATTATGGCAGACAGGAGCGACCGGAGCCAATGTCCATCGTGAGTGGCGAATTCTGTCGGTTCCATTCACTGCCGTTCCAATGTCAAGTGAGACAACTGTCGAAAACACGACCTCCAGAACGACACTTGTCTACACACAAAACGAGCAGGTGATAATAATATCGTTAGACGAGAATGTCAGAGAAGACTATTCCGTCTACAACATCAATGGACAGATACTCGCCAACGGCACCGTCAACTCAGCAATCACAAAAATTCATCTCGGCAGAGGAATCTATATCGTCAAATGTGGAAAAGAAGCACAGACGGTAATAGTGAAATGAAAAATTATAAATGCTGAATGCTGAATAAAATACAATCCCGTGGATGCATTACATTGTATCTGCGGGATTTTGATTCATAGTCCTATAAGTCAAACAAAAAACATCATTCTATTGTCACAAATAAAAATAAGAATTACCTTTGCCGCAAATAAAAACTGCCTTAATCAGGCAAAATATTAATTAAAAACAACAATATAGTAACGGTTCAAAAAATGGAGAAAGAAGAAAAAGCAGTAATGCTGAATCCGTTTTGTGACGAAGGATTCAAGAGAATTTTTGGTGACAAAATCCTATTGATGGATTTTCTTAACTCTTTTGTAGACACAGAGGCACCTATTGTTGATCTGACGTATGAGAACAAGGAACTCGTGTCGGAGGAAAATGACAGAAGATCAATAATCTTCGACTTGTTCTGCAAGTTAGACAATGGCAAACATGTCATCATTGAGATGCAGAATAAAAGACAAGATTACTTTGTGGAGAGAGCTTTGTTTTATCTTTCAAGGGCGATCACCATGCAAGGAGAAAAAGGTGAGGAGTGGGAGTACGGAATCAACGCAGTCATTGGCGTGTTCATCACACATTTCAATTTGTTCGACAACAAAGACAACAAGGATGTGCTTTGTGAAATGAGATTGATGGACCCCAAAACAAACAAAACAATCAGCGATAAAATACGTGGCTATTTCATACAATTGCCAAAGTTCAAAAAGTCAAACAATGGATGTGCAGACCACTTTGAGGAATGGATCTACAATCTGAAAAATATGGAGCGTATGGGAAATATAGAATTCAAAGACAAAGAGGTATTCAAGAGGTTATGGGACCTCTCTAATTGTTCTATGCTTTCTTTTGAAGAACGCAATAAATATGAACGTAGTCTAAAAGCGTACCGTGACTATGTCAATCAAATAAACTATGCAAAGAAAGAGGGCATAGCTGAAGGAAGAGCTGAAGGAAGAGCTGAAGGAAGAGCAGAGGGGAAAGCAGAAGGCATAGCAGAAGAACGTTCAAAAACCATTACACTGTTAAGGAAGGGTGGAATGAGCGATGAAGAAATCTCATCTCTCTTAAAAATAGATATTGAAGAGGTAAAATCTCTGTAAAATTTTTACTAAAAGTTCGCAATATGAGCATGCGGTTTGGGAGTGTCGTATTGGCAATCCTAATCTGTATGCTCTTGCTTTATAAAAAGGATTTTGATTTGACAATTAACCATCCACATTTTTATTTAGCATTTTTTATGAATGATTCTCCCAAAAAATGAATATATTTGCCGAAATATTGTAAAGTGATAAAGAAGACGAATATGAAAATAGCGCTTATCGGCTACGGTAAAATGGGCCACATGATTGAAAAAATTGCGAGAGAAAGAGGTCATGAAATCGTATCTATCATTGATATAGACAACCGTGAAGATTTGAAGAGTGACGCATTCAAGAGTGCCGACGTTGCAATCGAGTTTACTGTTCCAACAACTGCGATCGACAACATCAACGCTTGTTTCGACGCTGGAGTTCCTGTCGTTTGCGGCACTACTGGTTGGACAAAGCAGATTGAGGATGTCAAGGCAACAATGACAAAGAAAAACGGTACTCTTTTCTGGAGTTCAAACTATTCTGTAGGCGTGAATATTTTCATGGCAGTCAACAAATATTTGGCAAAGATTATGAACGGATTCACTCAATATAATGTTGAGATGACAGAAGTTCACCACATACACAAACTTGACGCTCCAAGTGGAACTGCAATCACACTTGCTGAAGGTATTCTTGAAAACCTTGACAGAAAGAGTAACTGGTCAAAAGAGGTAGAAGGATCTTCATCAGATATTGCAATCAAGTCTATTCGTGAAGGTGAGGTTCCAGGAATCCACACTATCCGCTACGAGTCTGGAGTTGATTCAATAGAGATCACTCACGACGCAAAAAGCCGTGAGGGATTCGCGTTAGGAGCTGTGCTTGCCGCTGAGTTTACTGCCGGAAAGAAAGGCTTTTACACTACTGCAGACATGTTTAAATTCTGATTGAAATGTTTGGAATAGGATCTGGATCATCAAATAAAGTTTTGGCGTCTTCAAAAAAGAAAGACGATTATATCGGAAAGAAATCTGGCACATTGGCAGAACGTTTCAAGGATACCGATAAAATAGACTATATCAAATTTGGTATTCTTGCTGTGATTGTGATATTGTTCACAATATGGACAGGAAATCCATTGTCGCTACTTTTCTTGCTGTTCTTCCTTGATGTCTATATCACACGTTATGTGGCATGGGACTGGTGGAAGAAATCGACAAATCCGATTGTGAAGACGGTAGGAAGCTGGGTAGACGCAATTGTTTTCGCTTTGATTGTCGTCTACTACATCAACCTCTACTTGTTCCAAAACTATGTGATTCCATCTTCATCATTGGAAAAATCGCTGTTGGTTGGCGACTACCTATTCGTCAGCAAATGCAATTATGGTCCACGATCTCCTATGACTCCTCTTTCATTCCCGTTGGCCCAACATACGTTGCCGATTCTCAACTGCAAATCATATATTGAGAATCCACAATGGGAATACAAACGTTTGGCCGGATTCGAAGATGTAAAACTATACGACATCGTGGTTTTCAACTTCCCTGCTGGCGACACAGTAGCGATGAAAGTACAGAATCCTGATTATTACACACTTACATCAACTTACGGACGTGATAAGGTGTGGAATGATAAGGAAACTTTCGGAGAGATTGTTTGGAGGCCAGTCGACAGACGTGAGAATTATGTGAAAAGATGTGTCGGTCTGCCAGGCGACGACCTGTTGATCTCAGACAGAAACCTGTATATCAACGGACAATTGATCGAGGCTCCTGAACATATACAGTTCAACTACTTCATCGAGACAACAAAAGCGTTTACAGAAAAGACATTCCAGTCGCTCGGAGTAAGCAAGTCTGACTACGAATATTCAATGGTGTCGACAGACTGGAAACGAATGTTGCAGTACCAGCCAAACGAGGATGGTTCTTACAACTTCGTCTACAAATTGCCGTTGACAGCAGCTATGAAAGCTCAACTTGAAAAACGCAACGAAGTGGTGAGCATCAAACTAGAAGACGAAAGATTCGGTGGACGCACATTCCCACAGACAAAATCAGACAACAAGTGGACTCGCGACAACTATGGTCCGATCCATATTCCAGCTAAGGGAGAGACTATCGACCTTAATGCTGATAATATTGATTTGTATGCCCAGATTATTCGCAACTATGAGGGCAATAAACTAGAGTATTCAGGCGACAACATAAAAATAAATGGGGAAGTCGCCAACAAATACACATTTAAAATGGACTACTATTGGATGATGGGAGACAACAGACACAACTCCGCTGACTCCAGATACTGGGGATTTGTACCAGAGGATCATATTGTAGGAAAACCTATCTTCATCTGGCTTTCTCTTGATGATGACAAACAAGGTTTCTTCAACAGACTTCGCACTGAACGAATCTTCAAACGTATCCATAACGATTGATGCGTAGAGACACTACTGTTCCAAATGTAGGTCGACATGAAAAAGATCGGCCGAAAAATGTGAATGACACGCACGTCGATTATAATTATTACACGATAATTATGATGCACGTCCAAATGACACGCACGTCCAAATGACACGCACGTCCGTGCGTCTCTACGAGAATTTTAATTGTATAATTGATAAAACACACTAAGACCATGAACATAAAACACATTATTACACTGATTATTGCGATGGTGTTGTCGGCAGGCAGCGTCTTTTCGCAGATTTCGTATGTAGACACTCCTGTGTTCAAGGTTGGAGAAAAAGCGACTTACGGTATCTATTTCAATCTTGGATTCATTTCGATGAAGGCAGGAAAGATTCATTTTGAGGTGGGTGAGGCTGTTGTCAGAGGTGAGGACTGCTATAAACTTTCTGTCAACGGATATACACAAGGAATGTTTGAAAGATTCTATGTGGTGAGAGACACATTCACATCATACATCAGCAAGAAGACACTTCAACCAGTGTACTATCACGATGGCAAACATGAGGACAGCTATTGGAGCTATTCCACATATCTATACACAGACAATGGGAATGCCGACAGCCTACATGTGAATTTCGAATACATCAAGAGAAAAGGAACTTCCAGAACTGAATTCAACATCAGTAAGAAGGCATGTGATTTGATAGCCACATGCTACAAAGTCCGCAACTTAGACGTGACATCAATGTCGAGAGGAGATGTTGCCGCATTCTCACTTCTGTTTGAAGACATCGTCTACGAATTGGGATTGAAGTTTACAGGAAAAGAGACCGTCAAACTAAAGGACGGAAGCAAATATAAAACATCAGTATTTGTCCCTACCCTTATCAAGGGTGACTTGTTCAAGAACGACGAGGACTTGAAAATCTACGTGGCTGACGACGACAACCACTACCCAGTGTATGTCGAAGCAAGCTTGAAGATGGGTAAAGCAGTAGCGTCTCTTGAAAGTATCTCAGGAACAAAATACGAATTGTCGAGCAAAAAGAAAAAATAAGCCAATCATGGAAAACAACACTAGACTAACAACACACAAGGATTTAATTTAGGATGGCAAAAATATTAGTAGTTGACGACGAGAGAAGTATCCGAAATTCAATGAAAGAGGTTCTTGAATTTGAAGGACACGTAGTGACTCTCGCAGAAGACGGAGAAAACGGATTGAAGGAGGCAGAAAAAGAGCAGTTCGACCTTGTGTTTTCGGACATCAAGATGCCGAAGATGGATGGTATTGAACTTCTTGCCAAGATGCGCCAGTTGCAACCGTCTACAAAAATGATATTGATATCAGGTCACGGCACAATTGAGACTGCCGTACAATGTATGCGAAACGGAGCCTTCGACTTCATTGAGAAGCCGATGAACCTCAACCGTCTGCTTCAAGCGGTAAAAGAGGCGATGTCAAGCAACAGCCCTGAAAGTAGCAATCTTCGTGCCGCCATCTCAAACGGTGTGAAAAAAGCAACAGGAGGTGTGGCGGACGACCGTGAAATGGTTGGTCAGAGCGAACAGATCAATCATCTTCGTGCTTTGATAGAAAGAGTCGCACCTACAGATGCCAGAATTCTCATCACAGGTGAGAATGGAACAGGAAAAGAGGTAGTGGCTCACCAGATATACGCAAGGAGTGCCAGAGCAAACAAACCATTCATTGAGGTGAACTGCGCTGCCATTCCGTCGGAACTGATTGAAAGCGAACTTTTCGGACACGAGAAGGGAGCCTTCACGTCGGCATTGAAACAAAGAATAGGAAAATTCGAACAGGCAGACGGAGGCACACTATTCCTTGACGAGATAGGAGATATGAGCCTTGCCGCACAGACTAAAGTGTTGCGAGTGCTTCAGGAAGGCGTGTTGACAAGAGTCGGCGGAGACAAAGCGATCAAAGTAGACGTGAGAGTGATCGCAGCCACCAACAAAAACCTGAAGCAGGAGATTGAGAAAGGCAACTTCCGAGAAGACCTTTATCACCGTCTGAGCGTCATTCCTTTGTGTGTGCCGCCATTGAGAGAAAGAAAAGACGACATACCATTGCTTGTGGAGCACTTCATAAACAAATATGATTCGGCTACAGGTCAGAAGCATAAATTCGAGAAAGGAGCGATGGCACATTTGCAGTCATTCGAATGGAACGGAAACATACGTGAATTGAAGAATGTTGTCGAGCGACTTGCGATCCTATGTAACGACGCGATTACAGAGGATGACGTGAAGAACTACGCAAGGCCAATCTTTTTGTAGTGTAAAACAACGGTAAATAGTGTTATTTGACACTTTCACGTAGTTTTTATGTCTATTTCTAATGCTAATGGACATAAAGTTTTTATATTTGTATGCCCGAAATTGGATATGTTATCTTGAAATTGGGTTTAATATTGGAAATTTAAAAATTAATATAATTAAACATGGATTTTGGACATTTTGACGATGCGAACCGTGAGTTCGTCATCACCAATCCCGCAACCCCATTTCCTTGGATCAACTACCTTGGAAATGAGGATTTTTTTGGTTTGATCTCAAACACAGGTGGAGGTTATGATTTCTACAAGGACGCTAAGTTCCGTCGTATCACTCGTTACCGTTACAATGGAGTTCCTATGGACAACGGTGGTCGTTACTTCTATATCAACGACAATGGTACAGTTTGGAACCCAGGATGGAAGCCTTGCAAAACTCCGCTAGATTCTTACGAGTGCCGCCACGGTATGAACTACACTCGTATCACTGGTTCAAAGAACGGTATCGAGGCATCTGTTTTGTTCTTCGTTCCATTGAAGACATGGGCAGAGGTTCAGAAAGTCACTCTAAAGAACACAACTACTTACACAAAGAAGATCAAGTTGTTCTCTTTCGCTGAGTGGTGTTTGTGGAATGCAGCTACAGATATGGAGAACTTCCAGCGTAACTGGTCTACAGGAGAGGTTGAGATCGACGGTAGCGTAATCTACCACAAGACAGAGTATAAGGAGCGTCGTGATCACTACGCATACTACGCAGTGACAAATGCAAAGATCGACGGTTACGATACAGACCGTGAGTCATTCATCGGTCTATACAATGAGTTCGCTGATCCTCAGTGTGTAATGGCAGGTAAGCCAGGCAACTCATTGGCACACGGTTGGTCACCAATCGCATCTCACTATATCGAGGTTGAGCTTAAGCCAGGTGAGAGCAAAGACTACATCTTCGTTCTAGGTTATGTTGAGAACAAGCTAGAGGAGAAGTTCAGCAAGGAAGACATCGCACGCAAGAAGAGCGGAGAGTTGATCTCTTCACAGGATTCAGACGTTACTCTTGTTAACAAGACTAAGGCAAAAGAGCTTATCAAGCGTTTCTCTACAGTAGCTGCTGTTGACGCTGCATTTGCAGAGTTGGCTAACTTGTGGGATATCTTGCTTGACAAGTATGCAGTTAAGTCGGATGACGAGAAGCTTAACCGTATGGTTAACATCTGGAGCCAGTACCAGTGTATGATCACATTCAACTTCTCTCGTTCTGCATCATTCTTCGAGAGTGGAGTTGGTCGTGGTATGGGATTCCGTGACTCTAACCAGGACTTGGTTGGATTCGTTCACCAGATTCCATCTCGTGCTCGCGAGCGTATAATTGATATCGCATCTACACAGTTCCCAGACGGAGGATGCTACCACCAGTACCAGCCACTTACAAAGCATGGTAACAACGATATCGGTGGTGGATTCAACGATGACCCATGCTGGTTGATCTTCGGTACTGTAGCTTACGTTAAGGAGTCTGGAGACTTCTCTATCCTTAAGGAGCCAGTTCCATTTGACAACAAGCCAGGTACAGAGGTTTCATTGTTCGAGCACTTGAAGATCTCTTTCAACCACGTTGTAAACAACCTAGGACCTCACATGTTGCCACTTATCGGCCGTGCTGACTGGAACGACTGCTTGAACTTGAACTGTTTCTCTTGGGATCCAAATGAGTCATTCCAGACAACAGAGAACAATTCAGTAGGTTCAAAGGCAGAGTCTCTAATGATCGCAGGTTTGTTCGTTGTAACAGGTAAGGATTATGTAGAGCTATGTAGAGAGATCGGTGAGACAGCAGAGGCAGAGCGTGCACAGAAGTGCATCGACTCAATGATCGAGGCTGTCAAGAAGCACGGTTGGGACGGAGAATGGTACCTACGTGCATACGACTTCTACGGAAACAAGATCGGATCTAAGGAGTGTGAGGAAGGAAAGATCTTCATCGAGTCACAGGGATTCTGTACAATGGCAGGAATCGGACTTGAGGAAGGTATGGTTGACAAGGCTATCGACTCATGTAAGAAATATCTTGACTGTGAGCACGGTATGGTACTTAACAACCCAGCATTCACATCATATCACGTTGAGATGGGTGAGATTTCTTCTTATCCTGCAGGATACAAGGAGAACGCAGGTATCTTCTGTCACAACAACCCATGGGTTATCATCGGTGAGACAGTAGCCGGACGTGGTAACGACGCTTGGGAGTTGTTCCGCAAGATCAGCCCAATGTATTTGAAGGATCAGGCACTTCACAAGGTAGAGCCATACGTAAACTGCCAGATGGTTGCAGGTAAGGATGCCGCTAAGCCAGGTGAGGGTAAGAACTCATGGTTGACAGGTACAGCTGCATGGATGTGGTTGACAGTTAGC
This sequence comes from Paludibacteraceae bacterium, assembly GCA_016283095.1. Lineage (GTDB taxonomy): Bacteria > Bacteroidota > Bacteroidia > Bacteroidales > Paludibacteraceae > UBA1723. The sequence goes on along the minus strand of JAEEMG010000083.1, from coordinate 32,995 downwards.
CAGTACTTGCTAGGTGTTAAGCCTTCTTACAAAGGTTTGGAGATCAATCCATGTCTTCCATCAGACATGAAGGGTTACACAGTTAACCGTAAGTTCCGTGATGCAGACTATGTCATCAAGGTAACTAACTCTGGAGCTCAGAAGGGTGTTAAGAAGTTGATCGTTAACGGTAAGGAGATTGCCGGCAACATCGTTCCTATGCAGCCAGCTGGTTCTAAGACTGTTGTTGAGGTTGAGATGTAATTCATCTTCATAAGACAAGAGGGGAGTCTTTTTAAAGACTCTCCCCTTTTTTCCTATTCTAGTCATTCATAAAAGGGAATAATATGAGAAGACTGATATTCGCTTTAGCGATATTAACTGCCACATTGATGTCATGTAGCGTGGAGACGGCAGAGAAAAAAGCATCCGCAGTAGCGGTCGATACCACACCTCCATTGAAAAGATATGGTGCGTTGCAGGTAAAAGGATTGCAACTATGTGACAAAGAAGGAAATCCTGTACAGTTGGCAGGATTAAGTACTATGGGCTATCAATGGTATGGCCAGTGTTATACAAAAGAGTCTATCACTAAAATGGTGAAAGACTGGCATATTAGTGTACTTCGCTTAGCGATGTACGTAGAAGAGGGAGGATACAATTACAAACCCGAGATCAGAGAAGAGATGTGTAATCTTATAGACATCTGTGAGGAACTTGGTATTTATTGTATTATGGACTGGCATATCCTGACTCCAGGCAACCCTCTAGATCCAAGATATTCGAAAGCAGAGGATTTCTTCAGATATATGGCAAAGCGTAATGCGAATAAGCAGAACGTGTTGTATGAGATATGTAATGAGCCAAACGGTTCGTCTGTAACATGGGACACAATCGCTATTTATGCCAACAAGATTATTCCAGTCATCCACGCCGCATACGATAGCGTCGGAGCACCTCATCCTATTATTGTCGTAGGTACACCTCAGTGGTGCCAGCTAGTGGATGCACCAATCAAAGAAGGCAGATATCAAGGCAACGGTAAAGATTTGGACGCATACTTGCCAGATCGTGATGCCCGTTTGAAGTACGACAATATAATGTACGCTTTCCATTTTTACGCTGCGTCTCACAACGAAGGATTTGAGAAAGACGGAAAGCCACACTATTATGACATGTACACATATCTGTACGACGTGCTTGGCCGTCTTCCAGTGTTCTGCACAGAATTCGGATGTGTGGAAGCATGGGGCGGCGGAGACGAGGATTTCGACCGCACAGACAAATGGTTGCATATGTTGTCTGGAAATAACGCCGGAAAACAAACAGTCAGTTTCTGCAACTGGAGTTTCTGCGACAAAGAGGAAACAGCATCTATTCTTCAACCAGGTTCGTGCAAAGCGAACGAATGGGACAGACGAACTCCTGCGGGAGAATACTTGAAAAGAGTTCTGAGTGTCATCAACTGTGGAGCTCAAGATACTACTGTATTAAAGAAATCAAATATTTACATTAAGAAGTAATAAAATACCTAAAACACAATTTTATCATGGCTTTAATTGACCAAAACAATCACAAGCTATCCATACTAGAAAAATGCGCGTATGGAGCAGGAGATATGGCGTGCAATCTATTCTGGGGATTGATTTGTATCGCTTCTGCATTTTACACTGAGTACTTCGGTTTGGAGGCTGGAGTAGTTGCAACAATGATGTTGGTAGTAGCATGTATTGATATCGCGTTCGACGTTGTTATCGGTGCGGTTGCCGACAGACACAAAACAAAATGGGGACGTTTCCGTCCTTGGATCCTTTTTGGTGTTGTTCCATTCTGTATCATCGGAATTGTAACATTCACAACACCAGAGTTCGACACAACAGCAAAGACAGTGTACGCATACATAACATTCCTAATCATGCGTTTGATGTATTCAGTTGTAAATGTGCCATACGGTGCGTTGATGGGTGTGATGAGTGCAGATTCAGACGAGCGTGACAAGGTGTCAGCATTCCGTAACATCGGAGCTCAGATCGGTTGTATGGTCAGCTATGGTTTCGTTTTCACTATCGTACGTTTCATCATGGATACCATGAATGTTAACGGACAGAAAGCGTTCTCTACAACAGCGTTTATCTACGCTACAGCAGCGTTCATCCTTTTGATGATCACTTTCTTGTTCACAAGAGAGCGTGTAGAGCCAGCAGCTCAGGAGCAGTCTAATTTGTCACAGGACCTAAAGGATTTGGGTGCAAACAAGCCTTGGATCATGTTGACAATTGCAAATATCGCAATGTTGTTCTTTGTATTCGTACACAACGGTTTGATCGCATACTATGCAAAATATTACCTTGCAGATAGCTACGATACAGTAAACGACGTTGCTGTGTTCAACGCAACATTGTTCGGATTCCAGCTTAACTGGGAGACAATCTCAACTATCCTATTGAGTATGGGTTCTATCCTTACTATCATCGGTACAATGCTTATCCGTCCAATCGCATCTAAGTTTGGTAAGAAGCCAACATGGATTGGATGTTTCGTTTTGGCATCAGTATGTTCAATCATGTTGTTGTTCATCGACCGCACAAACATCGGTTTGGTTTTGTTGTTCAACCTATTGTTCTCTTTGACTATCGGACCTTCAGGTTACATGGTATGGAGTATGTATGCTGACGTTGCTGACAACGCTGAAGTAGAGACTGGACGCCGTGCCACTGGATTGATCTACTCTTCTGCCACAATGGCTCAGAAACTTGGTCAGGCAGTTGCTAACTCACTTCCAATCTATTGTTTGGCTGCTGTCGGTTTTGTCGCAAATACACAGCTTTCTGCTGACACAATCGACTCTATCAAGACAATATACACTCTTGCACCAGTAGTTGGTGGTGTGGTTGGTATCATTGCATTGTGCTTCTATACAATTGACGAAGATAAGGTAAAAGCAAATTCTGAGAAACTTGCTGAGATGAAAGCAAACAGTAACAATACTGATGTAGTTGCTCAATAAAATCACTACATTATAGATACAATTTGGAGACGCGAGTAATTGCGTCTCCTTTTTTATGCTAATGCATCCCATTCTTACATCAACTATCTTTTAAAGCTCAAACTTTCCGATGGTGAAAGTTGCTTATTTTTCTTATTTCGACTGTTTTTTAAGAAAATTTAGCATTTTTTAACAACATCATAAAACATTACATTGTTATTTTATATATCTTTGTAAGCGAAACGATTAATTTATGTCAATGAGGAGGTTGTTCGGCATATTATCTTTGTTCCTTACATTTCTGTCATTCAGTAGTTGTTGGGAATCAACTTTGGAAGCAAATGCTTTCAAAGCTTTACGACCTGCCATTAAAGATCCTTCAAGTTATGAGTTAATCTCTATTGAACCAGTAGATTCACTTACCGAATACGACAATATTAACAATGCTATCCGCCAACATGTACACATGCAAGAAATAACATTGTCATTGATTGACGAGGAAATCAAGAATGCAGTAGGCAAAGCAGACATGTCGGAACAGCTGAAAAAGATTGACCAGTATTTTATAGATGTCAGGACAGACAGTGCTTTAATCTCATTTTTGGATAGGAAACTTGGTATAGCAAGTAAGGTGCGTGTTTGCGCAATCAAATACGTATATCGTTTCCGTTACCTCAACGATGCCGGTCTAATGTCTCCTGGAATGTTTTATTTCTGGGCAAAACCAGACGATACAGTGATTCAATTGGTTGAAAAGGAAGAAAGCTTGGACTCGTCCCCTGTATCTATTCCAGGTTATGAGGAGTTGATGGAAGAGTCCATAGAAATGGCCATCTTAAAGAAAGATTCTATCGAAGCAAGCTTCGAATAAATGAATGTGTACTGTTGTTTTATCAAAGATATTAATAAAGCAATTCAATTCGAAATCACAAGTTTTCAAGAAGTTCAACAGCAACTTGATTTTATGTGCTTAGAATACAATAAAGGCATGCTTTTTCCGGCATGCCTTTTATTATATCAATATGTCTGGTTTACGATGCAAAATCCAGCATTTAATATCATCAGTAGTTAGATCACCTCAATGCCTTGTTGTTTGCAAAGTTCTAGACCTATGCCACCAAGCTTAAACTTCTGGATCTTGCCTGAACCTGTCAATGGGAACTGATCGATGAAGAATACATATTTAGGTATCTTGAATCTAGCAATCTTACCTTTGCAATAATCCACCACATCCTCTTCTTTGATGTCAGCACCGTCGTGCTTGATGATGAAAGCACCCACCTGCTCACCATACTTCTTGCTTGGAATACCAGCCACCTGCACATCTCTGATGCCCGGCATACTCAACAAGTATTCCTCTATCTCACGTGGATAGATGTTCTCTCCACCACGAATGATCATATCTTTTATACGGCCTGTTATACGATAGTAACCGTCTTCATCCTTGATTCCCAAGTCACCCGAATGAAGGAATCCGTTAGCGTCGATAGTCTCTCTCGTCGCCTCTTCGTTTTTATAATATCCCTTCATCAAGTTGTAGCCCTTGCAGCACATCTCACCCTGCTCTCCTACTCCACACTCTTTTCCAGTTTCAGGATTGATCACCTTGACTTCCACTTCAGGATAGTCGACACCTACAGTTGTGCAACGTTTCTCAAATGTATCGTGAATGTTTGTATGAGTCATTCCCGGAGACGTCTCTGTAAGTCCGTATACAGATGTCATCTTCATGAACATCTCCTTCTCAACACGCTTCATCAACTCCACTGGACATAAAGCACCTGCCATGATACCAGTACGCAGACAAGTAAGGTCGAACATACTGAACATTGGATGGTTGAGCTCTGCGATGAACATTGTAGGCACGCCATAAAGCACCGTACAACGCTCTTTATGCACAGACGCGAGTACAATCAACGGATCAAATTTCTCCACCATCACCATTGTGGCTCCGTGAGTAAGACATGCCATTGTGGCAAGCACCACACCAAAGCAGTGGAACAGAGGCACGCAAGTGCAAAGTTTATCGTTCTGAGTAAACTCCATCTGCTCTCCCGTCGCATAACCATTATTGGTGATATTATGATGAGTAAGCATAACACCCTTAGGAAAACCTGTCGTGCCAGAAGTATACTGCATATTGACAACATCATGACAATTCACATTCGCACGTGCAGCTTTAAGTTCATCGTCTGCTGTCATCTCACCCAAAAGCAGCAACTCATGTGTGTTGTACATTCCACGATGTTTCTCAGAGCCTATATACACCACCGTCTTCAACAAAGGCAATTTCTCGCTGCTCAGATGTCCTCTCTGCGACGTTTTTAGTTCCGGCAGCATCGTATAGGTCATATCCACGAAATCGGATTCCCACGTACCGTCGATGATAAACAATGCGTTTAGATCCGCATTCTTACAAAGATATTCTAGTTCGTTCTGCTTGTAATTAGTATTGACAGTAACCGCAATAGCACCGATTTTCGCACATGCATAAAGCACAATCAGCCAGTCTGGAACATTTGTCGCCCATATACCGACGTGGTATCCAGGTTTGATTCCGACCGCCAACATACCTTTTGCCATATTATTGACACGAGTGTCCGTCTCTTTCCATGTCAGACGGAAATCTCTGTCGGAGTAGACGATGCATTCCCTGTCAGGAGTTTCACTCGCCCATTTCTCCAACCAGTCAGCGATCGTGTTGTCAGAAAGTATAGATGATGCCATAATATTAATCGATTGGAGAGTATAACACCGCTAATAATTTCACTGAGCCACCATTCTTAGCCTTAACGCAGTGTGACACAACAGAATCAAAATATAGACTGTCTCCTTTTTCCAAAGAGTAGGTTTGGTTGCCGTATACAACTTCCGCACTTCCCTCCAACACATATATGAATTCTTCACCTTCGTGGCTCGACATTGTTTGGTTATTGTCGTTGATATCAACAATGAATGGATTTATTCTACAGTCGCTTCTGCCTTGTGTAAGAGAACTGTAGTTGACATAATCATGCTTTGAAGTCTTTCCATTGCTGAAGTTAGTAGAATTGTGAACCTCTCCAGCTTTTGTAAACACAGGGCCTAATACGCTATCAACCTCCAATAATGTGTCAACACGCAAACCTAATGCTCTCGACACTTTTATAATGACTGCAGATGATGGAGTTTCGTTGCCTTTCTCTATCGCAGAAAGTACGTCCACAGAGACACCACTTCGTTCAGCCACTTCTTCTATGCTCAGATTTTTCTGTTCTCTGAACTGTTTGATTTTATCGTTTATTAAACCCATAATATAATGTATCTTGTCTCAAAAACGAATTGATTGTTCAAATTTTCGCTTTTTTGACATTGTTCTGTTTTTCTTTTCAGTTCATCATTTTTTCATCTTATGATGACATTACAAACTTACCTTTTCGAAATTAGAAAAAAAGCATTTGGAAGATTTTTTTTAGTCGCAAAGTGATCATTTTTTAATTTTTTTTGTCGCGTTGCACACATCATTTTTCTTTGTGCAAGAAATCAATGCACACTTAATTGCCGTTTGTGCTATTTTCATTTTTTCGCCTTTTTTGTTCAAATTTTCTCCGTTGCACATTTCAAACAAAAATGAGCGGAGACGTTGATTAATTGTCGGCTTCTCATCAAACAAAAAAAGGAGACGACACGATTGCCGTCTCCTTTCTTCTGTATTTAATCAACAAAATTACTTTCCAAAGTATCTGTTGTATAGGCCACGGAAGCCCTGTCCGTGACGTGCCTCATCCTTAGCCATCTCATGTACTGTGTCGTGGATAGCGTCTAGATTCTGAGCCTTTGCGTTCTTTGCGATGCGGAACTTGTCTTCACAAGCGCCAGCCTCAGCGTTCATTCTCTTCTCAAGGTTTGTCTTTGTATCCCAAACAACATCACCTAGAAGCTCTGCAAACTTAGCGGCGTGCTCAGCCTCCTCAAATGCGTAACGCTTGAATGCCTCAGCAATTTCTGGATAACCCTCACGATCAGCCTGACGGCTCATTGCCAAATACATACCAACCTCTGAACACTCTCCTGTGAAATGTGCGTTAAGATCCTTGATCATCTCTGGACCACAACCCTTTGCCACTCCTAACTCATGCTCTGTCGCATAGTTGACTTCTGCATTCTCATCTAGCTCCTTAAACTTGCTTGCAGGGACTTTACACTGTGGACATCTCTCTGGTGCGCTGTCGCCTTCGTGGACATATCCACATACTGTACAAATGAACTTTGCCATAATAATTTAGTTTTAGTTTTTGAATTGTTTATTTTTTTGCGGAGGTTGGTTCATCAATCCTGCATTCCGCACATTTTTACAAAATCATCATGCCAATTTTAGCAATTTAGCATTCTGCATTTATAATTTCAAATTTTATCAAGCCAACACCTCTTTTGCCAACGCAACAAGGCTATCCTCCTGATTCTCCTTCAATGCCGACTTGATTGTCACCACCGTCTCACAAATCTTGATATCTTTCATCGCCTCGAGTGCAGCCTTCATAAATTTACCCGACATTGGAGCCCAAGTACCGTTTTCTATGATTCCTACAGTACGTTTCTGATAGTTCTTGCTCTTCAAATGAGACAGGAAGCTCTCCATTGGAGGGAATAGACCTCCGTCGTAAGTAGGAGCGGCTATAATCATTCTGCCATAACGGAACGCATCTTCGATCACTTCCGCTTCATCGTCACGGCTAAGATCGCTCACTACGACCTTCTTCGCACCCTGTTTTTCAAGGATCGACGCGATTTTTTCAGCCGCCTTTCTTGTATTTCCATGGATCGACGCGAATGCTACCAACACTCCCTCACTTTCAACACCGTATGAACTCCAGGTGTTGTAAAGATCGATATAGTATCCAAGATTCTCCTTCAACACTGGACCGTGAAGTGGAGCTATAGTCTTGATATCAAGAGCAGCAGCCTTCTTCAACAACGACTGCACCTGCACTCCATATTTACCGCAGATGTTGAAATAGTAGCGTCTCGCCTCACATGCCCAATCTCCATCATCTTTTGAGATCGCTCCAAACTTTCCAAATGCGTCGGCAGCAAACAACACTTTCTCACTGCTCTCGTATGCCACCATCACCTCTGGCCAATGCACCATAGGAGCGCACACAAATGTCAGGTTATGATTTCCGAGGCTTAACGACTCACCGTCTTTCACCTCTACTTTTTTACCTTCAAGATTGACATCAAAGAACTGAGCCATATAAGTGAATGTCTTCGCATTGCCCACCACTTTTGCAGTTGGGAATGTCTCCAAAGCCTTCATCATCGAACCAGCATGATCTGGCTCCATGTGTAAACACACAATATAATCAAGGTTTCTGCCACCTAATGCTGCTTTCACATTGTTGATCCACTCGTCTGTCTTTCTTGCGTCGACTGTATCCATCACAACAGTCTTTTCATCAAGGATGACATATGAATTATACGACATGCCTTCAGGCACTACATATTGGCTCTCGAACAAATCGATATCCAAATCGTCGACACCAACATACTTGATGTTATCTGAAACATTCATCATAGTCTATATAATTAGATTTATTTCTGTTTTGATTCTTTATTTTTGTTTTTCATACACTTTTCACAAATGCCAGTAAGATTAAGCTGTACGTTCTGCACGTTATGCGCACCGAATTGTAATGAAGCGAAATCCTCAATAATCGGCATTTTTGAAGGGTATATATCGTAAATAGTTCCGCAACGCTGACACATGAAATGAGCATGAGTAGAAATATCTCCGTCGAAATGCACACACTTGTCCTCAATGTTAAGCTGAGCTGCCGCACCCTTCTCCACAAATAGTTTCAAAGTGTTGTAGATTGTGGTTTTGGAGAGCGTGGTTATCTCATCATGAAGGGCATCGTAGATTTCTTCCACTGTTGGATGCGTCTTATGCGTCAACAGATATTTCATCACCGCCACTCTCTGAACTGACGGTTTAATTCCAAATTTCGATATGTAATCTTCAGCTCTCACGCGAATACGATTTGATATGATTACAAATTTACAATGATTTTAAACAAATCCAAATTATTTTTGAGATTTTTCATAAAGATACAACATTATTTTTTACACAAACATTATTCTTCAAAAAAAATATAGGGGCAAGTCGCTAAAACCTGCCCCTACATAATATATCTTTTGAATTTACGTATAACCTTAATATTAGACGCACGTCCATGCGTCTCTATGCGGGTATCGTAATTAATCAAGGATCATCACCCAACCGTGCTTGTCCTCAATCTCACCATACTGGATTCCACGAATTGTCTTGTACAATTTCTCGCTGATAGGACCAGGAGTTCCATTCTTAGCGATGACGTAGCTCTTACCAGCATCTGGATCATCGATACGTGAGATAGGGCTGATAACGGCAGCCGTACCACATGCACCAGCCTCCTCCATTGTCTCAAGCTCCTCGATAGGAACTGGTCTCTGCTCAACGTTCAAACCAAGATCACGTGCGATCTGCATCAAACTGTTGTTAGTGATTGATGGAAGGATTGATGTTGATTTTGGAGTGATGTAAGTATTGTTCTTGATACCGAAGAAGTTTGCGGCACCAGCCTCATCAATATACTTCTTTTCCTTAGCGTCAAGATAGAACTCACATGAGTAACCAAGATCGTGAGCATTCTTGTTAGCCAAAAGGCTAGCAGCATAGTTACCACCTACTTTATATATACCTGTTCCAAGAGGAGCAGAACGGTCGTACTTACGAGTAACAACGTATGGAGTAGTTGCAAATCCACCCTTGAAGTATGGGCCTACTGGTGTAACGAACATCATACATAGGTACTCTGTTGCAGGACGTACACCTACCTGTGCGCCGATACCGATGAACAACGGACGAATATACAAAGATGCACCGCTCTCATATGGTGGAATGAAACGCTCGTTAAGCTTGACAACCTTCTTAACCATCTCAAGGAATGTTTCTGTAGGAAGTTCAGGCATCAAGATTCCTCTACAAGTATGCTGAAGACGCTCTGCGTTTGCCTGTGGGCGAAAGACTCGGATCTTTCCATCTTTGCATCTGTAAGCCTTCAAACCTTCAAATGCTTCCTGTCCATAGTGAAGACATGTAGCAGCCATGTGGATGTTCAATGTCTCCTCTGAACTAACTTCGATTTCGCCCCATTTGCCATCTCTCCAATAGCAACGAACGTTGTAATCCGTCTTTCTATAGCCAAATCCCAAATTTGACCAATCAAGTGTATCAGCCATAATAACTAATTTTATGATTTCTTTACTTAGCACAAAAGTAACGACTTTTTCAGTATGTTATTTTCAAAAAGAGCAATTTTTTTTGCAAATCGCAACTTAGTTGCATATCTCTTCCTATACTTTTACGCCATAATCAAATGTGTGTAATATGATTTGGGATGTTCTTTCTCCTCTTTACGACTTTTTTGAAACAGTCTACAACGGCAAATGCTTCAAGGGCATTGCGGAAGAAATTAAAAATCACGTCGGCAAAGATGACGTGGTGCTTGAATGCGCCTGCGGCACAGGCCTGCTGACTCTGCCTATGGCTCAAATTTGTAAAGTAATTGTCGCTACTGATTATTCAGACGGGATGCTGAAACAGACTCATAAAAAAATCGCCGGTCATCCCAATGTCACGGTTCAAAAAGCCAGCATTCTGGATATCCCGTTCGAGGACAACAAATTCGACGTGGTTGTGGCCGCTAACGTGATTCACCTGCTGGATGAACCAGAAAAGGCTCTCGCTGAAATGAAACGGGTATGCAAACCTGGTGGCAAACTGATTATTCCTACTTACATCAATAAGGAGAATAAAAATTCTATGTTTGCCGCAAAACTGCTTTCCTTTTTTGGTGTGGATTTCAAACGCCAATTCAGTTTGGATTCATATAAGGAGTTTTTCGTCAATCATCACGTCGACGTGAAGGAATACCGCATCGTCGACGGAAGGATGCCATGTGCGTTTGCGATAATAAGCCAAAGCCCCCTAACCCCCTAAAGGGGGAAATTGTAACCTAAAATATATTTTATAAATTTGCGATATGAATAGTGCAGATCCTGTATATTACGAAGAATTGAAATTGCGAGCAAGACATAATCGCAATAATCCAACAGAAGCAGAATCTTATTTATGGGAGATGCTTCGTGATAAAAAAATGGACGGATACAAATTCCGTCGTCAGCATATTATCGGCAAATATATTGTCGATTTCATTTGCTTAAGTAAATCTCTTATTGTTGAGGTCGACGGTGGGTATCATGATTCACCAGACCAACAATATGATGATTCAGTCCGTACCGCTTTCCTTGAAGGACATGGATATAAAGTCATAAGATTTAGAAATGAGGATGTTGTTGCAAACACAGATTTTGTCCTCCAATCAATAAAGACAAATCTCCTCAAATAATTTTTTATAAATTTGCACAAATAATATCCTACAAAATGGAAGAAACAACAAATAATAATAGATCTCAAACTCCCCCTTTAGGGGGCAGGGGGGCTACAACTCCCCCTTTAGGGGGCAGGGGGGCTGCTTTGGCTCTTTCTCCCCTACTCCTCTTTTTTATATGTTATGTCGGCGGCAGCATAGCGTTGCACGATTTCTATGCGATTCCCATCATCGTGGCTTTTGTGGTGACCTGTCTTTACGCCCTCTTTATTTTCCGCGACGACACCTTCAACAATCGTGTGATGGCGTTCGGACGTGGTGCTGGCAACGAGAATATAATGTATATGGTGCTTATATTCATTCTTGCCGGTGGTTTCGCCTCTCTTGCCAAAAGTATCGGGGCAGTCGACGCTACTGTCAACATGTGTCTTCATTTTCTCCCCACTGCACTTTTGCTTCCTGGTCTGTTCCTCGCAACATGTCTGGTGTCGATGAGTATCGGAACATCAGTAGGTTCGATCGCAGCATTGGTGCCTCTGGCAGCTGGACTTGCCGCACAGACAGGAAACAGTGTGGCACTCTACACGGCCTGCATCGTCGGCGGGGCATTCTTCGGCGACAATCTTTCCTTCATCAGCGACACCACCATCGTCGCCACTCGCACACAAGGGATTGCCATGCATGAGAAATTCAAGGCCAATATAAGGATTGTCCTTCCCGCCGCATTGATTGCGATGATGGTATACGTGGTGATAGGATTCGGTTCGAATGCCAACCACACAGTTGAAGCTCCGGATTTCATACGTGTGCTGCCATATATAGTGGTGCTGGTGACCGCCATTTGCGGAATCAATGTCATTATCGTGCTGACAATAGGAATCATCCTTTGCACTATCCTTGCCCTTTGCCTAGACGGTGCAGCATTCACCTCTATCCTGCAATCTATCGACGGTGGTGTGAAAGGAATGAGTGAACTGATCATTGTGACATTGCTTGCAGGCGGACTGATGGAACTGATCCGCATCAACGGAGGTATAGACATTCTGATGAATGCCATAAAGAGCAAAGTCACCAAACGTCGTGGTGCGGAATTGAGCATCGGAGCACTCGTGACAGCAGCCGATTTCTGTACTGCCAACAACACGATCGCAATCCTTACTGTAAGCAGTCTGGCGAAAGAGATTGCCGAGCGATTCAACATTCCACCTCGTCGAGTGGCAAGTCTGCTCGACACATGGAGCTGCATCGCACAATCGATTATTCCGTATGGAGCGCAACTCCTCATCGCCTCCGGGCTTGCGGCTATCGCGCCGACAGAGATCATAAGCCATCTCGTCTACCCATATATATTAGCAGTCATCACGCTTGGTGTAAGCGTTGTGAAGGGGAAAGATTAAAGGCCAATCTCCAAAAAAGTGTCGAGTAACTGCATTTCTATCTCCAAAAAAGTGTAATATCTGCATGAATTTATCTCCAAAAAAGTGTAGTGTTATTGCGTTTTTATCTCCAAAAAAGTGTAATTTTGCCTAAAATTCAATAATTTATGAAACGAGAGACATATAACGATTTATTACATTGGAAAAACAATGAAGATAGAAAGCCTTTGATAATTCAAGGAGCTCGACAGGTTGGCAAAACATGGATGATGAAAGAATTTGGAGCACAGGAATACAAACATACTATTTATATCAACTGTGACGACGAACCTTTAATGCATAATGTATTTGAAAAGGATTATGATATGGAACGCATCCTTTTTGAAATACAAGTCATAAGTGGAATCAAGCCCGAACCTGAAAAAACGCTTATTATTTTAGACGAAATACAAGAAGTACCAAGAGGAATACATGCCTTAAAATATTTTTGTGAAAAGGCTCGTGAATACCACATAATGGTGGCAGGTTCTTTTTTAGGAAATGCACTACAAGACGGGACGTCTTTCCCTGTTGGGAAAGTAGATTTACTATATATGTATCCGATGAATTTTTCCGAATTCATCAATGAAATCAATCCAACTCTTGGTGATTTATTAAAAAGCCAGAGATGGGACAGTATTGCTACTTTTCATGATAAATTAGTCGAGATTCTACGACTCTATTATTTTTTAGGAGGAATGCCAGAAGTAGTGCAATCATATATAAACAATAAAGATTTGAGTAAAGTTCGACAAAAACAGAAAAATATTCTTGCCACATACAGAAACGATTTTTCCAAACATAGCGGCAACAACGTAGCTATCAAGATAAGGCAAACATTTGACTCAATTCCATCACAATTGGCTAAAGAAAACAAAAAGTTTATCTTTAACGTCATAAAGAAAGGTGCTAGGGCAGCAGAGTATGAATTAGCCATACAATGGTTGATAGATTGTGGAATTGTATACAAAGTCAACAGAATCAGAGAATTCCGTCAGCCCTTGAAATTCTATGAAGATCTTTCAGCATTCAAGTTATTTCTTTTGGATTGCGGATTATTCGGATGTATGAACGAAACGGCTCCTGAAGACGTATTATTAAGCAATAACGCATTTGTAGAATACAAAGGTGCTTTTACCGAAATCTTTGTGATGCAACAATTAGTGTCTGAAGGTTACACACCATACTATTGGAGTAAAGAACAATCTGATGGAGAATTGGATTTTATAATACAAATGGATGGGGGAATAGTCCCAATTGAAGTGAAAGCCGAAGAAAATGTCAGAGCAAAATCACTACATCAATTTATTAAAGAACATCCAGAATTTAAAGGTCTTAGATTTTCCATGAAAGGATTCCAAGAACAAGATTGGATGACAAACATTCCTTTGTACGCCATCAACCAATATATCAGAAGAAAGAACAAGAATTGACGCGCTAGATAAGAAATCAAGTTCTTTCTGCAAAAATAAGATCGGACTGTCATAATATCTGTTGAGACGTCACATTATGGCGTCTCAACCCCATTCTTCAAACCGTACAAAAAAGTTCATTTTATAGAATATACTTCCATAGATTTAACTTATTTCTAAAATCATATTCTAATTTTTCAAATCTTCATAGTCAATCTATCAAGTCGCCATACCTTTGCAATGTCAAAAGACAAGAAGAAATAACAAAATGGTTTAACTAAAAAAGATAAAGATTATGGCACAGAAAAAACTTCATTTCGAGACACTACAACTTCATGTAGGACAGGAGAATCCAGATCCAGCAACAGGTTCACGCGCAGTACCTATTTACCAGACTGCTTCTTACGTATTCAACAATGCACAGCACGCTGCCGATCGTTTCGGTCTTCGTGACGCAGGTAATATATACGGTCGTTTGACAAACACTACTCAGAGTGTTTTCGAAGAAAGAGTAGCAGCACTTGAAGGTGGAGTTGCAGGACTTGCAGTAGCATCAGGAGCAGCGTCGATCACATACGCATTACAGAATATTCTTCAGAACGGTGATCATCTAGTTGCAGCAGACAACCTTTACGGTGGATCTTACAACCTTATCACACATACACTTTCAACTCAGGGAATCAGCAATACAATCGTAGACTTCTCAGATTTCGATGCAATTGAGAAGGCAATCAAGCCAAACACAAAAGCCCTATACGCTGAGACACTTGGTAATCCTAACAGTGATGTGCTTGACATCGACAAGGTAGCGGCTATCGCACACAAGCATAACATTCCATTGATCGTCGACAACACATTCGGAACTCCATTCCTAATCCGTCCAATCGAGCACGGTGCAGATATCGTTGTTCACTCAGCGACTAAGTTTATCGGTGGACACGGAACATCTCTTGGAGGAGTTATTGTAGACGGTGGAACATTCAACTGGAAGGCAAACGCAGACAAGTTCCCTACTCTAGCAAAACCAGATCCATCATACCACGGAGCTGTATTCGCAGACGTTGCTGGAGCAGCAGCATTCGTGACACGTATCCGTGCGGTGATCCTTCGTGACACAGGAGCTACACTTTCTCCATTCAACGCGTTCATCCTTCTTCAAGGTCTTGAGACTCTATCATTGAGAGTAGAGCGTCACGTTGAGAACACATTGAAGGTTGTAGACTTCCTTAACAACCATCCAAAGGTTTCTAAAGTCAACCATCCAGCTCTTTCAAGCCACAGAGACAATGCTCTTTACAAGAAGTATTTCCCTAACGGAGGAGCGTCTATCTTCACATTCGAGATCAAGGGCGGACAAAACGAGGCATGGAAGTTTATCGACTCATTGAAAATCTTCTCTCTTCTTGCAAACGTTGCAGACGTTAAGAGCCTTGTGATCCATCCATACACAACAACTCACTCACAGTTGTCACCAGAAGAGTTGGCTCAGCAGCACATCACACCGTCTACAGTCAGATTGAGTATCGGAACAGAGCACATCGACGATATTCTTGATGACTTGAAGCAGGCTTTGGATCAGATCTAATAAATTGTAAATTATAACAGAAAATGCGTCTATCTTTTTTAAGGAATCGGTTGTGGGCACTATGGAATGTGTCATGACATGACACAAAATATTTGTGGGTTTTCCAAGCGTCTCTTTGCACAAAGGAATTGAATTAAAATCGGGCGTCATTTTCTGTTTCATGACTTAAAAATTAATTGATATGGCACAGATTGAAACTTGGAAACCCCAGTACACGAAATATTTTGAAGCTCTCAACCGTGGTTGGATTGTTCGCTTCTTTGACGAAAACACAATCGAGCCATTTGAAGTGGAACTTCTAACCAATCCTAAAAAAGAGATTCTCGATAAAGGAGGGCATCTGTTTTTTGCGACTGAAAGCGGAAATGTTCTTGGATGCGTCGCTCTTCTGAAGCATGGTGAGACGGAATATGAAATCTCCAAACTGGCAGTGGATCCGTCGGCACAAGGCAAAGGTGTAGCCAAACAATTGTTTGACGCGATATTCAACTACGCAAAAAACAACAACATCAGTAAATTAATCCTAGAAACCAACACCAAGTTGAAAGCGGCAATGGGTCTCTACAACAAGTATGGTTTCAGCGAAGTGAAAGATTTTACACCTCACTACACAAGAGTTAACATCAAATTCGAGAAACTACTAAGCTGACATAAAAAGTCATAATGCCATAATGTTAACCAAGGAGGGCATGTCATTAAGACATGCCCTTTCCTTTTTCTAAACGTATACGCTCTATTCTACGGATTGTCTCTGATGGAATTGTAGACGCTGCTTGGATAAAAACTGTTGCATCTTTACCTGTAATAATAGGTGTGTTACGTATTGGTCTTGCCATAATAAAATTTTACTGTCCGTTTAAAAAACGTTCCTCGCATCAACTGCAAAAGGTAACTAACAAGACAAAAAGTATGAATTTTTTTCATTAGCAAACAAGAATCAAATAAAAAAGCAGCAGAAGCACTGCCTCTACTGCTTTCCTTATTTACTTTGGATCTAGCAAATGTCCATCATCATAACGTTCATCAAAATATTTTCCTTTCTTTGCATATAAGCATACGATAACACGTATGTACTTGTCGTTTATGTTATATGCCTTGACAAGCCAACTCTGATTATCTTTAGCAAAAAAGAACGCCTTATCTTTTCCTACTGTCCTTGGACCATCTAAAACTGTCTTAGATGAACTCATTCCTCCAATATTCAACCAATACAGACGCATTCTGGTATTCGTACTTACCTTTCTTGCCTGTGCCGCATAATCATTGGTTATCTGATTGATGTCTTCCTGAACGTTTGTTGATGCATACCACATTTCAAAACCATATCTATTGTCAATCACTGTGTCCTGTGGTCTCTCTATAGGAGTCATTGATGCTGTCCTACACTCACTGATACCAATGGAATCTTGCATAGACTTACTCATTGATGCATATAAGTCCTTTACTTCATCGTCATCATCCTTATCACATGAGGATGCTAAAATAGACATACTGATAACCGAAATTATCAATAAAATAGCCTTAAAACTTTTTTTCATATTTTTGCTTTTTGTTGATTGATTTTCGGCAAAAATAATGTTTCCTGTGGCTCGCCAACTATTCGCTATATACTATATGCTATATTTTAATATTTTTGTAACAACTATATCTCTCTTCCTCTGCCGACGTCTATTCTCCCCTCAGCTCCTTCAGTTTCTCCACCCAAATTCTTGCGGCACACTCCACCATACGTGGACATGGACGTTTGGCGTAGTATTCGGCAGTGCGAGCTTCAGGCACATGCGTCGTCTTCTTCTCTTTCAACTGTCCCAACAGATCAGCACACTTGATTGATCCGTTCTGCTCCTTAAACTTTGCAGCCAACTCCTGCACCACCTTATAATTAAACGACTTTGCCGCAGCATCTTTCGGATCAGTCTGTCCACATTCCAATCCAGCAAGAAGGAACATTCCACATACAGCTCCACACGTCTCTCGCATTCTACCCATTCCAGCACCAAACGACGCCGACATTCTCAATGCCTGCTCTTCCGTGAAACCATACATGTCGGCAAACGCAGCCACCACCGATTGTGAACAATTAAACCCACTATTGAAAAGAGCCACCGCCCTCTCTATTCTTTCTTCGTAATCCATGCCAATAAATGATTATTCTGATACAAAGATAATGGATTTTGGGGAATAGTGTTGTAGCAAACCTGAATCTCTATTGGGATAAAAGATTCATTGAGATGCGACCTGGGGAGAATCTTTGTAATTTTTCATCAATGAATTTGGATATAGCAAAAAAATGGATTACACTCTCTGAAAGAATGTAAAAACGATCGAAATCACATCGCCCGCTTCGGATTTTGGGATATTTATAAGATGCAAAGGATGACAATAAAAGTCCTTTGCATCTAATCTTTATAATGAAGATATATTTTCTATAATATTAAAATAATCTTTCTCCTTTGATTTATCAAAACAATCTATATGTAAAAATCCTTTTGCTTTAAAATTATTAGGAACGTTTTGCCAATAAATCTTCAGTTTGATATCACAACATTCCACGTAACCTTTTTTTTCTATTTCTTTCAATTCATAATTTCCATGACACCTAATTATAAAATCTTCAGAATCACATCCATCTGTATAGGATTGTTTCAAGCTATCTTTTTCATTTTCAAAAAAAATATCTTTTGAGATTAGATTAACATTTTTGAAATTTAGATGTTTAATCCATTCGATCATTGAATTATCAAAGTCGCCGTTTTCTACTGGATATTTTCTAAAATACACAATAGATCCACATTTATTATGAAAATCCTCAAAAGTAATAATCTTAGCGACACAAAAATCATTTTGTCCTAACAAATTTAACCTTCCCATAAAAACAAATTATTTATTTTTATACAAAAAAAAATAATTTGTCATTTATACAAAAAAAAATCACATTGTTGTGAAACCAAATCCCCCACACACTAAAAAAAACTGTAGAACCATCAAAAAAAATGATAGTCCTACAGTTTCTAACTTACAATAATGTGAATTTAAATCACTGGACTTTGGGGGGAGACGATTAGCCAAGCAAACCAAAAATGAACTTTGCGAAATCTCGGATATCCTCTTCAACACTTGCCTTTTCCAAAGACTGCATATATTCATTTCTTAGTTCTACTGGGACAACAATCCAGGAGTAGCCTGAAGAACATAGCAACATATTCATCAAAAATCTCGCTGTTCTGCCATTGCCATCCATATATGGATGTATGTAAACAAAGAAAAAATGCCCCAACACCGCCTTTATAAATCCATCTTTTTCCTCTTCTATCATTTCACACAAAGCTCCGATTGAGGAATTCACCGCATTTACAGGAAGAGGAGTATGTTTTGAGCCTTTGATATAAACCTGCATTGTCCTATAGCCTATCAAATCTGCTGGAGAAATAATACCTGCTTGAACACATGGATCAAACAACTCATAATGCCATTCATTAAGTTCTGATTCAAGATCAAACTTATCTCCTTCCAGACATATCGCCATAGACTTCTGAAGACGCTTAAAAGCCTGATAATATCCTCTCGCAGCCAGTGCGTTTCTACGATCCGTGTCCTCTGCATCTGGATTCCATGCCCCACTTCTTACCCGTTCAATCAACGATTCCGTAACCCTATAGCCCTCGATAGACAATGAATGGTAGGCATCCTTCACATAGTTAGTCTCCATTGACCTCAATACAGAATCTTTATCTTTAAGATCTATCCTTGACAGGTTTAGATTCATAGAAAGGATCTGACCTCGCATCTTCTCCCACAACAACCTGATTCGAGATACATAGGGAGACTGGGAAGCCGAAACCTTGACTATATTATCAAAAGGATCTTCAACTCTTATATCATACCCCAGACGCTGCATAAACTTCAATACTTCGTCAGCAATGTTATCTCGTCCTATATTCTTCAATGCACCTATAATTCTGCCTACCCTACTTGAATTACCATTAACTGAAGCAAGCCTAATTATCTGAGCTGAATTTTCCAATGAAGCTAAGTTTGCTCTGGCATTGACAGAATCCGATTTGAAATAGTTAGGAGACGAAAACATCAATGCCTCCGCAATTCCGTATAATCTTATTCCATAGATAGGATCAAAAGCGACTTCAGAAGCAGGGGAAGTAGAGATTTCCAACAAGGAATGTCCATGCTTAAGTTCAACAACATTATTTGTGGCTTTAGTGGAACGTATAACTATCTGTGTAGGGACAACCATATTTCCACTATGAATTGTAAGAGACTCTTCCGCCGTCAAACTCCAATCATCTCCATATCTACTATTACAATATTCAACTATAAAGTTCCAATAATTGGCATACCATACTGATGTAGTTCCGACATCTTCTGGAGAAGAAGGTATATACCATCCTTTCATGACTGGTTCCAACCAGCCATTCTCTACCAGTCGTTGAAGATGAGTTCTTCCTAATGTAGAAGAACCTCTTACTACACCCGTATTATTCTGTTCTTGATATTTTTTCAATTCTAAAAGCGAAGACGCTAATCTTTCTTTTGAATCTGCCATTTTATTAGTTTATTTTGATGTGCTTTTATTAGTTTATTTTGCAAATCTAACTATAAATAGGCAAGATACGAAGAAATATTAAAGAAAAATCATAATTATTTCATTAGTTTATTTTGATGTGCTTTTACTAGTTTATTTTGCAATAAGGACCATAATCTGGCATGAAATGACAAGCTTTTTTTATCGCTCGTCCTTACGGACTCGCGGGAAAGTGCGGGTTAGGGCGTTCCGCTCTTAACAATCCTCCACTATGACACAGGCGATATTACCTGTTAGTTTGTCATTAGTTTTTTCTGTTCATTCTACGAATCTTTCCACAAAAAAACTGTAGAACCTCATAGATATGACGGTCCTACAGTTCCACGTACAATAACTAAATAGTATTGCTGACTATTCAATAACTACATAAATCAAATTACTATCGGCGTAATACTTTTGCTGCTTCCACCATGTTTCTCAACGAGGCTTCAGTCTCAGCCCATCCACGCGTTTTAAGTCCACAATCTGGATTTACCCATAGTTGCGACGGTGCGATCACTTGTGCTGCTTTACGCATCAATGCCACCATCTCTTCTACAGACGGAACTCGTGGAGAATGGATGTCGTAAACTCCTGGACCGATTTCATTAGGATATTTAAACTTTACAAATGATTCAAGCAATTCCATCTGGCTTCGTGCACACTCTATCGTTATCACGTCTGCGTCCATCAAAGCGATGTGTTCTATTATATCGTTGAACTCACAGTAGCACATGTGTGTGTGTATCTGTGTCTCATCTTTCACTCCTGAAGCTGAGATACGGAACGACTCCACCGCATTGTCAAGATATGCCTTGCGGTCACTTTTTCTTAGCGGCAAGCCCTCACGTACTGCAGGCTCATCTATCTGGATCACCTTTATACCTGCCTTCTCTAGGTCGACAACTTCGTCGCGGATAGCAAGTGCGATCTGCTTCATTGTGACTGCTCTCGGCTGGTCGTTGCGGACAAAACTCCACTGCAATATAGTGACCGGTCCGGTAAGCATACCCTTTACAGGTTTGTCTGTCAAACTTTGAGCATATGTTATCCAGTCAATTGTCATTGCATTAGGGCGATAGACATCTCCGTAGATAACCGGCGGTTTCACACAACGGCTTCCATAACTCTGTACCCATCCGTTCTGTGTGAAGGCGAATCCACTCAACTGCTCACCGAAATACTCCACCATATCATTACGCTCAGCCTCACCGTGAACCAAGACGTCTAATCCGATCTCCTCCTGCTTGCGAATTGTTTTCTCTATCTCTCCCTTAAGCAATCTGTCGTACTCAGCTCTTGTGATCTCTCCTTTCTTGAATTTGCTACGCCATGAGCGGACCTCCACAGTCTGAGGGAATGATCCGATAGTTGTAGTTGGGAAAAGAGGAAGGTTCAACACCCTGCGCTGCTCTTTGATTCGCGTCGCAAACGGACTTTTTCTTTGAGAAAACGCAGGAGTTATGCCAGCGATTCTTTTCTTCACATCCTCATTATTCGTCAAAACTGAAGAACGACGGTTTTCTATGTCGGCGATATTGTTTTTCAAAGCCGACTTCGCTTTTTCAGATGGGAAAATGTCAGCAAGATCAGCCAACGTCACCACTTCATTCACTTTCTGGCGAGCGAATGCCATCCATCTTTTCACCTCAGCAGGCAATGATTTTTCATTCTTCTCATTATCCAAATCGAATGGAGAATGAAGCAACGAACAGCTTGTAGAGATGATCACACGATTTTCTCCCAACTGTTTTCTTACATTCTCAATGATCTCAAGCGACTGTGCGAAATCGTTTTTCCAAATGTTTCTTCCGTCAACGACTCCTAAGCTCAACACTGTATCGCCCTTCAAACGTGCGACAACATCCTTCCACTGTTGAGGTGCACGCACAAGATCTATATGCAACACGTCGACATTAAGATCAGTGGCAAGATCTGTATTATCGGCAAGGCTATCGAAATATGTGGCAAGGATAATCTTCAACTTTGTGGCTTTGGTAATCTCCGCATACACTCTTCGATAAAGATTCTTTATCTCCTCGCTGATGTCTGTGCTAAGAATAGGCTCGTCGATCTGGACATACTCCGCACCAAGGCTTTCAAGCTGTCTCAAAATCTCCAAATATACAGGCAAAAGTCTATCAATCAAGTCGACGCGATTGAAACCCTTCTCCTTCTCTTTTCCAAGAAGCAGATACGTGATAGGTCCGATCAACACAGGTTTTGTCTTGATGCCAAGATCAAGAGCCTCCTTAAACTCCTCGGCTGCCTTATTGTATACAAGAGTGAACTTCTGATCCTTAGTAAACTCAGGGACAATATAATGATAGTTTGTGTCAAACCACTTAGTCATCTCCATGGCAGTAACGTCAATTCCATTCTTCTGGAATCCGTGAGCCATTGCGAAATAAAGATCAAGTCTGTCACTTTTCAACGCATTGTAACGCTCAGGAATCGCACCTACACAAAGAGACAAATCCAGTGTCTGATCATAAAACGAGAAGTCGTTGCTTGGAATCAAATCTATGCCAGCCTCCTTTTGCAGAAGCCAATTACCCTTACGTAGTTCCGCAGCTGTCTTCAACAATTCCTCTTTAGTGGCCTTACCAGCCCAATATGCCTCTTCTACTTTTTTCAATTCGCGGTTGGCACCCACACGTGGATACCCTAACACATTAGTTTTTAACGCCATATATCCGATACGATTAAATTCAATTAAAAAATCAACCAAACTGTTTTTTTCGCAATTGCAATGCAAAGATATGCCGTCTGTTTTAATCGTAAAAATATTTTGGAAAGTTCGGCAAAATATGCTTAATTTGCGGTAATTATCATCAATTACAAGAATATTATTCGGCAAAATTCAGTTTTAAGAAAATGGAAAACAGCTATAAATTAGACGAGACAGACATTCGTATTCTGCGTGAACTACAAAAAAATTCGCAGCTGACAATAAAAGAACTTGCGGCAAAAGTGCATCTATCACCCTCTCCCACTTTCGAACGACAAAAGCGATTGGAACGAGAAGGATATATCACAAGGTATATGGCGGTAGTAGACGCGAAAAAAGTCGGCAACGGGATTATGGTATTGTGCAATATCCGTCTGAAGCAGCATTCTGAAGAGATGATACAGCAGTTTATAGATACTGTTCAGGACATTGAAGAGATCACAGAATGTTTCAATACCAGTGGAGATTACGACTTCTTGATAAAAGTTTACGCTCAAGACATGCACGCATACCAGCAGTTTATGCAGCACAAACTTGGAGCGATGAGTTGTTTGGGAAGTCTGCACAGCGTTTTTGTCATGAGTGAGACGAAGAACACACGTGGAGTGCCGATTGTTGTGGAGAAATAAGCGTTTTCTTCAACAAAAAAGAGGAAGACAATAGCATTGCGGATGGAACGGTTTTTAGCCTATTCCGAAAATATGGCAATAATTTTGGATTAGAGTGTTTTTTTATCATTTTTTGAATATGATAGAATCTATCTAGCAGCTATCTTTATAAAGACATTTTTAAAATTGAAAATATCAGAAAACCTGAACTATTGGACAAACTGCTAGTCGCAGAAAATTCTAATGATTACAAGTAATTTTCTGCATTACCATCTGAGTCCTTATAAAACATAAAGATTTAACATACAGAATATGGAAGATTCATTCAAATTAAATCGCTTCATAGAGGTGCAAGACCATTTTGAAAATTATAACAGAGCTCTTGAAGAGGTAAGGAACAGCAAAAAGAAAAGTCATTGGATATGGTATATTTTTCCACAGATGGCAGGGTTAGGCCACAGCCATAATTCAAATTATTATGGGATAAAATCACTTCTTGAAGCGAAAGCCTATCTGGAAGAAGAGACACTCCGCAAAAGGCTTTACGAAATAACCAATGCCTTATATAACCAAGGCTGTTCGAATCCGGAATCAATTTTTGGAGGAATAGATGCAATGAAAGTGTGTTCTTGTATGACATTGTTTGAAATCGTTTCTCCTTCCGACATCTTCTCTTCTGTTCTTGAATATATGTACAAAGGTAAAAGATGTGAGAGGACGCTAGCAATTGTCAAAAAAGAACTCGACTACTATAAGGTTTGAATCCACATTCAAACGTAATGGGATAGTTGCGTATCAAGACAGTCCATGGTTGGCAATCGTCGCAGACGGTTGGCTACTGTGGTCTAATTTATTTTAAAATAAAAAAGCTTGCCCCGGACTATGAGGGCAAGCTAAAAATTAGTAAATCAAATTATCTAATTACCATTACTTTCTTCACTACGACAGCATCATCTGTAGTCACCTCAACAAAATAGTAACCTGACGACAAATTAGAGACATCCACCGTCTTCTTATCTGACACTATCACTTCAACTCCCGTCATTGTCATCACACGGATATTCTTGATTGTTGAAGCAGTCTCAACCGTGAATTCGTTGCGGGCAGGATTAGGATAAACCTCCACTGATTTTGCGTCAAACACTACGTCGTTCACATCAGCTGGATCTACCTTATCTCCAGTAAACTCTATGAAATCGAGATTTGTATAATTAGTATTGAAAACAACTCTGATGACATGTTTTCCCTTAGTCAACGAAACTTTTGATTTAGACTTAACCATAGTGTATGTGTCCCAATCGGCTGTTTTCTCACCTGACAATGTAGCCAACTTAGTTCCATCAGCCAACACATCAAAATCAAAGCTGCTGCTTCCGTTGGATGCCGAAGCCTCGATTCCAAACTCAGCGTCTTTCAACACCTCAACTGTATATTCAAGCCACTCACCTGCATTTGTATAGCCGATTGCGTAGTCGCCTTTCTTGTTGTCGACGATATCCACTCCATCATTTCTATACTCCTTGCCTTCATTCTTATCGTCTGAATCAGAGAATGCGAATCCGTCACCACCCTCATCATAGTTTTCAGCCTCTATCTTATCTGGCATAACTGGAGCCTTTCCTCCGTATGGAGTCTGAGGAGCATTGACAGAAATCTTTGTCTCCACTTCCATCTCCGAGCCATCAGACATTGTAGCCACAGCCTTTACGACATGCTTGCCCTGAGTAGCTGTCCACTCTGTCGACCAAGGTTCAGATGAAAGAGAAGCCAACTCCTCACCGTCAAGAGTGATAACTACCTTCGTAGCCTCAACCTTGCCACCAACCTTTACTGTGATTGGAAGGATATCT
This sequence comes from Paludibacteraceae bacterium, assembly GCA_016283095.1. GTDB lineage: Bacteria > Bacteroidota > Bacteroidia > Bacteroidales > Paludibacteraceae > UBA1723. The sequence continues at coordinate 7,439 of JAEEMG010000083.1, read as the reverse complement.
CCATCAGAATATTTTCCGCTTGCTGAAGGAGACGAGAAGCTAACACCGCTTGAACCGATTTTTCCACACTCAAGAGAGTAGTTCTTTACGAAATTCCAGATTTCCCGGCTTGTGTGAAGAGCTCCTGAGTTATTATGCTCATGGTCACGGCCATTGAATGAGATACGTACGACCTCAGTCTCACACTCTCCACCTGTCCAGACCTCCTTTGTACAAGACGGATTGCCGTTTGAATATTTTGTTGTGACTGGAGTCATGTTACACTTGTTGTGTTCAGCGCATTTCTTAACGTAGCTTTCAGATTGATCGTAATTCACAACGCTATCACTCGTACCATGCACATGGATTAGAGGAAGAGGTCTGTTAGCTGTGTAACTTGGAGTACTCATCAAATGTCCAGATACAGGAGCAAAAGCCGCGATTTTATCTGGAAGTTTGTTCATCAAATGGTAAGTAAGCATACCACCCATTGAGAATCCCGACATATAGACGCGAGATTTGTCGATGTTGTACTTTTTAGCCATCTCATCTATGATAGCAGAGATGAAGTTGGCGTCCTTGTCGCCACTGATATCCCAAGTAGAGAAACCTGTTCCACCACCAGGATAAACAACAAGAAAATTGGCTGTGTCTGCTACCTGTTCCCACTGAGCCATACCACGCTGATAATTGATGTCCTGGTCCATACCATGACAAGAGATAAGCAACGGACGATTGTCTGTAAGTCCTTTTGGTGCGTGAACATAGATTTGGCGGTTCTGTCCACCTACGTTAATGTACTCTGTGCCAGCTTGAGCAACCGGCACAATAAGTGCCGAACCAATGATTGAGTAAATAAGTTTTTTCATGTTTTTTATGTTATTAGAGTAATAAGTTTCGAGGGTAAAGTTAATGTAGTTTAACTCATCAAAAAGAATTTGACGTAAAAATCGAACTTCATCAAGTACTTTTGACTGTTTTGTCCTAATTATGAAGGATTTTTCATCAACATTGTTTTTCGCCCATCAAAAATCAGACATTGGAAAGGACATAGTTACAGTTTCTCTGTTTATTATAATGCGATTACGATCTTTTAACACATACTGAATTTAGGAGGATTCTTGACCAATTCTATCTTTACGACATAGTCGTTTAATCACCTGATAAGATTACTTTCTAAAATGTCTGAAATCCGATAGCATTTAAAATCAGGGCTTAATGAATATGTAGGAATATAATCTGGATTTCCCATTGCTTTATTTATGCAATTTGCAACTAATTCAGTACAATAAAGTGTAGTATCCGAAGTTAGGTCAAAACATAAATCAAATTGTATTCCCATTTTAAAATATTCATAAGCCAACGAATCAATTCGTTGGCGAATAGAATCTGACGTAATGTGAAAAAACTGATAATCTAACGAATGTTCAATAAACTTATCCAACATATCCATTCTCACTCCTCCCTGACCTGTAAATTCACTAGCTTCCGCATGAATAACATAACACAACGAATCCTGAAAGTGAGCTATTCCAATGTGAGAAAATCTTTTTTCCCCTCCAGAAAACTGTCTAAATACATCAGAAAAATATCCGTTTCCTAATCGGCATATCAAATCCCCACTATTAATTGAGTCTATAGAAATACAATCGGGTAACCCTGATTTTTTGTTTTCAAGACTACCCGTATATTTTGTCATAGAGAAAAAAAATGAAACAATCAACAATGCAAAAAACGTTTGCATTGTTATTTTTCTGATTCTATATTCACCTTCCACTCTCCATCTATTTTATATAAAGTTACAGATTCTTCTCTACTACTTTCATTTTCTATATAATAAAGATAAGCTTTATTACCAACAACAGAATCTCGTAAAATTACAATTTTGTAATCTGGATTTACTTTAATTCCTCCAAATTTAGATGCCAAATCCAATAACTGACCCGTACTCTCTGTGCAATATTTTTTTGCTTCTTCTACTTTTCCATAAGCGACCGCCTTTGAAAACTTTTCAAATACAGCAGAAGGAGATTCACAACATGACAATAAAGACAATGTCATAGTAACTAATATAAAAATCTTTCTCATCTTTTTTGTTTTTAATCATAATTAATTCTACACGTTCATTTCCGTCCAATCACGTTTTATAGAAAAAAACGAAATTAATCATATTTGTTCTTTTTTACAAGAAAAAAAATGTCAGTATTTCTTTCTGCGTCGAAAGACATTTTCAGATAAAGGATATCTGAAAACCATAAGATGTATATTTGCAAAAAAACTCATACAAACTAACAAGGCAAAAAAATCTCCGTCTCATTATGAATTATGAATTACGAATTATGCATTTCTATTACACGCACGTCCGTGCGTCTCTACAAGAGGGCAGGTCAACCAAATGTGTGGATTCCCCCCAATAATTACGAATTATGAATTACGAATTTCTATTACACGCACGTCCGTGCGTCTCTACGAGAGGGCAGGTCAACCAAATGTGTGGATTTCCCCAAATAATTATGAATTACGAATTATGAATTATGAATTAATCCTCGTTCCCCTCCTTCACATATTCAATCGCGCGATTGATATAGTCGAGGAATGGTTTTGTTGTCTTAAACTTCTCTGCCACATCATCGGCAAGCGTAGGTGATAAAATATCTTCTGTCGACGGTTCGCTACACAAGCAGAAAACCTTATATTTCACCAAATCTATATATGGTGTAGAGTCGTCATACCCTTTAGGCGGACGCTTCAATTGGAATGTTTTGTCGAGATGGAAAGATGGATCAACCTTAGTGTCAAGAATCTCCTGGAAATCACCACCACCGTCTACAATATCCTCTCTAAGAACCTTCAATGCCTTTGGATCAATACAATAATCTCCTACTGCAAGCATGTGACCTGTAGGGTAAACATCACCTTGCTCTGTTGCGACGTGGAAATAATAACCGCTGTAGCCCGATTTCTTTCCTCCACGACAGATATAGCATCCCATGTGAGTCTTGTATGGACTCTTATCTTTGCTGAACCTCACGTCGCGATATATACGGTATGTGCAATCCTTCACCGTCAAACCTTTGACCGTCGGATCAAATGCCTCAACCTTCGCTATCAACTGCTCCGTGAAATCCTCAAACACTTTTTTTGCCAAAAGGTATTCGTCTTTATGGGCATCAAACCACACTTTGTTGTTGTTGGCAGCAAGATTCCTAAGATATTCGAGCACTCTTTTCATATCATCTCACCACTTTTGTGAACTCTGGGCCGACGCCTTCCTCGTTGCTCACGATCACATAAACCTCCGATCGTGCAGGTTTACCATCTTGGTCTTTACAGTCTGTGACATAACAATATTCAGTGCCATTCTTGACGGTGCGGCTAGAAACCAACACAGGCGTACCAAGTGGGAAAATATAGTCGCCACATGCAGCGTCGAAAATAGCTTTCTCCTCATCATTCAAACTTCTCTTCATTCCAAATGGTGGAATTTCCTCCACTGTTCCTGGTTTAATTCCGCTTCGGATAAGAAACTCATTTATCTCTTCCTCAGCCTTATCTATACGAACAGAACGAATTCCGAAACCATCCAAAATATTCACACTGGGAGCCATTCTCCTAAGTGCAGCAACACTCGTCTCCAATCCTCCACTACCGAATGTGCAGAAAGGAATCACCGTCTTTCCCCTCAAATCAAATCTCATAAACCATGCTTCGACAGGACGGGCAGCAACGCCAAACCATATAGGATATCCGAGATATACTGTATCATATTCAGCAACATCTACATTCATAGGCTTAATCAACTGAGGTTTTTCATTCTTCTCCATCTCCTTCTGACATCTCTCTATTGTCTCTGTGAAAGAGCCATTGTACGGCTCGACAGGCACAATCGAATCCAGATCCGCTGAAGTGGCTTCTGCGAACAATTTTGCAACCTTCTCCGTCACATGTGTCTGCGAATAATACAAAACAAGAGATTTTGTATGGTGTCTTTGGCTACATTTCACCTCTGTAGGTTTCTGCTGATTTCCACATCCTACGAGAGATAACGCCACCAGAATTGCAAATAATGTTTTTTTCATATATTGTTATGTTTCATTTCTTTTCATAATCAAACGACTCCTCCGCCACCATCGCCATCTTCTCTTCAGGTTCAAAATCATACCTCTTGGGAAGACGGTAGGAATCAAGAATAATGGAGTTGATTTTGTGCGACAATGCCATCAGTGTCTGAAGCTGTTGCTCCCTGCCCTTCAACTGGCATTCCCACACTGTCAACACATGCCAGCCAGCCCTCTTATAACGCATGACGTTAATATAGTCTCGCTGCATATTGCGTGTGATTTTCTGGATCCAGAAATCTGTGCGAGTTTTGGGTATCCGACAGCACTTGCTATCGACAACATCCTCATTCTCACCTCTGTATACAAGATTATGACCATGCCAAAAACAACCGTTGATGAAAATCACTGTCTTATACTTTTTCATCACGATATCTGGAGAACCAGGTAGACCCTTTACATAAAGTCTGTATCTAAATCCCTCAGCCCATAACCATTTCCGCACGATGACTTCGGGCTTCGTATCTTTGGCCCGTATATGCGACATACATTTATGACGCTGTTCAGGCGTGAGTTTATCCGACATTGACCATTTCCTTTTACTGGAATGTATGGACAAAAAAGCCATTTCATTCATACATTCACATATGCAAAGTTAATAAGCAAAAACAATTCAAACAAATAAAGACGTAAAAAACAGCAAGAAATGAAGATATATCAAAATGTAAAATCTATTTTTCAGTCACTCAAGTTTCCCCACATTTAGTTTAAATTCAAACAGAAAACAGCATTTATTATAATGCTTGGAAAAACCACAAACTAGTTTGTTTTTGAAAACCCTAAACGGGAAAAAACAAATAGTAGAAAACTGCATGTTTTCTTACGTTTTATTTTCTGCGTTAGGCTGTTTTCAATGTCATTTATGACATATTTTCCTGTACCAACAACGGAGTTGTTTTTATATAGGTGTGTTTTCTGTTAATCTTTAGTATCTTTGCATTGTGAACAAAAAATCAGTGATTCGACATGTTCTACTCTGATATTCATATCGTAGTAAGCAAGATGAATGAATGTGCAAAGCAAAACATTCCGTTCTTGTTCGCATTCAATTTTGAACTCAATGAAGCTCTTTTTATAGAGAATCCGTCTGAGCAAACCGAAATATTGTTTCAAACGACACTTGGAGGAAACAGTAAACCAGCAACTGCTTTAACTAAGAAAGCCGACAATATCAGTTTCCGCAGTGAACCGTTTGACGACTACGAACGACGCTTCAACATCGTAAAACAGGCATTGCAAAGAGGAGACAGTTTTCTTGTGAACCTGACATCGAGGACTCCCGTCTCCACAAATCTTTCCATCAAAGAGATCTTTGATTCCACAGATGCCCCATACCGTCTTTATGTGCCGGAGCGTTTTGTCTGCTTCTCGCCAGAGCGTTTTGTCTTGATTCAGGAAGACGGTACGATCTCGACAGATCCGATGAAGGGAACCATCGACGCTTCTCTGCCAAACGCTGAAGAGACTATATTGAGTAATCCCAAAGAGACGGCGGAACATGCCACTGTGGTGGACCTTCTGAGGAACGACATCAGCATGAACGCATCCAACGTACATGTGGCTCGCTACAGATATATCACTCTGATCAAAGGTCAGGAGAAAAGCATCCTGCAAGTGAGTTCAGAGATAAAAGGTCAACTATCCGCAGACTGGAGATCGAAAGTAGGTGATATAATACTGGATATGTTGCCTGCAGGAAGTATTTCAGGCGCACCCAAAAACTCCACCGTCGCTACAATAAAAAAAGCAGAGGCGACCGGACGTGGTTTCTACACAGGAGTGTTCGGCTACTACGACGGCAAATCATTGGACAGCGGCGTGCTTATCCGCTTCATTGAGCAAGATGCCGACGGGAATCTCTACTTCCGAAGTGGAGGTGGAATCACAGCGAAAAGTGATGTGAAGAGTGAATACGAAGAGGTAAAACAAAAAATATATCTTCCTACTATGGAGCCAAAATTTTCTGAAGTCATATGCGTCCGCGACGGTGAGCCACAACATGTCGGCTACCACATCCAACGTATGAACCGAACAACAAACCACTTTTTCGGTTCAGATATCGAAGTTCCAGATCTTTCCCAAAAGATTCCCGACAATGCGAAGAAAGGAAAATACAAATGTCGAATCGTTTATGGCAAAGAGATAGAAAGCATTGAATTCTCACCATACGAAGCGAAGACGAGAAAATCTGTGGCAATCGTGGAAGATGACGCTATCGATTATACCTACAAATCTACCAACCGTGATGATCTAAAACGTCTGGTTGCCAAAGCTGGGACAGACGACGTCATCATTATCCGCAATGGCATGGTGACGGACGCATCCTACTGCAACGTGGTGTTTGAAGATGCAGATGGAGGATTGTTCACTCCAGAAGAGACCCTGCTAAACGGAACTTGCCGTCAACGTCTTCTCGATAATGGAATTATAAAAATGCGTAAGATTCGACGCGAGGATATCCATCTTTACTCACACATCTATTTCATCAACGCAATGATGGACATCAACGAATGTCAGAAAATGGATGTGAAAGATATTCAAATGGTTTTCTAACACATTAATTTAAGTTTACAATGAAGAATTTTATCTGTTTCATTTTCATTCTGGTTTTATGTTGTTTTACTTCGATGGCTGGTAATCCGTCGCAAACAGAGATAAACAGCCGGCAAGGAGACTTTATCAACAAGTTTTTCCAATCTGTCGCCACGACAAAAAACAGCAACGAAAATTTTCTGTTCTGTCCTGTAAGCCTCAACCAAAGTATAGGTTTGCTTCTGAACGGAGCAAACGAAAAAGCCAGAACTGAAATTATGCAAGCCCTAAACTATAACGGTTTGACCCTTTCAGATGTAAACAACTACAACCATCAAATTTTGTCTTCGTCCAACCAATCGTCAGCCAATAAACTGTTGATAGCCAATGGACTATGGATTTCCGACAAAATAGAAGGCAAAATCAAACGAGACTTCCTCAACACAGCATCACGTTTCTACAAAGCCGACCTTCACGTCGCCGATTTTAATAATAATCAGGAAATCGAAAAAGAGATGCGGAATTGGATTGTTGAGCGTACAAATGGTTTTCTCAATGACGCACCATCCGTGAAGCCAGACGATGTTATGATAGGTATAAACAGCACCTATTTCAATGGCATTTGGGACATACAACCCCAAACGCCAACCGATGAAACGCCTTTCAAAAATAGAGACGGTAAGGAAGGCAAATGCAAATACCTGCAATACAAAAATGAAAAAATGTATTGCTATAGCAACTCCTATTTCAGAGCCATCAAACTGTTCTATAAGGATTCCGACTACAGCATGATCGTGGTCTTGCCTCAGT
>JAEEMG010000012.1 GCA_016283095.1 Paludibacteraceae bacterium | reverse complement strand
CTCCCAGGAATAAGTGAAGAAAGTATCTTTTACGGATGTCAGCGACACCCATGGATCTTTATCTTTGTTCTGTCTTTGCCAAAGGAAAGATGCCGTAGGATACCTGTAAAGCCACTCTTCATACCCAATCCAAGTGCCTCCACGTCGACCTTCATCCATACGGCAATAGTATCCGTTTGAAAGGATATGGAATGGTTTTCCGTCTACATAACTGCCATGAGAAGGCACTCTCACACCACAAATGGAAAATGCGCATTCATCCAGAGAAAATGTCACATAATCACTCATTTTCTCGCCATCCGCATTTGTAGACTCATAATCCAACTCCACAACTGCCAAAAATCCCTCATTATGATAGTATGAAGGAGGAGTAAAAGATAACGTCGGTTTATATAATCCGTAGCCTTTGTATGTCAAGAAAAATGTCTGAGACGCAAGAGTATCTCCTGTTTTGGGATCCAAAATGGTTATTTTGGGATGAATACGTGTTCCACTTGGAGATCCGACACAAGTTATAAATGTATAAAACACATAATCTTTACATTGGCAAAGAGGTTGTCCTCCAGAGAACAAGCTATACAATCTAGGTATTTTCTTATACTCATCCTTGCTCATCATTATAAAGACGAATGCATCTCCAACATACTGAGGCTTTAGTTTGGATGTCGCTGAAGTATCAATGATATTACCGTCGGCATCCTTAACAGATGCGAATTGATATTGTCTCGGACAATCATCACACTGTTTCGTGTATATTGCAGAATCGGGATTCGAACAGATCAAATACTGCCCCCACGTCATCTCTTCTGTACCTCCAGGAATATATTTGTTTACTTTTACAGCAGTGTCATATCTGCAGCTACGGGAACTACAAATACCAAACGTCTCATATCTTGTACACAAGTAATCAGGGTCGTATTCACATGTTGGCTCTGGCCTCATGCTGTCCAATCTCTTACTGATTGTATATTTCACTTTTTCGTTTGCTGGAACATTGTGTTCTCCAATGTATTCAGCATTTTTCTTGGCGCTTTCCTCTGTCGCATCAGCCACCACAACAGCACGGAAAATCAAATTTTCAGTACCTTCTACCATCACATGAAGCTCATCCTTATTCACTCCACTCTGACCATTGATATTCACCCAAGAACGGCCTCCATTATCACTCTGCTGCCAAAGCACATAGGCTACTTTATCTATCAGTCTCCATTCTTTGAACGGCTTATATTTCATTGTATAGATAGCTTCAAACTCACATCCATTTCCAAAATCTGAAGCAACGGAAGTCTCATAAAATGTTAGACGCGGCATATAATCAGGATATGTCGCATTAACTTTCGTAAACAAACACAATAATAAGGAGATAAGACTTAAAATTCTATATTTATTCGGACTAATAGTATTACACATACATAACTAAAATTAACTTATCACTACACCTTTAAATACTTTTCTGCAAGTTTACTCATTATTTATAACAAATAAAAAATTGAACGACAAAAAAATAAAAAAGACGCAAAATAAATTGCGTCTTTTTATATTTCACCAGAAAATGGTTACAATTTGTTTAACGAATACTCCGCATAGGTATCATCATCGTAAAGTACAATGATTTTCTTAACCGACTTTTCTTTTGCTTTAAGATGTGTGTCCAAAATGTTCTTAAATGAATCAGATTTCAAAAATGAATCAATAATTTCAGACTCTGATTTCTGTTGATTCTCAATAGTTTCCATTTGTATAGACGATGCGGGTTCAACTATTTTGGAAGTATCAACATCATTAACATTTATATATCCAGCATCGTCCGTATCATCATCTGATTCAGGTTCATCTTCATATTCTTCCTCTTTTTCAGGATCATTGTCAAAAATTGTACGATTTGTCTGATTTGGCGACGGTGCAATATTAGATTCAATTGGTTTATTTTCAACATCATCGACATTTCCACCATTTAACATTGAACCAGTCCCGTACAACATCCATTCCCACGATATCTCAGGAAATGTTTCGTGAATCTTCATCACAACATCCAAACTAGGATTGTTTCTTCCATTTAATATATGTGAAAGTGAAGCTGATTTTATTCCTGTACGTGATGCAAACACTCCAAGAGACAAACCACTATACTCTTGTATTTTCTTTATTCTATCTTTCATCGCAAACAATACTAAAATATCATTACAAATGTTATGTCGCAAAGATAAATACATTTTTAAATTAACACAAATATATATTTACTTTTTTATATACATTTTACATTTATCAAATATCAATACAGATGTGACAATATTACAATTGTATTCTAGATTGTTTTTACAATTCTATATCAAAATTCTCAAAATATCAACGATTTTAGTATTTTACATAAGGATACAAGATATTTTTATAGTTTTACTATAACAAAACTATGTAAAAAACTGATTTATAACCCATAAAGATTTTATTATACTATAAAACACCCCTATTTTACAAAAAAGAAGCATCTATCTAATATTTATCTAATCTACAACATTAAATTATTTAGTATAAAATACTGACTTTCAATAAAAAGACAAAACAATAACACTCAATAAATAAGTTAATTTTACTTTTGTAATATGTAAATATAGTCGTTACTTTTGTTAAATTTCTTACAATCTGTATATATGTTTCTATATGCATATACTTTTATATATATTTTATTCTGCAACTAATTTCAAATATATTTGTAAAAATTTAACACTCTCCTACTCCACCTAAAATCTTGTATTTTCTCCTTCTTTTATAAAATTTCAAATTATCTTTAATTATCTCTTACATGAAACCAACGTCATCAGATAATTTTCCAAAATCTCGTTGTTTTCTTTTTACAATACAAAATTCGCATCAAGATATGCCATTTTTAAGCATAGTTTGAAAATTTTTATCAAAAAACCGCAAAAATTTTATTTTCCAGGCCTTTTTCATCTATTTCTAATAAAATCAAAACAAACATTTTTATTACATAACTCCATATATTTCAAAAATTTAACCATCATTTTCCGCATTTTTAACTCGCTGAGAATCGAATGAAAATCATTTTGTGCATCACAGACCAGCTATTTTTTAGTTTTATTAACTCTAATTATATCTATTTGTGAGTCTTCCTCATTAAAAAATATTATCTTTGACAAGGTTTTGAAATTGCAGACAAAAAACAATTCCGTCTACTTTAAAACCGAAAAAAATTCAAATAAATAATTTAAAATGAAAATGAAAGGAATACATATAATAATAGCATTTTTATTCTGTATGCTCAACTCAATTGCATTCTCTCAGGATGCGGTTGATCCGAAAGCTATGGCTTTGCTCGACAAGTCAACATCATCATTCAACTCTAATAAAAGTTCAAAGATTGATTTCTCATGCTTGATCGAAAACACCCAAAGCAACAAAAAGCAAAATTTGAAAGGTTATCTTCTTTTAAAAGGTGAGAAATTCAAATTGTCTGTGGCTGGCGTCGATACTTATTTCGATGGCAAAACTGAATATGTCTACATGCCAGAATCTGCAGAAGTCACAGTGAGTGAACCTGGAAAAGAAGAGGTTAAAAAGTTGAATCCTATTCTTATCATAACATCCTACAAATCAGGATATAAAATGCTTTATATCGGAGAGACGACAGACAATGGAACTGCAGTTGAGATTGTGGAATTATATCCAGAAGACAGGAAAAGCCCATACGCCCGTATTTCCATCTCAGTAGACAAATCTTCAATGAAGCCACATGCGATCAAACTTCAGGGAAAGAATGGTGTCAACACAACAATCACAGTCGATAAATCAACAGAAATGGCTATTGAAGACCGTCAGTTTGCTTTCGACTTGACAAGAAAAGATATAGAAATCATTGACTTAAGATAATACGACGATGAAAGAGACTACAAAATGCCTAATTATCGGATCTGGACCAGCTGGCTACACAGCGGCAATTTATGCGTCGAGAGCCAATCTTAAACCTATTCTTATTGAAGGTCTGCTTCCTGGCGGACAATTGACACAAACCACAACTGTGGAAAATTTCCCTGGTTATCCAGAAGGTGTTGGTGGCTTTGAAATGATGGATGATATGCGTAACCAAGCGTTGAAATTCGGTACAGACATACGCTCTGGATTCGTCACAAAAGTCAGTCTTGAAGGTAAGAAAAAAAGTGTCATTGTTGACGACGAGATTGAAATTGAAGCTGATTCTGTGATTATAGCAACAGGAGCAAGCGCAAAACATCTTGGCATCGACGATGAGAGAAAATATACAGGAATGGGAGTCTCTGCCTGTGCCACTTGCGATGGATTCTTTTTTCGCAAAAAAACAGTGTGTGTGGTAGGTGGTGGAGACACTGCATGTGCTGATGCGTTGTATCTTGCCGGATTATGTAAGAAGGTCTACTTAGTGGTGAGAAAAGACTATCTCAGAGCAAGCAAAGTGATGGCGGAACGAGTAGCGTCGCAAGAGAATATTGAGATTCTTTTCAATCATGAGTTGATCGGAATCGAAGGTGATGGCAAGGTTGAGAAAGCCAATCTAATCTGCAACAAAGATAATTCGACAAAGGGAGTTTCCACTGACGGAATCTTCATCGCCATCGGTCATCATCCAAACACAGAACTGGTAAAAGATGTCGTAAAAACCGACGAAGCAGGTTACATAGTAACAAACAATGGTACTTCGCACACAAATATCGAAGGAGTGTTTGCGGCAGGCGACGTCTGTGATCCTCGCTACCGCCAAGCCATCACAGCAGCGGCAAGCGGTTGTAAGGCAGCATTGGATGCCGAACATTACCTGTTGGAAGCATAAATTGAATCAAAAAATAGTATTGATTATGCATTAAAATTCAAAGGCGAGGTTTACCTCCTCGCCTTCGTCATTATATTAATTGTATGCTTTCTAAATCATTCAAAATAATCAAAGTTCTCGCATTGGTGATGGTGCTCTATACATTCATGGGACTCACCGTATGTAGCCGAATTTATGGACCCAATGTAAGAGTCAGCGAAAAATCCAACAACTATCATAAAGACATCTATGGCCTCTATTATTGCAAAGATAATAAGATGTTCTACACAAGTGCAGGAGAACCATATCTAAATGTGTTTCGTATGCAAGATGTGGATCTTTCTTCTTTAGAAATTATAGGAGAAAATTATGCAAAAGATAAGGATCACGTTTACTATCAAAATAAAATTTTTGACGGAATGGATCCGACTACCTTTCGTGCAGACAGTTTTGAATTCGCCACAGATGGCACCAATCTGTATTTTAGGACAACCCTACTTGAAGGAATGAATCCGTCTTCCTACAAAGTTCTGACTGGATACAATTTACGAAACACAAAAATGTATGTGAAAGACTCTAATTACATATACAAAATATACTACAATGAAATTTCACAAATTTTCACTTTTGACGCATCATCATTTGAAACAATCGGTTTTGATGTGATGATGGACAAAGATAAAATAGTTTATAACAATCAAATAACTGACGTGGATCGAGCTTCTGTTTATGTATTAAATAAAAATTCATCTAAAGATGATCCTGAATATATAATCTGCGATAAAAACTGGATGTATGAAAAAAAATACGTTATTAAAGACTCCACCTCACAAAATTCTAAAGTAGAAGAAATGTTAGTTCCAAAATATCCATCAGATGGATACAAATTCGAATTTATAAAAGGGACAAAATTCATTAAATGCGGAAGAAAAATAATCTCTGAAAATGAAAAAGGTGAATATGTCGTTTATCATGCACAAAGCGACACTTCAAAGATTGAATTCGTTAATGAATTTCATATTCGTATTGATGATGAATTCCAAATTAATCATGGAGACAGCATTCCTATTTATCCAATTAAAAACCAATAAAATTCACAAACATACAACCAGGTTAAAATAAAAATTCGCTATGTTTGAATCATTAAAAAATAAAGAAAAATCATTATGTCAAAATGAATTAAATTCATTGGCAGAATATAATACTTTTATAATAGGTGTAGTAACTACACTTATAAAACTTTTTTCGTGTCTTGTTCCTATTGGTCTACTTATCTTTCCTGTTATGTTGTTTGGACAATGTGGTTGGGCTATGATAGTTATATATATATGCGGTTTGCCTTTAACAATTTTAGGAATACGCTTTGTATATAAAACAACTTATAAATTATCAATAAAGTCTTTTGAGATATTTGTCAAAACAGATAGTTTTGACATTAAGCTATTGATCTTAGGAATATTTAGTATTATAGTATTATATCTTCTTACTGATTTTTGGGTATTTATCCATCTTTATAATTTATGAATTCTTTGATTTAATACTGCAAATAATTATAGTATTTTGGGATTTTTTCATAGATTTTACCTACTAAAACAAAACAAAGCATTTGTTTGTCAGAAAACCAATAACAATAGCCATTCCGAAACTCAACAATGTTCCTACCAAAACATACTCTGTCTGGGTCTCCGCATTATTGTCCTTAAATCGTAAAATGGATTTGGCGGCAATCAAAAAGCCTATAATATCAATATGTCCAACCAATATCGACACAAAACACAACAGTCGCTCCAAACTGCCTATTATATGGCCGGCATTCTGTATTCTGAATTTTCTCTCAGACTCTTCAATGGAATCTGTGTCTGATTTGGCTAATGATGAGCCTATCTTATACTTCTCCAAAAACAGCTTTATTGTAATGTTGGATGGCTTACAACATAAATAACAGCCGACAAACAAAAGGATCAATTTATCCGCACTGTAAAACTCCCAATCACACGTCGTCCAATATTCTTTACAATATGCCAGGAATAGCGACGTCGCTACGGCCAAAACAACAATATGCAAAACTTGGTCGATACAGAATGCATTGAACTGGGCGTCAGCTAATTTGTCGTTATCTATGATTTCTTTCCTAAATCTATTTGCCAACATAGACTTAAATCCATCAAAAAGCAAGTGAGACACTCCTATCAATGATGCACACAATATAGATTCTGGAAGTATACCCGGACTATATAAGACTATCCATGACAACAAACCGACCAAAAAAGAGTGGACATACAACTGCCATGACGAGAATCTCTTGTTCTCACAAAACTTATCTGTCTGCAACATGAAATCACAAACCAAATGTACTGCAACTAAACGCAAAAGTAGTTTGATAAAAATTAACATTTTTTCAATTAATTATATTTTCAAGCAAAGATAACGCATCATTCACTACATTCCAAGAGATAGCGTTAGAAATCTTATTAACAGTTGGCTGAGAAATTCCTAATTTTATTGCTATCTCATTTTCCTGAAGCCCCAATAGCCTGTAATAAAGCACCTCACATTGTCTGGAAGTAGCATTATTCAGAATGACGTCTATCAACGAACATACCACATTCACATACTCATCCTGCTCTGTTTTATCTGATGAATAGACAAATGTATTCCTCTTATAGCTTGATATTTCTTTCAATCCACGTCCAGATCGATAAATTGCATCTCCATCTATTATGTTGGTTATCGGATCATTAATTCTTAATTCTCCAACACCTACAGACATTCGTATACCATATTTTTTCTGAAGAGCCTTATCTTCTGCAGGATTCGCATACTTAACTTCAAAAATTGGTGCATACGACTTGACATAGCACTTTAACAGAAATGCGAGTCGTGATACTTTATTTATATCATTACACACAATTTCTATCTCATCGCCTTTCACCAATCGTCCCCAAAAATCAATATTTGATATTGCTGGGACTGTTTCAAAAAAATTTATCATATATTTTTGAAACTTCTCTATGTCTTCAACTTCAAATGAAGTCGAACGTACAATATCAGCTGATATAGTGGCTTTTCTCATACTTTTATAGTTTTTCTTGTTCTAAAATATAGCCGTTTTTGGCTATATTCGGCAAATATAGCCATTTTTGGCTATATTTACAAATTATAGCCGTTTTTGGCTATATTTAACGTTTATAGCCGTTTTTGGCTATATTCGACATTTATAGCCGTTTTTGGCTATATTTAACATTTATAGCCGTTTTTGGCTATATTCGACATTTATAGCCGTTTTTGGCTATATTCCAGCACGTACTCTAAAACAATATAATGGACAAAAATACCAAACTACATGTAATAAATGCTAAATCATTGATTTTAACTGACAAAATGAAAGATTGTTTCTTAATTTTGCAACGTAAGTTAAAATATTTACCACCATGAAAATGAAAACTCTTTATCTAACACTTTTAGCATTATTCACGACCTCAATAAGTTCGTTTGCTGAAAAGAATATTTATATTCCTCGTGAATGGCAAAATCGCACAGACACTCTCATATACAAAGAAAATGACACAAACAACCAATACACTTGGTCAAAATCTCGTTCAAAAGAGAGTGAGAATTTCATCGTATATTGGGATAACAAGTACGGCAACACCAACCCATCAAACGCCGCGTCTACTTACAGAGTAGATATCGACGACCTGCTTAACAAGGCTGAAGGTTTCTATCAAATGAACATCGGAACTCTCGCTTTTTGCGATGAAGGCCACTCAAATGTATCAAAATACAAGATGATGATACTTCTTAACCATACTACTGATTGGATATGCTACGGAGGCGGCTACGACGATATTATCGGCGCTTTATGGTTAAGCCCAAGCACTAGTAAACCAGTCGGACATTCGGTGGCACATGAAGTCGGTCACTCTTTCCAATATCAAGTTTACGCGGATCTAAAAGGTTACGCTGGATTCCGCACCGCTATTGGAACAGGCTCCACATTCTGGGAACAAACCGCACAATGGCAAGCCAACCAATCATATCCAGACTTGATGTGGGAGCAGAGTTGGAATCTGTTCAAAAACACTCACAATTATGCGATGACACATGAGTGGCACAGATACCAATCATATTGGTGGCACTATTATCTGACTGAAAAACATGGGATTGACTTCATTGGAAAACTGTGGAGACACAATCCAGGCAAGGGACTTGACCCAAATCAAGTCTACATGGATATGCAAGGCATCGACGCGAATGCTCTTTATCTTGAGTATTTCCACTATGCAATGAAGATGGCGACTGTCGATCTTGACGTGGCACGTGAAGATGCAGACAATTACTTCAACGCTCTTCGTTTTGACTACATTTCTCTTGGCGGAACCAAGTATCAAGTGGCATACAGCAGTTGTCCTCAATCGACAGGGTTCAACATAATTCCACTTAATGTGCCTACTCCTGGAACTAAAATAACCACGGAATTCACATCATTATCCAATGGTGCTTCACTCGCTCAAAAAGATAAGAAACAATTCTTCGACGGAGAAAAGTTCACTTCCGTCAACACAAGCTCATACAATTCCGTCGCCAACTATACAAAACGAGGATTCCATCTTGGATATGTGGCTTTGATGAACGACGGCTCACGACAATATTTTTATGATGAGGATATTTATTGTACAGGTTCTGACTCTAATTCAGAGATCAGTTGTGAAATCGGGTGTGTGGTGCCAGAAAACACCAAACGTCTATTCTTGGTCGTATCTCCTGCTCCATCAGAATATATACAGCACAAATGGGATCAAGAAATAACAAATGATGACCAATGGCCATACACTGTAGAATTCACCAACACAAACATATACGGCACGGCAAACATCAACAATGGTCCAATCAGTGATGTCACTATAAACTATGACGTATATTTTCCTGCTTCATCCAATGTGTATGTAGGAACAACGATCAAAGTAGACGGTGCAGCAGCGTCATCACTTGGAACGGCTTTCCAAATGCAGGCAACGACGGTAAGCGATCTGATGACGGCATGGAACAGTGCTGGTCCAGCAGACGGAAAGGCTATGTTCTACGCAGTGGACAGCAATGGTGAGATCAACAACGCATCATCCACCGCAAATGGATACGGACATTGGTTTGACGCATCAGGAAACCGCTGTGCATATGCGTCCGGATTCGTTTTCAGCGAGTTTGACGACAAATCCATGTCTTTCTCTGTCGGACAGTATCCCGGCAAGACAAAAGACGGAGACAACTACACGATCCGTCAGGCAATAAAATACAAAAAAGGAAATGAGACTGCTGTTGCGACATTCGTATTCAACATACATATCACATCCTCACGTACTGGCTACGAAATAAATAACGGAGGAAACACATATGCGACAGAAACAGCGTCAGAAGCCATTTATCCCGTTGCATACTACTCTATCTCGGGATCACTCATTCCATCGCCACAAAGCGGTGTAAACATCGTAAAAATGAGTGATGGCAGCTTTAGAAAAATAATCCAAAAACCATAACTCTTTTTCGAGCACGGATTTTACAGATATGTTGAATTTCCAAATGTCTGTAAAATCCGTTTCTATTTAACAAAAAAAGACGGAACAAATTCCGTCTTTTTTAATATCTTCAAATAATCATCGTAAATCATGAATTACGAATTAATTTAATTTCCGAATTAGGATAATAGTGGTTCAGAATCTCAGTATAAGAGAAACCTTTCTCCGCCATCACAGCAGCTCCAACCTGGCATAAACCAACGCCATGGCCCCAACCAGCACCGTAGAGTGTGAAATATTCAGTTTGTCCGTCAAAACTCTTCTCTACAAAGAATGCGGAACTCAACAAATGAGTCTTTGACAATGCCTTTCTAATCAGAAGTTCCTTGCCTATCACCTTGTGTCCAAGAGTGCCGATAATGTCAAGACGAGAAATTCTTCCAGATTTTCCCATTTCAACAGGACGTAGATCCACAACCTTTCCTACCTCTACACCGATCTTCTCCTTAATCAATTGGGTCAGTTCCTCTCGTGTGTACTTCACACTCCAACGGAACATATCCTCTGTGGTACGCTGATCATACGCCTTCAACACACGGCTTAAGATTGAATAGTCTTTCGTAGCACAATAGACATCTGTCGGTGGATTCTTCACCCACTCTTTCAGACTCATCGCATCACCAGTATAATTGATGTCTTTAGCCTTGTCGACATTACACCTTACAGGAGAAAGATAAGCATAATCCTCGTCTGTCCAACAAGTTGAGAACTTCTCGGAAATACCTCCGCAGCATTTTGAGAAACGAGCGTCACACACCTCTCCTCCACTCTTAAGGATCATTCCTGCTGTCTCATTTATAGCTTCGTCGACATTATTATCTGGATTAAGTCCTTGATAACGCTGACAATGGTCATCCGAACAGACATCAAAATCGCTGTGTCCCATGACATCCCAGATCTGGATCATCTCATCGTCATAGACTTTCAATTTTGCCTTTTTATAAATAGGATGCTGACTTCTAGCTTTTCTTTGAAGCTGTGACACAAGCCATGTACGCGAAATTATAGCATGAGCCTTCAATAGCTCAAGCGGACAGGTAGGAGCCATCTCTGATCCAATTACAGAACGGATGTATTCTTCTATATCCAAGTTGTTGATAACCTGTAATTTTCCATCCTCCTTAGCTTGAATCACAAGTATGCCACGATAAGATAAAGTGTGTTGCTCCTGCCAATGGAAATCTGTTCCGATCTCCACATTCTGAAGTTCAAAATAATAGTTCTTTTCATCTTCAGGCACAAACTCTATCCTGTCTCCGTTTTTCAAATCAGCGACAGTAATTGAATATTCCTCTGAAGTAACTGTTGATTCCTCAATAACTTCATCTCCTCGGTAGATATTGCAAACATACACGCCAAAAAATCTAACTCTGACATCTGATGTCAATTGTATGCCTACTCGAACTCTATCAACCTCAGCTTTCGCATGGCATCTGCGTAAATGATTAGTCATAAATTATCCTTTTATTTACGGATGCGAAATTAAACAAAATTTAATGCAAATATTCTTTCCAGCCATTTTTTTATCATAAATTTTCTTCAAACGACTGCATCAAAACAAATTAACAAGATTTTATACAAAAAATCTATTCCTATGAACGGATTAAGCATAGGTTATAACTAAAGGAATCGCTCATTGAGACAAAACATAACCGGCCTTTACAAAAACAGCAAAAACAATTATCTAACAATTTCTTATAAATGTAAGAATCGGCTCTCAAATTTTCGTATTTTTGTAGAATCATGGAGAAAATATCTAAAATTTCGTCAATAGTCGAATCGTCTAAACTAGCCACAGAGATCAAGGCTTTCATAGATGGGAATAAATCAAAGACAGACATCTATCTGCCAAACTGTTCACTGCGTGCTGCAGTATCGTTATTCGTGGCCCAACACACAAGCGTATGCCTGCGAATCTGCCAGAATGAAGATGCCGCTGGATACCTTTATCAGGACGCGCGAAATCTGATAAACACCAATGCGGAAAAAGCGGATGATTCCATCGTTTTCTTTCCTTCTTTAGACGGGAAGCAACTAGACGACGACGGCCGCACTATCATGCGTACCCGTGCTTTGGAGGCTATTGAAAAGGTTCACAACCTGATGATCATCGCCTACCCGGAATCGCTTTCCGCTTCTGTGGTGAGCCCGACTAAACTGAAAAGTGAGACTCTCTCCATCAAGAAAGGCAACGAGTATGATATGAACACTCTGTCTGAAAAATTCTTCAAACTTGGTCTCACCCGTGAGGAATTTGTATACCAGCCGGGACAGTTTGCCATCCGTGGCTGCATCATCGACGTCTTCTCATATTCTTCAGAACTGCCTTACCGTATCGACTTTTTCGGCGACGAAGTTGAATCCATCCGCACATTCGACACCACAAACCAGCTTTCAGTTGACACTATTGATGAGTGTACGATCGTGGGCAATGTGCTTAACGCAGAAAACACTGAGAAGAAGCATACTTTGGTGGACTATCTGCCTAAAGACACCATCGTGATGATGGACAACGATGAATATATTCTTGGCACTCTTGCCAACCGTGGAGCTGAAACCGCTGTCGCCAAAATTGAAAAAATGAGATGCTTCAACATCCACGGTGAAAAAAGAAATGGAATCATTGCCGACGCTAATCTTAGCCCCGTCTTTGCAAAAAACTACAATCTTCTTGCTGATTATATCAAAAAGCAGAAGGAAGTTTGCGGATCCGTACTGATAGCAACGGAAAACGCCCGTCAACGTGAAAGACTTGAAACGATCCTTTCCGACCTTAAGATTGAAGACGGTTATGAATTTATCACAGGAACCCTTCATTCTGGTTTTTCTTTCGAAAACGTCACATTGCTTGTCGAACACGAAATATTCGGCCGTTACCACCGTTATCAGCTTACCAATAAGGATAGCAGACGTGGAAAAGAGGCTCTCACACTTAAAGAACTGAAGAATCTTTCCATCGGCGACTTCGTGGTGCATGACGATTTCGGAATAGGTGTGTTCGGAGGTCTTGTCATGCAACGTAATGGCAATGTTGAGCAAGAAATGGTACGCATCAACTATAAGGATGGCGGACTTATAATGGTGAGCCTTAACTCACTACATAAGGTTTCCAAATACCGTGGAGCTGATTCTGAAAATGTAAAGATCAGCAAACTTGGCGGTGCGACTTGGAACAATATAAAATACAAGACTAAAGAAAAGCTGAAGGATATCGCACGCGACCTTATCCTGCTTTACGCTATGCGAAAGAAGGAACAAGGCTACAGTTTCAGTCCAGATTCCTTCATGCAGGCAGAACTTGAATCCAACTTTGAATTCCAGGACACTCCAGACCAAGCGAAAGCCACAGCCGACGTGAAACGAGACATGGAGAGTTCACGTCCGATGGACCGTCTTGTTTGTGGAGACGTGGGATTCGGAAAGACGGAGATCGCTGTCAGAGCCGCATTGAAAGCAGCGTGCGACAACAAACAGGTGGCAGTGCTGGTGCCGACAACCGTTTTGGCTTTCCAACACTACAAAACATTCTCTCGCAGATTGAAAGATCTGCCGATAAAAGTGGATTATCTCAGCCGTACACGATCATCTTCCGAGACGAAGGAAGTTTTGAAAAATCTTGAGAATGGAAATGTCAATATTGTCATCGGCACACATAAGTTGATTGGCAAAAGTGTCAAATTCCACGATTTAGGTTTGCTTATCATCGACGAGGAACAGAAATTCGGAGTGACTGCAAAGGAAAAAATAAAGGAGATGAAAGTCAACGTTGACACTCTCACACTGACTGCCACCCCTATCCCACGTACACTACAGTTCTCTCTGCTTGGTGCGCGCGACCTGAGCGTCATCAACACACCTCCAGCAGGACGTTATCCCGTCGAAACTCATCTTTGCCGATTCGACAAGGCCATCGTATCAAAAGCGATTGAAGCGGAATTGAACCGTGGAGGACAGGTGCTTTTCGTCAACAACAACATCAAAGATCTCGACAACATAAAGCATTTCATAATCAGCGGAGTGCCTACCGCACGCGTGATCATCGCCCACGGAAAAATGAGCGGAGAGGAGATTGAAAGTGCTATGCTCGACTTTGTACAGCATGAATACGACGTGCTTCTAAGCACATCCATCATCGAAAGTGGAATCGACATTTCAAACTGTAACACGATCATAATCAATAACGCACAGAATTTCGGTTTGAGTGATCTTCATCAGTTGCGTGGACGAGTGGGACGCTCGGACATACAGGCCTACTGCTACCTGATGGCTCCACCTATGGAGGCTTTGAGCGATGAGAGCCGCAAACGATTGGAAGCCATCACTACCTATACTGAGCTTGGAAGCGGACTCAATATCGCCATGCGTGACCTTGACATACGTGGAGCAGGCAATCTGCTTGGCAAAGAACAGAGCGGATTCATCGCCGACTTGGGTTACGAAACATACAAAAAGATTCTTGCAAGCGCAGTGGAAGAATTGCGTCAGAACGAATTCCACGAGATTTTCGCAGATGATCCAAACGCAAACAATGCCAATGAAATCCTACGCACAGACTGTAGCATAGAAACTGATTTATCCGCGCTGATTCCAGACGATTATGTGGAGAATGTCAGTGAAAGACTATCACTATACCGTGAGCTGGATTCATTGCAGACTGAAGAGGATCTGACTAAGTTTGCCAAGAATCTTAAAGACAGATTCGGTGATATACCAGAGCAAGCGCAACGTCTGATGGAAATCGTGAGCATCAGGTTCATAGCCAACAATCTTGGTTTTGAACGACTTACATTCAAGAACAATCACGTCTGCGCATATTTCACAACAGACAAGACCGACCAATATTTCCAAAGTGAAATCTTCGGCAAAATTCTCGCATACCTGCAATCACATGTAGAAAGATGCAAATTGGGAGAAAAGAAAGGAAAACCAGCATTCGAAATATTCGACGTCAGCTCATTGGCTGAAACAAAACAACTGCTGAAAGAAATCATAAATTATAAATGCTAAATGACCTTCAATTTAGCATTTATAATTTTGAATTAAGCATTTTTCTACGTTCTTCCCTATCCTGCGATTGAGCACAAGTCACGCCACGTTTACGCATCTCCTTATTGCCACTTACATGACTGTTAGGAAACTTACCGTTTTTAGTAAAGAAGATTTTGACGCCAAGCAGAAGGATGGCGACACCAAGAAACCCTATTGCTACAAGAATCGTTTTTAACATCTCTGTATCTTTAATTTAGTGTCGCAAAAATACAAAAATCCAATTGGAAAATGAAATCATCACTACGATTCATATTTTTCCAATGCAATATAAATTCTTAATGTTCAATTACTTTTAGCGATTGGATTTGCGCATTCTGCGTTTGCTTTTTATCTTATTTTCCTTAAAATTCACAGTGCCGACATCATACACATCTTTCTTATTGGCAAGTTGAAGCGTCAGCACCTGTTTTTCCTGCTTTGGTGTACCAAAATGTGTATAGACCACAGCAGTCACAACAACAGGCTGCAATTTCTTCTGAACAGATGAACCAAAATAATTTACCTGAACGATATAATCACCTTCCTTGGCTTCTTTTAAGCAAAATTCTTCAGGACCATACCCACGTGTTATATCTTCCGACAATCGGCCTCCTATCAATGTGTTTTGATACTTATAATAACACTTCTCGCCATTCGGATCCGTCACCCAAAGATCAATATCACTATCATTGGTATTCCACGACAACAAGACACGAATGTCTACTGGGCAATTACCCATAAGACGCTGGTCGTAAGCTGTTGTGTCGATATCATTTGGATGAAGTGCAATAAGTGCATTCAAATCGTTAATGGCAATCTGTTGAATCTCCTTAAAACGGCTGTTCCACTCGCTTGAACCAACTTTATAGAGCAGGTCGGCAGCTTTCTGATAATCTCCTTTCTCTGCAGTCACAAATGCCAGATCACGATACGATTGCGGCTCCTCTCCACGCATTTCAACCACTTTTTCAAATACGCTGACTGCCAATTGGTAGTCCTTAAACTCCGTCAAAATATTCGCACAGGAACGGGCTATCTCCGCGTCTTCCAACTTCATCTCACACAAATTAGAAACGATCCTAATGGCATTGTCCGCCTGACCTTCTCTATAGAAATATTGTGCCACATCCATATAGAATGTAGGAGACGATGCGTAATCCTTCTTCATCTGAAGATATTTGTCATACAAACTGTCGGCAGATGTGGATTTCAACTCAGACAAATATGTGACATCAGGATCCCAATACTGAATCTGAATTTTCGACGTTGAAGAGTTCATATTGTTTTCTTCAACATCAAACATGGAAGTCTCTTGCATCGTTTCTTCGTAACTAGATGCCACCAACCTTTCCTCACTCACACTACTTACACTACCAGTCACATCCATACGACGTTGCACACCATATCCAGTAACGACGAGTTCCTCTAAAAAAGGCATGTCTAATTCTACAATAATGTATTTACTTTTCTTAGTTACTTTTATAGTTTTTGTTTCAAATCCAGAATAAGAAAACTCCAAAATAGATCCTACTGGCACTTCAAGCTCAAATAGTCCATCCATATCTGTATTTGTGCCTATAGTTGTTCCTTTTATAATTACATTGCCAAAAGGAAGAGGATCTTGAGACTCCTTGTCCTTCATAACGCCTCTTATAATAACATTGTTTGACGACGATCGTCTATTGCCTATATGTTTTTTGCGTATTAATTGTCTTTCATTTTTACGGTTTTCTTGAGCCTCAAGTTTTTTTCTCTTCTTCACTAATATCTCAAAAGTATCTTTGTTGAATTTAGTATTCCACCAATTTAAAAAATTCTCTCTGGCAAAGAGAATATGAGATGCAATTTCTTCATCTTCATTTTTCATATACACCATAGATTGCTTTTCAACAATCCGATTGTATTCTTCAAGCAGTTCCTCTGGCGGTTCTATTCCATAACGGAAATAGTCCCAAACACCATCAAGCACAATAAGCGATGTGTTTTTTGTCACAATCCTGTACTTTTTCGCCATATCCGTAATCTCTTTCTTATTCTTGGCATAATTCAAATCCAG
Source organism: Paludibacteraceae bacterium (assembly GCA_016283095.1). Classification (GTDB taxonomy): domain Bacteria; phylum Bacteroidota; class Bacteroidia; order Bacteroidales; family Paludibacteraceae; genus UBA1723. The sequence goes on along the minus strand of JAEEMG010000012.1, from coordinate 2,581 downwards.
TTCTGCCAATTTTTTCTGAGCCCAGATTCGCTTGACATTTCCTGCTTTCTGTCCATCTATTGCTGAGATTTCACAAACCAAACTATCTGTCACCTCACTGCCAAATCCGAAATACAGCACCATCTTCGCATTCTTCGTTTTCATGATTCCAGCCACAGAAAATGTCTCGCTGACAGGACATGGCAACGATGGATAGACATCTGTTATTGCCTCTTTATCATATTTTGCACCCAGATATGAATATACAGTCTCGGAAATCAGTTTCTGAGCCTCCTGCATTGATGCAGACGAAAGATCAATGTAGACGCCATGATTCTCTGCTGCAAGTTTTCTCAATACAGAATGTTCAGCCACGTTGTTGGAATTTACGACCATAAGCGGTCTGTTGGCTGGTTTTATCACGTCGACACCAATATTTCCTATACCATCAGTGAATAATAGAATCTCATCGCTGTCGTATTTGCTTAAATCGACGCATCCCAACTGTGTTCCACCATCATATCTTAAATTTTCAAGTTTCCTTAATGCTTCGTCGACGGTACAAACTTCATCCGAATGAATTGCGACGCTGAATGTCACCAATCTGATCTTCTCTACCCCAGTCTTTTTAGCATACCATCTGATCAGCTCATGATTCTTATCATTCTTACTTTTCTCTGCCGACGACGATGCATCATAAACCACCGTCAAACTTTTAGGCAAAACCTTGTCTCGCTTCTTTTGGTCAATTTTTGCGAAAGTGTAGAAATGCGTATCCATCCCAGCATTCTCAATGTAGACGGTTGGAATATCCTTGCAAGGCAGTTCTATCACAAGATTATCGTTTGGTTTGTAGTTCTTCTTTGAGAAAGCAGATGTGAATTTGCCATTATTCTCTTTGAACAACATGTCCATACATTTTTTAGGGACAAGAGGCATAACCTGTCCCTGCACTGTCACATCAACATTGAAAGTCTCCAGTCTATGGTCACACATCAATGGCATACGGTAATAGCGTTTGCCATCCACTATCTTCAGTTCCTGTTCACATGCGATCACCACACGTCTCGTCTTTTGTGGGAAAAACGGATAGATACGAGTACGGAAGCTGTTGCCGACAGTCTTTTCCAACAAGCCAGGATCAATACCTCTTCGTGTTATCTCCTCAAATGTCTTGCGGCCTTTCTCTTTCTCAACCACCACACCTTCACGCAAATGTCCGTTTATTTCAAGGGCATAGCGGGAAACTGTCTGGCCATCACCCAATGGGAACTCAAACTCACCCTCCATCACTCGCGTCGAACTATTATAAAAGACCATATCAAAAGTTGTGGTAGCGACGTTGCCCACCACGTCGACCTTGACGCTTAAGTCTTGCAACGACACTGTGCCATCATACCCTGTAGGAGTTGTAAGAGTCGGAATAGCAGTCTGAGCATTTGCTGAAAAATTCAGCAAAGCGAACAAAATCGGAAATATATAAAGTATTTTTCTCATATCAAAAAATTCATTTCTTTAGCATACTGCGGAAGGTTGCCAAAATAGCATTAGCAAAAACAAATGGGAAGCCTAAAAATCCAGAAATGAAATTGGTTATTATCATAGCTGGAAACAACCAAATAAATCCAGGATCAAGTAATGAAGAGTTTTCTAATATACCCGACAAAAGATTGCATAAAATAAATGGAGAGGCTAAAATCACCAACACCAATGAAATACAATATATTGGATGGTTCTTAAATAAAAGACAAACCAACTCCTTAAATGAAGTAGGCATCTCCTTTATTCTTCCATTGTCGTTGTCTATATTAAAAAGGAACATCATTTCTGCCAGAACCGTACCAAAGAAACAAGCAATAGGGATCGCCAAAAAGATATGATTTTTGAAAAGATCTGCCAAACAACCCTTAAAAGAAGCAAAAGACTGTTGATTGCGTTGTAATCGCTCAAGATGTTGTTCACTATTATATGAAGAAGATAATATAGAGTCCTTTATTCCATACTGTTGATTTATCTTATTAATTTTTAAAATACTTATTGCCGCCCCAACCCATGCCGGAAGCAACAAAACCAAAGGAAGTTTTAATGGAAGTTCATTCACAAAGGAAAAAATCCCATAAAAAAAAGTGATGAAACATACAACCAGCAGTACAATCCACTTCGTTTTTCCATGATTTGAATTGCCATCTGGCTGTTTGTCATAATTTGATCCTCCCGATTCTCTTTTTATATATATAGGTTTTTCTTCAAATTCTGCCATATTGTTGGTAGACATATTTATTTCTTTTGTTAGATTCGTTTGACACAAAGATATCATAATTAAGATCAAAAACAACCGATGTTTCTAAAGTTAAAACTAAAATTTCACAAGATTTAACACTAGACAATCACAATTCTCACATAAATCAAACATTGAAATTCACCAAAAGATTTTTTGAATTGCTCAAAATCCTTAATAATCTATCAATCAATAAAATCTACACTTTTTCAAAAAAAAATCCGATTTTATGTTGTTACATCAACAAAAAGCACTAATTTTGCAATCGCAAATGAGAAATATTGCAATCGAGATGTAGCGCAGTCCGGTTAGCGCATCTGGTTT
>JAEEMG010000082.1 GCA_016283095.1 Paludibacteraceae bacterium | reverse complement strand
TATGCTTTCACAATCTTAGCGAATTCTTTCAAAGACCGCACCAAACAAGAATGGGACAAGAAGTATCTCTTATCGTTTGGACTTGTAACTGGCACTGGTCACCTTACGAATGCGGGGGCACTGTTTGCCGATGATTGCCCATTGTGGCAGTCTCGTCTATATTGTACCCGATGGGATGGAACGGGAAAGGGCGATGCCATAAATGATGCAGAGTTTACAGGCAATGTCCTCATGCTGCTCCGTGAAGCCATGAACTTTGTGAAATCTAACACCAAGAGAGGCTGGGAGAAACTGCCTGATGGTCGAAAGAATAAACCAGAGTATGCGGAACGTGCCGTTCTGGAGGCAATGGTAAACCATTTCATCCATCGTGACTACACAGTGATGGGAAGTGAAGTCCATCTTGACATCTATGATGACCGCCTTACTGTAACATCCCCAGGAGGAATGTACAATGGGATGTTAATACAGGATCTTGACATCGCAGACGTTTCTTCCGAAAGACGCAATCCGATACTTGCCAATGTAATGGCTCAACTTGATTATATGGAGAAACGAGGCAGTGGACTCACACGCATCTGCAATGAAACCAAAGCCTTGGATGGGTATAAGGATGAATTTAGGCCTAAGTTCAAATCCACCCCGACCCAATTCCAAACCATCATATTCGCCTCCTCCGACACCCAAAATGTCGGAGACGTGTCGGAGACAAAACTCACTGAACGTCAGCATAAAATACTCAATCTCGTCAAAGAGTCTCCGACAATCACCGGCAGACAAATGTCGGAGATGCTGTCGGTGAGCCAACGCACTATCGAACGTGACCTTTCAGCTTTGCAGAAAATGGGAGTTCTGAAACGTCAAGGCAAGGATAATGATGGCGTGTGGATAATCGTGAAGAATGATGACAACTGATATTATGAGCCATCAATAACATGATGTCCACGGTACAATGATTGTCAACCATGGTCTCGTAAGACAATCTTTCCACAGTTTGGCGATTCACACCTATCAACCGTGAAAAATAAAATTAACGTGATCATACGTTCAATCTCGTGCTCGGATTGCAAAGGGCAGGATACCCTTGCCCCACCTCAAACATTATGGAATCAGCTACGTTTGCCGATAGCAATAGAGGCCCGATGGGTCTTGCTTTTAGATTCTAGCTATTTACTCCTCTCCGCCGTAAAAAAATAAGAACATTAACATTTATTCACCATTATCTTTTTGTCATACAACAGGAAAGAGATAATTTTGTATTGTTTTTTCTTGACCGTTTATGATGACTTATACACATCAGCGATGACACTTTAAGAGGAATATGAAAAACAAAAATTGGCAATAGATTTGATAAAAATCGCAGAAAAAGCTTTATGGCAAACCAGCACACCAAATCAGACAAAAAAACGATTTTCAACAAAAAATTCATTTTGACGATTACAACCTTCGCCATAATCCTTCTCATTTTACATCATTTTATTTCTACACTAATCCCAAAAGAGAGAACATACAGGATCATCAGTGAAAAAAATGGGACTTACATGATAGTCCCCTCAATGGAGCCGCCTATCTTCACAATGAATATTTTTGAATTAATCAATCACTTCTCCAATCCTCCTATAGATAAAGATAAAGAAACGTTTTGTAATATAAAGCATATTTCACTGCCGGACACAATGCAAACCATTCCAAACGGTGCATTCGAAAATTGCTCAAATCTACAAACTGTCAGCATTCCGAATTCTGTGGAAAGCATTGGGAATGGAGCATTCTACGGTTGTTCAAGCCTGCAAACAATCAACATTCCAGATTCTGTGAAAAGCATTGAGTATGGAGTATTCTACGGTTGTTCAAGCCTGCAAACAATCAACATCCCTAATTCTGTGGAAAGCATTGGAGATGGAGCATTCTACGGTTGTTCAAGCCTGCAAACAATCAACATTCCTAATTCTGTGGAAAGCATTGGGTATAGAGCATTTTATGGTTGCTCAAATCTACAAACTGTCAACATTCCAGATTCTGTGAAAAGCATTGGGAATGAAGCATTTTCTGATTGCTCAAGTCTAAAAGAAATCAGCATTCCGAATTCTGTGAAAAGCATTGGGTATGGAGCATTCTACGGTTGTTCAAGCCTGCAAACAATCAACATCCCTAATTCTGTGGAAAGCATTGGAGAATGGGCATTTTATAACTGTTCAAGTCTAAAAGAAATCAACATTCCAAATTCTGTGAAAAGCATTGGAGAATGGGCATTTAATAACTGTTCAAGTCTAAAAGAAATCAACATTCCAGATTCTGTGAAAAGCATTGGGTATAGAGCATTCTACGGTTGTTCAAGCCTGCAAACAATCAACATTCCAGATTCTGTGGAAAGCATTGGGTATGGAGCATTTTCCCGTTGTTCAAGCCTGCAGACAATCAACATTCCTAATTCTGTGAAAAGCATTGGAGATTGGGCATTTGAGAACTGTTCAAGTCTAAAAGAAATCAACATTCCAAATTCTGTGGTAGGCATTGGAGATAGGGCATTTAATAACTGTTCAAGTCTAAAAGAAATCAACATTCCAAATTCTGTGAAAAGCATTGGAGATAAGGCATTTAAGAACTGTTCAAGTCTAAAAGAAATCAACATCCCTAATTCTGTGAAAATCATTGGGTATGAGGCATTTTATGGTTGCTCAAATCTAAAAACTGTCAACATTCAGTTTACGTATCCGGTGAGATTTATTGGAAAAGATGCATTTAAAGGTACTCCATGGGAAAATAACAACAAATAAAAAATAGAGGCCCGATGAACCTTACTCTTAGCTTCTAAATTCTAGCTTTTAGATTCTAACATTACTAAATCACCACAACTTCTACCCGATTATGCTTTTTATATTTAGCATTTCCAATTTATCCCGTCGCATTTAGCGTTTGTAATTTAATTATCCCTATCTTTGTGACAAATAAAAACAGATATTTTCCAAATGGTAAGAGCAATATTTCCAGGCAGTTTCGACCCGCTTACTCTTGGACACTATTCAGTGGTGAAAAGAGCACTTTCATTTGTTGATGAGGTAATCATCGCGATTGGAGTCAATGAGTCAAAACGCCCATTTTTCGATACAGAAGCAAGAAAAAGAATAATCGAAGAGACATTCAAGAATGAGCCTCGCGTCAAAGTAGCCACATACGACTGCTTGACTGTAGATTTCGCAAAACAAGTCGACGCCACAATCATCCTCCGTGGAATACGCGCGGTAGCGGATTTTGAATATGAGAAGACGGTAGCGGATGCCAACCGTCAGATTTCAGGAATCGACACCATACTGCTCTTCACTGAGCCTCAACACTCATTCATCAGTTCCACCGTCGTACGAGACATTCTCCGCTATGGCAAAGATCCCAAAGACATGCTTCCTCCAGGCATCGACCTGAAAGCAATCCTTGAGATAAAAAATGAGCACAAAGATTTAATTTGTTAAAATATTTAATATGGCAAAAACGCATTATAATGGACTCCGAAGTCAAGAAGTCATTGATTCCAGAAACAGATTCGGAACCAACATTCTTACTCCACCGGAGAAGGAATCGTTATTTATAAAATTTCTAGAGAAATTCAAGGATCCCCTAATCATTATATTGCTTGTCGCTGGAGCTTTGTCAATTTGTATATCAATATACGAATATTTCCAGCATCCCGACCCAACCGTCTTTTTCGAGCCAGTCGGCATTTGGGTGGCAATCTTCCTTGCCACAGGTATGGCTTTCTACTTTGAATATGCCGCCGACAAAGAGTTTGAAGTGCTCAACCAAGTGAACGATGACGAGCCGGTACAGGTTATCCGTGACGGAATAACTACAGAAATTCCACGCAAAGATGTGGTGGTGGGCGACATCGTGATTCTTGTGACAGGTTGTGAAGTGCCTGCCGACGGAGAATTGTTGGAAGCCACATCCCTCAACATTGATGAAAGCACGCTTACCGGCGAACCTATCTGTCTGAAAACCACAAAAGAAGAAGACTTCGACCCTAATGCCACATTCCCTTCCAACCATGCTATGCGTGGCACGAAAGTGATGGAAGGCCACGGTATAATGCGAGTGTTTGCTGTGGGAGACCACACTGAAAATGGAAAAGTTTTCACAGCCGCTAAAATAGACAACAGCATCAAGACTCCGTTGAACGAACAGCTTGACAGACTCGGCAACATGCTTGCCAAAATCAGTTACATAATCGCTGGAATCATCATCGTCGGACGAATCGGAATGTATTTCATCAACAACGATGGATTCTCTTGGTTTGGAGACGGTGCGACCGCAGGTTTCGTCACTGAGACACTTCAGGCATGTATGGTGGCTGTGGCACTTGTAGCAGTGACCGTTCCAGAAGGTTTGCCTATGGCTGTCACACTATCGCTTGCATACAGTATGCGTGCGATGCTCAAAACCAACAACCTTGTACGCAAGATGCACGCTTGCGAGACAATGGGAGCGACGACTGTGATCTGCACCGATAAAACAGGTACACTCACACAGAACAAGATGCAGGTATATGAAACTAAGTTTTTCAATCTGCAACCAGACCAGACACTTACCGGCGACGAAGCCAGCAACCTTGTTGTGGAAGGCATTTCCGTCAACTCAACAGCCCTACTCGACCTTTCTGACGCAAACAATCCTAAGGCTTTAGGAAATCCTACGGAAGGAGCATTGCTTCTATGGCTTCACAAACACAATATCGACTTTGAGAAAGTAAAAGAGAATGCGGAAAGAGTGGATGAGATCCCATTCTCCACAGAACGCAAGTACATGGCATCACTTGTTAAATCTCAGTATTTGAACGGCAAAAAAGTGTTGTATCTGAAGGGAGCTCCCGAAATAGTGCTTGCTCTTTGTTCAAACATCGCTGGAGGAGAGACTAAACACTCTATCAATGAGACTCTGCTAAAATATCAGAATCAAGCGATGCGTACCCTTGCATTCGCATATCAGATTGTAGAAGACGGGGATGCTGTCATCAACGACAACAAACTAACTGCCAACAACCTGACATTCATGGGTATAGTTGCGATTGCAGACCCTGTGCGTAAAGAGGTTCCTGATGCTGTAAACAGTTGTATTGAGGCAGGCATCGACATCAAAATCGTGACTGGAGACACCACAGCGACTGCAAAAGAGATCGGCCGTCAGATAGGTCTTTGGAAAGAGACATACGGAGAAAACAACATCATCACAGGTCCCGACTTCGCGGCATTATCAGACGAGGAAGTTTACAACAGAGTTGAGGAAATTAAAATTATCGCCAGAGCTCGTCCACTTGACAAGAAAAGATTGGTGGAGACGTTGCAAAAACGCAACCAAGTTGTGGCTGTGACTGGAGACGGAACCAACGATGCCCCTGCATTGAAAGCCGCTCACGTAGGATTGTCGATGGGAGACGGCACAAGTGTGGCAAAAGAGGCGTCGGATATAACTATCATAGACAACTCATTCTCAAGTATCACACGCGCTGTGATGTGGGGACGTTCATTATACCAGAATATCCAGCGATTCATATTGTTCCAGATGACAGTAAACGTGGCAGCATGCCTTATCGTGCTTGTCGGAGCTTTCATCCCGGGAATCAAATCGCCACTTACAGTGACACAGATGCTATGGGTAAACCTAATAATGGACACATTCGCAGCAATGGCATTGGCATCACTTCCGCCATCAATGAGTGTGATGAAAGAGAAACCAAGATCAAGAACCGCGTTTATCATCAACGATCCGATGAAGAAATTCATACTTTCAGTCGGAGTATTCTTCTTCGCTGCCATGCTAGGACTACTGTTTATGATGAAAAATCACGAAATCACATTTGAAAGCGGGTTGCTAGGCATGACACCAGGAGGATCAACTCTATCTCCGTATGAATGCAGTCTGTTTTTCACGATATTCGTGATGCTTCAGTTCTGGAACATGTTCAATGCCAAAGCATTCGAGACAAACAAAAGTGCTTTGCATTTCAAGAATAGCAAAGGATTCGTCACAATCGCCGCATTAATCTTATTCGGTCAGATTCTGATTGTAACCCTTGGAGGAGCGATGTTCAACGTGACACCGATCAACATAACCGATTGGCTGATAATCATAGGCGCGACATCGATTGTATTATGGATTGGGGAATTAGTGAGGATGATTAAGAAATAATCCGTAGAGACGGGATTATTCCCGTCTCCACGAAATTCTTTTTAAATGAAAAAATTTATCAAGACAACATTGGCATTTTTCTCAGCTATCGCAATGATAGCTTGCTCACAAGTGCAAGGAGGAAGAATGGACAGAAGAAAAATAGTAAAAGACACAGCAGCGGAAGAGAGTGCAGAATCGGCTGATATAGCAGTGTCCGTTGCAAAAAGCAAAACGAATATGACTCTTCCAGAGCTTAATTATTCCGATGGAAACAAAGAGTTCAACGACTCAGTTCAATTAAACCTGGCAAGCATCATCATCCCTGCTGTGACAAATCCGTCAACAGGATATGATTGGGAAGTGAAAATAGAAACTCAGGACAGTTCTATTTTGAAACTGGACACAGTAAAGAACACCACCCAAAGAGATCCGTCACAGCCAATGATGTGCGGTGCACCGTCGACCAGAGAATATGTATTCAGTTTTCAGAAAACCGGATTCGCAAAAGTCATCTTTGAATACAAACGACCTTGGGAGAAAAAAGATCCAGAGGCAACAGTAGTTTACAACATCACAATCGTTGAATGACCATGTGGACACAAGTAGAATTCTCTCTTAATGAAAAGCGACGTGGGTTTCATCTAGTCACAGGCGAAATTCTGTCTCATTTGCCAGCATTACCTAAAGTCGGATTGCTGAACCTGTTTATCAAACACACATCCGCAGGGTTGACAATCAACGAGAATGCTGATCCTGATGTTCGCGTCGACATGGAAAGCATCTTCAACCGCATGGTGAAAGAACGCGAGCCATATTACCAGCATACACTTGAAGGAGACGATGATATGCCAGCTCACGCCAAAAGCACACTCGTCGGCGACAGCCTTACTATTCCAATCACCAATGGCAGGCTTAACCTTGGCACTTGGCAAGGAATATACCTTTGTGAATTCAGAAACTACGGAGGTGCGAGACATATCGTCGCGACAATCGCAGGAGAATGAATCCAAATTCACAATGCCAAATGAAAAATGCTAAATTCTGCAAAATGGGCATCAAACTGACCAAAAAGAAGAAAATGATCATCAGGTTATCTCTGCTGATCATAGCGATTCTCATTATCACTCCAATTTGTTTCTACAAATCAGTAGAGAATAAAACCGCAGACAAGCTGTACGACGACGTCAACAGCATTCCATACAATGAAGTGGGAATGGTGCTTGGCACCAACCCAAAAACGAAAAAAGGGATGGACAATCCATATTTCACCTATCGTGTGGATGCGGTGGAAAAGCTATACAAGGCAGGCAAGATTAAATTTGTCCTTATCAGCGGAGACAACAAAACGAAGGATTATTCAGAACCTGATGTTATGAGAGAGATCCTTATAGAAAGAGGCATCCCTAAAGATGTGATTTACATAGACTATGCAGGATTCAGGACATTGGATTCCGTAGTGAGAGCCAAAAACATCTTTGGACAGACCAAAATGACCGTCATTTCCCAGAAGTTTCATAACGAAAGGAGCATTGTGCTAGGAGAATGGCAGGACATGGATTTAATCGGCTTCAACGCTAAAGATGTAGAAGTCAAAAGAAGCAAGTATAAAACATTGATAAGGGAAGCTGGAGCGAGAATGAAACTATACCTTGACATGCTTATCGGCAAAGAGCCACACTTTGGAGGGGAGCCAATCCAAATCGCAACCGGACATCCACAAACAGACATAAACGAATAAAAACATGCTTACTATATACAAAGGAAGACCAGAAGACCTGTCTGGCAGACTAGAGAGAGAAATCAGAGTGTACGACCTACTCGACTCACTACATGTTGAATATGACCGTCTCGACCATGAGCCAGCCATGACCATGGAAGTATGTGCGGAGATAGACGCAGCGTTTGAACGCATGCCACTAGAAGCGTTCAAAGCAGACCAAAGTGCGGACAAAGGCAAACATGCCATCATCTGTAAGAATCTGTTTCTCACAAACAAACAGCACACCAAATACTATCTTCTAATGATGCCAGGCGACAAAAAATTCCTGACCAAAGACTTGTCTGCACAGATAAATTCAGCCAGATTGTCGTTTGCCGGAGAGGAAGAGATGCTCAAATATCTCGACGTCACACCAGGATCAGTGTCTGTGCTTGGATTGATGAACGACAAAGAGAACACTGTGCAATTGCTGATAGACAGTGATGTGTTGAGAAGTGAATTTGTAGGTTGTCATCCATGTATGAACACATCCAGTCTGCGTATGCATGTGAAAGACTTGACAGAAAAGATTCTCCCAGCCATCCACCACGAAGCCATAGTAGTGAATTTATAGTTTAGTAGTCACTACACATACAAAAAAAGAGACCGTTTTGTGTTATAACACATTTAATACTACTCATTTTACATTACTGATCCGAATTTTATGGCTATTTTTTGTCCTCTTCAAAAAAAATATTATTTTTGTAAATTAACTACCCTTTTAAAGGTAGTCATAAAAAGGGCGTACTAAACTACACCTCTAAAATACATTTTCAGTTGCTATCCTAAAAAGAAAAGGCAATGAATATGATTAAGAGATTGACAAATATTTTGACCACTCTGCTTGTTTTATCTGCTATTACATCATGCAACAATAAACAGGTGGAAAGTCAGCAATATATCCTAGAAGCACCAGAAGCCAAAGATGGTGTCGACATCCGTTATTTCCAGAAAAGAATCGATGGAGAGAACGGACATGATTACGTGGACTATATGGCGATAATCTACAATGAGAAAAATCATTATAGAGAGGAAACATTATACTACTATTCATCCCAACATAAAACCATTCTGAATCAACGAAAATTCAGATTTCTGGTAAGGAATGGCGAACTTATCATGTTTGAGAATGAGGCGGACACTGTAGGACGATGCTATCTATCCGTAAACACAGATGCCAGAGTGATTTATTCAACTGAGCCTAAAGCCCCAGGATATATTCCTATCACGCACACACATACATTGCAGGGCACACGCAAAGTGAAATTGTCGAAAATGGATGACTCCATATATGTGTACAGTTTCTACACTCCATACACCTACGTACATGAGGAATACTATGACAGATCGTTGAAACTTGTGAAATTTTCCGAAAGTTACTACGATTTGGACTTCTCTATGGAACAAATAGACTCAACCTACGCTCCAAAAGAATTCAAGGAAATTCTGCATCAGCAACTGATGATTTCACCTGACTCAGAAATGCCAGACAGCTGCGTCACCTCAGAATATGTCAACAAGATGGAGAAGAACATCTTAATGACAGTCGCATTATGGAGGGAATATATCAACAATATTGAAATAGGAAACGCCAATGGATGTTCAGAGCGTGAGAGCAAAGCTTTGTTCAACTATCTTCGCAACAACTCATACAGGAATCTGTTCCTGACAAAAGCTTTGGAATATTCCAATCAGAAGAATGAGTACGCAGAAACCATTTTCTTGATAATGCTTCCGGAAATCAACAAGAACTACAAGCTCTATGCCAGTGTTGTGAATGATTTCCCATTCCTTTTGGATTATCCTGAAATAAAGAACAAATTCAAGAAAGGCAGATAAACGATTGACGAAGTCAGAGACAAATTCGTCTAAATATTCTGTAGAGACGTCGCATTGCGGCGTCTCTACTTTTATATCCAGACATGGGTGACCGTTTTTCATAAATCTGAGCGACCACAATGGATCGCCCCTACGTCAAAATCCAACACATGGATTTTACCCACAATTATGAATTATGAATTGACCAATATCATGGAACGGTAATCAAAACAGGCCATGGTTGGCAAACGTCGCAGACGCTTGGCTACCATGGCCTGTTATTTGTTTTATACAACCTCTTGTATATCTGTACCTAATGCCTAATGAACAAGTATTTTCTTTCCATTCACAATATAAATAGCAGAAGGGAATTCCTGATGGAATGTTTCTTCCTTGCAGAGACGACGGGATACTAGGATTCGTCCGTCAATCGTTGAGATTCGTAGAAGAGCATCATCTATAGCCTCAGCCACAATAGCACCGTCTTTAGTCCAAACCTTTATCTTGCTGTTATCCTCAGCGACCATCTCTTCTATATCAGTACTACCGTCATATCGAGCTGTCATCGTATAGCGAGTTCTCGTTGTAGCTCCCTCACGATAAACAACCAAGCCACAATTATCACGGCCAACGTAGAGAGAGAATGGAATATTCTCTGAAGAATTAGCAGGAATATCAACTGTGAACGACGCAAGTTTCCTTCCCATATAATTACCTGTAGTATCCAACTCGATGATATACGTAGCGGAATGAGGCTCAGAAGTACCATTGTTGACGATAAGGTTTCCTACAACGATCTGATCAGAAGTGTTATATCTGCTGGTCGTAAAATTAACAGTCACTTCCCCATTGTTTGCCATATCACCATTCATATTATTGAAAACAATCAGATTTCCTAAGTTGTCATAAACAGAATAGCGAGTGTAGATGAAAGTGTTTGGAATATACGAATTGACTACAGTCTCCTCTCCTGGCTTCAGATACAGCTGCGGATTTATCGAATAAAAACCTCCTATATAATTGAGAGAGACATTTAGATAATTGTCGTAATATGCATCACCTTCATTTTTCACCATGACTCGGCAGATAAGGGTTCCTGTTTCCGTTGTATCTATCCTTACAGAAGCTTTAAGGTTGTACTGCTTGTCCCCCTTATAAACGATACCACTATCCAAGACAATCATGTCTTTACTTAGCAACCAATAATAAACAGAGTCTGATTCCGGAATAAATTTGAAATCGACATCACTACTGTCTCCCGCTTCTACAGTGACATAAGAAGCAAAAGAAGCAGCATCGGGTTTCTTATCTGTAGAGTTTATCATCATGTAAATATATTTGTAATACTCCTGTGTGCCAGAGTTTTTCAAATGGATTATGCCATGGGCATATTGCTCTGAGTCGATATAATCAACCATTTCCACAGAAGCTGACAACTCGTACTTATCAACGAGCGACACAACTCCATTTTTAACAGAGAATGTACAGCTGACATATTCATGTCCATCACAAGGAGTCCAATGTTCTCCATCCTCACTTTCTATAAGACAAACCTTATATGTCTTTCCATCTTCGAACTTTGAGACATTTAGGTTATATACGTTTTCCATATAGTTGACCAACTGTGGAGCGACGTCGTACTTTCCAATTTTTCCTATATTGACAACATTTCCGTCTTCATCTATATATCCATTTGCCAAATGCATGGTTTTCTCTTCAGACAAGCTGTTGAGATAAGAATAAAATAAGAAATAATGTCCATTATCATACTGACAATCCACAGACAAAGATTCAATGACAGAATTTCGGACAGATGCATCAACGACCCCATTGTCTGGCTGAATGCCATAAACTATATAATTGTTTCTAGAAAATCCATCTGACGACTTACTTGAGCCTACCTCTGTTGTGGTGTGCGGATTCAATACCGCCAGATCATAATATCCATCACGTGAGCCATCCCATCCCCAATTGACATGGAACAATCCATTTTTGTCAATTCCGTCACACAAGAAACGATGTCCTTTTGTCAATGAATATCCAGCCATAAGGACAGGACGGTTTTCCTTCAACTCATTATAGATGAGGTTAGACCAATCCTTGAATGTGTAGCTGGAGCGGTAAGCTATACGAATCAAATCAGGATCATATCCAAACACATTTACAAGTTCTTCCATACAAAGTTTACCGGAAGGGCTCTCTTCTTTACCGAAATCCATCTCAACAGCAGCGTCGACTACAGAAAAAAGATCAGAAACGGCTTTTGCATTTACGTCTGTATATCCATTGAAGTAGTTGTCCAGCATATTATCCCAATCCAATATCGTGCCTTTTTCAGCACCTGCGACATCAATTTTTCCAGTCGCTGTAGTATAAGCCGGAACATCAGAAAGTGTTGCCGCCGGATAACGGTGATAATAAAGAAGTTGAGCGACTGCAGTTGCCACACAACCTACAGGAGCTTGTTTCTCTCCAAAAGCAGGTGCATTCAAGTTAAAAGGAGCCCATTGTCCCCATGCGATATCCTTTAGCAATGGTTCTATTGGAGCATCTTTAATTCGTGTAGCTCTTAATTCCGACCCAGATGCAGACTGAGACAACTCTATATTCTTATGTAGGTTTTCATCTATATTCTGCACAAAGCGATCGATCATTTCTTGCAGTTCTGGATAAATCTCACCGTCATTACTATATGCAAGAAGAGCAGGCACACGAGAATCAGCAGATAGAATCGCATACCCTCCATTATCTCCTTTGAAAGTATAACATACGGTATCTCCATTCACAATCTTGGAATCCACAAGATATACTTTGTCTGAATTGACAAGTGTATTATTCGCTATTCCCTGTATCTCATCAAAAGAACGGGATCCAGCAAAAATGCTGTTGGATGCAAGAGCAAGCACAGAAAACAATAGTAATTTTAGTTTTTTCATAGCTTCAAATTTTTAAGGGGCAAATCACCCAAGTTCGCAAATCTCTATAATTAAATCTTTTTATGCTTTTCGCTTCCCGTCAAATACGCTTCTTGTCAAATGTAAATAAAGTTTTTACAAAAACATATTTTTTGCGACACATATTTCACCACTATGTTTTCAACAACATATTTATCGTGTATTTTACTGATTATAACGGCAAAACAAATCCCTGAAAGTTCACATCAAACTTCCAGGGAATATTTATCTATAATTAATTATCAAACTCAGCTATGCATTATTGACACCGCTGAGCATCGGCACAAAATTGCACTCTTCTAATTTGTCGACCGCAAACTGGCTTTCATCAATACGTCTAACACGATGCATATTGCTTACACCAGACGAGTCCTCAACCGGAATAATCATCATACCTCCTACTTTAAGTTGAGCCATCAACTTTGGAGGAAGCTGAAATGCTCCAGCAGTAACAATGATCTTGTCGAACGGAGCATGCTCAGGCATACCAAGATAACCGTCGCCACAAATATTATTGACTCTGATATCCAGTCTTTGGAAAAGATCCGACGTGATATCATACAATGCTTTCTGTCGCTCTATCGAATAAACATCCACTCCAAACGCCACCAGACATGCTGTCTGATATCCACTGCCAGTGCCTATCTCCAAAACTTTTTCACCAGGTTTCAACTCCAGCAACGACATTTGCCTTGCTACAGTAGACGGTTGGGATATCGTCTGTTTTGCAGCGATAGGCAACGTCACATCTTCATAAGCAGACGCCACATACATCGGTTGGCAAAACAAATGGCGTGGCACCTTCGAGATCGCATCCAACACATCTTCAGAAAAGGCTAACTTATTAGTTCTAAGCTGAGCCACCATCATTCTTCTTCTCGCCGCAAACTTCGGTTCTTCAACAAAATTCATCTCTCTTATTTCATCACGTACACAACACTCTTGGTAGAAAAGAACTCCTCCTCAAAATAATTGGTAAGGGATTCGCTCATGGCATTTCTTCCAAACGATTTCAACTCATCCGTCAAATCGCCACCCTTCAACGCAATCACACCGACAGGAAGTGCAGACGACGCAACTGGCTTCAACAAAGGTCGAGCCAACTTCACAAGGTCTGGCATCTGCATCACAGCACGGCTCACTACATAGTCATACTTCGTCTTCACTTCCTCTGCACGCAAATGTTCTCCTTTGATATTCTTCAGACCAATAGCTTCAGCCACCGCATTCAGCACCTTGATCTTCTTCCCCACTCCGTCGATAGCATGAAAAGATACGTTAGGGAACATAATTGCCAACGGGATAGCTGGGAACCCGCCTCCTGTACCAAGGTCTAAGATCTCTGTTCCATCAGCAAACTCTGTGAATTTCGCAATGCCCAACGAATGAAGCACATGATGCTCATAGAAATTGTCCATGTCCTTGCGGGAAATCACATTGATTTTTGAATTCCAGTCCTGATACAATGCGTCCAGGGCTGCAAACTGAGATTTCTGCACATCCGAAAGATTCGGGAAGTATTTTTCTATAATTGATATATCTGCCATAAATTAATCTTCAAGTAAATATCTTACGATGGACTTTGTCGTGTCCATAAATTGACGTAATTGTTTGTTTGCGACGGGAATTCTGACGCTTCGTTCCGATTCCATACCTAATTCATACGGAGAATATACGAAATAGATTGAGTCTTTCGTAAGCAGGAACTTTGTGCTTGGGGCAATCTGTTCAACTGCTATTCCCTTAGACGCGAGCGAATCCTCATTTGCCACTCCATATTTCTTAACCATACAAGCGACAAGCACATTGCGGATATCCTCCACGTCTTTTTCCGAAAACAAATCCTCATATTCCACCTTCTCCTTCAACTTTTTATCCCAATTGCTATAGGAGAGGCCAAAAAGAGGAGTGCTTCCAGTGTTTTCATAGATAGCCTTCGCCACACAATAAAGTCTTGTATCCTGATAAGAGTTTTTGGTGAATCTGGCCACCCTCCAATCGAAATAGTGATTTTTCGAAAACTCGTCAGCCGCGCGGAAATCAGTTTTGAATTTTGTGGCGACGGTAGCGAAATAGCCGGTAGTTGCGACAATAGGATCCGTCATCTGTCTCTCTGTCGCAAATTTCATGATATCGAAACGGATGTCTCTCACCAGTTTATCAGAATCATTTCTCGCAGGCATCGCCAGCACCGCCTTGTATTTCACAAACTTATGTTGCGTCTGATTGGGATCAACATAATATGCTGTATCATATTGGAAAATCTCTGTGTCATACAACGGAATCCTAGGAGCCTCAGCCACAACACTATCCTTCACAACCGAATCAACAACCGTTTGGATCGTATCACTTACCCCAACTTGTTCCGGCACGACATCCGATTTTGTATGGCACGACACCATACAAAGGATTGCAGGCAAAAAGAGCAACGTCTTTTTCATTCTTTATCTTTATCTGCAAGTTTATAGAGAGGAGAATCCGTTTTCATCAAAGGCTTTAGATCCGAAAATGAGAATTTAACTTCAATCGGACCAACCGCATAACAGGCAATCTCGTATGGTTTATAATTGAAACTCAACGAGTCATCATAAACAATCATACTATTGTTTGGTGCCACATCCTTCACATCAAGAATACCTGCATCTGTAAGATTTTCATGAGCTTTCACATCCATCATCTTGCAAAGAGTATCAAGGATCATCTCCGTAAGTTTGGATTCAGATTCGTCTACAAAAATATCTTGAAGTGCCAATCTCTTCGCATTGGTCTTGTCCCAGATCCTGAATTCCGCATAGGAATACGGATGAGCGCCACCCATATAAGAATAAGCTGTGAAGACGGAATTGTAAATATCTGCATTCTCAAATACTTTGTCTGCCTTACACTCATACTCACATGGGATTTCCTTCGAAGGAGATTCGAATTGTTCCTTAAATGCTGCAACGTCAACATCTTCCTGAACAGCCAACGATTTGATCTTTGACTGTCTCGCCATCTTTATATCATTGGCATACACTTCTGTGGCCTCAGCGATCATAGACAATCTTATGGAATCCGCACACACAGAAAAGCCTTCTTCAGGAAGGATTAGATTGTAGGCGTATCTGAACTGTGGATTAGTAGAGTCTGCATTAATATGACCTACAGTATCAAACGCCAAAACAGAAGTCGGGAAATTGGATTCCGCTGTCATCGTTTCACCTTTCTTTTCCGCTGAGCAACAACATAAAACTGTCGGAATCACAGTCAATAGAATATTCTTAAAAACATTATTCGTCATTAGTCATTATTTTAGTTGTATACTCCACAAAAGTAACGCAAGATTTTCACAAATACAAAACGAACCTTTACAAATTCCGCTCCTTTTTTTCATCAAAATTTTCATTAAGTCCAGAAAAAACACCATTATTCCATTTTTTTGTTTGTCATTATTTATTTTATTGCTATTTTGCATTTAATTAACACTGATGCAGATGAAACATTGGATAATATTCATATCGGTTTTGTTGTTGCTTACAGGATGCAACAAATCGGCGGACAACCAAAATTCGTCGCAGAATCAGTGTGTGTCGACTCCAGACTCCATTCTTCGTGTCGCCACAATTTCTCGCTCCACATCATACTATACTCTTCGAGGTGGTCACGAGATGGGATACGACTATGAGCTAAGCAAAGGGTTGGCGGAAAAAATGGGCAAACGTCTTGAGATTAAGGTGGCCAAAAGCAATGAGGAGCTGATTTCAATGTTGGGAGACTCCGCTGACGTGTTGGCATTTCCTGTTGTGATCAACAAGACAAATAAGGAGAAGATGAATTTTGTCGACAAAGAGACGATCACACATCAGGTAATTGTGCAGAAACGCAGAAAATCCAACAAGCAGAAACAGGATGTGCTCGACCTTATCGGCAAAAAAATCACTGTGGTGCAGGGATCAAAATATCATCACCGTCTGCTTAACCTTAATGACGAGATCGGCGGAGGAATGGAGATCAACACCGTCTCCACTGATTACGACGAGGAAGCTCTCATCAAAATGGTGAGCAAAGGAGAGATTGAGATGACGGTATGCGACAACGACATCGCCCAGCTTCAACGTCGCTACTATAGAAACCTCGACATTCATCTTGAAGTGTCTCACCCTCAACGTAACGCATGGGCTGTAGCTAAAAATGATTCAGTTCTTCTAAAAGAGATCAACAGCTATTTCTCAGACAACGAAAAGTCGATCAACAAACTATATACAAAATACTACGAGCCGAAGGTTGCCAAAGATGTAAAAAAAGATGTGCCTATCTTCATCGACGACAAACATATTTCTGTCTACGATTCTATCTTCAAGAAGCAGGCCGACAGTACTATTTGGGATTGGCGACTATTGTCTGCCATCGCCTACACGGAATCACGATTCAACCCCAATGCTGGAAGTTTTGCGGGAGCAAAAGGTCTGATGCAATTGATGACAGAGACTATGCTTGCCCTTGGAGCTGATCCAAAAACGATGTTGGAACCAGAGGAAAACCTTCGTTTAGGAATCGAATATCTCAACCGCACATACCAACTCATACAGTCTGCCCGCACTAACGACGACCGTATCCGTCTGACTCTTGCCGCATACAATGCTGGTCTTGGACATATACGTGACGCTCAGACATTATGTGAGTTGCATGGAGATAATCCGGCAGAGTGGAAAGTGGTGAAAAGATATGTCAGGCTGCTTGCGTCGCCCGACTATTACAACTTGCCGTCAGTGAAGTGTGGATATCTTCGTGGCTCGGAAACCGCTGATTATGTGGACGACATCATGGATTTGTATGCCACATACAAGAGAAAATTCAAAAAATAAGGACTGCTGGCAGCAATTTTTTTCGATTTATAAAGATTCCTATTTCCTTTGAAATAAATCAGAAATCTATATCTTTGCACTCGATTCAAATTTTAATCAAAACTTATATGGATAGTAACAAGACAGAATCATGCAAGGGGGAAATCATCCTCTACCAACCCAACGAAAGTTTAAAACTAGAAGTGCAAATCGAAAACGACACGGTTTGGCTAACACAACAACAGATGGCAGAATTGTTTCTAACGACAAAACAAAATGTCAGTTTACATATAAATAATATATTCAAAGAACAAGAATTATCGCAACATTCAGTTGTCAAGGATTTCTTGACAACTGCTTCCGATGGGAAAAAATATAAAACAAAGTATTACAATCTTGATGTGATTATCTCCGTTGGGTATCGTGTCAAATCACAACGTGGCACACAATTCCGTATATGGGCAAACAAAATTCTCAAAGATTATCTTCTCCGTGGGTATTCTGTCAACCGTCAACTTGTGGAACTACAAGGATACACGGATAACAGATTTCTCCAAATAGAAAAGCGTCTGGACGAGCATCAGCAACAGATAGATTTCTTCGTTCGCACAAACATACCGCCTCACGAAGGTTGCGTCTTCGAAGGTCGTCTGTTGGAAGGACGTGAAGTAGCGGAAATGATTATAAAAAGTGCCAAACATGAGGTAATTTTAATTGACCCATACATAGGTTCTGACACTCTGCATATTCTTGAGGCAAGACAAAAAAACGTGTCCGCTACCATCTATACAGAAAAAGTCAACAACAACATACTAACTCTACAACACAACCATGAGACGGAATATGGGAAATGTCGACGCATCAACATTTTTCAATACAAAACTAATTTTCACGACCGTTTCCTAATCATTGATGAAACCGTTTATCACTTCGGGGCTTCAATAAAAGACCTAGGAAAACGTCTGTTTGCATTCGACGTAATCCATCTGTCTAAAAACTTGATTATGGGAGAAGTAGTGTGAACTGTAGAATTGAGAGGCTCAATTCGCCGAACCGAGTTCAAATTTGTTGATTTTATCACGCCATTTCTGAGAGACCAACACTGATTGCTGGGTAGCCATATCGAAAGCACACATCACTCCGTGGCAGATGGTTTTTATCTTTCCATTATCCTTATCCACAATCAATTGAAGGAGCTTGATACTTTTGTTGCCAATCTCTGTTATCTTAGTGCGGACTTCAATATTATCATTCATAAAAATCTGGTCGACGTAGCTGACATTGATATTCACAATCACAAACTGTGCGTCTTTCCAATCAACAACCCCATCGTTCATCGCCTCAAAATAGCGGACCTTACCATAGTCCAGAAAAGAGATTTGCGAAGCATTGTTGACATGTCCAAGTTGGTCGATGTCGTTAAATCTTATTTGTATGTCGACGCTATGGTTGAAGCGTATGTTTTCTAAATCTTCCATTTTCGTATTTTTTTGTATTAGCCATATCTACCCGTGTCAGAAATGTACCGCCGACAACACAGTAGAATCAATATCAAATTTTTCGTGTATCTTTTTCAATATCTCACTGCGACGCATCATCAGTTCGTTGCTCGCTGCCGGAGAAAGCATCGTGACGTACAGCTGTTTGTTTTTCATCATCATTCCCTGCGTATATTGCACAAACTCATCCCCGACCAATTCCGGCCACACTCTTTCGATGTCGAGAGCGAGCATGTCTTCGTCGATTTTCACTCTGTGCACATATTCATGCAATATCGAAGATATCGTTGATGCGTTTTTCCTTTTCATTTCTCCATTATTTTCACCGCCTTATCCTCGCTCATTCCATCATTCTCATTTATCTCGTAGACAGTGTAGGAAATATTCTCCGTCTTTTCAAGAAGCAGAGTTATATGCTCTCTGTTTGTATCTGAGATAAACACCTGACCTGTCCGCTGGGAATCACTGATAAAATCGATGATTCTTGCCATACGATGCTCATCAAGTTTGTCGAAAATATCATCGAGAAGAAGGATCGGTTTGACGTCGCTCTTCGCAACAAACATATCAATCCATGCGAATTTCAAAGCAAGAAGCATCGTCTTCATCTCTCCCTGCGACGCAATTTTCTTGATCTTACGTCCTGTCCGTTTGAAATTATAATCATCACGATGCACTCCCCATGTAGTGAAGCCTCGACGCTGGTCTTCCCCACGAAGCGTGCGGAGCATAGTGAGATAGTCCGACTCCATCGCCTGTGAACGGTATTCTATATCAACACCCTCACCCTCTTCAGTATCGTAGGATATCCTGCGATACACTTCATCCACCTTTCCTTTGAACGAATCAATAAACTGCTGTCGTGCATTACGTAGGAACATTCCAGCTGACGCCAATTTTTCCTCGTAACTCTCAAATATGATCGGATCGACGTAAGTCTGCGATGTCAACAATGCGTTTCTTCCACGCAAAGCGTTTTTATAGACGAGCAAAGCGTCCAGATATTTACGGTCGAACTGCGAGATACAGCCGTCGATAAACTTGCGTCGCTCTTCTGAAGCTCCCTGTATGATCTCAATATCCTTCGGAGCAACCAATATCGCAGGAATCAAACCTATATGGTCTGACACTTTCTCATACTCCTTGCCATCTCTCTTGAGCATCTTCCTGCCCTTGTCGAGTGCGCAAGAAATCTCAAATTCCGATTCAGCACGGTGATAATGGGCTTTCAATTGGAATCCTGACTCTCCGAAAGTGATGTTATCCTTGTCGTCACGGTTCGACGGACTTTTGGAGAAAGACAGGTAATAGATGGAATCGATAATATTAGTCTTGCCGACACCGTTTTTGCCGATGAAGCAGTTGATATGCTTGGCAAAAGTGAGGTCGGATCTACGGATATTGCGGAAATTATATATAGACAACCTATGTAGAAACATACTCCCGTCTACTGGATATTACTCGTCGTCGTCCTTTGGAGTGAGCGGAATAATCTTTTTCGCCTTCTTTGCGTCATGCTTAGCATATGCCTCCACAATTTTCTGCACGAGTTTGTGGCGAATGATATCTTTTGCATTAAACTCAATCTTAGCCACACCATCAATATTCTTCAGCACGCGTAAAGCCTCACCCAAGCCCGAGCGTTCACGAGCAGGAAGGTCGATCTGAGTCATGTCTCCCGTCACGACGATCTTACTGTGTTCTCCCATACGAGTAAGGAACATCTTAATCTGCTGAGTGGTAGTGTTTTGAGCCTCATCAAGAATGATGAAAGCGTCGGAAAGAGTACGTCCACGCATAAATGCCAACGGAGCGATCTGGATAATTCCGTTCTCCATATACTCTTTCAATTTGGCTCCTGGAATCATATCCTGCAACGCATCGTAAAGAGGCTGCAAGTAAGGATCAATCTTTTCCTTCATATCGCCGGGAAGGAAACCGAGTTTTTCACCAGCCTCCACAGCAGGACGGCTCAACACAATCTTCTTGACCTCCTTGTTTTTCAACGCTCTTACAGCAGTGGCAATCGCGATATACGTCTTTCCACTACCAGCAGGACCGATAGAGAAGATAAGATCGTTCTTCTCGTAAGCAGCCATGAATTTTTTCTGAGTAGGAGTTCGGGCAGTGATCGGTTTGCCGCTTATACCATAGATAATCAGATTGTTCTCCACCTGAATTTTAGGTTCACTTCCCTTGATATAGTCGATGATAACCTCTTCCGTCAACTTATTGAAAGTGGCGCAGTATTTTTCAAGTTTGCCAATCACCTCCTCGATTATAGCGATTTCCTCCTCATCGCCATGAATTTTGATTGCCGTACCTCTGGCTACAATTTTAACTTTGGGATACAAATCCTTGATCAGACGGATGTTAGAATTGTTAACTCCGTAGAAAATAGTGGGGTCAGCCACTTCCAGTTCTATGATTTTTTCTATCACTCTCTATGGTATAAATCTGTGTTTCGACAAAAATACTTCTTTTTGGGGAAAATCAAAAATGCAAATAGAAAAAACAAATGGAGACGCCGAACCCGACGTCTCCATAAAATTAGTAATTCATCTTACTTTGAGAAGATATAATATGTCAAGTTGGCATGAAAATTATCAAACCAAACACGGTTACCATTAGGACCATTATACCCAGATCTCATATCATAACCTATACCTATCGAAAATCGTTCGCCTATATTGAAATTGGCACCTCCACCAAAGGCGAAATACGAATCTTTATAAGACGGTTCAAAATCGTAAATGACAAAGATTTTAGGACCGATACCAAATTTCTCTGCCAGTTGGAAATTATAGCCATAACTTACAGGAACTTTCAAAAATTTTGAATCCACATCAAAAGTCTGAGATCCTGAAGAAAAGACAAGATCAAAATAGTTGTCTACCAAAGGGTCTCCTTTATATCTTTCCAGTGAATAAAGTATACTAGCATCAAGGAATGGGTATCCCTTCCCTTTTGTGCTAAAACGATGTTCGTATGCGACTCCGACATTGAATCCTGATCGGGGATGATATTCAATATATGAATTATCCGCATCACGAATGTCAGTAAGGTTATAACCTCCCGTCACACCGAAATAATTCTGTGCGGAAGCACATACACTTGTCAGCAGCAAGCCAACAGCAATCAATATTTTATTTTTCATAGACACTTATTTAATAGATGGAGACGCCGCATACAATGTCTCCATAAAAAACAATTCATATTACTTTGAGAAAATGTAGTATGTAAGATTAGCATGACAATTATCATACCAACCACCATCATACCCAGATTTCATATCATATCCTATACCTATCGAAAATCGTTCGCCTATATTGAAATTGGCACCTCCACCAAAGGCGAAATACGAATCTTTATAAGACGGTTCAAAATCGTAAATGACAAAGATTTTAGGGGCGATACCAAACTTCTCTGTCAGTTGGAAATTATAACCAAAACTAACTGGAATTTTCAAAAGCTTGATGTCAATTTTTCCATCATAATCAATAGTATTTGCATTCACAAACACAATATCAGGACCTACTGGGACAACTTCCTTAAACTTGTAGCCTTCCAATGAATATAGAATGTTAGCACCTAAGAACATATTACCCTTATCAGAGCCAGCAAAACGATGTTCATAAGCAATACCGACATTGAAACCTGACTTAGGAGAATACTCTCTCCATCCAGGCACCACTCCAGACCTTTCTGTTATGGTAGACAAGTTATAACCTCCCGTCACACCGAAATAATTCTGTGCTGATGCACATACACTTGCCAGCGACAAACCAACAGCAATCAGTAATTTATTTTTCATAAACGCTTATTTGATAAATGGAGACGCCGGATACGACGTCTCCACGGATTCATTCTACACTTTTTCCGACGCTATACACATCGGCTTTTTATTTTCATTATTTATTAGTAGAGAAAATATAATAAGAGACATTGGCATGTGCATTACCGTAAAGGACAGTAGGGACAAAATTCGTCTCTGGATTCCAGTCATAACCCAAGCCAATAGACAATCGTTCTCCAATATTAAGATTCACACCAGCTCCAAATGCGAAATCAAAGACAGGGTTGACATCATCATGTACAATATCTAACTGAGACTCCAAGATTCCAAATACTTTTGGAGCCAATCCGAAATTATCACTGAGCTTGAAGTTGTAGCCGAAACTAACAGGCAACTTCAAATACTTGATGTCAAAATTCTTATCGTAAGTGATAAGATCAACATCTGAAAATTTAATATCTGAATTACCTGTCGGCAAAGTGGTCTTGTAATGGTAGCCTTCCAATGAGTATAAGAGACTAGCTCCTAAAAACAAATTTCCCTTGTCGGAACCATCGAAACGATGCTCGTAAGCAATACCTGCATTGAAACCAGACCTAGGAGAATGCTCTGTATTAACCACCTCAATTCCAGTCGACTCTTCAATCTTCATGGTAGATAGATTGTAACCTCCCGTCACACCGAAATAATTCTGTGCTGATGCACATACGCTTGCCAGCATTAAGCCAGTTGCAATTAAAAATCTACTTTTCATAAACTAACTAAAAATTAATAGGGAACAAAATCTGCATCCACTTAACAAGAAGACCACCCACTATACTCCACAAACAAATCAAATTTGATTCATTATTTATTCAACTGATGTTCCCAGCGTTATTAATTATTTCTTTTCTAATTCGCATTTGTCATTTTTGAAATAAATTTTCTTTCATTGACGTTGCAAATATATGGCATCTTTAATAAAAACATATTCCGTCACCACACAAAATCCAACTTTTTTTGATTTTTTAACATAACAATAAAGGCGCCGCAATGCGACGCCTCTATTTGATACCCCTTATAATATCCTATCTTTTCACGTAGACCGGACGAATACAACGTCCTCCACTACGTCCACTGCTTGCGATTTTAGGTCTGGACTTTGAAAAATCCAACGCATACGAAAAGTTTCCATTGTCGTATCCTGTAGAAGTCCAATAATTGCCAGTCTCGTCCGTATCATATATCTGAGATCCGAAGAAATAGCCATTTGCTGGAAGGAATATAACTCCTCCATTAGGTCCCGTCACCTTATATCCTTTCACTCCATTCTTCAATCCCCATTCCCATTTGCACTTCTTGATCAGCTCTTCCGCCTCTTCTCTTGTAGGCATACGCCAATCCTTTCCCAACTTTACAGACACTACATCTTTTGAAGGAAGAAGGACATTCCTAGAATCAACTACCTTCATAGACCTCAATTCAGAAAGAGAATAGGAATATGTGGCAGAATTGTTAGCCGTATAGTTTGCTTTTTTATTCAATTCCCCCCATGCGTAGTAATTGCCAGACTGTTCTGATTTGCACGCGCCCAAATTGCAAGACGCCCATTTCACAGAAAGCCCCATGTCGACAATTTTAAAACCCTCTTCACTAACATTAAGAGTTTCCACCACATTGTCGTTGGCATCTGTACAATGCTGCTCCGAAAGTGAAGCCGTGACCTTCTCAATATCTGCGTTTGAATTGCATACATCTCCACAGCCAATCAATGGTGTGACACATATCATTCCAACAAATGTCCTAATTTTTATCATTTTAGCCCTCATATTACCCTCTTATCTCGTAAAACTAACAAAAAAACAATCATTGTAAAGCAATTGATAAATATTTTCCTCTTGAGATTGAATATATAATCATTTTTTTTCAAATTTGCTGTTAGCCAGCATCTGCTTGGCATTTTCACTACCAAGTTCGGCTGCCCTCTCATAATATTTTTTTGCCTTACTAAGATCACCACCATGTTCATAGTGATATGCTAGATTTTCAATTGCAGAAATATATTTGTTGTCGATGGAGATTGATTTCAAAAACAATTTCTCCGCCTCTTCTGGTTCATCCTTATACACATAAGCGAGAGCAATGTAATTATAAATATCCGCCTGATTAGGATTCTCGTCGAGTGCTATCTCCAAATTAAGTATCGCATCATCCAGATCACGATTGTCTATCTGCACGACAGCAAGATTTCTACGAGCTGACACATAATGTTCATCCAGCAGCACAGCACGTTCAAAATTTGCCTGAGCCTCATTATTATTTTCATCTATACGGAAAGCGCAACCCAATGCGTTATGAAGTTTGGCATTGTCCGGAATGTATTCCATCTGTGTCCTAAGGCGTGATATTGCCAACGAAGCGTTGCCTCCATTCATAAGTATATCCGCAGATCCAATCATCGCGTCGACATACATAGTGTCGAGAGCTATAGCCTGATCGTAACTGTAAAGAGCAAACGCAGAATCCTTCAACCCCAAATATGCGTCACCTAGGTATTTATAGACGACGGGATTCGACCTGTCTTTTTTAATGTATGCTTCACACATCTCCTTTGCAGTGTTCCAATCTTCTTTATCACACGCTTTCTGTATATCCTCAACAGTAGCGTCTGAAATGTTCTTGCAAGAAGACAACATTGCAGCCACAATAGCAATCAAAAAAAATACTTTTTTCATATTTAGAACACTTTTGCTGCAAAAATAGTAATTTATTTAACACTTTTAAACAATAATACGTCATAATTGTTAACATTTCTTAACAAAACATCGCAATGGAGAATATTCTACAAAAAAAGCGAAGTCTTCCGACTCCGCTTTTCACTTTCTCCATACCCTAGTATCTGCTTTCACGAGATTTTAATACAAAACATTTATCACAAAAAGTGTGCCAAAGCATCCATTTTTCATTCTTCACTTTTTAATTCTTAATTTCTAATCTTCTCATACGCCTCATTGATTCTCGCCATCATCGTCTCACACTCCTCTACTCTGTCCGCATTCTTCGGCAGATCCGGATGATGCTGCAATGCCAAATTGTGATATGCTTTTTTGATCTCCACGTCAGACGCGCCTTCTTCCAAACCCAAAATAGCAAAATAGGCTTTCATTTGTGAGACGGGAATGCTTTTCGTCGACGTATTTTCTCCAGACTCATCATCTTCAAATTCCGTACGCAATGGGCCATAACGTTTTAAGAAAAAGTCGACATAATTTTTGTTGAATTTCAACTGCTTCATTATATCCATCAGCAGATTCCATTCATCATTATGGATTCCGTCGTCTACAATCGCCAATTTAAATAGTTTTTCCACAAAGAATTTACGATATGATAAAGATTCTTTCAAGAGATACTTATATGCCAATCGTAAATTCTCTGCATTTCCACACCTTTCTTCATAAACATATTTGATACTTGAAAGGCTCATGCCATACCATCCTTTCATCATTTGCGTCTGACTTTCTTTTGCCTCTGGATTCAGCATACACACCTGTCTTACCAAAGGCATAATCCTTAATCCGATTACATTTTTTATTATAGTGTCATAATAACGAGTCGCTTTTTCTTTATTCATACCAAGCGTTTTCTTAAACTTACACTCTGCACGTTTATTTTGTAATGAA
Organism: Paludibacteraceae bacterium; assembly: GCA_016283095.1. Taxonomy (GTDB): domain Bacteria; phylum Bacteroidota; class Bacteroidia; order Bacteroidales; family Paludibacteraceae; genus UBA1723. The sequence goes on along the minus strand of JAEEMG010000082.1, from coordinate 137,422 downwards.
AGAATAATCGACACTCCTAAAGTGACGTAAATAAAAAAGAACCACATAACTACTCTTATTTCCTCTCGAAAAAAAGCAAAATAAACAAACAAAGGGATGAGAAAAAGAAATGAACACAACATGATGACACCATCAGTGCCATTAACTATGGATTCATATTTTTTTACAAATTCACTATCTGTCAAATTCTTTTCACTCATTCTTCGTTCTTCACTTTTAATTCTTAATTTCTAATCTTCTCATACGCCTCATTGATTCTCGCCATCATCGTCTCACACTCCTCTACTCTGTCCGCATTCTTCGGCAGATCCGGATGATGCTGCAATGCCAAATTGTGATAGGCTCGTTTGATTTCCACGTCAGACGCACCTTCTTCCAAACCCAAAATAGCAAAATAGGCTTTCAATTGTGAGACGGGAATGCTTTTCGTCGACTTTTTTTCTCCTTGTTCATCTGCCTCAAATTCCGTACGCAATGGACCATAACGTTTTATGAAAAAGTCGAAGTAATTTTTGTTGAATTTCAACTGCTTCATTATATCCATCAGCAGGTTCCACTCATCGATATGAATTCCGTCGTCTACCACAGCAAGTTTGAATAATTTATCAACGAAGAATTGACGATACGACATCGGCTCTTTATTCAAAATTTGAATCGCAAGGTCAAAATCTGCATCACGATACGTCATATTAAAATCAAATTTTTTATCATACATCACGCCTAAGTGTTCATCATACCCTTCAGATGTAAACCATCCATTTATCTGCTCCTCTTGACTGGATTGTGCATCCGGATTCAATCTACACATCTTCTGCACTATTGGGTAAAGTTCACCATAAATCGGATTTTGAATTATCGAGGCATATCGGCGAGAAGCCCGTTTCTCACTCATTCCCAGTTCTTTTTTTTGCTCTTTTTGTTTTTTCCAACCATCTCTTATATCCATTATGATTGGCAATATTAATACTATAGCAATCGAACATACGTACAGATAGCCTGCAATATCTTTAACCATATTTTTACCCATATTAGATATCGCCAAAAATGAAACAAATCCTAAAAAGAGCAATTTTACAATTAAAGATAAAGAGAGCAATTTTGCAATTACAAAAAAGCATCCATCATTTTTCTTATAACTATCATACTTCTCTACAAATTCTCTATCTGTCAAATTCTTTTCACTCATTCTTCATTCTTCATTCTTCATTCTTAATTCTTAATTCTTAATTCTTAATTTATTAAGACAAAAAAGACGGTGCATTTTATATACGCACCGTCTTCATTATCATCAATCTAATTTATTTTTCCTCCTTCAAAAGGAATTTCTTTATCGCATACCACACAGCGAACAGTCCTGCGAAATAGATAGCGAAGAAGATGAACGCTGTAGCCCAATTGTTTGGTTTGTGCATCTGCATCTCTTCTACCTTCTCCATATCACCGCCAGCCTCATCAAGCAGTTTCTGGAAATCAGGGATATTCTTCACAGCCCACTTGTTCACCACATTTCCTCCCTTGATCAACACAAGTCCGGGGTTGGAACGGACGATAGTCTTCAATGTGATCTCGTCGGCATTCAAAAACTTATATTGAGCTCCCGTCTCCTGGATGAAAGCATTCAGTTCATCGCTTCCGATACCTGTGGATGTAAGCATATATAGTTTCAATCCATTAGCCTCGCAAAACTCGTGGACTTCATTGATCTTATGAGCCTGCTCCATATCAGCCTTGTCTATTCTTGAAGAGACGGCGATGAAAGAGAAACCTTCGTTTGCCATCACATCTTCAGTAAGATCACCATCGTCAGGATCCTCCATTGTGAAATCATGGATAGGCGGTTCGTAACCCTTCTCGATCAATTCACTGCGACTGTCGACGAAAGTCCAAGTGGAATCATTCTTAGGATAAGTCTCAAGAGTGAACTCCTTCTTCTCTCCATTTTTCTCGTATGTCAGATAAGTCTCATATTTATCAGACGGTGCTCCTTCAGGCACCTCCATGCTTGCAGGGATATTAGTGCCGATGCTGTATGGACGGAAGTCGATTATTGGAAGATTGTAATAGCAGTAGTAGCTGACAACAACCAAGAACAAACCAGTGTATGCCGACACCACAATGAATTTCAAGATACTCTTGTCGCGAGTGCTGTGTTCATGCCACATATATAATATGACACCCATTATAGAGAAAATGACATTCTTCCAAAAAGTCTGCCAATTGGAAATCTTCAATGCCTCACCGAAGCAGCCACAGTCTGTGACAGGATTATAGATAGCTATATAAAGAGTGAGCGGAGTGTATATCACCATAAAAATCAAGACACCTATAGAAGTCATTCTAGGCCATACACCAAGAAGCAAGCAAGTACCGAGAGCGAACTCTACGATATTCAGCAGAACACTGCCAAGAAAACTCAACGTCTTCAATCCATCCCATGAGAACGCAGTCAAATAGTCGTCCACCTTATACCATCCGCCAAGAGGATCGATAACCTTAGAGAATCCACTGAATAAAAACACCAAGCCCAACAGTATCTGCAGAGCCATCACAACCTTACCTTTCTGCTGATCACTCATAACTATCAAATAAAAGTATATTAATTGAGTGCAAAAATAATATTTTTTTGGCAACAGACAAATTGAAGGACGAAAGGTCGTTATATTGTCATATAAATTAAGACTGTTTATATTTTTAGATCTTAAAATGAGGATTGTTAAGGGCCCATGTTTATAGATATTGGACCTAACCCCTCGTCCTCTGCGAGTCCGCAAGGACGAGCATTCAAAAATTGAATTTATTCCATATAAACCGATTTAGATCTCTTTTTTTCTCATAAAAAGGCGTAGCCGTTCTCTGTGTTCCTTGTAGCTCTGTGGTTTTATGCACTGTGGTTTTATTAAATTCGTGCTCGCCTACGGCTCGCACATTGGGATGGGTTAGGGCCAATATCTATAAACATGGGCCCTTAACTATCCTCAAAAAGACAACGGCATTCCAGATCCGTAGGGGTAGGTTTCAAACCTGCCCGCATTTTTGTCAGGTCATCACCCTCATCCATCCGCATACATTTTGCAATTACTGTTTGGTAAAAAATCACGCATTTTGTGTTTCAGAAAGTATCATTTGGACGTTTTTTTGTATCGAATTGTAAAATTCAAATATAAAAATGACACAAAAACGACCAATAACAAGCTGCAAAATATGCATAAGGTTACAAAATGTTACAATTCGCATACAATTTTGAATAAAAGTCACCAAAAATGGTTAATTTTTAGATTTTTTCCATCTTTTTCGATTTTTTCCTACATTTTTGTTTGTTTTTGTCATTTTTTTTATACTTTTGCAAACGTAAAACGAGCACAACGGCAAACAAATGCAAAAAGCAACCGTGAATATGTATTCTTTTTACACATTTTTAGAAAAAGAAAAAAAAGAAATAAAAATTTAAAATTATCACAAAATGAGCAACAAGATGGTTGAGGATTTCATGGCGAAAGTCATCGCTAAGAATCCAGGCGAAGAAGTATTCCACCAGGCAGTTCGTGAGGTAGTAGAGAGCTTGCTACCATTCATCGAGGCAAACCCTAAGTACAAAGAGGCAAAGATTCTTGAGAGAATGTGTGAGCCTGAAAGAGTAATCATCTTCCGTGTTCCTTGGATCGACGACAAAGGCGAGTTCCAGATCAACCGTGGTTTCCGCGTTCAGATGAACTCAGCTATCGGACCATACAAAGGCGGTATCCGTCTTCACCCTTCAGTAAACCTTGGACTTTTGAAGTTCCTTGCTTTCGAGCAGGTTCTTAAGAACTCTTTGACAACACTTCCAATGGGTGGTGGTAAAGGAGGTTCAGACTTCGACCCTAAGGGCAAGTCAGACAACGAGGTTATGCGTTTCTGCCAGAGCTTCATGACAGAGCTTTCACGTCACATTGGAGCTGACACAGACGTTCCTGCAGGAGATATAGGTACAGGTGCTCGTGAGGTTGGTTACATGTTCGGTCAGTACAAGAGACTTCGTAACGAGTTCACAGGAGTTTTGACTGGTAAGGGTCTTTCATTCGGTGGATCTTTGATCCGTCCTGAGGCAACTGGTTACGGTACAACATATTTCGCACAGTACATGCTTGAGACTAAGGGCGACACTTTGAAGGGCAAGACTGTAGCAATTTCTGGTTCAGGTAACGTAGCACAGTACGCAGTTGAGAAGTGTACTCAGCTAGGAGCTAAGGTTCTTACAGTATCTGACTCAAACGGTACAATCTACGATCCAGAAGGTATCGACGCATCTAAGCTAGCATTCATCTTCGATTTGAAGAATGTTAAGCGTGGTCGTATCAAGGAGTACGCTGCTAAGTATCCATCAGCTAAGTACTACGAGAACGCACGTCCTTGGCAGATCGCAGACATCAAGACTCTTGATGTAGCAATGCCATGTGCAACTCAGAACGAGCTTGATGAGGCAGATGCAAAGGCACTTCTTGCTAAGGGTGTTAAGGTAGTTGCTGAGGGTGCTAACATGCCTTCTACAATCGGTGCAGTTGAGGCATTCCTTGCTGCTAAGATCCTTTACTCTCCAGGTAAGGCTTCTAACGCTGGTGGTGTTGCAACTTCAGGTCTTGAGATGTGTCAGAACTCAGGTCGTATCTCTTGGACAGCTGAGGAGGTTGACAACAAGCTTAAGAGCATCATGAAGAACATCCACGACAACTGTGTTAAGTACGGTAAGGAAGCTGACGGTACAGTTAACTACGTTAAGGGTGCTAACATCGCTGGATTCGTTAAGGTTGCTGACGCTATGTTGGCTCAGGGTCTTTGCTAATCCAATATTGAAATATGCATAATGGGAAAGGATAGACTATCGAAGCAATTTGAATGTCTGTCCTTTCTTTTTTTAATCCTTCCGTAAAGATTCTTTTCAGACGGTAGGATTTCCTATTTTGGACTTAATCACATAACAACAATTCAAATATATCAATATTCAGACATGAGTAAATTAAGAGTCGCTGTAGTTGGTTACGGCAATATCGGAAAATACGCAATCGAAGCTCTTAGAGTAGCTGATGATATGGAAATCGCTGGTGTTGTAAGAAGAAACGCTAGCGTCGTTCCAGACGAAATTAAGGATTTGAAAGTAGTGTCTAACATTGACGAGCTTGGAAAAGTTGACGTTGCTATTCTTGCAACTCCTACTCGTGACGTCCCTGCAACTGCCTCAGCTATGTTGGCAAAGGGAATCTGCACTGTAGACAGCTTCGATATCCACGGTGGAATCTGGGATCTACGTCAGCAGCTTGGTGAAATCGCAAAGAAGAACGGCACTGCAGCTATCATCTCTGCAGGATGGGATCCAGGTACAGACTCAGTGATCCGTACTCTTCTTATGGCTATGGCGCCTAAGGGCATTACATATACTAACTTCGGACCTGGTATGAGTATGGGACACTCTGTAGTGGCTCGCTCAAAGAAAGGTGTGAAGAACGCTCTATCAATGACTATTCCTTTGGGAACAAGCGTACACCGCCGTATGGTTTACGTTGAGCTTGAGGATGGAGCTACTCTAGAAGAGGTTACTAAAGAGATCAAGGCTGACGACTATTTCGCACACGACGAGACTCACGTCATCCCTGTAGCAAGCGTTGACGACGTTCGCGACATGGGTCACGGTGTTCTTCTTGAGCGTAAGGGTGTGAGCGGAAAGACTCAGAACCAGCTATTCTCATTCACAATGAAGATCAACAACCCTGCATTGACAGCTCAGGTACTTGTATCTTGCTGTAGAGCAGTGAAGAAGCAGAACCCAGGTTGCTACACACTTCCTGAGATCGCTCCTATGGACCTTCTTGCTGGAGACAGAGAGGCTTTGATCAAGAGCCTAGTATAATAAATCAGACAAAACTGCATTTATATAGGGAGACGCGAGCAATTGCGTCTCCTTTTTTGTTTAGATCTTTTACCGCAGACAGCGGGCAAGTTTGAAACCTGCTTCTACGGACACTACTGTATGGCGGCTGATTCTATCAAAACATTTTTGTGGTCTTGTCCTATTTTATGACTGATTTTCAATCTTTTTCGTCTGAAAGACGATACTGAGCAAAGCGAAAGTAACCCGAGACAAAGTCTCAGGATAATATGACGATGATACAAAAACTTTGCCTGAAAGGCAATACCATAAATACTGCTGTCTCTTTTCCTCAAAAAAATCGAAGACTTTCTCTTAAAACTCCGAGTCTCTTTATTTATTCTATATGTGCTCGCCTTCGGCTCGCACTAAAAAAGAGAGGTTAGGGCGTTCCGCCCTTAACAATCCTCGAACCTATATAACCAAAATTTTAATTAAATTTGCACAGATTCTAGATTTATAAAAAGGGAAAGCTCATTTCAATAGAAAAATCATTTTTTGACATGAAAAAAGCACTGACATTATTTGTTTTCTTATGCATCAACATTACAATAGTTGTACTAGACATCCTTTTCCAGGGGAACTTGAGCAATCATAATATCGTGACTCAATCAGCAATTGAATTAATCATTGCTTTGATCATCAGCTCCATTATTATGATTCCTCAAAAGCAATGTCAGAAAACCGCAATTTTAATCATGGTCAACATCTTCTTTTTCTCCGTCATAAACTACTTTTCTTTTTTCCATCTTAATTTCATACCCATATTTGTTGTCGCAATCGCAATGTCGTTCTGGAACTATAAAAAAGCAAGCAATCTCAAACAATTTATTTTGCTCAGTCATAATACTATACTCTGTTATACCCTTAATTACACCTGTGGCAGTTGTCTTTATGTGCAAAATTGCCATGATGATTTAGAAGGAGCGGGGCTTGCCACCTTATTCTTTCTGTTCTCATTATTTCCATTGCTTACAATAATGTCCATTCTATTACTTACAATAGCAGACAAAAGAAAAAACAAAATTCAAGAAGCAATTTAAGTTTGATTAAAATATTCTGCCATAATATCGATGGCATCATTTTCCACCGAACAAACACAATAAAAGCCTAAACTTTTCGTTATATAAACGAGATCTGTTTCTAGCATATCAAATGGAACATAAAAATTTTCTGACGTTAAAGAAATAAGAAACCAAATCATAAATAATGCTAAATTTAAAAAAGGCATAGATAGAATCGGCAAATTTTATTATTTTTGCCTAAATTATGATATAATAGGCTTTATGTACGAATATATATCAGGTAAGATTATAGAGTTAAACCCTACCTATTTGGTGATAGAAGCCGGGCAGGTGGGATACAACATAAATATAAGTCTCACTACGTATGCAGCACTTGAAGGAAAAAGTGAAGCTAAAATTTATGTTCAACATATTGTAAGAGAGGACGCTCACCTTTTTTATGGATTTGCAGACAAACGCGAACGCGAGGTGTTCAACCTTCTTACCTCAGTAAGTGGAGTCGGAGTAAACACGGCTCGTCTGATTCTTTCGTCGTATACATCATCTGAATTGGCAAATGTGATCATGTCCGACGATGTGGTTGCGATCAAAGGTGTAAAAGGTATTGGATTGAAGACAGCTCAAAAAATAATCATTGAGCTAAAGGATAAAATCAAAGGCTATGCTGGCGACGGTGATTCCTCATCTACAGCAGGCAGTGCGGCTATCCAAGCAAAGCAGGAGGCAGTAGCGGCATTGGTCATGATGGATTGTGCCCAGCCAGCTGCAGAGAAGGTTGTGTCTGCTATCCTTAAAAACACTCCTAATGCCACTGTCGTTCAACTTATAAAAGAGGCCTTGGCCCAACTTAAAAGAGTTTAGTATAATTTTAGGAACCAAATAATGCATTCAATTTTGAAGCAGATAAACATAAAATTCAGCAAAAGAGTGAAGATAGCAATTTTCACTCTAATCGCATTTTTCGCTGGATTGACTTCCTTCGCCCAGGACTTGATCCTTAATTCAGATGAAAAGCCAGCAGAAGACAAGAATAAAGAGAGACAAGCAGACACTACAAAGCTTCGTTATCCGATCGCAAAATCTGGATTAACATCACAAGAAGAGATCAAGCAAAGCAACCCTATAGACTTCAAACAAGGCACTGACTATCAAACAGATGTAGAGTACGACCCTACAACTGGACTATATATTTTCCACCGTCGAATCGGAGACATGGACGTCACATCTCCATTCGCCATGACAACAAGCGAATATTCCGACTACCAGCTGAAGCAGTCGATGAACTCTTATTGGGCTGAGAAGAACCGTTTGGGAGGAGACGGTGGCAACAAATTCGGTCTTGACGGAGTTGAAATCGGTCTTGGAGTTGCTGGAGACAAGATTTTTGGCCCAGGAGGAGTGAAACTGAAGTTCCAGGGAACTGTAGAGCTCGATTTTGGTCTGAGCTTCACCAAAAGAGACAATCCAAGTATATCAGAAAGGAACCGTAAGATCAGAAACTTCGACTTTGACACAAAGATTCAGATCAACACAAGCGGAACCGTCGGCGACCGCATCAACGTGAAATTGAACTACAATACAGAGTCGTCGTTTGACGCAGACAAAGAACTTATCAAGCTATCATACCAAGGCAAAGAAGATGACATTATCCGCAAAATAGACGTGGGAAATGTCAGCCTGCCTCTTTCGTCTACACTTATTCCAGGAAGCAACTCGCTCTTCGGAATCATGACAGAACTGCAGTATGGAAAGCTGAAAGTATCAGCAGTCGTGTCGAAACAAGAGACTGAATCAGAGACTGTCACTTCAAAAAACGGAGCCTCAACAACCGAATTTGAAGTAGACATCACAGACTACGATGAGAACAGACACTATTTCCTTTCAAAATACTTCCGTGACCACTACGACGAGTGGATGAAACAGGTGCCTGTAATCCAAAACGGCATAGTCATCACAAACATCGATGTCTGGATAACAAATTCAAACTACTCTACTCAAAGCCAGAACAATCAAAGCACACGTAACGTCATAGCTTTCAAAAAATTAGGAGAGCCTAAAGGATCAGAGAATCCAAAGAATGACAACTGGGAAGTATATGCAGACATAAAGGATAAAAAGCATCCTCTTCGTACTGCAGACATGATAGAAGATGTCCCTGAAATCAGTCTCCTGAAGAAAGATGAGGATTATGCGGAGATCAAGTCGGCAAGAAAGCTGACACCAAGCGAGTATACACTAAACGAAAATTTAGGATATATTTCGCTTCGTACAGCATTGAACAACGGCGAAGTTTTGGCTGTAGCCTACGAGTACCGAATGGGTGGCAATACATACCGTGTCGGAGAATTGTCATCTAATCTATCGTCGACGATGGAGAACGAGACAGCATCAGGATCAGCGAACGACGCCCCAGCATTGTACGCGAAATTGATCAAAACAGTTGAAGTCGACCCTAACAACGATGAGATTTGGGACTTGATGATGAAAAACGTCTACAACATAGGCGGATACAACATTCAGGAGAAGGATTTCGAGCTTCAGATCAAATGTTTGAGCAGCGGAGGCCTTTATCTCGACTACGCTCAAGATGGACAGATCAAAAACCAGAAATGGATCAAAGTAATAGGAGCCGACAGATTGAACAGCAAACAGCGTAAGATGTCTGATGGCAAATTCGACTTCCTTGAAGGCTATACAGTGTTAGCTTCACAGGGAAGAATCATTCTTCCATGCGTAGAGCCATTTGGTGAAGCTCTCAAAGGGACTGGAGCCGACGATTTAAGATTCGACAAACTGTACACAAACATCAAGACCGATGCCTACGAATATGCGGAAAACGCCAAATTCAAAATCACCGGAGAGTACAAGTCGTCGTCAGGTAACGAGATCAGAATCAAGCCATACGCGAAGAAAGGATCGGTAAAGGTAACTGCTGGAGGTCGAACTCTGGAAGAAGGCACAGGCTATACAGTAGACTATGCGGCAGGTATCGTCAGAATTTTGGATGAAGCTGTGCTTGCAAGTAATTCACAGGTGAACGTGACATCTGAGAGTGAAAACATGTTCAGCACCCAAAAGAAATCATTGATCGGTGTCAATACAGAATACAAGTTCAGCGACAGGTTGTCTGTAGGTGCAACAATCATGCATCTGTCTGAAAAACCGATGACAGAGAAAGTGGATAACGGAAGTGAGCCGAAATCCAACACTATGTGGGGTGTGAACGCAGCATACTCTACCCAGAGTAACTGGCTGACAAAAATGACTGACGCTCTGCCATTAGTAGAAGCAAAAGCACCGTCTAACTTCACCGTATCAGGAGAATTCGCCCAACTGATTCCTGGACACGCAAAAGCCATCGAGCAAGATGGGGAAAGTGTGGCATACATTGATGACTTTGAAGGCACAGAAAGCAGCATCAATATAATGAGTGCGAATTCATGGACACTTGCCAGTGTGCCTATCAGAACAAGAACAGGAAATTTGGAGACTGAGTTTGTACGTCATAATGACAGATTCTGGAGAAGTCAAGACAAAGACAGCCTGAAATTCAAGAACATAGAATTCGGATTGAACAGAGCTCATTTTGCATGGTACCACATCGACAACATCTTCCAAAAAAGTAGCAGCACTAGCACTCCAAAAGGCATATCAAACAGCAATATGTCCAGCAACTTCACCCGTAGAGTATTGGAGCAAGAGCTATACCCACAAAAAGAGGAGGGAGATACACCAAACACACTCACGACACTGAACGTCGCATACTATCCGAAAGAAAGAGGTATGTATAATCTTGATGTCGACGGAATGAACGCAAACGGAGAGTTGGAAAATCCAGAAGACAGATGGGGAGGTATGATGCGTAAACTGGAAAACACAAACTTCAGCAAAAGCAATATCGAATACCTAGAAATCTGGATGCTCGACCCTTACACAGAAGAAGGAATCAACACGAATGCTAGTGGTAAACTGGTGTTCAACCTAGGAGAAATCTCCGAGGACATTCTTCATGACAATGAGATAGAAGCGGAAGAGCGTTTTATCCAAGAGACAGATCCAACAAAGAAATCTGAAACTATCTGGGGTAGAAAGCCTTTAGGTCGTGCGACAGGCAAATTCGACAACGACTATATCCAATACCAAGACCTAGGTTTGAACGGAAAAAGTTCGGATGAAGAAAGAGAATTTGACACATACAAAAGATATCTAGAAGGTCTATCCGCAAAGAACGTTGCCAATTATGATGTTTTCGCAGCGGACCCTGCGGGCGATGATTTCGTTCATTACAGAAAAAAAGAAGTCAATGCCGACGAAGGGAACAAGAAGATTCTTGAGTTATACCACCAATATAATGGAATGGAACGCAACTCAATTGTTGACGGAAGTGGTGACAACAGCACTGCCGGCTCATGGGTTCCTAACACTGAGGATATCAACGGAGACAAGACACTTAACACAAGAGAAAAATACTATGAGTATGTAATCAACATCAGTCCTGAAATATTTTCTTCTGACACATCAAAGTGGAAAGACAACTATATTGTCAACAGGACAGAGTCTACCACAGGAAAACTTGAAGATGGAAGCGAGAAGAATGTAACATGGTATCGCTTAAAGATTCCTCTCCAAGATGCTGACGTAAACGGTTCGGATGCCACAAACAAGAAAGGACCTAGCTTCACATCAATCCGATACATACGTATGTATATGACCGGATTCAAAGACACCACATATCTCCGATTTGGAAGCATGAGTCTGACCCGTACTGAATGGAGAACAATCAGCAACAGAGGAGACAAAGCGTTGTTTGAGGGAAGTGACAACAGCTACTCAAACAACATCAAGACAAACACAGAAGCCATACAGATTTCTTCTGTTTGTTATGAGAATGACAGACAAAAAAAGCCTGTACGATACGACACGCCTCCAGGCATCCGCCGTTCTACAGACCCGACATCCAGCACAAACAGGCACGACAACGAACAGTCTATGCGAATGGTTGTGACACAATTGAAGCCAAAAGAGACAGCCGGTGCATACAAACGCACCACACTCGACGTGCGTCAATATGAGCGTTTGAAAATGTTCGTTCACTTTGAAGACGAATACAACGATCCATATGAGTCTGCCAACGGAGTACAATTCTATTTGCGTATTGGTTCCGACTACACAGACAACTACTACGAGTACAAAATCAACAACGTAACCTACACTCAAGCCGGAGAGATAAGCAGAGATGGAATCTGGCCTATGGAGGTAGATTTCGCATTCGACGATTTTGTAAACTTGAAGATGGAGCGCAACAAGGCCAACAAAGCAGGAAAAGCTTTTGATCCTACGATGCGTTACACAAGAGCATACGGCAACAATGAGTTGACTATCAAAGGTCATCCGTCATTCGGAGACATCAGGACCATCATGGTCGGAGTAATCAATGAAAGCGGAGAGACAAAAGACATGGAGATTTGGTTGGATGAGTTGCGTATGTCTGGATTCAATGAAGACGGCGGATGGGCGGCATTAGGTAAGATCGGATTCACATTAAGTGACTTCGCTTCATTTGACGCGACAGGACGTATCGAGACCACAGGTTTTGGAGGAATCGAATCCAACGTCATGGACCGCAACATGGAAGATTTGTATTCTCTAGACATGTCAACCACAGTGCAGTTGGGTAAGCTATTCCCTGAGAAAGCTCACGTCAACATGCCACTGACCATCACACACAGCAGAGAAAAAGAGAAACCAAAGTACGACCCAACTAATACAGACGTGCTGTTAAAAGACGCTTTGAAGGACGCTACAGAAGAATACAAAGATTCTATTGAAAAGATTTCTGTAATTTCGAGCGAGCAAACAAGTTTCGCACTCACAAACGTAAGAGTCGGCATCGCGAGCAAAACGCCAATGCCTTACGACCCTGCGAACTTCTCATTCTCTGTGGCATTCACAAAACGTAAGGAGCAAGATATTGATGTGCAGTATGACATGACACGTACATACCGTGGAAATTTCAACTACTCATATTCATTGACGCCTAAGGCATTGATGCCATTCAAGAATTCCAAATACTTCAAGAAAAAGAAATGGAAACTTTTCACTGATTTTGGAATCTATCCAATGCCAAACAGCTATACCTTCTCTGTTGATATGGACAGATCATACAACGAAGTGTTGGCACGAGAAATAGGAACAGATCCTTCTAGTATCAGCAAGAAAGACCTCATCTCAGACATGACATGGGACAAGAATTTCAACATGACTCGTCGCGCGGATATCAAGTGGAACTTCACTAAGAATATCAAGCTTTCTTTCGCGACAGCCATGAATTCTGAGATTGAAGAGTCGCTTGCTTACAACTCCGAGTATCTTGATTTGCCTCGTATGCGAGAGTACAAATACAATCGTGATTACATATATGATTTGCGTGAGGACTCCATAACACAATGGGCTAAAGACTTGAGAGAGGCTACATTGAAGAGTTTCTTGGCTGCCGGAGAACCATACAACTACTCTCAACAGCTAAACATCAGCTACGCTATTCCGATCAACAAGATTTCTGTGTTCGATTGGATAACTGCTAATGCGTCATACTCAGGCAACTATGATTGGCAAAGAGGAGTAACTCTTAACACAAACTCATACACGTCTAACAATGACATTGCAGACTCGAAGCGTTCATGGAACGGAGATGTACGTTTCAACATGGAGACTCTTTACAACAAATCAGCATACCTGAAAGATGTGAACAAGAAATTCTCAAAAGCGACTCTTGCAAAGAAAGCTAATGAGAAACTTGCAGCAAGAAAAGATACTACAAAGAAAGAAGACAAAGTAGTAGAAGCTCCAAAGCCAAGAGTGGCCAAGACATATGAAAGAAAGAATCTTCGTCTGAAGAAAGGCAACAAGACAAGAATCAGCCACCGTCTTGCAGTAAACAGAATCATAGTGGAAGCCGTAGACAAAGACGGCAATCCTTACGATTTGAAATATGAGATCATCGACCAGAATGCTATTAACGTCATCGCCAAAGAAGACGTCAATAACATAACCATCACGGTCAAGGAAAAGATGAGGAAAAACGAAAAGTTGGGCAATTTCTTAGATGGATTCGTAAGAAGTCTGATGATGGTGAGAAATGTAAGTGGGAACATCCGTCTTACAGAGGGTACCACACTTAACGGATACAACAAGGGTAGCGGATTCTTAGGACAGGCAGGAAGCGGTGAACCTGGTGCAAAATTCACATTAGGATTCTACAAAGCAGCTGACGCTATAGAAGAAGCAATCAATAAAGACCAGCTGGGTCTTGAAGACGTTGTAAATCCTATTGTTCTGACTCATGACCAGACATTGCAGGTAAAAACAGTCTTGGAGCCATACACAGGCATCAAGTTTGACCTCAATGCAGCGTCTTCTTGGAACAAGAGTGACGAAATCTACTACTTTGACGGATACAACAAGGGCGTAGAAGATTTGTTCGAAGGAACACATAGTCACACAGATATCGCAATACGCAGGTCTTCATTCAAACGTGGCGCGACAGTATCAAGTGAGACATTCTCCGATTTCATAGACAACATCTACAAGATGCGTGCCCATATCGAAAGGTCAAATCCAAACAGAGGTGAAGCAGAAGTGCCTTTGAACTCTGCCGACGTGCTTGTGCCAGCATTCATTTCTGCATACAAGGGTGAGAGTTTAGACAGAAACAAAGATGAGAAGATCATCCGCAGAGTCGGAAAAATGCTTCCAAACTGGAAATTCACTTTGGATCTGTTGAGCAAGGCTCCGATTTTGAAAGAAGGATTCAAAGCATTCAACATCACCCACGGATACAAGTGTACGTATAATGTCAACTCATTCAGCAAGCATCAAGGTTGGGATCCTCTATACGATGACTTGAACGGATTCGGAATAATCCAGGATGAGGATGAAGCGACTCCATTCTTGGTTAGAAGCACAAAAGTCGACAATGTCAACTTGACTGAAGCATTCAACCCTCTTGTCGGTATCAACACAACTTTGAAGAACAGCGTACGAGTTAAGTTTGAGTTCAACAGAAACCGTACTGCCGGATTGGACATCCCTGCGCTTCAGATTGTAGAATCATACAGCAAGGGATTCAAGATTGGTGGAGGATACCGAATAGACAATTTCGGAGTGATAGTCGGATTTGTTGATAAAAAGAAAAAGACCAAAGTCAACAACGATTTGAATCTCAACTTGGATATTGACTTCAAGAATACTGAAGCCTTCATTCGTAAGTTTGAGACAATCGCCAACACAATTGAAGAGAGAAGCAGTGGATTACAGACTGTCAAAGCAGAGTTTACTGCAGAATATGTAGTGAGCCAGTCGATGAAAATTTCGTTCTTCTACGACAGAAGCGTATCGAAGCCAAGAGTATCGACGTCATACCCAATCACGGCTTCTAAATTCGGATTCAAGCTTCATCTGTTGTTGACCGAAACGACTTCAAGAGATGACTAAAAAACAAGCCGGCAGACAATCAAATCTGTCGGCTTATTTTTTTTGATATGTCTATTTAACATAGCAAAGAAAAATCAACATAGAGAAAAGTAACAAAAATCAATCCTTATATGTTCCAATTCTCAAAAAAAATTGAAAATTAGCATAAAAGGAAAAAAAAATTAATACTTTTGTCAGAAGTTAGTAATCAAAAGGATTCATCTATGAGTAGAATATTTACAAAATTATTTATTGTGGTAGCACTACTATTTGGGCTACTCAATACAGCATTTGCCGTTGATTATACCGGCAAATACAAAGCGACCATGAAATTCGGACAATCCGCTTCTGGAGAATCAAAAGACATTGATGCATCTGTCATTTACAGTAAAGATGGCACATATAGCATCACGTTCATTGGTTTCGATGTGACAATCAACATGATATTTGAAACCCAAACCATCAAAAATGGATCGGCAACAGTATCTCAACTTGCAGGAACAGAAAGCAATGGATTGACACTTAAAGAAACTTCTAATTCAACTTTTGAAATTGCAGAGACGACACTTTCTGTATCCAAATTTAACGCGACTTTTGATGAGAATGGAAATGCACAAGGTTCATTCACTAGTTCGTATTCGTTTCTTACCGCTACTTGTGACTTCACACTTACAAAAGTTGCGGATGCTGATACTGTTGTGACTAGTGAATTGGAGTTGGATGATGTACCTTTCTACAACAAAGTAGTTGATTTATCAAAAGGAAACGACACCACAAAGACAAACAACGACGCATCTGCTGTTGGCATCAGACTATACGAAAAGAAAGCATCTTTCACAATGACAGACTATGAGATATCTGTTGCCGGACTGTCGCTAAAACAAAGAATGGTACTTGAAGACCTAACATATACAATGAGTAATGCAGATGATGGAAGTTCTGTGATTATTTCTGGTACTACAAACATGTATGTTGACGAATACAAAATGTACGTGCCTGCAGAAGCTCATATCATTCTGTATACAGATGGTTCAATCAGCGGCACCGTCGACATTACTCTTGACATGCCGGCTATCAATATGAATTACAAAATCACTGTAGTGTTAGGAAAAGATGCAGAAGGTGTGGTAATCGAAAAGAAAGATCTTGAGTATACAAAAACAGACAGTTTCAAAATAAAGTCAGATTCAGCATTTGTTCGAGACAATCAGATCTTCATTAACACAGATGGCATCTTAATTGAGAATATCCACTACTCTATTGTAGACCAGCCAATGACACTGTTGATCAAAAAATATGACACATCGTATGAAAAAGGCAATGGAATTGGCTCATGGCTGTACTCAAAAATCCATACCGCTACCAAAGCTGAGGCATACATAGAGGTAAAAGGTCAAAACGTATATTTGAAAGATGTAGACATTAATCTTAATATTTTTGAGATTAACACATATAACATAAACACAATAATAGGAGAGCCTACTAAGTTTGTCTATGGTTCTTTGGTAATCTTAGACGGAGGTCCAAACACAAACAACTTCATTGATCCAGAAGGTCCATTCTTGTATGGAGAGACAACTCCTTACATTTCAATGTCTGTCGACACAACAGGCAACGGTCTGGATGGATACACTACGGAATTCGAATTTAATGTTAGTGATGGAATCTACGACTTGGCAGACGGATACATCAAGACTGTCAAATTGCCAGAAAACGATTTTGATGAGATAATAAAGGCTGTTATTGCAGAAGCCAAGAAAGGTTCTAAAAGCTGCACTATTCCGGTCATTGCTACAGACAAAGCAGGAAACTCAAACAAAATTATGGTTCAGTGCTGGCCAGGCATAGCTCCTGTATATATTGAGGAAGTAGATCCTAAAATCAACGCAATACGTGTGGTAGCCGATTCGTTGACAGGCAAGGCAAGTGTAAAACTTGAATCTTTAGCAATCAAGTATATTGCGAAGAACGACAGTCTTAAGAAGTCAGCCATCACAAACCAAGAAGCAGTTGCATGGGCTATAATCGATGGAGAGGAAGTTGAGCTTCCTGCCACAATTGAACTACCAATAGGTAAGGCTGAAATCAAGTACGTTTGGGTAAACCCATACACAGGTAAGGAAAACGAAGCGACTTCTTCCATCACCGTCTACGATACTCCTTCTAGCTATGCAGGAGTTTCAAACGTAGCCAACAAAGCAGTATCAGTGTTCTATAAAGATGGCAATTTGGTTGTAAACGGTGCGAACGACGCGGATGTAAAGGTAATAAGCATCAGCGGAGCCACTGTATACACAGGCAAGGCAGGAGCTATCAACCTACACAAGGGAATCTACATTGTGAAAGTTGAAGGCAAAGCCTACAAGATTATCGTGAAGTAAAATCTTTTACATATCATTATTCTGAGAGGGCATATCACATTGTGGTATGCTCTCTTTTTATACTATGTGTCGTAGGCAAGAAAGATTATAGAGTCGATATGTAAAGTCATCTATTCTTTTTCAGGCAATGATTTCGTTTCGACATCACCATCAATATCAAAGTGCTCTGAAGCACGTTGGGATGATATGACACTACGTTTTATCTGCTTTTCGATGTCCAAACGGGCAATTTTTGCTGCGTGTCCACCGTTTTGTGCCACCTGACGATTTTCTCCCATAGTTTTGGGATTACGATGTTTTGATATTTCAGTTGTTGCCGCCTCAGCAAGAGTGTTGAGTGCAAGTTCTAGATTTGTCATATTATCACGAAGGCTTTCTTTAGTGAGGCCCTTAAATTGTTTGTATTCTCCTGTAGTCATGCCACTCCATGCTTTAGTAAGAATGTTCGTAAGAATGGCAAAATCTTTTGTCTCTGTCACACCCGAACGCTTCCATTCGTTGGTTAGTTCATTGCGTGTACGTATAGACTTCAAACGATTTTCAATCCACTTTTCGGGATATCCCAGACGACGATAATCATCCACTGCCATCTGAAAGGTAAGTTCAGGATCTATCATTTGATCCACACGTTGATGTCCGACATCTGCAAGCCAACGTTTGACTGGCTCAGCTTTCTTTGAAGGAATCGTCTGTATTATTCGAAACAACTGTTCTAGATCTGCGACATCTGTAAGACGTTTTTTCCCATCCGGTGAGACTAATTTCAACTGGTAACAATTTGTTACCACTTCAAATCCTTCTTTTACAAGTCTGCCTTTCAATACCTTCCAGTATTTACGAGCCGTCTGATAGTCGCTGTCGTTGAGCACAGCGATGACATCAACTACCGAAAACCAATATTTTTCCTTTTCCGAATCCCATTCCACGCGAATCAGTTGTCCATCGAACAACTCTAATGATGTGTTTTTTTCCATTTTATTTAACTTTTGTACTTGTTATATCAACCTCATAATCCAAGCTGTCCCTATTTGTTATATGTACACCCAAGGAACAGACGTTCGACTACTATTTAACTTCAATTCACAACAAAGACTCTCAAACTTGACCAAGGAACCGACATGTTTGATAATTTCGTCGGGACCTAATTTTTGAAAAATTTTATCGGAATCCGTTTCATAGTTCTTTTTCGAGCATAAGAATTTTCGTAGTAAAGATAGCAAAAATGAACAGAAAAGCTTTCAAAAGCTACAAAATAAATTATTTATGTCTTTTTCCAAATACAAATAGTCAATCAAATCCATGATCGTAGGGGCAGGTTTCAAACCTGCCCGCAATAGAAATGCTTTGAGCTTTGTGTCTCTGTGGTTTTATTATATATTTTTCATCTACTTGACGTTAAGCTAAGATAAAGCCGATAATTCCTTCCTCAATTTTATCTCTTCTTTTGCAAAGCAGACAAATCCTATGCGAGGAATGAATTTAATTGATTATCTTTGCATAAACTAAAAAAGACAAAAAAGGATAAAAGAGTAAAACAACATATTAAATAACAAAGCATTAGCTATTATTCTTGTCCGAATCAAAAGCCTCGCAAACTGATGATTCCGAATCATTGGGATAAACGCTAATCCACAGGAGCCTGTGCTTCCGTTTACACACGTAGAACTAATGCTCGCACCGAATAGGTGTGGGTATTTCTAGTGTGTAGGCGGGGTTCATGCGAGGCTCCTCGTGGACGAGATAGAAAGGCTCACACCTTTCTTATATCCTGACGTGAAGATTGATAGTTCGATGCAAACGAATTATCATACATGGCAAACGAAAGACTGACAGAAGGTATTGTAAGGGATCATTTCAAGAACGATGCCCTATTCAAATCCATCAAATGGGAAGAGCAAAAATCAACAAATAAACGTATAGCTGAATTATTAAAAGGAGAAAGCAAAGGTGGAGGGAAAGGAAACGGGTATCCTGAATTCATAATTTCATTTCCCACTAATAGCAATTATCTAATTGTAGTTGAGTGTAAAGCAAAAACAAGTAAACATTGCAGTGACAAACTTGACAATGCGAAAGACTATGCTGTGGATGGTGTATTACATTATGCACGTGCTTTATCTGCCGAATTTAATGTAATAGCTATCGCAGTAAGTGGAGAAAATGAGAAAGAATTACTGGTAAGCCATTTTTATTTTGAGAAAAATGCACGTGGACATAGCGAGTTACCAATACCAAAGCTGAGAGATATTGCAAGTTACCTGAAACTCTTTGAAGATCACTTCTTTTTATCTGACTTCATTTTCCGCGACATAGCCAACAAAGCAAGAGAAATAAACGAAGAGTTATACCAGTACTCTATCAAAGAACTTTCCAGATGTACAATTATTAGTGCTATTTTGTTGGCACTGACGGACGATGACTTTGCTAACAAATACGAAAGTATTCCGACAATCAAAGACCTTGGCACGTCAATCATCAGTGCAATCGATTCGTCTTTTTTAGCAGAAGGAAAAGAAGACGACAGAGATATCGTTCGTAATGCATCGTTATTACACAAAGAGTTTGAAAGCATTCTAAAAGAACCTTTGTTCAGTCAACAAGAATTGTCTTATGACAAAGGTAAAAAGAAAGACTCAACTCTTTCTATAGTAAAAGAGTTAATCATATATTTGAAGAAAAATGTATATCCATTAGTAAAACATGATTCTGTCGGTTACGATGTTATCGGTTTATTCTATACCGAGTTTATCCGATATGCAGGAAGCGAACAAAGTCTTGGTCTTGTGCTTACGCCTCAACATATCACGGAACTTTTTTGTGATCTGGCAGAACTTCGTAAGGACGATATTGTATATGATCCTTGTTGTGGAACAGGAGGTTTTATTGTTGCCGCTATCCAAAGATTATTCAAATTAGCTGAAGGAGATGAAGAAAAACGTAAACATATAAAACGCAAGCAAATTTGTGGTTGTGAACTTCGTCCCGATATGTACACATACGCTTGTTCAAATATGCGATTCCGAGGAGACGGCAAATCAAATCTGTACAATGGAGATTGCTTTAACAACGAAACTACAATACGCAACAATCATCGTCCAACCGTTGCGTTTCTAAATCCACCATATGGAAAAACTGTAAGTTGTGCAAGACAGATGGAGTTTGTAGAACATGCTCTAAACACTATAAATCCTCAGGCAGAAGGCCGTGTTGTAGCAATCGTACAAATGAGTTGTGGCATCAAAAACGAAAAAGATCTTATTGAAGTAAAAAAAAGGTTGCTTGCAAAACACCATCTAAAAGCAGTTTTGAGTATGCCAGACGATTTGTTTTATCCTGTTGGCGTTGTGACTTGCATTATGGTATTTGAAGCAAACAAACCAAACAAAGGCAGAAAAACATGGTTTGGCTATTTCAAGGACGATGGCTTTGAGAAACGAAAGAATTACGGACGTATTGACGCACGAGATCGATATACAGAAATAAAAAGCCGTTGGCTTTCAGCATATCGGAATCTTGATGAAATACCAGGTTTATCTGTCAGAAAAGAGGTTATTGCAGAAGATGAATGGTGTGCAGAAGCCTATATGGAAACTGATTACAGTTCATTGTGTGATGAAGATTTCATCCGTAAAATGAGAGATTATGCAGCTTTTTTAGTTGGAAGTAGTTCTCCCAATGTTCCTTTTACATATACTAATTTATCTTTGTTGTCCAACAAACTAAACTTATATACAGATACGTGGCAATGGTTTCGATATGATGAAATATTTAAAATAAAGAAAGGGTTTTATAACAAAAAGCCAGAAGAAAGTTTTAATGGAGAAATCCCGTTTATTGGTGCTACGGATTCTAATAATGGAATAACTTCTTTTCATGATTTGAATACGATAGAAAGCTCTTCTAAAACAGGCGAAATGCCCAATGCTCCTTTGAGCGAAAAAATATTTTCAAAAAATTGCATTACCGTGTCTAACAATGGATCTGTAGGATATGCATTCTATCAAAATCGAGAATTTACTTGCACTCATGACGTAAATCCATTATATCTTAAAAACAAAACGATGACCCCATACATTGCTATGTTTTTGTGTACAATCATTGAAATGGAACGTTTCAGATGGGCTTATGGACGCAAGTGGAGACCAGTAAGGATGCCAAGTTCTAAAATTAAGCTTCCAGCTATTCTCAACGACAAAGGAAATTATGAACCTGATTGGCAGTGGATGGAAAATTATATTAAAGGATTACCTTATTCTGGATGTTTGTGAAATCACAAAGCTTAAAAACGGATTATAATTATCTAAATCTTTATTTTCAGATTCACATATTCACTCAGTCGGAGTCATTCCGACTGGAAAGCAATAGCGAGCAAAGTGAGAGTAACCCAGACAAAGTCTCGGGGAGGATGGTGAATATCGGGCAGTTCTTAACCCTGCCCCTACGACTCTGGTCTGATTCACTCAACAAACAAAAGAGGGTGCACCTAATTGGGTACACCCTCTCTATAATCAGGCAATTGCTGACTATCTAACAATCAGTTTTACATTGCCGACATAATCCTCGCCCTTGACAACAACGCAGTAGATTCCTATAGCGAAGTCATCATTAACATACATAGCATCCACTCCATCTTTTTCGAAGACTTTCTGTCCTATCACATCATAGATACAAACATTAGCCTTGCCCTTAAATATTATGTTGAATGCATCATCTGTCGGATTTGGAACGACATTCACAAAACCGTCGTTGTCAATATTCTGCGCATCAGATGGAGAATCATCCTTAAAATCAAACAGACCAGTTTCTGTAAGAATGTAAGAGCCTGTCTTTGTCAGATTGTTTTTGTTAAGACCCGCTCCACAATCTTTCCATATACCAGTTTTTCCTCCCCATGCCCAATAGTTCCAGCTTATATTTTTAAGTCTATTGACATAATCAAGAAACTCATCCGATTCTTCTTTACAAACCTTATCTGGATCATAAGTAAAATCAGAGCTGCTCCAATCAGAAACATATACAGGTATTGATTCACTAGCTATCTTGAAATTTGCGAGCAAAGGCTTGTGATCGCATGCCGCATAATGGAAAGCATACATGATTCCCAGATCAAATCTATTAGGATCTATAGGTTCCAATACTGGATCCATTATTCGTTGGCTCCATTGTGGTACACTTACAATCGAAATAGCTCCCGGATCTTTAGACTCTATGATAGACAATATCGTGTCAGCATATTCCTTAATATGTGGCCAGTCTACTCCACTTGGATCACTGCAGACATCATATATCAAAAACATATATCCCTTTTCTTTCACATAATCAGAAAGTCTTGTGAAGAATTCCATGGCATCATAAGTATAATACGTTGGATCGCCATATTCAGAAGCGGTTTCATCGTAAACATGCCAATCAAGAATAGCATATAATCCGACCTCAGCACACATATCAATGTAGCCTTTATATCTCTCCAACATCTCCATTGAATGAGTAGACGGTGAATAGTTCAATCTGATTGAATTGCAACCCCACTCTTTCATAGTCTGAAGGGCTTCCTTACTCAAGCATTCTTCATTATCCAATGTGATGACACCAGAGTTGAAACCTTTCAACTGGATAGGATCGCCATCCTCCGTACTAAGTTTATTGTCAACGATCTTCAATCTTCCTGTCTGTCTGAAATTCTCATACCATTTTGGGTCAACAGGGAATTGTTCATGCTCAACAATAAAAGAACCCGTTTCTGTCAAGTTTTCCACGTTGAATCCATCTTTACAATTCTTCCAGATTCCATCTTCGTCGCCCCACTTCCAATAGTTCCAGCTGACTTTTGTCTTCGAGCCATTCATATACTTGAACAACTGCTCAGATTCTTGGGCACATACCTTATCTGGATCATACTTATAATCAGATGAGCTCCAGTCAGAAACGAATATAGGCAATATGTCAACTGTCATAATAATTTCACTCAACAACTGGAGATGAGAGCAGGCAGAATAATGGAATGCATACATGATTCCCAAATTGTAGTTTTCTGCATTTATAGGATCGTTAAGCACAGGTGTTAGTCTCTGACTCCAATCACTTGTACCGACGATGACAATGGCACCGGGATCGTTAGACTCGATAACAGGCAATATTATATCTGCATACTCCTTGATATATTTCCATTCCAAATCCTCTGGCTCATTGCAGATCTCATAAATCACATGAATGTATCCTTTTTCTTTCGCATAAGCAGAAATAGTACCGAAGAAATCCGTGGCATCTTTCACATAATCCATCGGCACACCCGTCGGTGTTGTGTTTTCTTTGAAAACGTGCCAATCGACAATGGCATACATACCAAATTCCGCACAGATGTCGATGTAGTTTTTCAACTTCTCAAGCAACGCATTTGAATGAGTGGAAGGTGAGTAGTTCAGTCTGACCGACTGGCATCCCCACTTTTTCATATTCTTAAATGCGCTTCTGTCTATACATGCGTCGTCATCAGCTGTAATGACTCCGGTGTTGAAGCCTTTCAACTGAACTGCTTCACCTTTCTCTGAACTTAGTTGGTTGCCAACAAGTTTTAATCTTCCATATTCTGCGACAAATCCATTATTTTCCGCATTGGCAGAAAACAGGCATGACAGGAATAGGAACACACTGAATATTGTCTTTTTCATTGATTTTAATTTATAAGTTTCGCAAGCAGATAGTTATGATTCATACCCAATCCACTTGCGAAACTTGGGTTATTTACAAATCCATCTAAACGACAGTTTAATTCTTAAATTTACCATACTACTTAATCACAGCACGCACTGGCATTCCTACAAAAGGAATTGAAAATTTTATTCCATTTCCTTCATTTGTTAAACTGAAGCAACTAAAATATCCGATGGGATAACTATAAGACAAAGACGCCGTCCAAAAAACACACTCTACATTTAAATTCATCGTGTTAGAATCATACTTGAATCCAGCAGCAGGGATGAAAATAGTATTGCTATTCGTCTTTGATTTTCCCAAGACTCCTTTTATTCCTGTAGAATTAAAATTATCTGTCCATATCCATTCGCAACCTTCCTCCAGTTCTCTTCTGTCAGCTTCTGTCGGCATACGCCATTCACCTCCATAGGCAATTGAAGCGATATCCTCTCCTTCTTTCAACACACTTACTTCATAGATATCTTTGTCAGGGCAGCCTATGCTATTCAGATAATTTCTTCTATCAATTGTTAAGAAATCGATATCTCCATATTTATAATTTTTATATGAATAAGCATCTTTCGTTGTCACCTCTCCCCACGCATAGTAGCCGCCATATTCGTAAGGTCTAGAGGCTCCGACGTTGCATGTAGCCCATTTCAATCCACTTGGCAATCCTAAGTCGACGTATGAGTAGCCATTCTCTTCACCACTGATAGAAGTACCAAACTCCTTTCTTTTCTCAATCACTCCTCTGACAGGACGTCCACACTCTCGTGTTGCACCATTCACTCTGCCTAAATAGTTTTCCCAGAAGTAAAATGCAGAAACATCTCTACCATTATCCGGCAAGCTAAACAATGAAGACGTACTATAGCTGCAAGTTGTTCCGTACTTATCTCCCACAAGAGTGGCAGCATAAGGCAAGAAAATAATCTTTCCATTTATTTTCGACGTTCCTACAAGGCCAGACTCTCCAGACCCATTGAAATCAGTTGTCCACTTCCATGAGCAACCAAGCCAAAGCTCCTTAAACTCTTTTTCTGTAGGCATACGCCATGCATCTCCACATATAACACTTGCAGCATCATCCTGAGGCTCCAATTCTGTCACACCATCAACGACAGTGCCAAATTCAGCATTGACACAATACTTAGTATACTTTTTCGCCGTCGCATCGCCCCATCTATAAGTGCTCATATCATAAATCTCTTTAGGAGTAGTTTCTCCCCATGCGAAATATGATCCTTTCTCTGTCGGCTTTGTCGCTCCGACGTTGCAAGTTGCCCAACGTACACTCAATCCTAAATCCACGTATGAATAGTCGCCAAACTTTCCAGTGACAGACACACCATTCTGCACACCCTCTAACGGCTCATACTTGGCATAGATTCTCAAGTTTTCCGTGACGTTCATGAATGAAGAGTCTTTCCATCCTGCCACATAACCAACTTTTTCTGGCGGATAAACACCTGTGGCTGCCTCACCATGATTCACAACCTTACGTTCGATAAGAGTTCCATCCTCTGTATAAAAATAGACATCGTATTTATTAATTTCACCGGAAACAGCACGGATAGGACAAGTCAAAATTCTTTCATTATAATAAACATTTATTCCATACTCGTGAGAACCAGACAACATATCAGGAAAGTCTAAATAATCAGATTGTCTGCCTAAAGATTCAAGATACGAAGGTTCTATTTTAGAACAAGTCAATGTGGACAACCAATAGCACATCCATCCTCCTTCTCCAGAAGAAAAGAATATAGTGTTACCATTCTTTTTCGACTTTCCGAAATATCCAGAAACATTCTTGCCGTTAAAATTATCTACCCATTTCCAAACACAGCCATTGATCAATTCTTTCGCGTCTTCAGCTGTCGGCATTCGCCAAGTTTCTCCACACAAAGTTGCTGCCGCATCATCTTCCTCACTTAGCAATGTCTTCTGATCATCCGATGAATATTTTGTAAGAATGTGCTTTTCTTTTGTTTTACCTTTTGCATCCATCACCTCTACAATGGTGCTCCATTTGTAGTTTTTCCATGTTCCTTTTGTCTTCGGTTCTATCTCACCCCAAGCATAAAGTGAACCTATTTCAGTCGGATCCGAAGCTCCTAAATTATACGTGGCCCATTTCATTCCGCTTGGCAGACCCAAATCGACATACCAATAGTCACCGATTTTGCCGCTGACCGACACACCGTCGGCAAGGATTTTCTTTCCATTTACTGCTCGCACAGATGAACCATAATAACGGAAAGTAGCCACATTTTTGTCGAACATTATATCCCAATTATAAACGCAAATAGCCTGATCGTTCATAATCGGGCACAAAGATGATGTCAGATAATACCCTCTTTTGCCAACATTATCACCATTCTGACCTGCAGCAGGAAGGAAAATAGCGTTTCCATTTTTCTTTGATATACCGACACGTCCTGCCATTCCTGATCCTTCGAAATTATCTGTCCATTCCCAGTAGCAGCCATCGACCATCTCTTTCATCTCATCATCGGTTGGCATACGCCACTCTCCTCCCCAATTGGCGACTGCAGCGTCGTCTTCGGAATCAAGTTCATCCTTGCCGTCAACAGTGCCAAACTTTTTATCAATGCAATATTTGAGGACATCTTCCGTTGCCTCATCCATCCACTTATAATTGTCAAGATCATAATGCTCTTTGGTTGCCGTCTCTCCCCATGCAAAATAATCTCCAGCTTCTGTCGGTCTTGTTGCACCGACGTTGCATGTAGCCCAAAGCAAACCGCTTGGCAATCCCAAGTCGACGTACTCATGACCATCCTTCTCATTGCCAGAAGAAGTTCTCGGTGCTGTTCTGCGAGTTCTGGCGTAAGAAGGGACATCTGATTCACCGGATGCTGTATCCGACAATAATTCTTCAGAGTATGTCACTTTTGACACTTCCTCCACGTCATAACTGTCTACAGTTCCGTTATTCTTTTCCACATGCATATACGTGACACCATGGGCAAGAAAACAGGTCGCAGTAAGGAATGCGACCCCACCGAATATTTTTTCTTTCATGATTAAATATTAGATTATTTACGAATAAGCTTAAATGATTGTTTTTCAATTGTAAGGACATACACACCCTTAGGTTCAGGTAATTTTACTTCTGCAGAGCCTCCGTCATCAGCAACAGTTTTTGCCAATACGACTCCATTCACATTAATCAATGCCACATTCGCAGATGGTTTTGCATTGCGGATGCTTACAACTCCATTGTTTTCAAAAATGAAACAACCAGTTTCGGTAGGTGTTAAGGTTTCTCCTGTAAGAGTAGACTCATCATTTTCTGTGAAATGATAATCTTTCACCCCACTTATGGCATAACTTGTCTCAGCACTGCCATTAACAACTAAATCTCCACTCTCAAATGTCACTATAGGTTTGTCGGCAAGTAGAAAACTATACTTTGTGCCCGACGATAATTCTACAGTCATATATTTTACTGCAGCACTACAATTTAATGCGCCCAATGACAGGCACACTAAGAAAACAAATTTTTTTAACATAAATAAAACTTATTAGTCATTAGCGAACTCTCGTTCTTTCGCAACACTTCATCCAAACAAAACTCATCAACATTTTACAAAATTACAAAACAATATCAAGCACACATTCATTTTAACAAATCTTAACGTTTGCAATCATATCTAAAAAACATTTTTCAAAGAGAGGTCACAATATGTAATCATTTGAAAATAAGCAAAACAAAAAAGGTTTCCCATTTCTGAGAAACCTTCTTAGTAGCGGATCCGGGATTTGAACCCGAGTTTCATGCGTGAGAGGCATGCATGCTAGGCCACTACATTAATCCGCCATGGCGACTGCTTCTAAATCTCTTTCGAGCAAAGTCTGCTGTCTATTTCTTTTTGGTAGCGGATCCGGGATTTGAACCCGAGTTTCATGCGTGAGAGGCATGCATGCTAGGCCACTACATTAATCCGCCATATGCAAAAGTTTTAGTAGCGGGAACGAGAATTGAACTCGTGACCTCCGGGTTATGAATCCGACGCTCTAACCAACTGAGCTATCCCGCCATCTTTCCGTTTGCGAGTGCAAAGGTAGCACTTTTTTCATTACGTCCAAATTTATTCAGCACTTATTTTACAATAAGTTTAGCAAACACTTGACAATCAACATTTAAGACAAAGCACATTTTTAGTCTCAAAATCTAAAAAAAGAGTCAAGATACGACTTTATTTTCTATTTGAGCATTCTATCCAGCTCCCATCAAGCTTGACAATATGGCAATCAACCCCGCTTTTCTCTCTTTCCTCACTCCATTTCTTTGCCACATAATACTTGTTACTGCCGTCGACAATAAGTTTCTTGAATCTGAAATTCTTCAATTCACTCAATTTCACCGCCACGTTGTTCGTCAAAATCAGCACGTCTACTTCCAATGGAGAAATCGGCTCTCTTTTTATCTCTTCCTTATCCGAAAGTATATAGACGCGATGATTATCAAAATCAAAAAATGTTTCTTCTGCAGACGACGGTGATGGCATCAACCGGTTTGTCCAGAATTCTCCTGCCTTTTTAGCCACCTTAAGTGTGTCATTGCATCCAAACAGAGTGTTTGTTTCCGTCATCCTGTTCACCGCTGTCACGCCATTCACATTATACACGGCCAACATTCTGCATCTCTTTATATTTATTCCATCTATCGAAGCTGCCACAAAATAGGCAACCGAAATAGAGGCTGAAATCCACAGCAACAAGATTCTACGATAATTATAATATGCCGCGACCAACAGGAACACAGCAACATAGACCGCAACATCATAACAATAAAACGGCAATCTGTCAACGGTACAGAATGAAACGTCTGCAGTATACCGAACAATCGCATTGACCGACCTTGCCACACTTAACGTAAGATATAAAACTCCGCTGGCTACGGAAGTCAAAACAGGAAGCAACGTCGGCAACACAAAAAATCCATAATATATGAATGTCAATGGAATCAGCAACGTCACCAATGGAATCGTAAAGAGGCTTGAGACAATCGACAATATCGGCAGTGTGTGGAATGTCAGCAGAATTATCGGAGTGGTGAGGATCTGGGCAGAGATACTGATTGCGACACTTCCGAGCACATAAGTCCTGAGTTTAGATAGACACATCCCCACCCGACCTTTAAGTTTAAATTCAGGCACCCACTTCTCAAACCCGTTTACCAACGGTTGTCCGAAAAGTAGGATCGAACACACAGCGGCAAAACTCAATTGGAATCCAAGGTCAAAAATATTGAATGGATTATACACCAGCATCACAAACGCAGTGAACGACACCACATTTATCGGATTTGGTTTACTAAACAGAAGCATCGCCACACGGTATACCGTATACATAAAAGCCGTACGTACCACAGAAGCCGCCAAACCTGTCAAGAAAGCATACCCCCATATTATGGCAAGCAATACAGCTGCGAAAGCATACCGTCTTCTTTTGGGATGGATCACAAAGCCCACCAAAGCCTCTACAATCAATATAATTATTCCGACGTGAAGTCCGCTCACCGCAAGCAGATGGCTTGTGCCAGCCTTGGAATAAGCATCTTTTAACCCATCGTCCATATCCGTCTTGTCTCCTAGAGTAATGGCGACGACGAGGTCTCGAGCATTGCATTCGTCAATATCATTGCCTGCCCTGACCGAATTCTGCAAAAACAAATTAATGTCGGATGCGTATGTTTCCAACGACAAATTATCCGACGACTTTAGTGTTCTGTAATCCTTGACAAAGGAAGTGGCCTCAACTCCTTTTTTACACAGATAGGTATCATAATTGAACCCAATAGTCTCATTGCTTTCCGTCGACTTCAACGACGACGAAATGACAACGAAATCTCCTTTTTTGAACGAAACAGAGCAAGTATCAAACGTAAGTAGAGCAAATACAGACACTTTACCATTCCCGTTTCTGCTTTCAGCCGTCAAATAAACCTCAGACTCACAACTAATTTTTCCTCCCTTCGTCAGCTTCGGGACACTTTTGATCTGAGCTACCCTCTCCTTCATTCCCGTCGCCCCACAAGATTGCAATTCATCAGAGGGAATCGGATGGCAAGCATGTTCGAAGATACCGCCAAGGAAAAAGAAGACTAATAATATGGAAAAAATGGACGAAAACGAGGTCTTCGAAGACCGCGACAAAGTCGGCATCTTCACATAGATGAAAAATGTGGAAAAGGCGACAACAAATGACAACCCCAACCCAATTTGATTGGCTAAGTCAAAATGGAATGTGTATTCAAGCGCAATGCCAGAAGCGAATAAAAATGTCAGAAATAGATATGGAAATCTACGAATTGACTTAACTATAAAATTCATTTTATTTTTTGTACGTTACCAAATTATCCCTATGGGATACTATCTAATTAATAAAAAGGAGACGGGATGAACCCCGTCTCCATATCATTATAAGTTTTTCAATCCAGCGATTGTAGCTTTCTGATCTTTAGCTCCAAACACAAAAGATCCAGCCACCAAGATATCAGCACCCGCGTCAAGAAGTTGCTTGCCAGTCTCAAAATTGACACCACCGTCGATTTCAATCTTAGCATTCGAGCCCTTCTCTACAATCATCTTCTTCAAACGACGGACCTTATCCAATGTGTTTTCAATAAACTTCTGTCCACCGAAACCAGGATTTACGCTCATAAGCATAACCACATCCGCGTCGCAGATAATCTCTTCAAGCACAGAGACGGGAGTATGAGGATTTAAAGTCACACCAGCCAACATACCTAACGACTTGATATGCTGCAAAGTACGGTGAAGATGAGTGCAAGCCTCATAGTGAACGCTTAGAACCTTTGCCCCAAGTTTATGGAACTCCTCCACATAACGGTCGGGATCAACAATCATCAGATGGACATCAAGTGGTTTTGTTGCCTTGCTTGCGATTGCCTTGATCACAGGCATACCGAAAGAGATGTTTGGCACAAACACACCATCCATAATATCAAGGTGATACCAGTCAGCCACACTTTCGTTAAGCATCTCGATATCAGCATTCAAGTTCAAAAAATCCGCCGACAATAAAGAAGGCGACACTAAATGATTCATTTATTCTTATAATTTTTGCGCAAAATTATGAAAAATAAGGGGTTTTATCAACGTTAAATGGAATCAATTCGACATCAAAGCCGTTTATCACAGCGAAAATGGATAAAAAGAATCGCCAGCCACTGTATGTGACCGGCGAATATATATTTTTATAATCTTGTCGAGATTAGAACTTCAAATCATCAAATGCCTTGTCTGAGATCTTGATGTAATCTGCAGAAACGTAAGCAGTCTGATCATTGAAGCTGATTGTAGCCCATCCATCCTTGATGTCAGAAACCTCAATTTCTGTACCTTTAGCCAACTTACCGATGATTTCGCAAGATGTGCTAGGCTCTTTTCTAACGTTTAGGTTAGAAGACTGTGTGTTTACAATATATTTAGCCATTTTTCTAATTTTTTGTTTGGTTAATAATAAAAGAACGCTATGGTAAGCTATCTTCCATAGCGTTCTTTGTTTTGCTTTTTTAATTACTGAGCCTTAGACTTGATAATCTCAACAACAGAGTTAGCAAGAGCCTCGATGCTTGCCTGCTCCTCAGCGTTCAAGTTAGCCTTTGCAGCCTCGTAATTTTCCTTGAAAGATTTCATCTGCTCCAACAAAGCAGGAACATTCTCTGATGTAGCAGCCTCAGCTGTAGCCTTGATTCCATTCAAAGTTTCCTCTAGACCTTTCAATACTGCGTTCTCAACTGTAGCAGCAGCCTCAGCTGTAGCCTCAACAGTCTCTTCTACCTGTGCTGGAGTCTCAGCTGGAGCTTGAGCCTCCTTCTTGCATGATGAAAGTACAAGTGCCAATGCAGCTGCACTTACGAACAAAATCTTCTTCATTATCTTGTATTTTAAATTTATTAATTCCGTTTTCAATTATGTCGCAAATATAAAAAATATTATTTGCTTTGGTACTTTTTTTTGTTTTTTTTGTTGATAAAAGGTATTTTAATTTGTTATTTTTGTTGATATGGGTATTAATAGAACATATTTAATAGAAGAAAAGGATGTAGTGTTGGCATTTTCCACTAATGTCGACTGTCGGAACATCGATAATTCATCATCATTTTTTAATTCTGCCGACGTTGTTTCATGCAAGCAGATACATAGTGACATCGTAAAAATAGCAGACGAGTCGACGCGGGGAACTGAGATTCCTGATTGCGACGCGTTGATTACAAACATCCGTAATCTTCCGCTTTTAATCCGTACTGCAGACTGTGTGCCTGTGGTGCTTTATGATAAGCGGAAACATGTGATAGCCAACATTCATTCCGGCAGAGTGGGAACACAAAAACAGATTGTCCGCAAAACAGTGGAGATGATGCAATCACATTATGGTTCTTCTTCATCTGACATCATCGCAGCCATCGGTCCTCACATTTGCGGAAAATGTTACGAGGTTGACGCCGCATGTGCCTCTGAATTCGGTGAGAAATATATAGTAGGGTTTAGTGAATCTCAAAAGCCGTTGATTGACATTGCTTCAGCCTGCAAAGAACAGTTGGAAGCCACTGGCGTCAACAGCAATAATATTTTCATTTCTGATATCTGTACCGCAGAATCACCAGAATGGCCTTCATGGAGACGCGACAAATGCGTGGAGCGACTCGGAACATTCATAGTGTTGTGCTAGACAGGAAATAAATATGGTATAAAATAAGTAGAGACGGGAATAATCCCGTCTCTATTTCATTAACATTTAGCCTTTGCCAAAGCCTGCTTGATATCTTCGATTAGATCATCGGCGTCTTCGATGCCGACAGAAAGACGGATCAAATCAGGAGAAATGCCTCCCTCAATTAGTTGTTCGTCTGTAAGCTGACGGTGAGTGTGAGATGCTGGATGAAGCACACAAGAGTGACAATCAGCAACGTGTGTAGCAATACCGATAAGTTTCAAGTTGTCCATGAACTTGATTGAGAACTCACGTCCACCCTTCAATCCGAATGCCATAACACCACATGTTCCGTTTGGACAATACTTCTGCTGCAATGCGTGGTCTGGGTCAGACTCAAGTTCAGAATAGTTGATCCAAGCAACCTGATCGTTAGACTTCAAGAATTTAGCGATCTTCAACGCATTGTCATGGTGCTGTCTCATACGTACATGAAGAGTCTGCAAACCAAGATTTAGATAGAATGCATTCTGAGGAGACTGGATTGAACCGAAGTCTCTCATCAACTGAGCTGTAGCCTTAGTAATGTAAGCACCCTTACCGAATGCCTTTGTATATGTCAAACCATGGTAAGATGGGTCTGGAGCGCAAAGTCCAGGGAATTTGTCTGCATACTTGTCCCAGTCAAAATTTCCGCTGTCGATGATAGCTCCACCTACACCTACTCCCTGACCATCCATATATTTAGTAGTAGAGTGAGTTACGATATCAGCACCGAACTCGATAGGACGGCAGAATACAGGAGTTGGGAAAGTGTTGTCGATAATCAACGGAACTCCGTGAGAGTGAGCGATCTTTGCATAACGCTCGATATCGAAAATACGGACACCTGGGTTAGATACAGTCTCACCGAACACCAACTTTGTGTTTGGCTTGAATGCTGCATTGATTTCCTCGTCTGTAGCATCCTCGCTTACGAAAGTCACTTCGATTCCCATTTTTGGAAGAGTTGTTCCAATCAAATTGAATGTACCTCCGTAGATATTGTTGAATGCGATCACGTGACCACCAGCCTCGCAAATATTGAAGATTGCGAAAAAGTTTGCTGCCTGACCTGATGAAGTCAACATACCTGCGACTCCACCCTCAAGTGCTGCGATTCTTGCTGCAACATTGTCATTTGTAGGGTTCTGCAAACGAGTATAGAAATAACCTGACGCTTCAAGATCAAATAGTTTGCCCATTGCATCCGACGACTCATATTTGAAAGTCGTACTCTGGATTATAGGCATCTGACGGCTCTCTCCATTCTTTGGAGAATAACCTGCATGGACACATTTAGTTCCAATTTTAGTGCTCATAATGTTTACCAGTCTTAAATAATTATTTTCTGCAAAATTAGCGGTATAAGATAAAAAGGGAAACAAAACGAGTTTTAAAAGAAGAAAACAAAACTTTTGGTAATTATTTTAGAATGTTCTTCTATAAATCAATCTTTTTTACGTTGTTTGTAGAATTAAAGTATTTCTGTTTTGCCAACATCAAAACAAAAATCAAACAATTTTATCTCAAATCATATCTTGCAATTTGGGAGTTTATTTAAATCTCTCGCCCAAAATTTGCAATGCGTAATTTAATGCGACTCTTTTAACGAATCCATTTGTTTCTTGAAAATCTGTCAACTGCCATTTTTCATTCTCATAATGATAAACTGATGCAACAGCATCTTCTTTTTCCATCCAATCATAGTATTCTTCTCCGTTATCGTTAATCAAAAGCATAACGTCTCCCGTATCATTCACATTTGTCAATTGATCAAATGGCACATAGAATACATATAAATCATAATTATTCAACAACATTTCCTTGTTGAACAAAAAATTATAAAAATATTGCAGCATTTGACTATTGCCATCAATCTCATTCCTTGCGTACTTTATCCTTAAATCAAGTGGCTCTTTTTTAGGAACAGCAATCAAAATGCCTTTCCATTCTTTGTAAAGATCCACAGTATACTCATAATACAAATAAGGAACAATAGAATCATTGGCACATTTGAAATTTCTGCCGATATGATACAAGCAGCAGGTATTCTTCATGTTCAAAAATTCTTCAGTATGTACATTCTCATCAACTTTTTTTTGACTTTGTGCAAACACCTGAGAAAAGGAGCCTACAAAAACCAGTAAAAACACAATTATCTTTTTCATTATTTTATTTTTTTCGATCAACTTAAAATTATTCTATCCAACCAGGATGTTGAGTCAAAGTTTCACTTTTTCTTTTATAAATGTCGAAACGTAGCCGATGTCAAAGTTGTTTGTTTTTTCGGCAAATCATCATCAATGTCAATCAATCAGGAATGAAAAAATTCTCCGTTTGAGATTTTCCCTTATACTCCTTATCGTATTGATCACTCAAATATTTCTCAAGTTTTCCTCTTCTGTGTTTTTTCACAAGTTTTTTCATATTAGGTTTGCAAAGCATGTCCATGGTCTTTTTATGCTTGATATAATATAAGACACACGTCGTCACCGCTTTGACATGCAATTCTTTCGAATAGACGTGAATGATCTTATCTTCGATTGCCGTCTTTGTGCAAGCAGCTAAGAATACAGACATTATTTCCGGACATATCATCCACTCTTTTGAGCTTTTCGGGAAAGAGATGAGAATCTCGTCTGATTTCTCGTCCCAAAGCAACACATATCTTGCACAATAAATCCACATAAGATCACTTTTCTCATTCAATTCACATGGAGTGTTGATGATAAAGTTGGCGCACATCAATGCGTCGTTTCTATGTTTTCTGCAATCTTCAGCGTCTTCCAAACTATCTATGGAAAGGATTTGTTGAAGGTATGCTTGCGACTCTGCGGCTTCCATCTGCTCAATAGTCAAGGCTTTGACGTCCGACTGGGCCGCCATCACAGAAGTGCAGATAAAAAAGGAAATCAAAAGGATGACAAGTCTTTTCATAACAAAAAAAAGAGACAGGAAACAACTGTTCCTGTCTCCATATTACAAATTATTTATTAGAATACAATATTCACAATCTTACCAGGAACGACAATAACCTTCTTTGTTGGTTTGCCATCAAGAAGTTTGATTGTCTGTTCGTTAGCAAGTGCAGTCTTCTCTACCTCTGCCTTATCCATATCAGCAGGAAGTTCAAGTGTGAATCTCACCTTACCGTTGAATGAGATAGGATATTTAACACTGCTCTCCACCAAGAACTTCTCATCGTAAGATGGCCACTGTGCGTCGCAAACAGAACCTGTATTGCCAAGCAAGTGGTAAAGTTCCTCACAGATATGAGGTGCAAATGGAGCAAGCACTGTGACAAACTTAGTCAAAACTTCTGCATTCTTGCTTTTCAAAGAAGTAAGCTCGTTTGCACAGATCATGAATGCAGCGATAGAAGTGTTGTATGAGAAAGTCTCAATATCTCCAGTAACTTTTTTAACAAGTTTATGGATTGACTTCTGCTCCTCTGCTGTTGGTTCAGCCTTCACAACATCAAAATTGTCGCCAGTGAAGAACATACCCCAGAATTTCTTCAAGAATCTGTTCACTCCGTCGATACCCTTTGTATCCCAAGGCTTAGACTGTTCAACTGGACCAAGGAACATCTCGTATAGACGCAATGTATCCGCACCATACTTGTCTACGATATCATCAGGATTGACGACGTTGAACATAGATTTTGACATCTTCTCAACTGCCCAGCCACATACGTACTTGCCATCCTCAAGGATGAACTCAGCAGTCTCAAATTCAGGTCGCCAAGCCTTGAATGCCTCAAGATCAAGGATGTCGTTGTTTACAATATTCACGTCGACATGGATAGGAGTGACATCATAATCCTTCTTCAATCCAAGAGATACGAATGTATTAGTATCTTTGATACGGTATACAAAATTAGATCGTCCCTGAATCATACCCTGGTTGATCAATTTGCGGAATGGTTCATCCTCACAAACATAACCCAAGTCGAACAAGAACTTGTTCCAGAAACGGCTGTAGATCAAGTGTCCTGTGGCGTGCTCTGTACCACCAACGTACAAGTCGACGCTCTTCCAATACTGGTTAGCCTCCTTGCTTACAAGAGCCTTGTCGTTAGTTGGATCCATATATCTTAGATAGTAAGCTGACGAACCTGCGAATCCAGGCATAGTATTCAACTCGTATGGATCACCGTCTGCAGTGCACCAATTCTCAGCGTGACCAAGAGGTGGCTCACCGCTCTCTGTCGGCTTGAAGTCAGACACCTCAGGCAACTCAAGAGGAAGTTTGCTTTCATCAAGCATGTGTGGCATACCATCCTTATAATAAACAGGGAATGGCTCACCCCAATATCTTTGGCGAGAGAAGATAGCATCGCGCAGACGGTAGTTAACCTTAACTTCTCCGATACCTTTCTCCTTAATATACTTCTTTTCAGTCTTCAATGCCTCTTTTACAGTAAGACCGTTCAAGAATCCTGAATTCATCATGATTCCCTCCTTCGCGTCGAAACTCTCCTCAGAGACATCTGCACCCTCGATTAGAGGAATGATAGGAAGATTGAAATGCTTTGCGAATGCATAGTCACGAGAATCGTGAGCAGGTACAGCCAGGATGGCACCGGTACCGTAGCCAGCGAGCACATAGTCACTGATATAGATAGGGATTTCCTTTTCTGTAATTGGATTGATTGCGTATGAGCCTGAGAAGACACCACTGACACGACGGTCAGAGATACGTTCACGCTCTGTTCTACGTTTTACCTGGGCAAGATAATCATCCACAGCCGCTTTCTGATCTGCAGTAGTCACCTTTGCTACATATTCACTTTCTGGAGCAAGCACCATGAAAGTAACACCATGGATTGTATCGCAACGTGTTGTGAAGATTCTAAGTTTTAGATCCTGACCTTTAACACAGAAATCCATCTCAGCACCTTCGCTACGGCCGATCCAGTTCTTCTGAGTCTCCTTCAACGCATCCGACCAATCAATTTTGTCAAGGCCATCAAGTAGGCGCTGTGCATATGCCGAAACTCTCAAACTCCACTGACGCATCACTCTCTGCTCCACAGGGTAACCACCACGGACGCTGACACCCTCGCTGATCTCATCGTTAGCAAGGACACAACCAAGAGCTGGACAGAAGTTAACCTTTGTATCTGCCAAATAAGCGATACGGTAAGTCAAAAGGATCTGCTCCTTCTCTTTTTCTGAATAAGATTTCCAGTCAGAAGCAGAGAATTTCACAGTGCAGTTGTTAGCAGCGTTGACGCTGGCATTACCGTTTTTCTCAAACTTAGCGATAAGTTCCTCAATAGGAAGAGCCTTGTTTGCGTCGTTATCGTAGTAAGAGTTGAACATTTTGATGAATGCCCACTGAGTCCACTTGTAGTAGTTAGGTTCACAAGTGCGGACTTCACGGCTCCAGTCGAAGCAGAAACCGATTTTGTCAAGTTGCTCACGGTAGCGAGCAATATTTTTAGCTGTAGTCACAGCAGGATGCTGACCAGTCTGGATGGCATACTGCTCTGCAGGAAGTCCATAAGAGTCGTAACCCATAGGGTGAAGGACATTGAATCCCTGCTGACGTTTGTATCTAGCGAAAATATCCGATGCTATATAACCAAGAGGATGGCCGACGTGC
Source organism: Paludibacteraceae bacterium (assembly GCA_016283095.1). Lineage (GTDB taxonomy): Bacteria > Bacteroidota > Bacteroidia > Bacteroidales > Paludibacteraceae > UBA1723. Next base: position 98,585 of record JAEEMG010000082.1, on the reverse strand, counting down.
AAACCGGCACCTGATGGATAAGGGAACATGTCAAGGACATAGAATTTCTTTTTTGAAGAATCCTCCTTAACTTTATATGTGGCATTTTCTACCCAATATTTCTGCCACTTTTTTTCAATTTCTGAAAATTTATAATCCATTGTATTTCAAATTTCTGTCTCTTCTTGATGTGTCCGCAGTATAGACGTGTGCAAAATTAGTAAAAAATGAAGAGAAATGAATGGCTCTTTCCTAGTTTATGACTGATTTTATCTCTTTCCTAGTCTTTTTTCGAAGACATCTATCTTCTGATTCTTATTGTCGTTCGTTTCAACATGCAATGGCAGGTGGAGTAATGGGTCAAATCCAATAAACATGAATCATATGGAATTCGCAATTTTAACGTTTCTTCAATCATTTAGACAAAATCCAAAAGTACTTAAATGACGTGAGTACGACGAATTGAAATCTGCACAGGTCGCTATAACGAGCAATCAAAATATAGAAGCATTTTCCGCTTTCTGATTGAAGTCTCATTAAAAGGCGTAGTCTTTCTCTGTGGACTTTGTATCTCTGTGGTTTTGTCAAATTATGTGTGCTCGCCTACGGCTCGCACATTAGCCGGAGGTTAGGGCGTTCCGCCCTTAACAATCCTCTTTTGACATGAAAAATCATCTAATTAAAATCAAACATTTGTTTAAAAATAAAAAAGGCATCGCATTTTATTGCGATGCCAATTTTCTTTAAGAAAGTCTCTTTTTAATACTCCCACAAGTCTGTCTCGAAGTTGATCAAGCGAGTTTTAACCATCTCCTGCTCCTTCTTAACATCCTCAAGTGTTGTATTGTACTCTAGCAAAGATCTGTTCTGTACATTAGACTCTTTGTAGATGTAGCTAGAAAATCTTCTCTTCATGAACAAGTCGTCAAACGAAGGTCTTGCTCCATTATTCTTATCAGTGATAAGAACCTCTGTCTGTGACAAGAAAGGACGAAGTGTCTCAAAAGGAATCCAGAATAGAGGCAATGTCTCTAGACCTGTATCTCCCTCTCTCTGCATCACTGGGCAGAAACCGATGATACGGCAATTGAAAGTAGACGAAATTCTATCGAAATACCATACTTCCTTGCAGAAGTACTTGATGATATCACGGTTAGGAACGTCTGTGTCATCAATTACATAAATTGTATCATTTGTAATAGAGTCAAGTTTTGTTTCGTATGGCAACGCGAACTTATCCATCAAATCACGGAACTTAGTCACATGCTGATCATCGAAATGCTCGTACTCCTCAGCATAGTCATACACCTTGACTTTACCATCCTGTACCAATCTGAACATTAGAGCAAAGAAGCTTGTTCTGTTGTCAGCTGGAAGCTCAGGGTAGTATAGTGGAAAATTCATTTTCTCACGAAGGTCGATAATTCTATATACAACCTTTTGCCAATAGATATCGTCGGCACGTGGGTTAACCATTTCAATAGGTTCAAGACCTTCTTTGGGACCACTTGTTGGCAAGTTAGTCTGCAATTCCTCAGAAATGTTACCAGCCTCGTCGAAGAATGACTGATCCTGAGCATTAGCGAGGTTTGCAAAAGCTAGCAAACAAGCAGTTAACAACAAATTTAAACTTTTTTTCATGACTTAAACCTTTTCAGTTTTTTATGATTACTTAAGTGCAATTTCGACTGGAGAAAGCTGACGTTTTACCTTATCTGGTCCTGTAGCGAATACATCAGACAAGTAGATAGTCTTTCCTTTAACCAATTTCTTGAACACTGCCTTCTGTTTCTCTGTCAAACGAGAACCCTGAGCTGGCTCTACGATTGTATTACCCATTGAGTCTGTTGACTTGATAGAGAATGAAAGCACATTGTACTTAACGTTCAAGTCTGCATCAGGAAGCTCAGCAACAACCTCGTCTGCAGAGATAAGATCAGTCTTAGCAATCTTACCCATCCAGAATCTACCATCCTTACCATACTTCAACATTGCTGCTGGATTAGGAAGTTTCTTGACTCTAAATGAATGCTTAGCCATGTGCTGTGACTTACCACCGATGTTAGCAGAAACGTTGATATCACACATTCTTCCTACCTGTGATGGATTAGGAGTAACGACCCAACCCTTAGCAGTCTTAGTGATGTTTGCACCAGAAACTGATACGCTAACATCACCAGAGTTAACACCTGGAACTGATACAGAGATTGGATTCTGGAATCCGGCGTAAAGCACGTTCATCATGTCGGCAGAAACTGTAGCTGTAGGCTCACCAACAACGTACTCAGTCTCAAATGGATAAGAAATCTCGTCACCATTTGGCTTCTTCATCTTGATGCTACCTTTGTACTTCTGCTTACCAAGAGTAGTTGCAGTAAACTCGTAGATATCCTTCTCCAATGGCTTACCATTGATCTCGATAACTGGATTCGTAGTTGAGTCAGTTGCAGCCAACACGATCTTAGCACGATACTTGCCTCCTCTCAACACGTACTGCTCATCAGCAATTGCAAGAGCCTGAATCTTGTTCACACGGAAGTCACCAGCATCTAGCTGACCGATGATATGGTTCAAACACTCTGCCTCTGTGTTGCGTACGTCGTTCTGAAGTTTTGTTACAGTTGCCAACACTGCGATAGCTGGCTGGTCCTCCAACATCTGCTTCTCCCAAGAGTAAACAGCACCTTCGATCTTCTTATCAGGAGTATCAAATGTCTGCTTGAAAGAATTTGCCTTTGTTGTATCAGCGATGTCGCCGACTTTAACCATTCTCTGAGCGAACTGGCTGAAAGCACCAATCTTTGCCTTCATTGTAGTACCCCAGTTATTACCATCAGGGTCCTTAGCACGTGAAGATTTTCCTTCCAAAAGCTCACTAGCGATGTTAAGGTCACCAGCGTTCTTGATTGTCCAATCTTTCTTATCAGCCTCTTCACCGTCTACAAGCATAACCAAAGTGTGCTTGAATGTGTCAAGATACTGGTATAGTGCGTTTGACTCCTTTACCAATGAGTCTACATATGGCTCCATTGGCTTAGCCTTAACAGGATTCTGGTCCTTTAGAGATCCAAACTTGAACTCCAAGTTTGCATTGTTACCCTGAGCGATCTGTACGCTCTTCGTCATTGATTCGTAGATCGAGGTGTATCCGTTCAAAATCTGCGCAGACACGTTAAGTGCAAGCATGGCAGTTAGCACGAGGTACATCATGGCGATCATCTTCTGTCTCGGGGTCTCCGGACAGTTCGTAGCTCCACTCATAGATTAATACCTAAAGATTAGTTTACACTAATTACATTTAACAATTAACCACGGATAGTCATGGCGTTCAACATGTTGCCATAAACAGTGTTAAGGCTCTTCATCTGCTGTGCCAACTTCTCGATCTCAGACTTGTAAGACTCAGCTGAAGCTGCAGAAGAGTTGATTGAACCAGCGACTGTCTTAAGAGCAGTAGTTACAAGAGACATAGCCTCACCCTGCTCGTTAGCTGTCTTAGCCTGGATCTCGAACATGCTGTTGATGCTAGAGATGTTCTTGTTGATTCCGTTCATCTGATCAGCGAAGTTCTTTGAACCAGAAGATGCGCTGCTGATGCTAGCCTCGATATCCTTGTATGAGTTAACCAAAGAATCAGAAGAGTTCTTTAGGTTAGCCTGAGATGCTGCGAAAGCACCTGCAGCCTGAGAAGCTGCGTTTACGTTAGAGATATATGAGCTAGATACGTTAGCTGCCTCTGAAAGGTTAGCCAACTGAGAAGCTGTGTTACCCAACTTAGAAACACCCTCTGAAAGGTTTTTCAACTGCTCCTCAACTAGAGCCTTAGTATCAACTGTAGGGATAGAAAGTTCCTTTGAATCTCCTGCAGCAACAACTCCGTGAGCTGAACCCTCAGCACCTTCGTCATCAAGTTCAGGCCATACTAGCTCCCAGTGGTAATCCTTGTGAGGCTTATCGAAGATACCGATAGCAAACAAGATAGCCTCAGTACCCATTCCGATTGTAAGCATGACTCCAGCACCTGGCCAGTGCATGATTTTGAACAATGCTCCAACGATTACGATTGAAGCTCCTAGAGAGTAAGCAACACCTGTCATTCTTTTACCAGTAGGTGACTGCATAAATTCCATTATACCCATTTTTCGAATATTAATTTAAGATTGTTAATAATTACGTTTTTGATTAGAATTAGATTAATCCATTCCAATATAGCTTCTTACACAACGGAAACCTAGGAATGAACGGTTCTCAGTCTGGTACTCATATGTACGCATACCGCACTGCAAGAAGATGCTGACATCCTTCCAGCCACCACCCTTGATAACCTTTCTACGCAATACCTCAGGATCGCTTGACTTAGCGTTGTACTCGTAGTTAGGGTTCATATCGTGTACAAATGAATAGTTAGACTCGTGGAATGCAGTAGATGTCCACTCTGCAACATTTCCAGCCATATCATACAAACCGAAATCGTTTGGTGGATATGAAGCTACACGAGATGTGATTAGATAACCGTCGTCTGTGTAGTTACCACGCTGTGGCTTGAAGTTTGCCAAGAAACATCCTTTTGCTGTACGTACGTAGTAACCTCCCCAAGGGTACATAGACAAGTCCTTGCCACCACGTGCTGCGTACTCCCACTCAGCCTCTGTTGGTAGACGGAAGTCCTGAACTCGTACGCCACCGTTCTTGATCTGGTAACCATTGAATAGGTTTGTACGCCAATGACAGAATGCCTGAGCCTGCTCCCAAGAAACACCAACTACTGGGTATTCACCATATCCTGGGTGAGCGAAGTACAACTTCATGTATGGCTCGTTGTATGCATAAGTAAAGTCACGAATCCAGCAAAGTGTATCTGGATAAATGTTGATACGCTTCTTTGAGATGAAGTCTGAACGCTTCTTCAACTCCTTGTAGATTGTTTTGTTGATGATGTGACCCTGCTCATTGTAGTAAGAAGTATCCTTACGAATCATCACATCAGCACTATCCTTAGTTACACCAAGACCCTCAATGCTTCTGTTGTATGATCCACGCATTACGTCGAACTTGTTCTCCTTCTTGGCAGCCTGAATATAGTCTACCCAAGAATACTGGTACGACAAAATCATAGCGTTCAACTGAGGGAAGATATCGATATCGTCCTCTCCCATATAGAACATACTATCAATAGCGATCTGCTGATCCTCATTAGGCTTTTCCCAAGGAATTTCCTTCTTCCAGTTTAGGATTGGCTTCTTTAGCTCATTTCCTTTTTTGTCTTGCGTGATCTTAAACTCTTCATCAACTAAAGACAACTTCTCACGTGCGATAGAGTCGCGTACCCAGTGTACGAATTGACGGTACTCTCCATTTGTAATCTCTGTCTCATCCATCCAAAATGCGTCAACAGAAACCGTCTTTGACTGTGATGTCATAGCCCAGTTTGCGTCCTGGTCGTTCTGACCAATGGTAAAGGATCCGCGCTTAATGTAAAGCATACCATAAGGAGACGGCTCTTTCCATGATTTTGAATAAACACCGACCAACTCGCCTCCTCCGTCTCCGGAGCAGCTACCGAGTAGCAATGCAATCACTGAGAAAATTAACAGCTTTTTCATGATATTTGAATTACTAATTTTATTTCAAATTTATTGTTTTATAAAATTCTTTCACTTTTATACCTGTCTTTCTTTGAAAAATTCAAATCAAACGAGTATCTCACTACTACGTCATGTGAACCACCGGACCTAATCATTTTATTTAATGGCAACACATATCCGTATCCAATCTGCATTCCAGAAATGACTTCGAAGCTAAACGCAAATGCCATCGAACTCCAAAACCACGAGTTCAGTGCGAATGTGTACTTTTCTTTGTACGTGCAGACGTTGTTCATTCCTACCTGCATCGTCGAGAAATCACTTCGTACCATCAGCGATGGTCTGTACAAGAACATTTTGCTTCTCGTCCTTAACTTGTATTCTCCATATACAAGCATCGTCGGCTTCAATGCGAAAAACCTACCTTCTACTATTTCAGCCTTGCCTGCATTCAAATGAAACACTGACACGCCGACATCGAGTTTGTTTATCTTTGCCCCGACTCCGAAATTCACGTCGAAGACAATATCGTTCTGTTCCTCGCTTGCTCCTTCTTTGCTTAGTAACGGATCCTGCAGTTTGTGGTAATCGTCTTCTCCTCCAACTCCTGAAGAAGCTTTATCGTAATCAAAACTAAAATCCGCGAATCCTACATCCAAACCGAATGACAGGTTGCCTGTCTTTGTTTCAATTCGATGAGCATATTCCAAACCTAATCGCTGGAACTTCCAGAAACTCTCTGACTGAACAGAGAATGCGACTCCGACAGCTTGATCTCGTTGACATGGCAAATGAGAGTTGAAACTGAAAAACACATCCTGCGGATGATCCTCAAATCCTGCCCATTGGGATTGGAACTCTCCCAACACGTTTGTTCTCTTGTTGCTCGCCACTAACGACGGATTAGCTCGTTCCCAATCCAAAACTGCACTCAACATATCAAGGTTGCTGAATTGCGAGTACGCAATTATATCGCTGAAAAATAGCGATATAAGCAAAATCAGCATCCTTTTTGACCCGTTCAAAACGGAATTTAAGAGCAATATTAGTTTTTTTTGCCGTAACTGACAAAAAAAATCAACGTAAAAATTCAAAAAAAATTCTCTTTTTGATTTTTTCCGTGACCAGTTAGTACTCCTCCTCATTGAAAAAGAAATCTTCATTGCTTGGGTAATCAGGCCAAATATCCTCTATACACTCGTATATTTCGCCTTCATCTTCCAACTCTTCCAAGTTTTCGATAACCTCCAACGGAGCTCCTGATCTAGATGCGTAGTCAATCAATTCATCCTTTGATGCAGGCCATGGAGCATCTTCCAATTTTGTCGCCAACTCTAATGTCCAATACATAAGCGTTTTTGTTAAGAATTAAACAACTTTACACACTCTCCTTTTAGAGAGATTGCAAAAGTATATTTTTTTTTAAGTAAAACAACTTTCTTGACTATTATTTTACTAACACTTTTGCTTATTCATGCAAATTGACACCCAATTGTCTTTTTCTTTTACAAATTGCAAGCTAAAATTATGTTTTTTAGCAACTTCTTCGATCGCTGGAATATCTTCCTTATAAAATCCACTTAAGATTAATTTTCCGTTTTCTTTGATGGAATTGGCATATCTAGGTATATCATTGATCAAAATATTGCGGTTGATATTGGCCAGAAATATATCGTAGACGGAATTCAATCCTTCCACTGTTGCAGCGTCGCCCTGGCGGACATGTATCTTATCCTCCACTTTATTTACAACCAGATTGTCGATTGAATTTTCGTATGCCCACACATCTATGTCGACAGCATCCACTCTTTCCGCACCTAAATACGCAGCCAAGATCGACAGGATTGCAGTGCCACAGCCCATGTCCATCACCGTCTTCCCCTTAAAATCACAATCAAGCATATTCTTCATCATCAATCCAGTCGTCTGATGATGGCCAGTACCGAATGCCATCCTCGGATTTATAATGATTTTATATTTGCTTTCTGGCACATTCTTATGGAATTCGCTGCACACCACCACTTGGTCTGCCACAACAATCGGCTGGAAATAGTTTTTTTCCCACTCCTCGTTCCAATCCTTATCTTCTAATTCTTCCGTTTTATATGTTATATTCGCATAAAGTTCAGAGCTTCCTATCACCTCTTTCAACTTTGTCTCTGAAAAAAGATTTTCTGCGACGTAGCATTTCAACACCTCTCCCTCATTTTCAAACGAGTCATATCCGATTTCTGCAAGATCTCCGCTGAAAAGGTCTGCGATGAAATCTCCTCCGTTGTCGAATGTCAGTTTTCCATTAAGTTTTGCTTCTATTACTTTATATTTTGTCTTATTGTCCATAATCGTTTATTCCTTATTATATATGACATTTGAATTTGTATGTTTCCCGACCCTAGCGTTTACAAACGGTTTTTATCCAATGTCCAATGTCCATTGAATTAACATTCCTCATTATTTGAAAGATTATCCTTCCGGATTAATTAATCAAAAAGAGGATAGACGTAATCACGTCTATCCTCTTTCATTATTTCTTGACCATATTAGTCTTTCAACTTAGCGCAGATGAACTCACGGTTCAAACGAGCGATATTGCTGATTGACACTGCCTTTGGACACTCAGCCTCACAAGCTCCTGTATTAGTACAGTTACCGAAACCAAGCTCGTCCATCTTAGCAATCATAGCCTTCACTCTCTTAGCAGCCTCTACCTTACCCTGAGGAAGAAGAGCCAACTGAGAAACCTTTGCTGAAACGAACAACATAGCTGATCCGTTCTTACATGCTGCTACACAAGCACCACATCCGATACAAGATGCAGCGTCCATTGCCTCGTCTGCAACTGGTTTTGGAATAGGAATTGCGTTAGCATCAGGAATACCACCTGTATTAACTGATGTATAACCACCTGCCTGCATGATCTTATCGAAAGCAGAACGGTCTACCATCAAGTCGCGGATTACAGGGAATGCAGCTGAACGCCATGGCTCGATTGTGATAGTGTCACCATCGTTGAAGCGACGCATGTGTAGCTGACATGTTGTAACCTCCTGGTCTTTTCCGTGTGGATGTCCGTTGATATATAGTGAACACATACCACAAATACCCTCACGACAGTCGTGGTCGAATACTACAGGCTCTTTTCTTTCCTTAACCAACTTCTCGTTAAGAACGTCAAGCATCTCTAGGAATGAGCTCTCTGTAGAAATATTCTCCAACTGGTATGTCTCGAAAGCACCCTTCTCCTGTGGACCTCTCTGGCGCCATACCTTAAGTGTAATATTTATTAGTTTTTCCATTTTGTCTGATTTTTCAAGTTTACTAGAAATTAGTTCTTGTAGTTACGAGTCTTACGCTCTGTCTCCTCGTAATCAAGTGGCTCCTTCAAAAGTTCAGGATCTGAATTCTCTCCTGTGTACTTCCAGCAAGCAACGTATGAGTACTGGTCATCCTGACGAAGAGCTTCTCCCTCCTCTGTCTGGAACTCCTCACGGAAGTGACCACCACAAGACTCATTTCTGTTGTAACCGTCGATAGCCATCAAGTAACCGATCTCCAAGAAGTCAGACAATCTCAAAGCCTTCTCCAACTCAGTGTTAAGTGTGTTAGCCTCACCTGGGATGTAGACGTTGCTCCAGAAATCTTTCTTAAGTTCCTTGATCTTCTTCATCGCTGTCTCAAGACCTTCCTTAGTACGGCCCATACCTACGTACTCCCACATGATATGACCAAGTCTCTTGTGGATTGAGTCAACGCTCTCAGAACCCTGAATGCTCATCAACTTGTTGATCTTGTCCTGAACTGCCTTCTCTGCCTCAGCGAACTCAGGTAGATCTGTGCTCATTCTTGGAACCTGGATCTGATCAGCCAAATAGTTCTGGATTGTGTATGGCAATACGAAGTATCCGTCAGCAAGACCCTGCATCAATGCAGATGCACCTAGACGGTTAGCTCCGTGGTCTGAGAAGTTAGCCTCACCGATTGCGAACAAACCTGGGATAGATGTCATCAACTCGTAGTCAACCCAGATACCACCCATTGTGTAGTGGATAGCAGGGAAGATCTTCATTGGAACCTCGTATGGATTCTCGTCAGTGATCTTCTCATACATCTGGAACAAGTTACCGTACTTCTGAGCAACAACATCCTTACCAAGACGCTGGATAGCATACTTGAAGTCAAGGAATACAGCAAGACCTGTGTTGTTTACTCCGAATCCCTTGTCGCAACGCTCCTTAGCAGCACGTGAAGCAACGTCACGAGGCACAAGGTTACCGAATGCAGGATAACGGCGCTCCAAGTAGAAGTCACGATCCTCATCAGGAATATCGTTAGCTGTCTTTCTTCCCTCCTGAATAGCCTTTGCATCCTCAAGTTTCTTAGGAACCCAGATACGACCATCATTACGAAGAGACTCTGACATCAAAGTCAACTTAGACTGGATATCACCGTGAACTGGAATACAAGTTGGGTGAATCTGTGCGTAACATGGGTTTGCGAAGTAAGCACCCTTACGGTAGATCTGCATAGCAGCAGAACCGTTAGAACCCATAGCGTTAGTTGAAAGGAAGTAAGTGTTTCCGTATCCACCAGTACCGATAACTACTGCGTGACCGAAGAAACGCTCGATCTTACCTGTAACTAGATTACGTGCGATGATACCACGAGCACGACCCTCGATGATAACAACGTCAAGCATCTCATAACGAGTGTAAAGCTTAACTGTACCCTTGTTAACCTGACGGCTAAGTGCTGAGTATGCACCAAGAAGAAGCTGCTGACCTGTCTGACCCTTTGCATAGAAAGTACGAGACACCTGAGCTCCACCGAATGAACGGTTATCAAGAAGACCACCGTACTCACGAGCGAAAGGAACACCCTGAGCTACACACTGGTCGATGATGCTGTTAGACACCTCAGCAAGACGGTAAACGTTTGCCTCACGTGCACGGTAGTCACCACCCTTGATTGTATCGTAGAATAGACGGTAAACAGAGTCACCATCGTTCTGATAATTCTTAGCTGCGTTGATACCTCCCTGTGCTGCGATTGAGTGAGCACGACGTGGAGAATCCTGAATACAGAAATTTAGTACGTTGAAACCTAGTGCTCCTAGAGAAGCAGCTGCAGACGCACCTGCAAGACCAGTACCAACAACGATGATATCCAACTTACGCTTGTTGGCTGGGTTCACCAATTTCTGATGATTCTTATAGTTGGTCCACTTCTGAGCCAAAGGACCTTTAGGAATTTTTGAATCTATAGTTGCCATAATTTTTATCAATTATAATGGGAAATTAAGCAAAGTAGCCGTAAACAACTACAGCCATAAAGCCGAAACATACTACTGTTGCGAAGATGTTTGAAATCAACTTCCAACGGCACATCCAAATTTTGTTGTTCCAACCGATTGTCTGGATAGCTGACCACATACCGTGAGTCAAGTGGAACCACAATGCTACCAACCAAATAACATAAAGAACAACGTTGATTGGGTTCTTAAATGTGTATGAGATCAAACCTGCACCATCTGTAGGAGCGTAAGTTGTGCCATCAGCAGTAAGAAGCAACTCCTCACTACCAACCAACTCAGGAAGCATCATGTGTGCCCAGAAGTGAGACAAGTGGATGGCAAGACCGATGATCACGATCGCTCCAAGAACGAACATGTTCTGTGAAGACCATTCAACTGACTTCTGATTCTCAGATACAGCATATCTCTGCTCACCACGTGCCTTGCGATTCTGCAATGTAAGCATAATTGCATAAGCAAAGTGAACAAATACTCCTGCAGCTAGCACAGCTGTACCAGCCACTGCATACCAGTTAGATCCCAAGAAGCCACATACTGCGTTGTATGCCTCTGAGCTAACGATAGCCACTAAATTCATTGACATATGAAATGCCAAAAACATGATGAGGAATAGTCCTGATATGCTCATTATCAGTTTTCTTCCCACCGAAGAACTAGTTAACCACATAAAATTACGTTTAATGAATTATTTTTTATTAATTTTTATTTCCCATTTTGTGCAATATTCGGCAAAAATAAAAAGCGGAAAGCAAAAACGCAAACAAAAAAATTGTTTTTTGCAAAATATGCTGATTTATCAACAATCACATGATTTTCTACTTTTTTTTGACAAATGAAATGAATATTGCATTTTATGTCGCACTTATATATACACATATTTAATTCCGAACTCAAAGTGTAATATTATACGATTTTGGGCAAATTATTTCATTTTAACACTTCTTTTACATAAATATTAATTTTCATATTGCAAAGAAAAATAGCAAAGACAGAAACAAAAAGAACGATTCGCAGATATTTTTCTTACCTAAGTCAGCAATTTATTACATCCATATTACATTTTGAAAACATTCAAATATTTATGCAAAACAAAAAAAGCCTATTTTTCGTTTTGTCAAACGCTTTGTTATAAATAAATTTGCGACACTTTTAACAACTGAATTAATAACAAGAAAAACAAAATATCAAAAGGTTTTATGGAACCAAAAGAGCAACAAAACATGTCTCTGCCTGGGGCTCAGGCATCAAAGGCCACCCCATCAGGTGTGCCAACCGACAACAAGAAACTCATTTGTCTAGGCATTTGTCTCGCAATCGGTCTATTGGCATGGTTTTTACCAGCAGACGCATTCGGACTTAAGGGTGACCCAACAGTTTTAGAGCAGCGCGTAATTGCAATATTCTTATTTGCTGCCGCAATGTGGATTACTGAGCCAATTCCTATTTGGACAACTTCAGTTTTGACAATGGTATTGATGCTTCTTACTGTTTCCAACAGTGCGATAGCATTCATGGCTCCAGAAAAAGGCGTCGACCTATACAATGGACAAGTTTACGGAGAGCCTATCAGCTACAAAGCTATCATGGCCGCATTCGCAGATCCGACTATCATGCTTTTCATGGGTGGATTCGTTTTGGCAATCGCAGCCACTAAATATAAGATGGATGCCGGTCTTGCTAAAGCAATGCTAAAACCTTTCGGCACAAGAGCTGAATACGTGCTTCTTGGTTTCATTTTGATCTCGGCAACATTCTCAATGTTTATGAGTAATACCGCAACTGCAGCGATGATGCTTACTATCCTATCTCCTGTGCTTGCAACTCTTCCTTCTGACGGAAAAGGAAAAATCGGTCTTGCTCTTGCTATTCCAATCGCTTGCAACGTGGGTGGTATCGGAACTCCTATCGGAACTCCACCAAACGCAATCGCGACTGGATTCCTTGAGAAGCAGGGTATCGAGATTGCTTTTGGAGACTGGATGTTGATGATGGTTCCTGTAGTGTTGATTATCCTTGTATTTTCTTGGTTCCTACTAGTTAAGTTGTTCCCATTCTCACAAAGAGACATCGTGATTGAAGTTCCTGGAGATTTCGACAAGAGTCCTAAAGCCTTCATCGTATATGTAACTTTCGGCATCACAATCTTCTTGTGGGTGTTTGGAAAAGATTTGTTCGGCATCAACGCTAACGTGGTCGCTTTGATTCCATTCGCAGTATTCTCAATCACGGGAGTTATCACAAAGAAGGATCTTGCTTTGATCGACTGGGATGTTCTTTGGCTTGTAGCCGGAGGTTTCGCACTAGGTATCGGATTGGATAAGACAGGTCTTGGAAAGCACATGGTTGATTCAATTCCTTTGGATCAGTGGCCAACACTTGTGATGATGGTCGGAGCTGGTGTTCTATGTATCGTGATGAGTACATTTATGTCAAACTCTGGTACAGCAGCACTTCTTGTTCCAATTCTTGCTGCAGCAGGTATGGGAATGCAGGAGCAGTTGGCTTCATTCGGTGGTGTGCCAGCACTTCTTATCGGAGTAGCGTTGTCAGCATCACTTGCAATGTCGCTTCCTATCTCAACTCCTCCAAACGCTCTTGCTTATGCTAAGGGATTCATCCAGCAGAAAGATATGGCTATCGTTGGTATCATCGTAGGTGTCTTCGGTATGATTGTAGGCTATTCTGCATTGATCATGTTTGGAAACGCAGTGTTCGGAAACAACTAATTATTCAAAAAATATTTTGTAGAGACGCAGGCAATTGCGTCTCTACTTTTTTATGAAAAAAAATGAAGAAATTTTTACTATCTATCTTGGTAGCTTGTGCATCTCTATCTGCATTCGCACAAGACAATGCTGCTGCTGACACAGTAAAGCATCACCGTCATCATCGTCACCACCGCAACGGTGTTGTGTTTGAGGGTAACGACAAAAAGCCTAAAGTTTCTCTTTATGGTTTTGTTCGTAACTACTTCACTTACGATTCTCACACAATTCAAGCTGTGAACGGAGGTTTGTTCCACACCTTGCCAACAGATGAGAACCTTAACCTTCTTGGCGAAGACCTAAACCAGCAGTCATCTATGCAATGGATGGCCTTCACAACTCGTCTTGGTCTCAATCTGCAAGGACCTAAATTGAGTGAGAACTGCACTATGAGCGGTAAAATAGAAATGGATTTCTGCGGTTATAGTACATATACTTACTTGCTTCGTATTCGTCAGGCGTTCGCTCGTCTTACATGGAAGAAAAACATGTTGACTTTAGGACAGGCATGGCATCCAATGTTCAATTCAGATTTGATGCCTGGTTGCGCCGCACTTGCGACAGGTTCTCCATTCCAGCCATTCAACCGTTCACCACAGATCCGCCACGACGTTCGTTTTGGAAAGGATAACGGATGGAGATGGACAACAGACTTGCTTTGGATGCTTCAATACACTCCCGTCGGACCAGACAAGGATCTTATAGGAGCAGCGTCTACAGCAAACATAAAATTCTTGAACAACTCTTGTATTCCTGAAATATATTTGGGTATCGATCACACAGGCAAAAAGACAATTGTAGGATTAGGAGCTGATCTTACAAGCCTTAAGCCACGCCAGACACGTGAAGAGCAGATGATCTATGAAGGCAAGGATACTACATGCGTAGTTAAGTCTTCAGACAGAATCACAGCTGTTTCTCCAATGTTCTACTTCCAGTTCAAGCCATCAAGCAATTTCAAATTGATGGCAAAGGCTGTTTACGGTCAGAACACCGCTCATTTGAATATGCCAAGCGGATACGGATTGACTAAAGTAGACGAGAAGACTGGCGAGTGTGAATACACTCCACTTCGCATGTTCAGCACATGGATCAATCCAGTTTGGACTAAGACAAGCAAAAACACTGGAAACATCACTAAGGTCAGCTTCTTCGCTGGATTCCAGAAAAACTTCGGTGCAAAAGAAGGAATGGCAGAAGAATATGTAAAATACACTTCTCTACAGCACAAAGGTGGCAAGACATTCAAGACATTGGACAACTGCTTCCGTCTATGCCCTACTTACACATACTCAATCAAATGTTTCGACATGGCAATTGAATATGAGTTGACAGGTGCCACATATGGCAAGGAAGAGAAAGACGACAAAGGACTTTGGTTAGGCCGTGCTGTTGAGGAAGATCGCAATACAGTGATCAACAACCGTATTTGTGCTATGGTTAAGTACAACTTCTAATTGCAAGTCAAACAGTATATTAAAAGAGATGTGGCTACCCCACATCTCTTTTTGTTTGGATAAACCAGAGCCAAGCAAAACAAATAATTAACAGAGTGGAACAAAATAGCAAAAACTCTTTGTCATCTCATTCATAATTACTACTTTTGCACTCGCTAATTAAAATTATATAACAATGTATCTAGATCAAGCTAAAAAAGCAGAAATCTTCGGGACTTACGGAAAGTCTAATACCGATACTGGTTCAGCAGAGAGCCAGATAGCGCTATTCTCATACCGTATTTCTCATTTGACTGAGCATGTAAAGTCAAACAAGAAGGATTTTAACACATCAAGATCTCTTAAGATGTTGGTAGGTAAGCGTCGTCGTATGTTGGATTTCTTGAAAGAGAAGGACATCGAGCGTTACCGTGATATCGTTAAGAAGCTTGGTTTGAGAAAGTAATTTACTTTCTTGAAAAAGAACAAAGGCGGACAGAAATGTTCGCCTTTTTTATTTAATATGAAATGCTATTTGTGTATTGGAATGAGCGTGTGAGATACGCATTGATTTGTCAGACGCACGTCTGTATGTTCCTACGAGCGGACAAACAGAATTGATTTTGCAGAAAATTTATCGTCGCATTTGTCCACATACAGATAGATCGCAGCTTTTGTGTTTGTCCCACTGCAAAATTCTTCTACGATAGTCTTAGGGTCATCAGTGTCGCTCACCAGCGTCACACCTTCACCCTTGATTTTGTTTTTGATGCTTATTTCTCCAGCCACCACGTTAGGTAGAGTGTAGACGAATATGGCAGGCGACGACACATATTCATCCGCTGTTATATTATCCCAATGGGCCAAATCAGACTCTATACATCCGGTATCCGTATTTACAATCAACGCTATCTCGTATGGGTCATACTGAGATACCCCACCCGCTTTATCAAGCAATAATTGCACCGCTGTAGTACCAAGTCTACAATAGTCGTCCATCTTTGAGAATTTCATATATGGTTCAGAGACAGACGCAAAAAGTCCTTTTATATATGTCTTGAAATCAGAATTGCAATCAATCTCAGACAATTCAACTGATTCTGTTTGTGTATACGTGTTTGTTGCTCTCATCTCCTTCGCTTCAAAATTTCGGTTGCTGACTACCACAGCAGCATTGCAACCACCAAATCCAGAACCAGTTTTCACGAAAACATCACACGGTTTGTCTTTGATTATTGTTTTGGAAACATTCAGTTTGACAGGAGTACCTATCTCCTCAAAACCAATAGTTTTTGCTATCTTTCCCCTTTCCGCAAGAGAAACACTGACTGCAAGTTCAAGCACACCCGAGCATCCTAATGTATGCCCGAAATAGCCTTTTGTGCTGACGACGATGCTGTCGGCAAGTCCAGCGACAGCCAATGCCTTTGATTCCATTTCATCGTTGTAGACGGTGGCTGTCCCATGCATATTCACAAATGACACATCTGAAGTTTTCAGTCCAGCCTCATTCAATGCCGTCGTAATGGCATGTGCCAGCTCTTCTCCGGTGCGTGATGGACCAGATATATGGTTGGCATCATTTGACGTCGCTCCGCCAGCGATATAATAACAATTTGGGGCATTTGTCTCACTTGACAATATCAAAGAAGAGGCTCCTTCTCCCAATGAAATACCATCTCTGTCTTTATCGTATGGTTTACAGACATTATGACTTAAAGAACGGAAGCTATCGAATCCTGAAACGACGAAATCGGTCAAAAGATCACCTCCGACAACGATAATATTCTTGTATTCTCCTCTTTGTATCAATCTGTGAGCGTAAATCACAGCCGACACTCCCGATATACACGCATTAGACACGCATATCGGTTTGTTAGGATTTTTGAAATATGCCACAACATTATCAGCCAGGCTATGGATATAGTCAGACTGATCGTGATTTAGATTGTCGATATTTCCTTTTGTGGTGGAGAATATAAATAAAGTAGACGTGGAGGAAAAATCTACAGTTGTGTCTTTAGCGGCATCCAAAGTAGACGATATCATCATCTGCTCCAGACGGGAATAGGCAGATCTGTCGGCAATGTCATATTGAGAAAAGAAAGCACCGTCTACTGCACCTAAAGGGAATGATTGTCCGTTAGCGTAGCTTTTTGAACCGTTTTTCACTCCACTTTTCCCCGCTTCTATATTTGCTACGATTTCAGACAACGAATTGCCTAATGCACAAACAGCCCCTTTGCCAACTATGTAAGATTTAGCCCCTTTCATCAATCACTATAAAAAAACAAATCCCCTGTTATTCAGTTGCTGAAATTACAGAGGAGACAAATAAAATAAAAAGGATGAGCCGATGACGAGACTCGAACTCGTGACCTACGCATTACGAATGCGACGCTCTACCAACTGAGCCACATCGGCATCATTTGCGGTATGGACGGGACTCGAACCCGCGACCCCATGCGTGACAGGCATGTATTCTAACCAGCTGAACTACCACACCAAATCGCCATTCATTTCCGAATTGCGGTGCAAAAATATAGAAAAAAGTTTATATCACAAATAATTTTCGAAATATATTGAGATTAAATTTCAGATAGACTTTTTATCATTCAGGCAATGACAAGCTAAAAAAAAAACATAAAAGTATTTAAATAAACATAAATCAAGATTTAACGACTTGAATTTAGTCATTCTTATTATAACTTTGAAGAAATATTAAGATTAAAAATTTAGTTCTATGTTCAATATAGTAGAAAAACCTATCGAAAGAAGCCGATTCAGAAGAATGCTTGGCAGAGAGTTTTACATATTAAAAAGAAAACTTAAATGGTATTTTTCCGGCACTCGATATGAGAAAGTTGATAAAAGCCAGAATTGTCCATATGTACTTATTGACCACAAATCTACATTGCTGAGAAAGTTAAAGGATGTGGACATGCATTTGCAATACAACAAAATCGCCAACCTGAAGTTGGCAATCGCACCTATTGATGGAGTCGTAATCAGACCCGGAGAAACCTTTTCCATTTGGAAGATGGTAGGCCGTCCGTCAGCCAGAAAAGGCTACAAGACTGGAATGATGATACATAATGGAAAAGTAGGAGAAGCGGTAGGTGGAGGTCTTTGCCAATTAGGAAATCTTCTTTATTGGATGGCTCTGCATACGCCCCTTACCGTCACAGAACGTTGGAGACACAGTTATGATGTGTTCCCAGATGTGAACAGAACGATTCCTTTTGCTTGCGGCGCGACTTTAGCCTATAATTATATTGATTTGCAGCTAAAGAACAATACAGACAAAACATTCAAAATAAATCTTTGGTTAGATGACGAATACCTGCATGGCAACATACAATGCGATCACGTTCTAGACGTAGAATATGAGGTATATGAAAAAGACCATCGTATTATAAGACAAAGTTGGGGTGGGCATACTCGTCATAATCAAATCTGGAGAAGGACAACAAACTTAAAAACAGGAGAAGAACTTCATGAACTCATTGCGGCGAATGATGCCATAATGATGTATAATCCGATGATAGACTCACCTAAAGAGAAATAAATATTTACAGAGGTCATAAAATAAAGAGGAATGCACAAATGCATTCCTCTTTATTTTTATTCTGCTGTTTCATTATCTGTTTCTTCCTTACATAATCCCTGTACAAAGTGAATTCCGCATAATATAATCACAGTCAGGAATCCTAAGGCAAATCCATATTTGATGCCCGTTTTGACCTTTCCCTTCTTATCATTTGCAAGAGGATAACGAGGCACATCTATCTCCTGAATCAATGGTTCACTTTTAGCCATGTCAAGTTTCATGACCTCTATGTTCTTTACAATTTCAGAATATGCCGACGTGTTAATTTGTATATCAGTTTGGTATTTTAACTGTTCTACACCAAGAACACTTTTTGACGGATTCATATTTAAATCACGATAGTGGGCAGCTGCATATAATGACTTGTTCAATTCTTTACGTATGGAATCAGCTCTTGATTGAAACTCATCTATATTCCTTTGAGTATTTTCCCTTTTGCTTCTGAGATAAAAATCAAACACAGTGTTTATCATCGCAGAACTGAACTCTTTCGCAAAGACCTCGTCTTTTGAACTGACAGAAAAATTTGCATAAGAGAGTTTCTTGTCAATCTTTTCGATTTCTATATTTTTTTTCATCATCTCTGCAGTGATTCCCATCAATATACTATCCTGCTCACGGGAAAAAGACTCTCTATCTTGTCCATAAGGGAAAGTCACATCACAAATTGAGGGAAGATGAAATTTCGTCGTATCTTCCTCTTTTGCATTTTCTTCATCACACTTCAATCTCAAGCTATCCGCCAATATCTTGTATTCTAGCAGATTCATTGTATCTCCATCCAAGACTATTGGTTTCAGCAATGCCATCTCAACCATTGATCTGGAACGGAAAAGTTCCACAAGATTGTCTCCAGAGAATGTGCCTGACGATGAGTTTATTCCAGCCAACATACTAAGCGCGCTTAGTCCACCACCGCCACCGCCACTTTTAGACTCAATTGAGAATTTGTATGTGGCAGTATATGTTGGTTTGTAAGTATAGGCATTAATAACGCCCAGCACAATTCCGACTACTACTGCAACGACAACAAACCATTTCTTGCTCCATATATAAGACCAATAATCTATAATTACCTTTTTTATATCAGCAAAGGATATTTTGCTTTCTTGAGCATCATCCATTTTCATCAATTCTTCTAAATCGATATTCATTCTCCTTATTAATTTGATCAATTACCGCTTGATGATCCAGAACCGGATCCAGAGCCTGATTTATTATTGTCTTTACTATCTTTTAAATTAGAGATAACCACAAGAGAAGAAACTCCAACAGATGCACAAGACACTACTGTTGACAAGACTGTCGCAAAGAAATTGGCTCTGGCTCTTCTGTCCTCATTAGTTTCTTCTTTTTCAGGAACATATAAATGTGCACCAGGTTTTATTCTAGGATAATTCTTGAAAAATGCGAAATGACCAGTCGCCTGCATATCTCCATTTGCATACGACACGTATACACGACGTTTATCTGCATGTTGAGCAAAGCCACCAGATCTACGAATTGCTTTTCTTGCAGAATGTCCATGATATACCATCATACCAGGCACCTGGACCTTTCCGTTGACTGTGATTGTCTGAAGCTGCTTCGGCACAAATATCATGTCCCCATCTTCAACAAATATATCTTCTTCACATCCAGGATGCTTTAAAATACGTTCCATATCTATACCGACAAGATCTGTCCTGTTCTGTAATTGTTTCAACAAATCAGGATCACCCTCCGTCTCCGCTATCTTCTGAATCAACTTGGCGTCTCTCATTCTTTCTGCCGCAGAACGAGATCCTTTTCTGATAAGAAATGCTCCCTGCACATACGCATAGCATGTCACTCCGCCAGCACGTACCATAATATCAGAAATTTTTTCTTTCTTGTTGATAATCGTATAGTCTCCTGGCGAGCGAACCTCTCCAAACAACGACATTGATCTGTTTGGTTCGATACCTTCTTTCAATCTAACAGAAACCATGTCGTTCGGTTCCAGCTTGATATCAGCATCGTCACCTGCAGACAATTCTCTGTCTACAGAAAGTATCTTTATCTCATTCTTTTCAATGTTTTCCTTCAACTTACTGTCATCTTTAACTCTTCGTGACAGCTCAATTTTATCAATCGCAGCGAACTCTCTGAATCCTTTTGCCAAGAAAATCAAATCCTTGACTGTCATGTTTTCATAGTAAGGATATGTGCCTGGAGACAAAACCTGTCCGTAAATAGACACCATCTTCTTTTCCTCCAAATCCTTCAAACTTCCAATTGTCACCTCATCTTCTTTCTTAAGCAACAGATTAAACTTACCATCAATAAGATCCTTAACGTTGAAACTTATTAATTCTGGAGTCAAATCATCACGTAGACGAGAGATAGTGGCTCTCTCCAAATATGCGTCTTCTGACAATCCATCGGCTTTCTTTACCAAATCCATAAGAGTCATGCCTGAATCCAAGGCGTATGGGCCAGGACGGAACACTCCACCAAAAATTTTCACTCTATTTGAAAATCTGTCCAGCACCTCTGACACGACAAACTGGTCGCCTGTCTGTAAAGTGAACATTCCATACAAATCGCTTGAGACATCCGCCACACTCTTTTCCTTCTCTGTCGTACGCTGCACTGTTATACGGTTCTGATATGCATTCTCAGTGAAACCTCCCGCGTATGAAAGCAAATCTTTCAAAGTTTCCCCTTGTTTCATCTCAAACACACCTGGCCTTTTCATTGCGCCGTCGATGCTTACTCGGATATCATATGCAGGCACATATATCACATCCTGATCTCGCAACGAAATGTTGTTTGATAAATTTCCACTTGTCAAAAATGTGTACAAGTCAATTGTAGCTATTTCCTTGCCACCTCTCATCAATTTGATGTTACGCAACGAACCAGATGACGCAGGACCGGAACAAGCGTATAAAGCATTGTAGACGGTAGAAAGAGATGAAAGTGTATATGTTCCCGGTTTTGCCACATTTCCAGTAATGTAGACGTTGATGCTTTTTACATTTCCGACTGTTACTGAGACCTGAGTGTTTCCCGATGATATCGAGCTGTAAATTGATGACAACTGCTTCTTGATTTTCGTCTGAGCAGCCTCTATTGTCAGTCCATTTACCATCACTGGACCTACATTTGGTATTCTCACATTTCCTTCTGATGACACAGTAAGCTGCATTGTGCTTTCTGCATAACCATATACGTCTACTATCAAGACATCACCCGGTCCAATCACATAGTTTTGCGGAGTCGGCATATTTTGACTAGGAGCAAACGACATTTTTGAATTTGAGAACAGATCAGAACCGAAAATTCTATTATTGTTGAATTTTGCCTGCTCTGGATTTTCCTTCATCTCCTCAACAATGCTTTCTGCCATTTGAGAGCTAGCTATAGCAATGTCTCCTTTTGTCTCCTTTTCCGTTTTGCTGTTGTCTGCCAACAATCTGGCTTTTAATTTTTCCGCCTCGACCTCATTCATGCCTTTAGACACGGCAAAACTAACGAAATCATCCATTGTTCTTCCCGTTTCATAATAGGCTTTTTTTATTTCTTTTATTTGTGTTTTCGACAATGACTCTGCCGATACATTTTCCAAACTATTGATGTTGATTGCCGATAATGATGAAGTCATCATCATCATCACAACAAGAATTTTTGCCTTGAAAGATTTCAATATTTTCATATTACAGTATTTCTCTTACTGCAAAAATATGTATTTTTCTTCAAACTGCAAAAGATTGATTTTCCATTGTAACTCTAATGTTGAAAAATGCGTATATATCTATCTTTTGTATATATTGGGAATGTAAAAATAATCGTCAAAAACTAAAGTAATTTGATGATCTTAAACGTTTTTCGATGAAAACTGACCATTAAATTGTACATTCGCAAGAAATTTGATTGGACATGGAAATTTTTGATATCGTCAGGCTATTAGTTCCAGTTGCTCTAGGAGGTATAATCGGTGCTTTCACCAATTATATCGCTATCAAAATGATGTTTCGCCCATACACAGAAAAACGATTATTTGGATTCACTATTCCATTTACTCCCGGAATCATTCCGAAACGTCAGAATGACCTTGCCAAGGCGATTGGCAAAGTGGTGAGCGACAATCTTGTGGATGTCGACGGCATTTCAAAGATGCTTCTGTCTGACGAGACAATCGGAAAACTGGAGGCCAAGATCGACGAAATAATCCATTCTCTACAGACAAATGAGAGTTCTCTCCGCACTTTCTTCAGCAATTATGCAGGTGAGGAAAGAGTGGAAAATCTCATCAAAAGAGTAAATGGCAATCTTGCGAAAAAGATAGACGGGATTGTGTCTGATGAAAAAATCGGCCAGACTATCGCCGTCTCAGCAATGTCTGCTTTCGACGACAAAATTGGAGATGGGTTCATGGGACTGCTCACAAAAAATGCGTTGGCGGACACTATAAAAGACAAAATCACCCCTAAACTGGCAGGGCTGATCAATGATGTGATGCGTGGAGACGGAAGGAAAATGATTCTTAGCATTGTCGACGACGAGATCAACCGTTTTGCCAACGGCACCGTCGCTTCTTGGACAGCTAATTTGTCTGATGAGAAAATAGAATCCTTAAAACATGACGTCGTAAAACTTTATTCTGAAAAAGTGAAGACGGAATTGCCTCGTCTGCTTCGCACTGTCGACATCAGCAAGATCGTAGAGGACAAGATCCAAAGCATGGATATGCCGACGGTGGAAAGACTTGTGCTTGATGTGGCTAACAATGAGTTGTATATGCTTGTTTGGCTGGGCGGATTGCTTGGTGCCATTATTGGAGTGGCAAATATATTTTTTATGATTTGACGATGCCTGAAAAATAAGAAAGGAGACGTGAATAATCGCGTCTCCTTCAATTTATTTTATTGAATATCTATTTCTTATCTTCCGTATTTCTTATTCAACTTGGCTATCTTATCGCAAAGGAATTTGTCTTTGCTTAGTTCCTCCACTGTTTTGTGCATACGGTAACACCAATAGTTGTCAGGGTTTCCAGGATCGTTGATTCTTTCCTTGAATGTCTTCTCCCAACGGATATTGCCATCCAAAGACATCCAATCCTGAATAGGTAGAATCACCCACATTGCCGGAGATTCAAGATGCGAAGCAATGATCTTCTCGCATACCCATGGCTCGCAAAACAATGGGGCATCTCCATATTCATGCAGATAATTATTAAAATACCTCTGAGTCTTTTCTTTGTCTTCCTCCCACCAAGCTCGCATAGTGCTCATGTCATGAGTAGACGTAGTGCAAACGCTTCGATAAGGAGTTTTCTCCAAATGGCCGAACTCCACATTGAATTCCTTCGGCATACGTTGGATTTCCAACGAAAGGATTCCCAACTTGTCCATAACTTCTGGCACACAAGCCGGCACCATACCAAGATCCTCTCCGCAACACATCATCGTTGTGCTGTGGACCAATGTCGGCAGTTTTTCCATCGCCTGCTCAGCCCAGAATGAGTTGTGACGCTCAAAATAGAAATAGTTGTACAGTCGGTTCATCTTGTCTCGCATATGAGGGTCCAGCATCGCATATGCTTCACTGTTCTGCACAGTGATACGTGGATGATATTTCGTAGGATCCTGATAATCACGCACAAACAGCACCTGGCACAGCAGGCTCATCAATCCGTCACGTATCTTCTTTTCGGCATTAGTTCCATATGGAAGCAAGGCCTTAATCTTACGCTGAGTATCAACTTCCTTACGCAACTTGTATTTGCCGTCGACAGATACCATATATTTTTGTTTAACGAGCAGTTCGTCTCCACCAAACAATCGACGTAGGATTTCATCGTCTGTATTCGGTTCGCAGTACTTTTCTTCATCAAAATCTATTCCAAACGACTCTATCTCTTCTTTTGTCATTGGCAACGCAGGAGCAAACTGACCTAACAGACCCCATACACAATCCTTCGGTATACGGAATATGCGGAAGAATCCGAGAATATGGTCGATTCGGTATGCGTCGAAATAGTCAGACATTTTGCTGAATCGTGTTCTCCACCAAGAATAATCGTCTTTCTGCATCTCCTTCCAGTTATAGATTGGGAATCCCCAGTTCTGACCATAGATAGAGAAATCGTCAGGCGGAGCACCCGCGCTACCGTTGCAGTCGAACAATTTTGGATATTGCCACACGTCGACACTATTCAGATCCATTCCGATCGGAATATCTCCCTTCAAAGCGATTCCGATACGATGGCAGTATGCCACCGCTTTTTTTAGCTGACGGTCCAAATGGAATTGCAGATAATAATAGAATGTTATTTTGGGATATGCCACACTTTGAGAGTCGCAAAGTGCAGACATTTTTCCGTCTGTATAGTTGGCGTAATCCCCCCATTGAGCAGTCTCACATGTTCCAAATTTGTCTCGCAAATAAGAGAATGCCGCATACGGGCGAAGCCAATGCATGTTGGCATCATAGAAAGCCTTGAACTCCTTGCTTTTAAGCACGTCTTCTTTGTCTCGTTCGAACATTGTCTGAAGAATGCTCATCTTCCACTCCATAACCTTCTCATAGTCGACAGTTTCAAGAGAGTTGAGTTCGTTGCGCATCTTGTCGTAGTCATACTTGTTTGGCACTTCCCCACACTCTTCTATTGAGATATACATCGGATGAAGGGCGAATGTGGAAATCGCGCTGTACGGATAAGAATCTTTCCAAGTATGCTGGCTTGTTGTGTCGTTTATAGGAAGAGTCTGTATGACACGCAATCCCATAGCTTTGGCGAGATCAGCAAACGGTTTCAAATCAGCGAACTCACCGCATCCGAAACTCTTTTTAGTACGCAAAGAGAACACAGGGATCGCGACACCCGCACCTTTGAACTCAGGCAAATGGAATTTAGGCACGCCATCGTTAACAATCACAAGAGAATAGCTTCCCTTAGGCAGTTTGAATCTACGGTTATCACCGTCTTCCCAAGCGAGTATGGCTTTTGTCTTTTTATCTCTGATGACGTATTTGTATTCTGCTGTTTTCTTTAGTTTGCTTCCCTCTGCCACACACCACATATATGGAGCACCAGCACAAGAAAGTTCCATCGCTTCGTCTTCCTTCCATTTTCCCCATTGGCTTTGGTCACCGATCAAACATAATTCATGTTCGGTGAGCAGATTTGGCATTGTGACAGAAAAGATAGCAGGCAGACTTTTCTTTGACATTTCAAAATTTGAGGCATGATGACAGACCGCCTCCGTAAACACTTTGGTGTTCATAATGTTTTTAGGAGAATCTGTCACACCATATTTGTCAATCACAGCGATTTTTATATTCTGTTTTGTGACAAACTCAATTTTTCTCGACATCCAAGGTTCCTGACGGGTCACCTCCCCAATTCTATAAAAATATGAATATCGTATATTGCTACGGTTGACATTAACAGTCAGGACCCAACCTTCCGAAGTCTCCATCATTGGAAGAGCATTCTCCTCCGTAAAGCCAAGTTCGTTGCAAGCTCCTACAATATATATCTGGTCGGCTATAATGCCGTCTGTTTTCAATATGAATGTTATTTGCGACATAATATCTCTCCTTTCGCTTTTGAATAATAGTATATGCCAAAGTTAAGAATTTTCTAAAAGAATTTGAATTCTAATGACGCAAAACTTTCATCTGAGATTTGAAAAAACTTACGTATACAATAAGGTTCAATCATATTTCATGTATATTTTTACGTTTTTATACTTGCGTATATAAAAAATACTTTGTAAACTTGCATAAAATTATCAGAAAATTTTGAGTAATCACTCACAACTTTTTACACCTTGTCAAAGATGCGAAAAAAAAATACGAAGAGGATTACGCATATATCAAACTGGTAATCATAAACATAAAGGAAAAACTTTACGAAACCTCTCAAAGGGATTTAATATTAATTGAAGCTGGTTCTAAATATTGTTGTATTTAGATCTGGACAATGGGATATAGTGAGTAATGCGAATCTGTATCCTTATTTGATGAATATTTATCCATTTTTGATTGGGACATAACTACATTTTTAATTTTATTATCTAAAAAAATGAATCTGATTTCTTTTTTAGGAAAGAGGTTTAAGAGATTCTTCTCTTCAGGGCAAAAAGTGCCTACCTCAAAGTTTCGATGGCTCATTTTGATGGGTGTGTTGTGTATTGTGCCTTGGCAGAAGGCGGAAGCTGCTGACTGGGATTGGCATTGGAACACATTCAAATGGAATGCCAACACAGGATGTATAGAATACAAAGTGAGATACTTCCAGACGTGGGGAGGAGGAGGCGACAGAGGACATTGTGGTTTTGAAGATGATGAAAATCCAACTGGATTTGTGATAACACAGAATACACCTCAAAAGGTCACTTATCAAATCAACTGTAATTACGATGGCATGTTAAAAATGACGACAAATGTGCCAAGTGGTTATAAAAATTATGTTACACACGTTCAGTATAGCGATGAGGATGAACATACATTGGAGTGGTCTCAGCCAATCACCTCAAAAGATATGAATAAAAGTTTCACAATCAATATGAATGGTACTTGGTGGAGAGAAGGTAGTACCAAAGACCAACAAATAAACGAGACTTGGTCTGGGGGGTTGGCAACGACCATACAAACTGCCAACTACACTTCAATAGGTGCTGATTTTGTATCTTCTTCTAATCAACCAGCTGTGAAAATAGACTGGGAAAGAGAGACGAATAATCGAAATTGTGCGACATTGGGAGACATTGATTTGTATGAGGATAATAGTAAGATGGATGGTGATGAGACTCATATTAAAGAAAACAATAATACCAATGGTAATTTTGTTTTAAATGTTGATGAAGCTTTTCTAGCGAAATCACATAAATTCAAGGTTCATCAAGAATATTTTCCTACAAAAAACAATCAAATCACATATGTGGCAGAGAGTAATGAATATGTTTTGAAAGCTTATCCTCAAGTCCAAAAATTTGTTGTTAAAGTTGATCCTGACAAAAAGGTGGTTAACCTAAAATGGGAGATGCCAACAGTGATGGGATCAGATTATAACGACAGTCCGTTCTTGTTGACAATTAAAAATACAACCGTTGACACCACAAGAGTGTTAGAAATCGCTTACGATCCTAAGACGAGTTCATATGAATCAATTATGGATTTGAAAGACGGGGATGAGTCCGAATACTATTTTTCTATAGAAAGAAAAGCCACAAAAGGAATTCCTGGTTGGGATAAATTTAAGAAAGAGCAAAATGTTTCAGTAAATACAAATCACTGTTATCCCAAAAATGCTTTTGCGTATTTTAATCCAGGTGAAAAACCGTATGTGGAAATAAAATGGGATCAGGATGGTGTCATTTGGTCAAATGGTTCTGAATTGAAATTGGTGAGAACAAATGAAACGACTTCTGTGGTAGAAGAGTTCATTTTGAACTATGAGGAAGGAGTATACAAAGACGAACTTCTTCGATTCTGTAATTCATATTCTTATGTCCTAAAAATGATTCCTGGTAGCGATAGCTACAAACAAAAAAGTATTGTATTAGGCAGCTCCGTCAAGCCAAGTAAAGTGGGCTCGATAAGCGACTTTGAAGCTTCAAAGGGTTATTTTTCAGACCGTGTCAATTTGAAATGGAAAGCGACAGATGATGTAGACGAAATTGTTGTCGAGCGAAGAGAAGTCTATAGTTCAGACACCGCATTCAGAAAAATAGAGACAGTCAGTGCGACAGTTAATTCAGACCTTTCATATGACGATAAATCTTGTTTGCCAGGAATATTGTACGAATATAGAATTTATGGTTTGAAAGAATGTGGAGGAACTAAACTGTACACTGAAGAATTCTTGAAGGATTTTGGATTCAGGACACCTACTGGAGACTTTTATGGACATATCACTTTCGAGAATGGACAAGGAGTCGATTCTGTCTCTGTAAGACTAGAGGCTGATGGCGATTTGGAGACTTATGCACTAGGTCTTGACGGAACAGGCAAGGTAGAAATCCCAGGAAAAAATATTCTTGCAGACACGTCAGCCGTGACATTGCAAGCCTGGGTTTACCCAACGTCTTCACAAAACAATGCTTTAATCATAAACAAGAAAGGAGTCTTCAGATTAGCATTCAACGAAGGTCATTTCTTATTTATAGTAGGAGATAATGATACAATAAAAGCAAAAAACGAATCTCCATTGTTCACTTATACACATGTGTCTGCCGTATACGACCAATCAACTTCACAGGCATTCATCTATATTAATGGAGAATTATCAACAAAAGCAAATATTGAGAATGCCTCATTCCAAAAAGATCTTAATAGCGAAGTCGTTTTAGGAGAAAATTTTGAGGGTGAGATTGACGAAGTACGCTTATGGGGTCGAGCATTGAGTGGAGCCGAGATTCTTGCAGACTACACAAGATATCT
This sequence comes from Paludibacteraceae bacterium, assembly GCA_016283095.1. Classification (GTDB taxonomy): domain Bacteria; phylum Bacteroidota; class Bacteroidia; order Bacteroidales; family Paludibacteraceae; genus UBA1723. The sequence continues at coordinate 69,480 of JAEEMG010000082.1, read as the reverse complement.
GATTGGAAATGAAAAGGATTTGGATGCTTACTATACATTTGATTTCATGTCAAAAGAACAGATTTATGATAGTTCTTTTGAAGGCAAAGCCACTTATCACGGAAATACCGGCACCAACTTTAATGTGCAGAAGGTAAAAACTCATTTGACTACAAACCGTCTGTCATATTGCTGTGTCACAGACTCTTCTGGTGTATATAACATTCGTTCTGTCCCTTATTACGGAAATGGAACTGCCTACACTATAATCCCTAGAAAAGGTTCACATCAATTCTCTCCAAAACAAGAGATCCGTTTCATAGGGGAAGGTGCACAACACCATACTGTAAACTTCACAGACAACAGTTCTTTCGAAGTCACAGGATATGTTTACTATAGCGGTGGTAATTATCCAGTAGAAGGTGTACATTTCACTATTGATGGTGCAATTGCTCTTAACAAATCAGGACAGTATATTAAGACTAATGCAGATGGCAGCTTCTCTATTAACGTTCCTGTTGGAATTCATGAGGTAAAAGCTGTAAAAGACGGTCATACTTTCGAATTGGACGGACGTATCTGCAACAGTGATAGCACAGACAGAAACTATCAGGACATCATTACAGACATTGTACTTTACGACAACACAAAGGTAAAGTATATCGGTCGTATATGTGGTGGTGAGGTGCAGGAGGCATTCCCTGTTGGTTTCTCTCTTTCTAAAAACAATTTGGCGAACGACATGAAGATTGTTTTGAAGCCAACTCAGACTAAATATGAATTACAATCTGTGTCTCACACTGAAACAGTTGAGCATCCTATTTTGAAAGGCACATTGGCAAGAGCTCCAAAGACAACCGTCAAAGCCACAACTGTTGATTACGGTACTGATAATATCACAATCCACGTCAACAATGAGACTGGAGAGTTCATCGCTTGGGTATATCCTATCGAATATACAGTTTCTTTGTCTGTCTACGGACACGAAGGAATAACAGGTGACAATTCAGCTTTGAACCTTTCTCCATACAAGGTAGAGCAGTTTGAGAAGTATGAGTATGTGGATTCTGTATACACAAACGGCATCAATGACAAAGAAGGATTCACAAAGGTGTCGTATGTAGACAGCATCGGATATATCCAAAAACAAATTTTCACAAAGCGCTATAGAGCCCAAATGGAAGTGACTCAGGTTGACGGTGTAGATAAACCATTGCCTTACTTCGGTGACACTGCGACCACTTCTAACAACATGTTAGGAGAGAGCGAATTCATTCAGTTGTGGAATGATTCAAATGGCTATTCATTGAATTATCCAGTATTCTCAACAGGTTCAAGCTATAGATTCAAATACGAAGTTTTTGAAGAGTATCCTTTCTACATCAACTCTCAGAAAGAGGTTGATTCTTCAAAAATCGACCGTGTAATGGTGGAGCCAACAGAGGTTTTGTTCAACAACAAAATGGCTATTTCTGACTCTATTGACACAGAAAACTCTGTTTATATGTTTAAGGTGACAGAACCGTCGATCTCTTCTGCAATAGGAACAATCGCAGCCTCTTTCACTTATGGAACATCTGACAATCCAACCAGCGTCGCATGGGAGAATCCAATCGGCAACAGCAATGGTATGGCATATATCTTGGGTGCACACCAAACTGGAACTAATTTCGTGACTGCTGGTCCTGATAAACTATTGTGCGTGCTTCGCGACCCACCAGGATCAAAAAGTTATTCATACTTGGAAAAGGGTGTCACTTTCAGTGAAGAATCAAAATATACAGGTTCTGTAAAGAACGAGGGTACAGAAGACTTCACAACTGGAGTAGAAGTCCGAACACAACAGATCACTGTTGTCGGCGTCGGAACTATGGTCGGTACAGCTACAACATTGGCTGAAGTTGAGAGTGGAGTCACTTTAGGAGTGAGCCATTCAGAGGAATATACAGGAAACAACTCTTCAAAGACTTCTGTCACAACAACTACAAAATTCCAGACTAGTGATGATCCTTTGTATGTTGGTGCTAACGGAGATTTGTACATCGGTTATTCTACAAACATCACTTTTGGTACCAGCCAAAATGTGATCGCAGTAAGTCGTGCCACTTATGACTCATTAGGCGGAGCTTCTGCTTATGAAAAGACATATTTGACTAATGACAATATAGCCGTAGTTCAATCCAACGGTGTGACAATGGGACAGAAGTTTGGAACATTGTTCGCTTATCCACAGGTTCATATCGAACAGGTATTGATCCCTACTTTGGAGAATTTGAGAAACAGTCTGCTTATATTGCCAAGCGAAGCTGACTCTTCAATGTTGCAGGCTAAGGCAAATGCAGATTCTGTCAACTACTACTACTCTTTGGTAAATGCAGATGATGCGAACTTTGGAAAACCAGACTATTACGTTCCTTATTTGTCTCAGTCTTTGGAGTATAGCAGAGATACCATCGAGGCTTTGAACACATATATCAAGGATTGGAAAAAGGCACTGTCTGACAACGATAGTATAAAGGCGACAGCAATTAAAAATGAGAAGTTGAAATTACAGAACTACTCTTTCCAAGCTGGTGGAAGCGTAGAGTACAGTGAGCAATACTCTTCGACACTTACGTCTAACCATTCATTCTCTATCACTATCGGAGGTAAAATCTCTAATGACACTTACTTAGGAACAACAGGTGCTAAGACTAAGTTTGAATTTGAGGAGGCTATCGAGACGACTCAAGGTGGAGAGTTTGAAAATGAATTGGAGGCTTCTCATGCGAAAGGATTTGTATTGGCAGAAGACGGTGATGATGACTACTTGAGCGTGGATGTATTCCGTGATTCGGAGAATTCTGATGAAGAATATGAGCAAAACGGAGTCAATTCAGGAAGTGTTGACAAGAACAGTCTGAAATCAAAGGATTCTTATTCGACATTTGTGTTCAGCACAAAGGGTGGAGCTACTGGCTGTCCTTACGAGGGAGCTTACACTGCTTCACACTGGAAAGGTCATGAGAATGAAGTGATCAGTGCAGCAACAATGAAACTAGAAGATCCAAAGATCGACATGCCAACAAAGTTTGTTGAGAATGTGCCTTCTGGTGAGGATGCTTATTTGACTGTATATTTGAAGAATGATTCAGAGACTGGTGAAGACCAGTGGTTCGATCTTCGTTTTGTAGACGCTACTAACCCTTACGGTGCGGTTCCTAGCATCGACGGAAACTCTATGTCTGGATTTGCACTAGAGTATTTGGTGCCTGCAGGTCAGGTATTGGAGAAGACATTGACAGTGACAAAGGGATCTGTGTTGAACTACGACAACATGGCCATCGCTCTTTGTTCTAAGTGTCAGGCAGACCCAACTAGTTTCTTGGATGTGATTTCTGATACTGTTTATTTCTCAGTTCATTTCATTCCTTCTTGTTCAAATGTAGCTATTGCTAAGCCAAGCAACAATTGGACATACAATACAAATTGTGCTGTAGATACAATAGACGGTGTCGCTAAACACTACATGCCTATTACAATCTCTGGCTTCGATGTCAACTACACTGATTTCGAGCACATCGAGTTGCAGTACAAACCAGCGTCTGGTTCAGACAACGACTGGTTGACATTGGCATACTACTATAAAGAGGATTCTTTGGCTAAAAACGCTGTAGCTAACGGATTCAATGCCTTTACAATCTCGTCGACTGATGGAGGAAATATCTACTACAACTTCTTCATGGACGACCTTCCAGACCAGAAGTATGATTTGCGTGCTGTTTCATTCTGCAACATCAACAATGAGTTGTATGACAATCCTTCAGAAGTTGTTTCTGGTATCAAGGATATGTACAATCCTCGCTTGTTTGGAACACCAAAACCTGCAGATGGTATTTTGACTATCAATGATGATATCCGCATCGACTTCAATGAGACTATCGCCGAAGGTATGTTGACAGCCAACAATTTTGAAGTGACAGGTATTCGCAACGGTGCAGTTTCCGACCATAGCATTGCTATTGCGTTGGACGGTGCAAACGATTATCTTGCTACAGAGGCTACTCGCAACTTCGCTAATAAAGATTTGACTTTCGAGTGCTGGGTTAACTTTGATTCTGTTCAGAATGCCACATTCTTCAGCCATGGTAGTGCAAATGGTGCGATATCAATGGGTATGAACAACAGCGGCAACGCGGTTGTCAAAGTAGGAAACAAAGAAATCGTTTCTGAAAAAGTTCCTGCATGGGAGAAATCTTCATGGAACCACGTCGCATTGGTTTACGACAATGTCGACACAACTGTGACTGCATACGTCAACTATCTATCTGTGATCGATGGTCAGAAGGCTGACGCATACAAAGGCAATGGAGTAATCGAGATTGGTCGCAACGTCGCAACTCAATCAGGCAATTTCAATGGTAAGGTTGATCAGTTCCGTATCTGGAACGCTGTACGTTCGTCTGCTACTATCCAGGCCAACAGCGCGACACAATTGTCAGGCAACGATCTTGGTCTGATCGCTTACTACGATATGGATGAAGCTAAGGGTAACGCTACTGAAGACAAGGCTCGTGGAGCTAACCTAATCATGAACGGTGGATCATGGGCATTGCCAGAAGGTCGTTCAGCAGCATTCGATGGCACTAATTATGTGGCATTGAACAGTTCTGCTGCAGTCATTCCTTCAGATATGGATTTCACTTTGGAATTCTGGTTCAATGCAGAAAATGGAGCGAAGAACCAGACTATCATTTCAAATGGAAATGGCATTGATAATGTAGGAGAAGATCCTGCTAAACTATTCAGTGTCGGATTCAATGAGAACGGTGCTCTTTCATTCAACCATAATGGTTACGCTACACTTGTTAACGGTAATTATGCAGACAACAACTGGCATAACTTCACTTTAAGTGTAAACCGTTCTTCCGGAACTGCACGCATATACATGGATGGTCAGTTGAACACCTACTTCTCTAACGACAAGGTAGGCAAAATCGCATCAGACAAATTGTATGCTGGAGCACGTGTATGGCATAAAGAGAAGAGTGTAGAAAAGACTGTAGACCAATACTTCACAGGTAAGGTTGATGAGATACGTCTTTGGAATCTCTACCGTCAACAGTCTCAGATTGAGTCTTTCTACAATCAAAAGTCTAACGGCGACGAGATGGGATTGTTGCTATACTATCCATTCGAGCACTATATTGAGTGGCAGGGCACAAAAGAGATGCAGTTCACATTGAACAATATGGCAAACAATGACACAACTGGTGTCGCTGTTGGAATTGTTAATGGCGTAACAAACATTCCTCCTGTTAAAAACAAGGGAGCTGTCTCATCTTTGTCATACGATTGGGTTGTAAACAACGATGCGTTGATCATCACATTGAAAGAGCAAGACTATCGTATTGAGAAGACAATCGTCAACATCACAGTCAATAAGGTACAGGATGTGAACGGAAACTATATCCTTTCTCCAATCACATTGAGTGCTTACATCGACCGCAACCAGTTGAAATGGATGGACGATGCTGTGACAATCGAAAAGAAAGAGGGTGAGTCTTACGAGTTTGAGATGCCAATCGTCAACAATGGCGGTTCTATCATCAACTACAGACTCAACAACATGCCTTCATGGTTGAATGCATCTTCTGAGTCAGGTTCAATCAAACCTTTGGAGAAGCAGACTATCAAGTTTGAAGTTGATCCATCATTGGCAGTCGGCACATACAATGAGGTGGTATATTTGACTAACTCTAACAATGTGACTGAACCACTTGCTCTCAATGTAACAGTAGAGGGCAGCACACCAGACTGGAACGTTGACCCAAGCAAATATGAGTTCAGCATGGCTGTATTCGCACAGATCAAGGTAGACGGTCAGTTCTCTAACGACGAGAAGGATATGTTGGCCGCATTCTATCAGGGAGAGTGTGTCGGCATGGCAAACATGAGCTACGACAAGACACTGGATATGTGGTATGCGTTGATGACTGTTTATTCTTCAGTCTCAAGATCTCACAGTGTTGAGTATCGCATCTGGGATGCAAGCAAGGGACTTATGTCACGAGCTAAAGCAACAGAGTCTACAATGTTTGTAAACAACAGTGTTTTGGGAAGACCAGACAAACCGATTGTATTCTCTAACGATTCGTTGAAGTATCAGAACATCCAATTGAACAAGGGATGGAACTGGGTTTCATTCAATTTGAAGAACGAAAGCATGTCTGACATGGATACATATCTTGGAAATGGCAACTGGGGTGCCAACAGTTTTGTGAAGAGCAAAAACAAGTCAGCAAACTACTCGTCATCTATGAAAGCATGGGTAAATGAAGGCGTTACTCTTAACAACACAGGCATGTTCAAGATCTACTCAGAGTATGATCAGACATTGTTTGTATCTGGTTCTGACATAGATTTGGCTTCTACTGAAATCCCTGTAAACGGAAAGTCTTGGAATTACATTTCTTACTTGCCAACTTACAGCATGACTGTAAAAGAGGCATTGGCTGACTATGAAGCTACTGAGGGTGATGTAATCAAGTCGAACGAAGGATTCGCGATGTATTACGGAAACAATTGGATCGGCTCACTTAAGAGCATGATGCCAAACAGTGGTTATATGTTGAAGAATGCAGGCGACGCGAAGAAGTTCAAGTATCCTACAACATCGTCTTCTTTACGTTCAGCTACTCCTGTTGAGACAAAGGCTTCCGACTTCGAGATGAACATGAACATCATCGCTTATGCTCCAGAGAAAATGGATGGCGATATCGTACGAGCAATCGTTGGCAATGTTGAGAACGACGTTGAGGAAATCGAGTTGACAGACGGCTACGCTCTTCAATTCATCAATGTTGCAGCTAATGCAGGCGACAACATCCGCTTCACTTTGGAACGTGATGGTGTGACTTACGTTGCTTCTAACCAACTTTCTTTTGTCGGCGATGAAGTTTGTGGTACTCCAAAGAGTCCAGTGATTCTGAACTTCAATGTTGATGGAATCGGTGATGCTTTGGCAGTTTATCCAAACCCAGTCGAAGACATGTTGAACATAACAGGTATGATGGACAAAGCAGAAGATGTAACAATCGAAATCTTTGATCTGACTGGTAAACTTGTTTATTCAACTGAAGAGTCGGTTTCAGACTACAAATTGGAAGCACTTGTCAACATGACTAAGTTCACATCAGGTTCATACATGTTGAAGGTGACTCAAAACGGTGAGTCAAAGACATTCAAAATAGTAAAGAAATAAATTAATTAACGAGAATGAAACATTGGTTGTTTATAATATCAGCCGCTATGTTGTCTTCAGGATTGTTCTCTTGTAGCGACGATCCTGAGGATTACAGCGACGACCTTGCAGAAATCAAAAAGATGCAAGGAGATTTGTCTGCCAAGCTCGACTCTCTTTCCAAAGCCCAAAAGGATTTGGACAAGAAACAAGAGGATTTAAATAAAAAGCAGGAGGAATTGAACAAGAAGCAAGAGGAGCTCAACAAAAAGGTTGATGATCCTGATGGAGGTGATGACGGAGGGGATGATGGAGGGGATGATGGAGGGGATCCAGATACCAGCACCGTCTTCAAAAAATTTGAGAATCCTGGTTGGACATCAGTAGCATTTGATGGAGACTTTGCTTATTCAATGACTGTGGTTTACCAACTTCCTTCCGACATGAAAGGTGACGCCACAAGCAACGACCTCTTTGCCGCATTTGTGGGCGATGAATGTAGAGCAGTAGGAAAATCCATCAATGGAGTTTTTCTATTGACAGTCATCGGCACAGGTAATGAGTCAGAGCCTGTCGTGTTCCGTTATTGGAATGCCAACACCCAATATATGTATGAATCGTTGGATAAAATCCAATTTACTCCCGATTTGACTTATGGTGTTGTGGACAATCCAAAAACATTCAAGTGTAAACACTTCTAATGCTTGAATACATACAACTTTAATTAGGGGCACTCACATGAGTGTCCCTTTTTATATATTGTCAAACTCGTAAAATGCAGTTGGTTTGTTTTGTCAAATGATTTTGGCTCACATCATTCCGTCTTCTTTTGAAAGAATCTTCCTGTAAGGCTTTCAGTATCTATTGTATTAATAAAAGCGTTTGGTTCCTCTCTCTTTATGGCTCTGACAATGGAAATATATTGATCTTTACCGACGACAGAGTATACAATGGAAGTCTCTTTATGTTCATGTGATCCTTCCGCTTTGATAATCGTGGCTCCGTGATGGCACATAGAATCGATAATTCCACAAACTAACTCAGGCTGTTTGGTGACAATAAGCAATGTCTCTTTCTGATAATGCTGAAAAAGTATGTGTATCATCTGAGTAGACGCATATTGGAAAATGATGGAATAGAGAGCCTTATCCCATCCGAAGAGAAGTCCGGCGACAGATAGGATGACAGCGTTGATGCCAAGCACAAAATTCCATGAATCCACATGTTTCTTTTCAGACATGTAGATGGCAATGAAATCTGTACCACCCGACGTCGACTCGACCGACAGACAAATACTGATGGCGGCTCCGTTGATGATACCACCGAAGACAGAGACAAGCAAAACATCATCCGTTATGGTATAAGCAGGTATCATATCTGCAAATAGACCGACAAGCAAGATCATCAGACATGAGTATATTGTGAACTTTTTTCCAATAAACTTGAATCCGATAAATGCAGGGACGGCATTCAGCAGGATGTTGATTGGAGAATAAGGTATGTCCAGATCAAAAAAAAGTTTGAATATACGTTGTATAAGGAGAGTCAGACCAGTAGCACCACCAGGCAGAAGATTGCCTGCCTGCACAAATGTCTTGATGTTGACCGCCATTAGAAGGGCAGCTATAATGATGAAAAGAATCCTTTTTGAATCCTTCTTCAAATCGAATATTTTTGTTTCCATGCTTATTAGATAAAGGACCACAAAGTTACGATAAAAATATTTGCAACCAAATCTTACCCTGAAAGATTGATATTTGATATGTTTCGACGTGAAAAGACATTGAATTTATTGCAAAATAGTGTCTGTTTGATGGACAATTTGAATTGTTCCCAACAAAAAAGGCTGAATCCAACCACTGGATACAGCCTTCTCAACCTTAAATACCAATTGTTTTGATGGCGAATAACATCGTGGGAAAACCACGCGTCTTCGTCGATCATTAATTTTCAAATACCAAGCCTTCGTCGTTTGCGTCCTATATAGACGCATAACCGAGCTCCTTTATGTTTTCATTGTCTATTCAGTTGAATAATTAGCGGATGAAGATTTTTTTGTCGTCTAAGATATAGAATCCGGGTTCAATGCCGGTAACCTCATTCATGCCTTCTTGAAGAGTGATATATCTTACAAGTGTTCCATTGAAACAGAAAAGAGATACACACATCTCTGATGGTGACATTATGTAGACTATTCCATTATTTGAATAATATTTTAGTTCATTTTCAGAATCCACATTGTTCTCTATCTCAATGTAATCACAGATAGGACCTTTTTCATAATCTTTTAATTCAATCAGCATAGGGAATCCTCCATCTACAGTGCACCATATACTGTTAAAGTCAAGGACGGTCATATTATCTTTGGCTTTTTCCCCAAGCATCTCTGATGTTGGCAAATAGACGGTAACTTCTTCAATACTTATGTCATGTCCATTTGATGTGTTGCAAGAATCTTCATTGGCATAGCAGGTCGTAATATAGTCTTTTTTAGCGTATGTACTTTCATTTTTTCCGAAAATACATCCTATATTTTCCCCAGCTCCTGTCACACTTCCTACAGAATAACATGAGTCAATATAAAAGCCACCTCCAATTATACCACCAACATTATCAGCTCCACTTACACGTCCCCAATTGGCACAATTTGACACTTTACTAGTAGATGAACTTCCAACTATTCCTCCAATGTATGTTTCGGTTCCTGAAATTTCACCGAAATTCATACATTTTCTGGTTATTGCATCAAAGCCCATACTGGCAGTTATTCCACCGACATATTGGATGCCCTTAATGTTGCCTAAGTTATAGCAATATTCTATTGTCCCATTGTTTGTCCCGGAAATTCCACCTATGCCTGATGCATTTGTGATATTTCCTTCGTTCCAACACTTGACAATATGTCCCCGATTATAATGGCATACTCCGGTGAATGATATTGAGTCTGCCGAGGCAGTGTTGTGACAGTTGATGATTAGTCCGTATTTGTCAAAATAAGATGAGTTGTATGTACAGATGCCTCCTGCCTGAATGGCTGTGTGTGGGTCATTCACGTAATGAAAATTGGCGTTTGTGTTTACACAATTTTCAATTATTGCACTGTCACCATTATAGTAACATACCCCTCCTACAGAATAGCCTGAGACTGCACCATGGTTAGCACAACCAGAAATTGATCCATAATTAACACATACTACACCTGCAGCATCGTTGTCTTTACTGATGACGGTTCCAGAAAATGAACTGTTGGAAACAGTGCCGAAGTTTTCTGATACTATACCTCCATTATCAGATAGTCCGAATACTACAGAACTTATCACTTCTACAGAGTCGACCAAACCATGGTTTTTACAACAAATACCAGCTGTGAGTCTGCTCGTTCCGGTATGCCCACCAAGAGACCCCTTTAGGAGAGAATTCTTGAGTATGCAATTTTTCACCTCGCCTCTATTTGTGGCAACTATGCCCGCAGTAAATGAATATAATGTCGAAATATATGAATTTTCAATGGTTAGATTTTTAATGCAGCCTCCTGCGTTAAGGTTGCTAAACAATCCTGCGTTATATTCTGTTGATGTATAATGCCCTTCTGTATAGCTGACAAGTCTACTGATACTATGTCCCCTGCCATCGAAAGTGGCACTGTATCCATTTGTCGTGTATCCGATAGGACGCCATTCATGAAACCCTTCTGATGGAGTATATGCAACATCAGACAACATTTTGATATTAAGGATGTTAGTGTCGCTTTCTATGATAATATCATTCATCAATATCGCATCTACAGACCATTTGTCGTAGTTTACTTTCTCCTGAAACCAAAAAAGCTGTCCTCCATTAGAAATTTGGACAACTCCGTCTACAATTGGAGCAGGCTGATAGATACTTGGATGTTCTTTGCAAAATCCATTTTCATCAAACTCGACATCTTTGTATGAAACCGCTTCTACTATACCTGATAATGCTTCTATGTGAGGATAGTACATTTTCGCATTTTGGTTCACATTCATACACCATCCTGTTCCTCCTAATTTAGAAAGAACAACTTTGATGTCGAGAATCTCTTCAGTACTTAAACCTTCACCTTTGTAATAATAATCGTCTGAATACAAGGGATAGATATCTTTATTGTAAACGCATCTCACTTGGTGTGAACCTGAAGATACGAGTGGCTCGTACAGAGTGTCTGCCTTTACAACACCTGCGTTAAAGCATGACATAGGGTAAGCTCTACTGGCAATTCCGTATGCCTTATATTTTGCAGTGATAGTTCCAGTGTTAAAAGAAGTGCTGACATGGTCGCTGCTGATATCTGGGACAATTCCTGCAGCACATGTATCCGCGGTGATGTTGCCGGTGTTAAAACATTCCGCTATTCCATCTTTTGCTTCTGCTGTAAACCCTGCTACATTTTTTCGTCCTGTCACGTCTCCAGTATTGTAGCTCAACGCACTAAGTGAATAATCATTGTCAATGCCGTAATAGACACATACTCCGGCTACATTTTCTCCTGTTGCAACGATTGTTCCAGAATTGACACAATATCGCATTTGTTTGTAAACTGAGCCACAGATGCCAGCAACATTGTCATGCCCTTTTATTGTTCCTGTGTTGTAGCAACTGATAATGCTATCGCAACTGTATGCGATACCATATGTGCAATAATTGTGTCCGATAATGGATCCTTCGTTTCCACAGTTTTTTACGCTTTTTGCATCATCAGCAGTAATTCCCGCAGACGAGTTTGTTTTGGCCTCGATGTCTCCATAATTAAAGCAATGATCGAAACTGCTATAGCCCCCTAAATTATTGTATGCTAAGATTCCGGCAGCACTGGTGTGGCCACTGACTTTGGCATAGTTGATACAACTGTCAACAAATAGCCCATTGTCATTGGTACTTCCAATGATTCCGGAAGCAATTGCATCGCTATATATATATCCTTTGGATGAACATTTTGAAATTTTTGTTCCATTTGAAGCTACACCTACTATACCTCCTGCAATATTGCTGCAGTCCATGACTCCGTTGAAGCTACAATTCGAAATGCTACCTCCATATGATTGAGCACAAATACCTCCTGCATAAGAAACGTAGTTGACTACACTATCCATGATGCATCCGTCGAAATGACAGTTGTCGATTTGTCCGTACATCTCATAACATATACCTCCGAAATACTTGCTGGAATAGTTTTCCTTGATTTCGCATCCCAAATAAGCATCCTTGACAGTAAGATTTTTTATGATTCCATTTTCTCCGACTTTATTGAAAAGGGAATAATATTTCTTTGTGGATTTTGATTCGAACATATATAAACCAGAGATACTATGCCCGTTTCCATCGAATGTTGCGTTTATGGAAATGTCTTTGTCCCAAAATGTAAATGAGTCTTTGTTCAACTTGTAGTTCTCGTCAAGCACATTTGTATTTAGGGAAATATCTGCTACCAACTTGGCATTAAACGTATCACCTGCTAGCGAACAATATTCGATAAAATCTTCAACTGTGGCAATTTGATAAGGATCTTCTGATGTTCCTGATCCTTCCATTGCTTGAGATTGAATGCTAAACAATGGAAGACACATGAATAGACAATAATAAAATTTACACATATACAAATTAATTTGTTGCAAAGATAAACAATTTGTTGCAAATCGTACGCTGGACATAAATAAAAAAGGCTGAATCCAACCACTGGATCCAGCCTTCTCAACCTCAAATACCATTTAATTTTTAGCTTATGGCTTTTTGTTATTAGCCTTCTGCCATTAGCTATTGTTAATTATCAAATACCAAGCCTTCGTCGTTTGCGTCAACGATGATAGGTTTCTCCTTGTTTACGCTACCTGCCAACAATTTCTTTGACAATTCATTTAGTAGGTAACGCTGCAAAACTCTCTTCACAGGACGTGCTCCGAACTCAGGATCGTAGCCCTCAGTTGTGATGAAGTCCATAGCTTTTTGAGTAAGCTGTATATCAACATCCACGTCGGCAAGCATCTTCTTGATTTTTGCAACATGCAATCCTACGATCTTGCCGATCTCATCCTTGTTAAGTGGAGTGAACATCACAATCTCGTCGATACGGTTCAAGAACTCTGGTCGGATTGTCACCTTCAACATATCCATGACAGCGTTCTTTGCCGACTCTACAGTCTGCTCTTTATTTTCTGGAGTCATCTTCTCAAACTTCTCACGGATCTCGTGTGAACCCATATTAGAAGTCATGATGATGATAGTGTTCTTGAAGTCGACGACACGACCCTTGTTGTCAGTCAATCGTCCGTCATCCAACACCTGAAGCAAGATATTGAATGTGTCCGGATGGGCTTTCTCAATCTCATCAAACAATACTACGCTGTATGGTTTACGACGTACAGCCTCTGTCAACTGACCACCCTCATCGTATCCTACGTATCCCGGAGGCGCTCCGACTAGACGTGAGACAGAATGTTTCTCCTGATACTCACTCATATCGATACGTGTCATCATAGTCTCGTCGTCGAACAAGAACTCAGCCAACGCCTTGCTCAACTCCGTCTTACCGACACCTGTTGTACCAAGGAACAAGAATGAACCGATAGGTCTCTTTGGATCAGACAATCCAGCACGTGAACGACGCACCGCATCTGAAATAGCAGCGATCGCATCATCCTGACCTACAATTCTCTTGTGCAACTCTTCCTCCAAATGAAGAAGTTTCTCACGTTCACTCTGACGCATCTTCGTCACTGGAATTCCCGTCCAACGGCTTACGATGAATGCGATATCATCCTCGTCGACCTCCTCTTTGATCATTCGGCCCATACCGTTGTCCTCAAGTTGCTTCTCCAACGATTTGATAGCCTCCTCTGAGTCTTTTATCTTACCATAACGAAGTTCAGCCACAAGAGCATAATCACCCTCTCGCTCTGCCTTCTCCGCTTTGAATTTATAATCCTCAATCTTAGCCTTCTCCGCCTGTACCTGGTTGACAAGTTCCTTCTCGCTTCCCCATTTAGCCTTCATTGCCGAACATTCGTCTCTCTTCTCTGCAATTTCAGCGTTCAAAGCGGCAAGTTTCTTCTCATCGTTCTCTCTCTTGATCGCCTCACGCTCAATCTCAAGCTGCATGATGTCACGCTGCAAAGTATCAAGAGCCTCAGGCACAGAATCAATCTGTATACGTAGACGTGAAGCAGCCTCATCTATCAGGTCGATCGCCTTGTCTGGCAAGAAACGGTCTGTGATATATCGGCTAGAAAGTTCAACAGCAGCGATGATGGCATCATCCTTGATACGCACCTTGTGGTGAGTCTCATATTTCTCTTTCAATCCACGAAGGATAGAGATTGTGCTCTCCTTGTCTGGCTCCTCAACCATAACCTTCTGGAAACGACGTTCAAGAGCCTTATCCTGCTCGAAATATTTTTGATATTCATCAAGTGTAGTCGCACCGATAGATCTCAACTCACCACGGGCAAGAGCTGGTTTCAAAATATTTGCGGCATCCATAGCACCGTCTCCCTTACCTGCGCCTACCAGAGTATGGATCTCATCAATGAACAGGATGATCTCACCGTCGGATTTCGACACCTCATTGACCACCGATTTCAAACGTTCCTCAAATTCTCCTTTATATTTAGCACCTGCGACAAGAGCACCCATATCCAATGAATACAATTGCTTTGTCTTTAGGTTTTCAGGCACATCACCACGCACTATTCTGTGAGCAAGACCCTCAGCTATCGCTGTCTTACCTGTACCTGGCTCACCGATAAGAATAGGATTGTTTTTAGTACGACGTGAAAGAATCTGAAGCACACGTCGGATCTCTTCATCACGGCCAATCACCGGATCAAGTTTTCCTGAACGTGCACGCTCATTCAAATTTATTGCGAATCTTTCAAGAGCCTGGTATGATTCCTCCGCACTATCTGATTTTACACTATTTCCTTTTCTCAATTCCTTAATTGCCTTAGCTGTGTCTTCAGCAGTCATGCCGAATTTCTTCAACACAATCGCCGCAGCACAATCAGTGTTTAGCAAACCAAGGATCATATATTCCACAGTGACGAAATCATCGCCGGCCTCACGGCTCAAAGTTTCCGCCTTCAACAGCATTTCATTAGTCATGTGGCTGAAATATGGT
This sequence comes from Paludibacteraceae bacterium, assembly GCA_016283095.1. Taxonomy (GTDB): domain Bacteria; phylum Bacteroidota; class Bacteroidia; order Bacteroidales; family Paludibacteraceae; genus UBA1723. Next base: position 54,145 of record JAEEMG010000082.1, on the reverse strand, counting down.
TCACCGCCTCTGACTTTTGGTCCCTGATCCACCATTCTATCTATAGCCAACGCAATATTTTTAGCATTAGCTCCGGTTTTACTCATCAGGAAGTTTACAATATTATCGCTCACTTTGAGAGCCGCCTTGAATATATGTTCCGGTTCGATAACCTGTTGACCGGAGATTTGCACTATTTTAATAGATTCCTTAACGACTTCTTGTGCTTTTAATGTGAAATTCTTAAAATCCATAATCGTCAGTTTTTAGAGTTATACATTAATATCGTTACACCAGAGAATGTTCAAAATGCGTGCCAGCATAAAAAATAAGAAGAAAATAATTGCAAGCGTGACAAAAAGTCCAATTTATATGTTCTTTTTGGCTTATTATGCGACATTTTGGCAGAACAGCCATGGTTTTATACATGTACGATTATACGTCATGCAAAAGAAAAATCATAATATTTTCACAAAAACCGTCAAAACATTTGCAAATATCAAAAAAAGCCGTACCTTTGCATCGTTTTTGAAAAACGACCAAAAAAATAATGGATCGGTAGCTCAGTTGGTAGAGCAACAGACTCTTAATCTGTGGGTCGTGGGTTCGACCCCCACCCGGTTCACTAAAGGGACGAAAGTCTTGGAGAGATGTCAGAGTGGTCGAATGAGCCGGTCTTGAAAACCGGTGTACTCGTAAGGGTACCGGGGGTTCGAATCCCTCTCTCTCCGCTGAAGCTTGTTTAACACAAGCTTTTTTTTGTTTTAAACCATTTTATAATCTGAACCGACAATATAAGAACTATTGTCAATGACCCCAACAACAAAGGCTCAAAATCAAATACCCAAATTTGGGTATCATATAATTTTCCGAAAACCGCTATCTTTGCATAAAAATAAAGTGGATTATGAAGGCGTTGAAAATGTACGAAGCAGGAGACAAGATGATCAGTCTCATACGCGACAACTACAATATCCTACAGTCGCTAAACTCGTTTGGCATATCTCTTGGATTTGGAGACAAAACCGTTGATGAGACATGTCGAGCCAATAAGGTCGACACTTCTACTTTCCTTGCTGTGGTAAACTTCACCATAAACGGAACTAACGAATATGACCTTAGCAAGTTATCCGCCTCCACGCTGCTCCACTATCTTGCTGCAGGTCACCGCTACTACCTGGATTATCAATTACCATTCGTGCGACGTGAGCTTGCCGATGCGATAAACGACAACTTTGACTTTAATGACTCCGGCCGCAACAACGACAACGTAGGAGAACTAATCCTACAACTCTACGATCAGTATTCCCGTGAAATTCATAAGCACATGAATTATGAGGAAAAGACATTATTCCCATACATTGAGAAACTGTTGCAGGGAGAAGCCTCTACTACATATAATATAGACACGTTCGCCAAGCATCACACAGAGGCAGACAAGAGTCTTAAAGAGCTAAAAAGTCTTATCATCAAATACCTTCCGACAGATGCGGCAAACAGCAACCGTCTGACTTCTGCTCTATATTTCATCTACAACAACGAGGATTGGCTTGCAAACCACCAAGAGGTAGAAGACAAGATTTTCGTTCCGTTGATCCGTAAGATAGAAAACGATCTGAAATCTGCCCGCATAAGCAATGCGATTTCAGTTTTTGCCAACGCTGACCCAGAAACATCCAATGAAACAATTTCAGAACGAGAGAAAGAGGTCATCGTGGCTGTTGTCCAGGGCATGAGCAACAAGGAGATCGCCGACCATCTTTGCATATCAGTAAACACGGCTATCACCCATAGAAAGAATATCGCAAGAAAACTGCAGATCCATAGTCCAGCCGGATTGACTATCTATGCCATCGTAAATGGTTTGGTTGATATAGATGCGTTGAAGAAATAATGAATGCTAAATTTGCATTTTGGATTTCGCTGTAACCTCGTCTCTTTTCAATTGCGTCTTCAATTCCTCAACGGAATCAAACTTTACGCTATCCCTGATTCTGTCGACAAAACTCACATTCAAATCTTTTCCGTAAATATCGCCAGAAAAGTCAAAAAGATAAGCCTCAACACTTATTTTTCCCGTGTTGACGGTGGGGCGTGAGCCTATGTAGAGCATCGCCGGATATGTACGTGAATCAACATTCACACGTACGGCATACACCCCATCCTTTGGAAGCATACGACAATCATCATAAGCGATATTTGCAGTCGGGAAACCTATTGTTCTGCCAAGGTGAAAACCCTCCACCACATTTCCTGTCAATGAATATTCTCTGCCTAACAATTTCGCCGCTTTCGCAACGTCTCCTTCCGAGATCGTTTTTCTCACCGCCGATGAACTGACATTCAATCGGTCGATCTCCAAAGGAGACGATTGTACCACTTCAATACCAATCTCTTTTCCAAACTCAACATAATCCTCAAATTTCTCACTGCGATTATGTCCGAAACGGTGATCGTAGCCAATCATAAGGCAACGAACATTCAGTTTGTCGTGTAGCAGACGCATAAACTCCTGTGCAGAAAGCAGAGAAAGTTCCTGTGTAAATTCCGTCAACACCACATAATCGACTCCAGTCTCCTTCAACAGAGCTATTTTTTCATCTGTGGTCGTAAGCAGAGATGGAATATAATCCGAATGCAGCACCTGACGAGGATGAGTTCGGAAAGTCAGCACAGCGGTTGCAAGGCCTCTTTTTTTCGCACAATCCGACAATTCAGACACCAAATAACGATGGCCAAGATGCACACCGTCGAAAAAACCGATTGTGAGAGCCAATGGTTGTTCGATTTTGGAATTGAATATGTCGATTACGTTTGTCATATTATATTAAATGGGCAGGTATGTATTATATTAAAAGTGGGCAGGTTAGAAACCTGCCCCTACACTAAAAATTCGGAAGGAGATATCCTTTTTGGTTAGCAAAGATATTATCAATGCTGTTGATTTCAAGGAATGTATTTCCACCGCCCTCTTGACTTCCGCTGATATAAACGACACGGTCGTCAAATCTCAAGAATCCGTCTTCTATCAGCAATTTAAGAGCCGCAAAGAAATAATGGCGATTATCCTCTCTTGGAGCAAGATAGATCGGAATAACTCCGTACGACAACGCCAACTGACGTATTAGTCGTTCCTTATAACATATCGCCAACACTGTGATGTCACCACGGTAGGCTGCGATGAAACGTGCGGTACGTCCTGTTATACTGTCTGTCACAATCGCTTTAGTGTGAAGCAATTCGGCTGAACGGGCAGCCTGCTCTGTAAGATATGAAGTGATATCATCAGGACCTGTTGCCAACGGCACTTTGATATCATTGTCTTTCAACTTTGTCTTCTCAGACTCCTCTGCAATCTTGCTCATTGTAGAGACCGCCTCAACCGGATATTTGCCGTATGCAGTCTCACCGCTTAGCATCAATGCGTCTGTGCGGTAGAAGATCGCATTTGCGATATCAGTCACCTCTGCACGAGTCGGACGAGGATTCTTGATCATTGAGTGAAGCATCTGAGTAGCCACAATCACCGGTTTACGCGCCACTACACACTTACGTATAAGCACACGCTGGATTCCTGGTATTTTCTCCTGTGGCACCTCAATACCCAAGTCTCCACGGGCAATCATCACACCGTAGGCAGCTTCAAGTATTTCATCTATATTGTCAACACCCTCCTGATTCTCAATCTTTGCGATTATTTTGATAGGGCTGTTATGTTCATCAAGAATCTGCTGGATATCAAGGACATCCTGTTTTGAGCGGACGAAAGAATGAGCGATGAAATCGACATCATTCTCAATTGCGAAAAGAATATTATGTTTGTCTCTCTCAGTGAGCGACGGAAGATTAATTCTCACTCCAGGCACATTCACACTCTTACGTGATCCAAGTTCACCCTCATTCTGAGCCTCGCAAGTAAGACAAGTGTCATTCTTGCTCAACACCATGACATCTATCTCTCCGTCATCAAAAAGGATATGGTCGCCGACCTTCACATCCTTAACAAAGTCGGGATATGTCACGTAAACCTCTCCTGGTCTGCTCTTTTTTGCAGCGTCTCCAGCAATCTTTATTATATCGCCACTCTTGATCTGGATCTTTTCATTACCAGCCTCGCCTTCAATAATAGTAGTACGTACCTCTGGACCCTTTGTGTCCATAAGGATACCTATTTCAGGCGAAACAGCTCGCACATTATTGATGATGCTGAGGAATCCCTCGTCACTAAGGTGGGCTGAGTTCATTCTCACCACATTCATTCCGTTCTCCCACAACTGACGGATAAAATCAACGTCGCAACGCTTGTCGGAAACAGTGGCTATGATTTTCGTTTTTTTTGCCATTTTCTGATGTTGGGGTTATTCTTTGTCTTCTTCCTTCGATTTGTTATACTCTATCAGAGCCTCAATAGCAAGTCTGTATGAATCCATACCGAATCCAAGGATCGTACCCCAGCATGCAGCAGTAAGGAATGACTTATGACGAAACTCCTCTCTCTTGTGTGTATTGGAGATATGCACCTCAATCACGGGACATTTGATGGCACGGATCGCGTCTGGAATAGCCACTGAAGTGTGAGTATAAGCACCCGCATTCAGCACAATTCCGTCTGAAATAAATCCTGTCTCTTGAATAGTGTCGATAAGTTCTCCCTCAACATTCGACTGATAATATTCGATGTTTACATCAGGATAACGTGATTTCAACACATCCAAATAGTCTTCAAACGACTGACTTCCGTAAATTGTTGGTTCTCTCTTGCCCAAAAGATTAAGATTGGGTCCATTGATAATAATGATATTCATTCCTTGTTTATGATGTGTTACAAAACGTCGCAAAATTACGCTTTTTTATCCAAGTGACAAAAAATCATCTTATATTTGTGAAAAATATTGTTTATGAATATAGATAAATTTCGTCATCTTCCTATGGTGCGCGACTATGAGCAATACCTTATCGTCGAGCGGTCTCTGAGTGGCAACACAAAAGATGCGTACCTTGAGGATCTGGCGAAGTTGCTTTCATATTTCACAACGGAGAACATAGAGGCAGAAACCGCGACACTCACTGACCTGGAATGTTTCGTGACATCGTTGGTAGAATTGGGTATTTCCGCCCGTTCACAAGCAAGAATAATATCCGGAATCAAATCATTCTATAAATTTCTCATTCTTGAAGACGCGATATCTGACGACCCTACTGAACTGCTTGAATGTCCATCGCTCGGCCGTCATCTTCCGGAAGTGCTTTCCATTGAGGAGATCGACGCGATTGAAGCCCAGATAGACACCTCCACTCCGACAGGCAGACGCAATCTTGCGATCATAGAGATGCTCTACAGCTGCGGATTACGTGTGAGTGAGCTTTCCAACCTGAAAATCTCCAACCTCGCTCTTGAACAAGAGTTTATATGTGTCTTCGGAAAGGGAGACAAACAACGTCTGGTGCCAATCGGAGAAAGCAGTATAGACATTGTGAAAGATTGGATAAACGACCGTATGGAGATGGATAATGTGAAAGACAGTGAACGAGACTACCTGTTTCTTTCCAACCGAGGCAAACACATCTCACGCATAACTATTTTTGTATTAATCAAAGATTTGGCAGAAAAAGCCGGCATAACAAAAAACATCAGTCCACACACTTTCCGCCACTCATTCGCCACTCACCTGCTAGAAGGAGGAGCTGATCTGCGCAGCATCCAGGAAATGCTTGGCCATGAGTCGATTCTGACTACAGAAATATACACGCATATCAATGTTGACCATCTGCGCGACCAGATTATGCAGTATCATCCGCACTGCAAATAATGCGATAACGAAAAAAACGAGACAGAACAAAAAAATCATTAACTATCTGTAAAAAGTCAAAGCGTATGAACACAATGAGTTATAAAGGATTTTTAGGCAGCGTCGCTTTTAGTGAAAAAGACAGGTGTTTCCATAAATGCATTCATCAAAAAAGCAGTGGAGAATCAAATAGCAATGATGATGTCATGATCAAATAAATTCTGTTTCATAAGCATCAAATCATATAAAATAAATTATCTTTGCTAAACCATCTTACAACAAAGACTAAATGGCTATGAAACAAACATTTTTATATATATTTCTACTGATATTTGTATCAGCGACGTCGGCACAAACGATATTCCGCATACAGGACGAGACTCAGCTTCTACATCTGCCAGAGTTGAACGATGACTATTTCAAATCGGCAGACGCATCGATAGAAGAACTTATGGACATCACCGACCGTATGCCTGGCAATTCGTCTGCCTACATGCAGCTGTGCTATAAGTTGAAACGCGAAGAACGACACGATGAGGCTGTAGACGCAATCAAACAGGCAATGCGAGCCAACCCTACCAATAAAGATCTCATCAACATGGCCGGAGCGATCCTTTTGCACAACCATCAGTATGATGATCTCGAAAAAATATGTCAGATTGCGTTGAGCCGAGATCCGAAACTTGCGGATGCCTACAATATTCTTGGCATTATAGCTCAAGAGAAAGGAGAGAACGCCAAGGCGATCTACCATTTCAATCATGCTTTGAAGATCAAGAAGAAAAAATACAATGCCATAAAATTCAACCTTGCCAACGCAGAACGTTCATCGAAAAACTATGAAGAGGCTATCAAACTTTATCAGAAAAGTTTGAAGAAATTCATGGCAGACAAGAATTTCGTCTCCGCTAAAAACTTCCGTTTCTACCAACCGTCAAAAGCTTGGGTCTACAACAATATCGGACTGACTCTTACAATGGCCGGCGAACACAGCAACGCATTGGTGGAATACAGGAAATCGCTGAAATACAGCAAGAATCCAGCACGCACATATAACGGCATGGCTTGCACCCATTACGAACTCGGACAAGTGGACTCTTGCATAAAATATCTCGATATGGCAATTGAGGCAGCCCCCAAATATGCGTCGCCATACAAAAACCTCGGCAACGTCTACTACGAGCAAGGCAAATTCAACAAAGCCCTTCCATTGTATGAGAAAGCGTACGAACTCGACAAAGACGACGAATGGTTGCTGTGCAAAATCGCATCTACTCATAAAAACCTGAAACAATATGAAAATGCCATCGACTTTTTCTCAAAAGCGATTCTGATCGACAAAACAGACCACGAAGCCTACTACCAGATAGGCCTGTGCTATCATCGTCTGGAAGACAATTCCAAAGCCCAAGAATTTTTCAGGAAAGCAGAAAAGTTGGGCAGCAAGACAGCGAAAGGTTGGGTTAGGAAATAACAATAAAAGCTGAATGTAAGACAAGAAATGATGTCATAAATGTGACAAAATGAGATTTTGATTGTGGAAAGACTTAAGATGTAGCAAAAATATCGTATCTTTGCGGCTGAAATGATTTTAATATGCAGATTAAAAAGATAAATGTCGGGCTGGATGCAGGTAGCACAACACTGAAAATTGTGGCGACCAATGATGAGAATGAAGTATTGTTCACTGACTATAACCGACATAACGCAGACATACCCAAAGCGCTTGCTGACTCGCTGGAACGATTAAAAGCGAAAATTGGTGCAGACGCTACGGTCCGATTCCAAGCGACAGGTAGTGCAGGAATGGGATTGTGCGAGCGTCTTGGTTTACCTTTTATTCAAGAAGTTGTAGCAGCGACAGAAGTAGTACTGAAAAAATATCCTGAGACAAAGACACTTGTGGATATCGGAGGAGAAGACACTAAGATGATCTTCTTCAACCACAATATGCAGGCAGATATCCGTATGAACGGCAACTGTGCCGGTGGCACTGGAGCGTTCATCGACCAAATGGCTATGATCCTTGGCGTATCTGTTGCGGAATTGAGCGACATGGCTCTCCGCGCCAAAGCGATACATCCTATCGCAAGCCGTTGCGGTGTATTCTCGAAGACTGACATTCAAAACTTGATAGCACTCAATGTCTGCCGCGAAGAGATCGCAGCAAGCATATTCAATGCCGTTGCGACGCAGGTGCTCTCCACTCTGTCTCGTGGCATGGACATTCTCCCTAAAGTATTCTTGTGTGGAGGTCCGTTCGCCTATATACCAGCATTGAGAAACATCTTCCAAAAGAAGATGGGCATGACTGATGATGATGTCATCTACTCAGAATACTCTAATGTGATTCCTGCTCTCGGAGCAAGTCTTTCTATCAAAGACGACGTTCCATTCAAGAGTCTAAACGATTATATAACTCTTCTAAATAATTCCGACAAGACTGCGATCAAGATAAAACAATCTGGTCTGCAGCCTCTATTCGCGTCGCAAAAAGAACGAGACGAATGGGAAAAAGAGAAGAGCCAAAACAAAATCGAAAACGCAGCAATCGCCGACATCAAGGACGATGTATGCTATATAGGAATCGACTCAGGAAGTACCACGACAAAGGTTGTGGCAATGGATGAGGACGAGAAAATTTTCTTCACATTCTATAAGAAAAGTTCAGGTCGTCCGTTGGAGACGGTGTGCGAAGGACTGCAAAAGTTGGAGGCTGAGGCTAAATCCGCAGGCAAAAACCTTGTTGTCAAGGCAGCCTGTTCTACAGGATATGGAGAAGACCTGGTAAAGACCGCCTATGGTCTCGACTACGGTATGGTGGAGACTATTGCTCATTACACAGCCGCACACAAACTGAATCCAAACGTTTCGTTTATTCTCGACATCGGCGGCCAGGACATGAAGGCCATCTTCGTGGAGAACGGAACAATCAACAGACTTGAGATCAACGAAGCCTGTTCGAGCGGATGCGGATCATTCATCGACAGTTTCGCCGCATCACTCGGATATCCTATCGAACAATTCGTGGAAAAAGCACTGCAGAGCACAAATCCGCAAGATTTAGGCACACGATGCACCGTCTTCATGAACTCCAAAGTGCGTCAGTGCGTACGTGAAGGAGCCACAATCGAAGACATTTCCGCAGGTTTGGCATATTCTGTGGTAGGCAACTGTCTGTATAAAGTGCTGAAACTCAAAGATGCAAGTGAATTAGGCGACCATATTGTGCTTCAAGGAGGAACGATGCGCAACAAAGCTGTTGTGAGAGCGTTCGAGAATAGCATAAAGAAGACGGTGGCTGTATCCAACTACCCTGAACTGATGGGTGCGTATGGTGCGGCGCTGTATGCCAAACACATGGGAGCGGACAACCGTCGTGAATTATCGAAAATGGCAGAAGCTTGTGAATACACAGTAGAGCCATTCAGATGTGTGGGCTGCGAAAACAACTGTCACGTATTGAAAAACATATTCGCCAACGGCAAAGTGTTCTACTCCGGCAACAAATGTGAAAAAGTCTACACCAACAAAGGTGAGGACGAAAGAGTCACCGGATTCAACATGAGCCTATACAAGAGCGAGTTGGCATTCAAGAAGAACATACGTCTTGCAGAGTCACACGGACATGCGTCTGAGAAGCCTTTGACAATCGGTATTCCTCGAGTACTTGGCATGTTTGAAGACTACCAGTTTTGGTACACTCTCTTTACATTGTGTGGAATCAAAGTAGTGACAAGCCCACGATCATCATTCAAGATGTATGAGAAGGGACTTAACACAATCATGGCAGACAACATCTGTTTCCCTGCCAAACTTGTGCACGGCCACATCTTCGACCTGATGGAGAAGAAGGTCGACAGAATATTCTATCCATACGTGGTATATGAAAAGAGAGATGGCAAAAACGAGAACAACACATACAACTGCCCTATTGTGGCTGGATATAGTGATGTGATCAAATCAGCCATCGACCCAGCAGAGAAAAGCAATATTCCGGTGGATAGTCCCGTCGTCTCCTTTAAGGATGAAAAGCTTTTGAAAAAGGCTTTGAAATCATATTTGAAGGAGATTTTAGGAAAAGATTTTTCAGAAAAGACATTCAAAGAGGCATTCACCGCGGCTATCAACGCAGAGAATGCATTTGAAAACACATTAGCAGAAAAGGCACAGCAAACGCTTCAGAAAGCAAAGCAAAACGACCGTATGGTGATTCTGCTTGCCGGCCGACCATATCACAACGACCCTCTCATCCAGCACAAGGTGTCGGAGATCATGACATCATTCGGAATAGATGTGGTGACGGAGGATGTGGCAAGAGGTGTGGATGAATCCACAAAAGATTCACATATCATCCCTCAGTGGAGTTACGTGAACCGCATCATCCGCGCCGCAAAGATGGTGGCAGAGAGCAAAGACAACATACATTTTGTGCAGCTCACAAACTTTGGCTGCGGTCCGGATGCGTTCATACTTGACGAAGTTGGAGACGTATTGCGTCGCTACGGAAAGAACCACACAATCCTTAAAGTAGACGACGTGAACAATGCAGGATCTCTACGCTTGAGAATCCGCAGTTTGGTGGAAAGCATCAAATTCAAACGTCACACAGATGCCATAAAGAAAGAGTTCAAGACAACTCCTGAGTTCACCGTCCTCGACAAGAAGAAAAAGGTGTTGTTGCCATATTTCTCAGAATTTCACACCCCTATCATGCCACCAATGTTTGAGCTGATGGGATACGAGATAGAATGTCTGCCACCTGGCACTCCAGAGAGTGTGAAAGCCGGTTTACAATATGCCAACAATGAGGTTTGCTATCCAGCAACACTTGTCGTGGGAGATATGATAACAGCATTGCGAAGTGGCAAATACGACCCCAACAACATCGCATTCGCAATCACACAGACAGGAGGACAGTGTCGTGCCACAAACTATATAGCACTAATTAAGAAAGCTTTGTTGGCTGCTGGATACGACAACATTCCAGTGGTGTCTATTTCGGTGATGAACACAATCAACGAGCAGAGTGGATTCACACCAAACATCAAGAAAGCCATCTATCCGATCCTCTATTCTGTCCTATTTGTCGAGGCAATTGCAAAGATGTATTATGCCACAGCGGTAAGAGAAAAAGAGGAAGGCAAAGCAAAAGAATTGAAAAACAAATATATGGACTTGTATGTCGCCATTTCAAAAGAAGGAGACAAAAGAGCCACATTAAAACTTTTGCGTGAGGCCGCCAATGAATTCAACGCTGCCGCATCAGACAAAAAAGTGCCACGCATCGGAGTCGTCGGAGAGATCTTCATCAAATACAACAGTTTTGGAAACCAGCACGTGGTGGATTGGTTGGTGAGCGAAGGCATCGAGCCGGTTATCCCAAGCATAATCGAGTTTTTCAGCCAATACTTCCCTAACGCGAAGTTCAACAGGAAAAACAACCTAGAGAAAGTGTCGATCTGGCGACGCATGCTCAACAACGTATTTGAGAAGAAACTTGTCAGCATGCTAAACGAATTCGACAAAGCCGCGTCAGCATTCAGATACTACGAGAAGAGTGCGGATATCAACCACGAGATGGAGAATGCGGCCAAGATTGTTTGTCCAGCGGCTCAGTTTGGAGAAGGATGGTTGATTCCAGCCGAGTTTATTTCGTTTGCCCAACGAGGCATCAACGCAGCCGTCAGCCTACAGCCATTCGGATGCATCGCCAACCATGTGATAAGCAAGGGAGTGGAGAGAAAAGTGAAGAAGCTCTACCCGGATATGAATCTGTTGTTCCTTGATTTCGACGGTGGTGTAAGTGAAGTGAATGTGCTCAACCGTCTGCACTTCCTGGCAAGACAGGTAAAAATGATGAATTAAAAATGCAGAATGCTAAATACAAACAAATAAAGACGGAATAATCCGTCTTTATTTGTTTTATTCAAATCCCTAGAGACACACGTCCGTGCGTCTCTAGAATCAATTACTTCTTTGTTATTTTAGTCTCTGTGGTGACATCTATATTTTTATCCTCTGCCTTTCCTTTGACAACACTTGATCCACTAACAGAAGTCATCCAGTGAGTTGATTTGTCATACGAATAAGTGAAGTTATCCGTGATTTTCATATCAAAAGTCTCCTTGAATTTCTTTTCGATCTCAGTGCGTTGTTTCATAATCTCATTCATGTCCACTTTCTGCTCTCCTTCTTTTGCGAACATAGCGGACATATTATTCATTACACCCGACATCATCTGAATTGAGAAATCCACGAATGCAGGCATGATGACATCATTGTTGACTACAGCAGAACTCTTCACATTTACCACATTACCATTTACTGATTGTAGTGTGTATTGATATGGAGCAAGGACGCTGAATCCAAAAATTGTAGTCTTATTGTTTTTTTTCTCCACCGTCTTCTTTGGCTCTAATGTCAAGTTATTCAGAGAATGGATATAACAAACTTCATCCAATAAGCCAGCCAAATACATGTCATCAGACAAGGATGCTCCAGCAAACAGAAGGGCAAGAGCAAGCGATTGATCCACCTTTGCTGCTTTTTCCATCAACTCCTTCATATCAGAAACCACCTTTGCGCTATCCACAAGGCCTATCAACTTTCCCGATGCATCCAGTTTATAGTCAAATGAAAGTCCATCGTTAAGCTTAAACAAAGCCGCAGACATCTCATCCGATCCCTTCTCTACAGGATTCTCGTAAGTTGCATTCATTATGTAGCCATCAGCAGACTTACTCACAACTTTAAGATTAAGCACAACAGCCTTTTCTACCGTCGACGACTCTGCTCCAGACTTTCTTACTTCTTTCTGAGCAAAACTGTACGTGACCTTATCGCCTGATTTCCAATTAGGCGAAAAAGAAACCGATTGTGCAGAGATTGTCATTGCAGACAAGATTGATACACAAGCGACTAATAAAGATCTCATTTTTTTCATTTCATTCAAATTTAACGTTTTTACTTACTTATCTCACATGACAAATATAACACAAAACATCATTCGTCCTCATAAATTAACCAAACTTAACATATCTATAATGTTTTATATTTCGGCAAGAGACAAAAGCAAGCCATATAAGCAGAAAACTGAAAAACACGTACTTGCATTATTATCTGACAATTTTTGGGCATCTAAAGAGGAAAAATCAATTCAGCCCCAATAGTATGCAAATCCAATATTTTATCCAAACAAAATAAAAATAAAAGATAATTAAACTCGATATATCCCATAAATATTTAATTTTCATATACATTATAATTTTATTACAAATAAATCTGATTTTTCTTTTGTTTTGCCAAATATTGCTTTTAACTTTGTATATGCAAATCAAGATGGATATTAGATAATAAATGCGAGATTAATGACGAATGCGAGTCTATAGACGTAGATGTTATTTAATTAGTATGATGTTATTTAATTAAAAAAACATTCATTTAGAACAGAGAGTATTTAGAGTAGTCCAAATGAATGAATGTTTTCTCTAATAAACACCAAGTGTTTGCGAACATATGAGGAAGAACCGGGGAGAGTTCTTTCTTCCTGCGTGTGTTTTTATGTTATTTTTGAACTCTCCATGAAAAATTTTTATCTATGTTATTTTCAAAATTATTGAAGGCGGGTGCAGCAGCATCCCTAGTGTTGACATGTGCAGGTGTGAACGCACAGTCATGGACATCTAACTCAACTTATGGTTTGTATGCAAATCCTTTGACAGGAAACAAAGGCAATGTTGCCATCGGTGTGGCTGCATCATCAAGCTATCAAGGCAACAAACTTACAATCAAGGCTGACTCTGCGAAGAACGGTCTAAGAATCTACGATTACAAAGGCAACACAAGATTGCTACAGGGATCAAACGGTGGTTTGACAGTAGGTGCTGCTTCAACAGCTCCTGCTAATGGACTTTACGTTGCTGGAGCAAGTAATCTAAGAAGCACATTGTATGTTGCTGGAACTTCAACACTTAATGGTGCAGCTACATTAAACAGCTCATTGAAAGTTACAGGAGCCACAACATTGGCAGGAACAACAGCAAGTTCACTAACAGCTGGCACATTGACATCAACTGGTGCTGCTGTAATGCAAGGTTCATTGACTGTTAGTGGAAGAACTAACATGCCTGGAGGTTTGAGTGTTACTGGAACTACATCTCTAGCAACAACTACAATTTCTGCACTAACAGTTAATTCATTCAAAGCTCAGAATGCTTCTACATTCAACAGTTCTGCAACATTCAACGGAGCAGCTACATTCAACAGCAGCTTTGTCGGAAAAGGTTCATCAAACACATTCTATAACGGCTTGCAGGTTAACACAACAAGTACAATCTACAATTCAATTCGATTCACAAGAGAGAACAATTGGGAATTGATTTCAGCTTATGGTTCTAAGAACTACGATCCATTGGCATTCCTTGCTTCTAAGTACAACTTTACATACGGAAACGTTGGTATCGGTGTTGAGGATCCACAGGCTAAGCTTCACGTTGCAGGTAAGATCCTTTGTACAGGAGAGATCGAGGTTGCTGATATCAACGTAGACAAATTGAACGCAAAGGACATCCAGATGGATATGCACGGAGCTGCCGACTACGTATTTGATGAGAACTACAATTTGAAGTCTCTTTCAGAGGTTGAGAGCTACGTCAACGAGCACAAGCACCTTCCTGGTATGCCATCAGCAGCAGAGATGGACGCTAACGGTGTAAGCGTATCAAAGATGAGCAACCTACTATTGGAGAAGGTTGAGGAGTTGACTCTTCACATGATCAATCTTGAGAAGGAGAACGCCGCATTGAAGGCAAGAGTTCAGGAATTGGAGAAATAATTAAAGAGATATGAAAAGATTATTATTAGGTGTTTTCATATTTCTCGTTGGAACGACGTTTGCGCAAGACAAACGACTATCGTTTTCCAACGGATATGTGAATTCCGGAAAATTCAAGGTGACTAAATCAGTCACTGAAGGAGATTCGTACATCGACGTCACCTACAATTTCACAGGTGCATACATGTACAATCAGGTTGAGAATGGTAAGACTTACACAAGAATTGATATGCCAGACGCACAAGTTCTTGACATCAAGGGAGAGCCTGCATTGCCTTACTACAATGATTTGTTGGCAATCTCTTCTGAGAAGAATGTGTCTGTTAAAGTTGTAAGTTCAAGTTACAAAGAGTATTCTGCATCTGCTGTTTTGCCTGCAGTTGGTCCATACCTTGCGAATAGCAAAAAGCCAGCTGTTTCAGAATCTAAGGTTTATACAACAAACAGCTTCTATCCTGCATTTACAACACAAGTGGAAGGTGTGAACACATACAGAAGCTTGCCATATGCTAGTGTAGCTGTGTATCCTATTCAGATAAACCCAGTCACAAAGAAAGCAAGATGTTACTCAAAAATAACATATCGTTTGACTTATGATTCTAAAGATGGGCTAAAGAGTCTTAAATCAAAAAAAGAATCTCTAGAATCATTCAAAGAAATTTTGAGTAACCCTAAGTCTATTGACAATCTTAAGGATGAGAGTTCTGATCTGCGTGCCTCGTATTCATCATACGACTACGTGATAGTCACTACAAATACATACACAGCAGCAGCGAAGAAGTTGGCAGATTGGAAGACAATGCTAGGATACAGATGTACAACTGTAGTAAAAAGTTCATGGACAGAAACTGAAGTCTTGAATTCTGTACGAAACATCTATAAATCCCAGTCTATTTTGCCTGATTATCTTTTAATATTAGGAGACCATCAGGATGTTCCAGGTGTCAAGACAACACTTAGTTCAACTACTTTTTATTCAGACAATCCGTATTCAAGAGTTAAAGACACTGAAAGCAATGGAAGTGGGCACTATGCATCAGACGTTGCCACAGGTAGAATTTCTCCTGAAAATGCCACACAAGCCAACTTGATTGTTGACAAGATTATAAACTACGAGAAGAATCCTCCAACAAGCAGTGCCTTCTACAACAAGGTGTTAGATTTTGCTTATTTCCAAGATAATGGAGATGGTAAAGAGGACATGAACTTCACCCAGAGTGCTGAAGACATAAGAAATAATCTGATTTCAAAAGGATATACTGTCGACCGTTATTATGTAAACAGTAAAATTTCAACATGTCCAGAAAAAGGATACACTGGTATCACATTACCTAGTGAGTTGTTAAGATGTTCGTCTGTCTGGAACCGCAACATTTCTGAGGCAGTAAGTGCAATTAACAATGGACGTGTGTTTGCATATTATAGAGGACATGGCGAAAAATATGGATTACATAGTGTTGGATTCTTTAATACACAAGTTCAAAGTCTAAGCAACGGTAACAAGTTGCCAATCTTCTTTAACTTCACATGTTCAACAGGAATGTTCTGGTCTGGAGCCCAAAATGACCCTTGTTTTACCGAATGTTTGCTAAGGAAATCAGGTGGTGGTGCTGTAGGATCATACGGCAATGCTGAATCTGTGTACACAACTCCATCTACAAATTTATCAAAGACTTTAATGTCTAGATTGTTTACTGAATCCAATCGTGCAATAGGCAAAATGTTATGTTCAAGTTTGATCGCCATTTCGGCTGATGAATACATGCACAAAATCGCACATTATTTCGGAGATCCAAGCATGCATCCATGGACAGACTTTCCTACTTGCTTCTCTCCTACAATCACAAAAGAAGGTTCAAACATCAGAGTAAAGACTGGTGGTGTGAGCGGATGTAAGGTTTCTATTTGCAGAATCAGCGACATGGCGATTTTGGCCACAAGAACAATGTCTGGATCAGAAGATCTTTTCAATGTAGGAAGTGCTCCTTGCTATGTGACTATCACAAAGCACAACTACATCCCTTATGTTGGAGTAGCAAGAGACTTGTACCTACAGAACATGAGCTTCACTGAAGACAGAACTATCCACGGTGTCAACGTAACTGCTGGTAAGAATGTGACTTCAGACTTGTCTCAGGGCAATGTTTACGTGAGAAGTGGAAAGACAACTTTGCTTGCTACTTCTTCATTGAAACTAAAAACTGGATTCATCGTAAGAAGCGGTGCCAAGTTCGTTGGAAAGAAGCAGTCTCGTTCATGTAATTATTCTACATCTGCACCTCGCTCATTGCGTTCAGCTGATGTTGATCTTGAATATGACGATGAGGAATACGAAATCGATCCTGAAATCACAGATCTTGACGATGCTGTTTCTGATGCTAACGGCATTGAGATCTATCCTAACCCTACTGACGGATTGCTTTACATCCGTTCAAACAACACAATCAACAAGGTGATTGTGACTGATTTGACAGGAAAGGTTATCTTGGATGTGATCGGAGGTTCGGATGAAGTCGAGATTGATTTGTCGTCAAACGCACAAGGCATGTACTTGCTGAATGTTGTAACGGAGAATGATTTCTATGTTGAGAAGATTGTTTTGAAGTAAACAATTCTTTTTGACATCAACTTAAAAGGTCGCTTGTGGCATAATGCCGCAAGCGATTTTTTTAACGTCAATTCGAAATTAAAAATATTATAGTAAGAGGGAAAGCGATAGTTGGAGTGTCAAAAATGAGGATTGTTAAGGGCGGAACGCCCTAACCCCGCCCCAAGTGCGAGCCGTAGGCGAGTACAATTTAATAAAAACCACAGAGACATAAAGTTTACAGAGAAAGGCTACGTCTTTTTTATGAGAAAAAGAGGTGAAAATTCAATCAGAAAGTGAAAATCGTCATTTCGAATTCACAGATTGCAATTCGTCAAACTCACGTTATATTAATACAACTTTTTCGTAAATATTTAACATTCATGCATATTATAATTTTCTCACAAAGAAAAACTAAAAACCTTTTGATTTACTAAATATTGCATTTAATTTTGTATATGCAAATCAAGATGGATATTAGATAATAAATGCGAGATTAATGACGAATGCGAGTCTATAGACGTAGATGTTATTTAATTAGTATGATGTTATTTAATTAAAAAACATTCATTTAGAGTAGAGAGTATTTAGAGTAGTCCAAATGAATGAATGTTTTCTCTAATAATTACCATGTGTTTGCGAGCATATCAGGAAGAACTAGGGAGAGTTCTTTCTTCCTGCGTGTGTTTTTATGTTATTTTTGAACTCTCCATGAAAACTTATTATCTATGTTATTTTCAAAGTTATTGAAAGCGGGTGCAGCAGCATCCCTAGTGTTGACATGTGCAGGTGTGAACGCACAGTCATGGGTTTCTAATTCTACTTACGGTTTGTATGTCAATCCACAGACAGGTATCAAAGGCAACGTTGCAATCGGAGTAGCAGCATCAAATAGCTACCAAGGCAACAGACTAACAATCAAGGCAGACTCTGCGAAGAACGGTCTAAGAATCTACGATTACAAAGGCAACACAAGATTGCTACAAGGATCAAACGGTGGTTTGACTGTAGGTGGAGCATCTACAGCTCCTGCTAATGGTCTTTACGTTGCAGGAGCTAGTAATCTAAGAGGTAATGTAACAATTGCTGGCAACCTTGCAGTTACAGGAACTTCTACATTTTCAAATTCAGCAACATTCAACAGCGGTGTGACAACAAAGAGTGGATTGATCGTATCTTCTGGTTTGGCTAAGTTTGATGGTCCTGTTTCTATGAACAGTACAATGGTAACAAGCGGAACTGCGACATTCAACAGTGGAATTACAGTAGTTGGTGCATCTACTTTGGCTGGTGCATTGAAGGTAACTGGTGCAACAACTCTTGCATCTCTAACAGCTAGTTCATTGACATCGACAGGTGCTGCAACATTGAAGAGTTCATTGAATGTTACTGGTGCTACAACATTAACTGGTGCAGCAACATTGAAAAACACTTTGAATGTTACAGGCAATACAACACTTAATGGCATAACATATGCGAAAGGTGACATTGAAGCTACTGGACGTGCAATATTGAATGGAGGAGCAATTGTAAAAGGTGGTATTGTAGCTTCTTTGACTGACCACCCAGGTTATCCAGGATCAATCTCTATTGGAGGAACAGAAAAGGCTACTATCAAAGCAAGTGAATTCTGTGGTTACAAGCCAGCATGTCCAAAGGATTTGTATTTCGATGCAAAAAATTACATTTTCCAAAACGGAAACGTTGGTATCGGAGTAGAGGATCCAGCTGCTAAGCTACACGTTGATGGCAAGATCTTATGTTCTGGTGAGATCGAGGTTGCTGATTTGAACTCAAATTCAATCAATGTTAACTCATTGAACGCAAAGGACATCCAGATGGATATGCACGGAGCTGCCGACTACGTATTTGATGAGAACTACAATTTGAAGTCTCTTTCTGAGATTGAGAGCTACGTCAACGAGCACAAGCACCTTCCAGGCATGCCATCAGCTGCAGAGATGGACGCTAACGGTGTAAGCGTATCAAAGATAAGCAACCTACTTTTGGAGAAGGTTGAGGAGTTGACTCTTCACATGATTGAGTTGAAAAAAGAGAATGAGGCTTTGAAGGCTAAATTTCAGGAATTGGAGAAATAACTAAAGAAATATGAAAAGATTATTATTAGGTGTTTTCATATTTCTCGTTGGAACGACGTTTGCACAGGACAAACTTCTATCGTTTTCCAACGGTTATGTGAATTCCGGAAAATTCAAGGTGACTAAATCAGTCACTGAAGGAGATTCGTACATCGACGTCACCTACAACTTCACTGGTGCATACATGTACAATCAGGTTGAGAATGGAAAGACTTACGCAAGGATTGATATGCCAGACGCACGAGTTCTTGATATCAAGGGAGAGCCTGCATTGCCTTACTACAAGGATTTGTTGGCAATTTCTTCAGATAAGAATGTGTCTGTTTCTATTGTAAAGTCGAACTACAAGGAATATAGTGTTTCTAACACAGTGTTGCCATCTTTGGGTAATTTCACAGGAGCCAGTGAAATGCCCAAACTTAGCGAGTCAAAACAATATTCTGTGAACAGTCTATACCCATCAGCGATCGCAAAAATTGAAAATATAAATTCGTTTAAGAATGTTCCTTTTGCATCAGTTGCGGTATATCCTGTAAGAGTAAATCCTGTGACAAACAAAGTCAGATGCTATTCATCCATCACATACCGTTTGTCTTATAAATCTGCAGATGTCAGCAAATCATTAAAATCATCCTTAAATTCTTTAGCTCCATTACGTGAAGTCGTATCTAACCCTAAAACTTTGGATGTGTTTGGAGAATCAGATTCTAATTTAAGAGCGACAACATCTGCTTATGATTATGTCATAGTCACGACACCAACTTACACAGAAGCTGCAAAGAAGATGAGTGATTGGAAAACCATGTGTGGATATCGTTGTACAACAATAGTCGACACATGGGAGGAAAGTGATACGACAAGAATCAAATCGATATTACGCAATATTTACGCATCTCATATCCCTGATTACTTGCTTATCATTGGAGATCATCAGGATGTACCTGCCACATATATGACAGTAAGACACGACAGAACCGATTCTTATAAAGTTGTAAGATTCTATTCTGACAATGTATACGCTTGTGCGGATGATAGAGATTACATCGAGGATGTAGCCAAGGGAAGAATTTCTGTAAGTTCACTCTCTGAAGCTAATTCAGTTGTCAACAAAATCATCAACTACGAAAAGAATCCGACAACAGACGCTTCTTTTTATAACAAGATATTGTCTCTTGCATATTTTCAAGACGAGAAGGACAAAAGCACCAACACTTATGATGGCAAGGAGGACAGATGGTTTGTTGAGACAGCGGAATACATAAAGAAAGATTTGGAATCTAGAAGTTATACTGTCGACAGATTCTATACAAAGGATTATGCGGATGGAGTTTGTCCTGCAGAAATGAACAATGGAACATCTCTTCCATCGGAGTTGTTGAATTGTTCTTCTAATTGGAACAGGGATATTTCGAATTTGATTAACTCTGTTAACAATGGACGTTCTATTGTCTATTATCGCGGACATGGTAGCTTCTATGGATTGGGTAGCGTTGGTTTCGAAAAAGATCAAGCTCAAAACCTAAGGAACGCCAATAAATATCCTGTTTTCTTCAACTTCACATGTCTAACAGGAACATTTGCTGAACATGCAAATACAAACCCTTGTTTTTCTGAATATCTACTTCGCATGAGCAATGCGGGTGCAGTTGGTGTATCAGGTAATTCGGCTGTAGGTTGGAGTCCTACTACTGAGTCTCTTGCAAAAGGAGTTTTCTCTTCGATTTACAACGATAAAATCAGTTCTGTAGGAGATGCTTTAACGCGTGGTTTGTTAACAATGGGATCTAGCTCTACATACGACGAACATATGCACAAAGTGACTCACTATTTTGGCGACCCAAGCATGGAGATCTGGACAGACGTTCCTACTTGCTTCAATCCAACAATCACAAAAGAAGGTTCGAACATCAGAGTAAAGACCGGTGGTGTGAGCGGATGTAAGGTCACTATCTGCAGAATCAGTGACATGACTATATTGACTACACGCACAGTATCTGGCTCTGAAGATATTTTCAATGTAGGAAACGCTCCTTGCTATGTAACTATCACAAAGCGCAACTATATCCCTTACGTTGGAGTTGTAAGAGATTTGTACCTACAGAACATGAGCTTCACAGAAGACAGATCTATCCACGGTGTAAACATTACTGCTGGTAAGAACGTGACTTCTGATTTGACTCAAGGCAATGTTTACGTGAGAAGTGGAAAGACCACTTTGCTTGCTACTTCTTCTTTGAAACTAAAGACTGGTTTCATCGTAAAAAGCGGTGCTAAGTTCTTGGGCAAGAAGCAGGCTAGATCATGTAGCTATTCAGGTAATGGTCCGCGTTCATTGCGTTCTGCTGACATTGATCTTGAATATGACGACGAGGAATTCGAAATCGATCCAGAAATCACAGATCTTGACGACGCAGTTTCTGATGCCAACGGCATTGAGATCTATCCTAACCCAACTGACGGATTGCTTTATATCCGTTCTAACAACACAATCAACAAGGTGATTGTGACTGATTTGACAGGAAAGGTTATCATGGATGAGATTGGTGGATCGAATGATGTTGAGATTGATCTATCGTCGAATGCACAAGGCATGTACTTGCTAAATGTTGTAACGGAGAATGATTTCTATGTTAAGAAAGTTGTGTTGAAATAACAAACAGCTTTGATATAAACTCTCTAAAAGAAGTCGCTTGCAGCATAATACTGCAAGCGATTTTTTTTCTATCACAAAAAAGAGACGCACATCCGTACGTCTCTACATTTTCGTTTTATCTTCAATTTATACATTATCCTGCCTTGGCAAATGGATCTCCAATCAGTTTGAAATCAAGTCCTGAATGGATTGGGGCATCATTTTCCTCTTCTTCCACAATCTCACCGTCGCCATCAACAATCACTTCCGGAGCCGGAGCGTCATCATCCGCTGCCTCACTTATCTCTACAGAAGTAGAGACTGACGTAGCCGCTTTCTTCCTGTATTCCTCCAAGAAATCCATCAACTGTCGTGAGATGAGAATCCTATGCATTGTCTTGAAATCAAGACGTGTATGTATGCCTTCATTGGTTTGTATCAAATCGATATTGAACGTTGATCCATTATCATCTGGCAACAAGAATTGACTTACTCCCTTGATAAAATCCTCAGTCAACGCTTTTTCCTCCAACACAAGACTCAAATGCATCTTCAACACCTCTTTCGCCTCACTCATCAGTTTGAAATCATTGTATGTGATACGTACCTGATCTGGACGGAAACGGTCTTGTCCGATAGTTGCAGAGAAGACAACACAGTTGTTGACCTGCAGATAGTTGACCATACCCACGTCTCTACCCCACAACGCTATCTCCTTCGCTCCTGAGTAATCCTCTATCTTAAGGATGACGCCTGGAGTTCCTTTCTGCGACGTCTTATGCGTGATGGCGGTGATGATTCCTCCAGCCACAATCTTATTGCGTCCCTGTATCTTCTCAATATCTTCAAGCTCGGTGACGCGGGTGTTGCAGATATACTTCAACAGGATATAATAGTCGTCGAGAGGATGGGCCGACAAATAGATTCCCACCAAGTCTTTCTCTTTCTGCAGACGTTCCAACGCTGTCCACTTCTCAAATTTTGGCAATGGTGGCAATGCGATAGACTGCGACACTTCCATGTCATCAAACAGTGAGTTGCGAGACGAATTGTTGGCGAGTTTCACCTTCTTTCCAAAGTCTGCAAGCACCACACTGAACTGTATCTCCTTGTTGTTGAAAGAGAAGAAATGTTCACGCTCGATTCCTTTCAATGAGTCGAACGCTCCCGACATAGCAAGGCACTCCAAATCTTTAGCACCACAGTTGACACGGCTCACAAAATCATATATATCTGTGTATTTGCCATTTTTCTCTCGTTCTGCAATCAACTCTTCCACCACTGCACGAGACATTCCTTTTATTCCCTGCAGACCGAATCGGATATTGCCGTTGGCGTTGGTGCTGAAGAAACTGTCGGATTCATTCACGTCGGGGCTCAACACTTCGATTCCCATACGCTTGCACTCGTCCATAAACTTACGCACATCCTCAATCTTATCCATTGAACGGGTAAGGTTGGCAGCCATATAGTCGGCTGGATAATGAGCTTTAAGATATGCAGTCTGGTATGCCACCCAAGAATAGCAAGTGGCGTGGGATTTGTTGAAGGCATATTTTGCGAACTCCTCCCAGTCACCCCAGATTTTATCCAACGTTTTTGCATCGTGTCCGTTCTCCACTCCCTGCTTCATGAACTTTGCCTTTAGCTCGTTCATCTTCTCAATCAGTTTCTTACCCATAGCCTTACGCAAGGCATCACTCTCTCCACGAGTGAAGTTGGCAAGCTGACGGGAAAGAAGCATCACCTGCTCCTGGTACACCGTGACTCCGTAAGTATCCTTCAAGTACTTTTCCATACAAGGGATATCATATTCGATCTTCTCTTTTCCTAACTTACGGTTGATAAACTTAGGAATATACTGAAGCGGACCTGGACGATACAATGCGTTCATGGCGATCAAGTCTTCAAACACAGTAGGCTGAAGTTCACGCAAATACTTTTGCATACCTGCCGACTCAAACTGGAATGTTCCGATTGTGTCGCCACGCGAATAGAGTTCGTAAGTCTCTTTATCATCGATTGGAATCTTGTCTATATCAAGATCTATTCCATGTGATTTCTTTATATTCTTCAAAGCCTCCTTGATGATCGAAAGAGTTTTCAAACCCAAGAAGTCCATCTTGATCAGTCCGACCGACTCAATCACATGTCCGTCGTACTGAGTAACCATCACCTTGGTTTTGGTTTCCTTATCCTCCACAGTTGAGATCGGAGCCCAGTTGGTAAGGTCGCCGGCACCGATGATCACACCACACGCATGGATACCTGTCTGGCGGATAGTGTTTTCAAGCTGCGACGCATAGATAAGAGTCGACTTAATCTGCTCATCATTTCCTTCCACCGCATCACGCATTTCAGGCACATACTTGAAACAGTTTTTCAAGTTCACCTTCGGCACTTTTCCCGTTTTAGGATCGGCAAGACTATCGTCGAATGCGTCGGGCACCCATTTCTTCATCTGGTTGGACAGACTCAACGGCACATCCTGCACACGAGCAACGTCGGCAATGGAACTCTTCGTCGCCATTGTTCCGTATGTGATGATATGCGCCACCTTCTCTTTTCCATATTTCTCTGTAACCCAGTCGAGCACCTTGCCTCGTCCATCATCATCGAAGTCGACGTCGATATCGGGCAATGAGATACGGTCCGGATTCAAGAAACGCTCAAATAGAAGGTCATATTTCAGAGGATCGACGTCGGTGATCTTCAAGCAGTATGCCACCACCGAACCAGCGGCGGATCCACGTCCCGGTCCCACACTGACACCCAACTCTTCACGTGCGGCGCGAATATAGTCCATCACAATCAAGAAGTAGCCTGGGAATCCCATCGTCTTCATGATATGAAGTTCAAACACGATACGTTCGGTCTGCTCTTCAGTCAGATTTTCTCCGTAACGCATGTGAGCACCCTCCCACGCAAGTTTGTTAAGATAGTCGGCTTCGAGTTTGATACGGTAAAGTTTGTCGTATCCACCGAGTTTTTTGATTTTCTTCTCCGCGTCTTCCTGACTCAACACAACATTATGGTTCTCATCCTGAGTGAATTCATCAAACAGTTCTTTCTCAGTGATGCGTTGACGGTACTCCTCCTCCGTTCCGAAATCCTCTGGAATTGGGAACTTAGGCATGATAGGGTCAGACTCGATACTGTAGACTTCAACTTTGTCTGCGACTTCAAGAGTGTTTTCAAGAGCTTCAGGAATATCACTGAATATTTCAGCCATTTCATCGGGAGTTTTCAGCCACTCCTGCTTAGTATATGTCATACGCTGCGGATCGCTCAACAGTTTTCCCGTCGACAAGCATACCAATCTTTCATGGGCCTCAGAGTGTTCCTCCTCCACGAAATGCACGTCGTTGGTGCAGACCACCTTAATGCCAAGTTTCTGTGCGATAGCCACCAGTTGCGGATTCACTCTCTGCTCAGCCTCATACACACTTGTGTTGCCATTAGGTTTATCCGTCTTATGACGTTGGATTTCTATGTAGTAGTCGTCGCCAAACAGATCCTTGAACCATTTAGCAGTAGCCTCAGCTGCTTCCAGATCATCAGACATGATCTTCTTTGGAAGTTCACCTCCCAGACATGCGGAGCAGACAATCAGATCCTCATGATACTGCACAAGCAGATCCTTGTCGATACGAGGACGGTTGTAATAACCGTCGACCCAAGCCTTGGATACAATTTTACAAAGATTCTGATAACCATGCTTATTTTTGGCAATCAAGATCAAGTGCCAACCGCTGGAGTCAGCAATAATACTTTTGCCAGCCTCATCAATACGGAATGTATTGTCGTGATCAGTGTGTTTTCTACGCGCGCAATAACACTCGCAACCGATAATCGGTTTGAAAATCTTATTCTTCAGTTTGGCGATCTCCTCCGTAGCGGCGGCTTTAGCCTCATCTGTAGATTCCGGATTATCCAAGATAGCCTGTTGTTCACCAATAGCACCTTTAGTTTTCTTGTTTACCTTGATCGCATAGTCTGTCAACTCCTTGATACCAAACATGTTGCCATGGTCTGTCAAAGCCATAGCATTCATACCTGTTCTCAGACATTTGTCAATCAAGTCAGGCACCTTGCTCATTCCATCCAAAATAGAATAATGAGAATGGACATGAAGGTGAACGAATTTATTCTCCATCTATTATTATTTACGAAAACGTATATATTTTTCTATAAACTTCATGAGACGTACGGCATCACTTCATGAGACGCACGGCATCACGGGGATCGATTAGACGCACGACCGTGCGTCTCTACGTGCGATTAATCCTCTATACGGATTGTGCGGACGGCTCTGACACGGTCGGCACTGCTTTTTGAACTGCGTCCGACGGTGTTGTTCTTAAAATTGATTGCCCATGCGAACACATAATCATACTCCGTGCTGCTCCAATACCACGCGTTGGCCATGCTCACACCACCCTCCGCCTTCAGTCTGCGGTTGATTCGCTGGATATCATCCTTAATAGTACGCAACTGGCCTTCACTAGGCAGATACCAATCTGTTTTGCCAGCCGCAGTATATGATTTGGCAGCCTGAGCCGCATACTCTGCATTATCCATCGTCTCCTCTATATAATTGCAGATAGCCGCAGTGTTTTCTGCTCCTTGCATATCAAAATTAGCCTCATGCCACTCACGCGTAGTGTATGGGAATTTGCCATTGATATCCACTCTGTCAGCTCCCCACGAATAGTTTTTTCCAAAGCCGACATCAGTCATGGCAAGTATATAGCCATATTCATAGTCTTCCGACACATAGAAAAGGATTCCTCCCTCACTCTCAATATAGTCACCAATCTGATATGTGTCAAGACGACGCACATCTGGATCAGACTTTGTAGCCACCATCATACGCCAATAGTCATCATCTTTGGTCGCAAATGTAAGCGTCACAAAATGAGAGTTGTCCATCGTCTTCAGCATCACCATCTCATTACCGTTGCGATAGAAAGTTTTGGTGCGAGTCTGTAATACCAAACGATATTTCGACAGATTTTTATTGATGAATCTGTCCGCATTAAACTTTGTAGTGGTCATGACAACATTGCAAAGACGCTTCCAAGAACGTTCAAAAGAGATCTTATAATCAATGCCATAAGTCCACTCCAACTCAGACACATTATTGTCACCAAGTTTCTCTGGAGACACAGCAAGCCATCCCTTACGGTTGAGCATATGATCCACATCAACAAAACTCTTTTTCTTACGAGCCTTGTTGAGTTCAGAAACTGTGATAAAATCCACTGTTTCCGCTAATGCCACAGATACCTCTGTGAACATCAAAATACACAATAATACCCTAATTATATACATACACATTTCTCCTATCCTACAAAGATAAAACTAATTTTGAAAAGATACGAGATTTGGATTTTAATGTTGGGGAATATGGGAAATATCATGTTTTAACATCATCAAAAACGATTGTCGTCAAAAACGGTTACACGCACGTCCGTGCGTGTAACAACAATCGTGCGGCATTTCAATCGTGTATATAATCAATCGTGCAAATTAAACGAATACAGATTCACAAAATACATCATTAATCATAATCACATGTCCAGATGGCGACACGCACGTCCGTGCGTCTCTACGGGTTTTGGGTTCATGGGATAACGATTCTGATTAATGTTTGGAAAACATGTCATTCTCCCAGTTTTGTGGATTGTTAATAATATAATCGGCAATTTTATTGTATTCGTCACTGTCACGAATTATATGGTCGTAATAATTTGGCTGCCACAATGGATTCAACTTATTGAATTTTGGTATTGCCAAGTTATTTTTGTCAATGAAATTGTCAATTTGAGTGATTGCAGAAGATTTGAATCCGCTCACAAATGTAGATATTGATTTTGGTTTCCTTATTAATGGGAAATATTCATTCTGTTTTTGAGATGAATGAATTTTCTGATATAAATCGGTGCATATTGATTTATCCAATATGATTATTGCATGCCAATGGTTGGGCATAAGGATAAATTCACCCAAATACAATTCTTTTCGGATTTCAAAAGATTTGAAAAATTCATTGTAAACAATCTTGCCAAAATCATTCAATACCATTCTGTTGTTTACGATTTCTCCGAATAATTCTTGTCGGGATGCCGTCACTGATGTAATGAAATAATGGCCATTGCCTGCATAATCCCATTTTCGCATTCTATTTGAAGAAATACGATATTTGTTTTTGAATAAATCTTCCATTTTTCCTGTTACTAATTTTTGAACAAAATTATAAACCTTTCCCGAAATTCACAAAATATGATGCAAATATTAAATTGATTTAGATTGGACAGATAATGGGTTGGCAATGTTCACACAAAAAATGAATGTCTATGTTACACGCACGTCCAGATGGTTACAAGCACGTCCGTGCGTCTCTACATGTTTTGGTTCATGGAATAAAGATTCTGATTAATATTTGCAAAACATGCATGCAATCCTGCCCAATGACATTCGTCTCCATCCGTGTCAAATGTACCAAACAGCATGCACATAAATATTTATCAAGCATTTATCTTCATCTGAAAATATCTTGAATTATGATTTTTTTATTTTAGTGTTCGAAAAAATTGGAGACACATGATGATTTGTTTGATGATGCATTGTCAGACGTACGTCCGAGAAGAGACGCACGTCCGTGCGTCTCTACAAGATGGGTTTCCAAAACTGTAGAATTATATTACCATACATAACAGACCATGAAGAAAACACTACTATCTATCGTTGCTTCAGTTGCAACTTTTTTCGGTGCCACTCTCCAATCCTTGGGTGTCTCCGTATCTAATCCGCTCATCTACTCAGATGTGCCAGACCCTTCCGTCATCCGTGATGGAAACAAATATTATATGGTGAGCACAACTATGCACTGTGCGCCTGGTGTCCCTATCATGATGTCGGAAGATTTATCGAATTGGCGTACCGTCAACTATGCCTACCAGACGCTCGACAACGGAGACAACCAGAGTCTTAATGGCGGCAAACATGCCTATGGAAAGGGTTCGTGGGCATCTTCTCTTCGCAAGCATAAAAACAAATATTATATTCTCACTCCGTCGTACACAACAGGAAAGACCCATCTTTTCTCTACTGACGATATCGAAAATGGCACTTGGGATGAGGTTCGTCTGCCATTCTATCACGACCCTTCTCTTTTCTTCGACGACGATGACCGTGCCTACATCATTTTCGGCAGCGGTGAGTTTAACATCATAGAACTCAACAGTGACCTTAAAAGTGTGAAGGGTGGAGCTTCAAAACTTAACATTCCTATCGACCAGACTACCGGCACTAACGGCTATATCGTGAAGTGTGAGGGTGCGCACATGGAGAAAGTCGACGGCAGATACTATCTTTTCGCTATCTCTTGGCCAAACGGCAAATGCCGTACTGAACTGGTGTTCCGCTCAAGCAGTTTGAAGGGCAACTATGAAGGCAAGATCGCATTGCAGGAAAACGGTGTGGCTCAGGGTGGAATCTTCGACACTCCCGACGGCAAATGGTATGCTATGCTTTTCCGCGACTCAGGTGGTGTGGGACGTATTCCTTGGCTTATCCCTGTCACTTGGCAGAACGGGTGGCCAACAATGGGTAATCAGGCGGTTCGTAGCGTCGACTTGCCAAACCCAGTGGAGCCAGCATACAGTATGGCGACATCGGATGATTTCGAGTCGACTACCCTGCCTCTCGAATGGCAGTGGAACCATAATCCTGACGATGCCCATTGGTCATTGTCAGCACGCCCAGGATATTTGCGTATCACAACCGGACGTACAGACAAAAGTCTTTACTGGGCTAAAAACACATTGACACAAAAGACTTTCGGACCTAAATGTTCAGGTCGTGTGGCTCTTGATGTAAGAGGTATGAAAGACGGTGATGTAGCCGGACTTGTTGCACTACAGGATTCATTCGGTTTTGTCGGTGTGGAGAAGCAGTGGGGCAAACTAAACATCGTCCAGAACAAGACTGTGGTCAGAAATGCATCAGTACCGTTTGACGGAGAGACAGTATATCTACGAATCGATTTTGACTTCACTAAAGACAGAGCTTATTTCTATTATAGCACAGACAATCAGAAATGGAATGCCATCGGAAAAGACATTCCTCTTCCATACACTCTTGGTATGTTTGCAGGATATAAATTCGGATTGTTCAATTACGCAACGTCGCAAGCAGGAGGATATGCAGATTTTGATTGGTTCAAAGTTGGAGAAGATGTATACGACGAGATTTATCTTGGACTGATCAAAGAGCCTGAGGTAGTAGGTCCATACAATGAAATGGCAGCCAATATTCCTGGCGTATTGGAGGCAGAAAACTATAACACTGGTGGAAACAACGTCTCATACTACGATAAAGACAGAAGCAATCGTGGTGGTGAGTATAGAAAAGACGGTGTAGACGTTTACGCGTCAGATGAGGCTAACGGTTTTGCGATAGGATATTGCGAGGCAGACGAGTGGATGAACTACACAGTGAATGTGGCAGAGGAAGGTGAATACACAGTGTCGGTGAGAGCAAGTGAGGAGGGAGAAGTTGAGGCCGGCACCGTCCACGCATCTCTTTCAAATGAGGCTGGCGACGCGATTGACATAGAGGTTGGCAGCACAGGAGCATGGGATGTGTATGACGAATACGTCCAGAAAAACAGGATTTCCCTTCCTGCT
Organism: Paludibacteraceae bacterium; assembly: GCA_016283095.1. Taxonomy (GTDB): domain Bacteria; phylum Bacteroidota; class Bacteroidia; order Bacteroidales; family Paludibacteraceae; genus UBA1723. The sequence goes on along the minus strand of JAEEMG010000082.1, from coordinate 23,530 downwards.
GGTGAATCAACAATCAAATTGACAATCAAGAAATCTTGGGTCAACATCGATCGCTTGACATTCACGAAATGGGATCCGTCTGATGTCGAGGAGACAGAAGCAGACAAGATCACCGTCGTCGCAACACCGTCTGCAATCAAGATTTTAGGAATTGAGGGCATAGTGCCACACGATTGCCAAACCGTAGGGGCAGGTTTCAAACCTGCCCGTGGATACAAGGCAGAAATAATCAACGCAGAAGGAAAAACAGTGTGTGTGTCAGACAAAACAGAGATTTCCACATCAGGAATCGCATCCGGTGTCTACACAATCAGAATCGTTACTGACAGCAACGTGGTCTGCAAAAAATTGACTTTGAAATAACATTAACCCAGGCACGGACGTCCGTGCAATTCAGAATATGCGTGTAAAAATGCCGTGGTGAAAATCTTCGCCACGGCATTTTTACATTTACAATTCCGATTTTTTATCATTCCACAGTGATATTCGATCTCTTCGATTTCACTGAATAAGAGAATTTCAACTCTTTCTTTTCTCCAGGTTTCAGATTAAGTTTCCAAGTAAGCTTACCCTCCTTCTCGTCTACCTCAGCTCCACCATTGTCAACCAAAACGACCTTGATATCATCCATTGTAGAGACAGGGAACTGATCCTCCACCGTCACCTTAACAGACTCCGTCTTATTGTTTTTCACTGTGATCATCCATTCACGCTCCACCTTGTCGGATGTCTTGATCAGATTCTTCGACGAGTATGTACGCATATCCTTTCTGTCGACAGCAAGATCCTTATCTTTTCCGATTGACAGATTCAACGTGTCTTCTGTCTGACGGGCATTGATGAAGCTCTCGCCCATATACATATTGTTCAAGAATAGTTTAACAGTACCGTCGAGCAGATCCAAGCGTTTCCAATTAGGAATAGATGCCACCAAATAGACATCCTTCGACAATTTAGGCACCGCATAATAGTTATACTCCGCGTCGACAGACATATCCTTCACCACAACCTCATGATCAGCACCGTCGTCAGGGATAGTATTCTTTCCTCCGATTGTTGCGACGGAATTGCGGATGACCATCTGCGGTATATTAGATTCCATATCACTGCTCATGGCTGACTTTGCAAGGCTCACTCTGTGCTGTCCGATATAATTTACAAAATGCTTATCGATATTAGAATCGCTGATCTTTGATGATCCGCTCTCCATACGCACGTTTCTGATCATCACGTTCTGTCCTTTTGCCTTGCAGGATGTAGAACGGTATCCTGAGTAACTGAATTTGACATCATTGTTGACTGGGACCAGCAACTCATAGTAACCATTCTCATCCGACTGTGTCTTGCGATCATCGTCGTCACAAGTGATCAAAGCCCCCTTCAACGGACCTCTCCAATCACGCACCACACCCATCACCTTCACATATGGATTACCATTGTCATTAGTATGGGTTGGTCTTTCATAATATCTGCCGTCAGGGACGACGTATCTGCCCAATTCCGGTTTCTCATTGCTCACACTCGGATCATTCTGGGAAAGTTTCACCTGTACATTATTCCACTTCTCTTTTGTGGCCTGGCTTACGTATGCCTTCTGCACCAAATGAAGTTTGGTGTCATTCCTTGCGATACGAGCCTCGTAGAATGGCATCCACGCCGCATTCTTCACAAAATAGTTGATCTCCAAATCACAATTTGAGGCAGTCGGCGACTCCAGTTTGACCAGAAGAAAACTCATTGGCTCCATCTGTTTGTCATACAGCAAATTCACCTTCTGCTCATTCAACGTGAGTTCATCCTGATATTTTTTCATCTGCTTCTGGTAGCCATACTGCAGTTTGATGATCTCATTCAAGTCGTTACGCACGTATGATGCCACGCCCTGCAATGTAGGAGCGGTAAAGCCATTGTCACCACCAATATTATTGCTTTTCAACACCAAGTCACGCTCCCTGTCAAGCACCTCGCTCTTACCCTGCAACATATCAATTGAATCACGCAATACATTTGCTCTTTTCGTCAATGTTGCCACCTCATTGCCTATCTGTTTCTGTCCGGGCACCTCCACGTCATAACTAATTGAGGAAAGTACCACATTTCCTCCCTTCACACCGACCTGCACGGAATTCTGTTCCAACAAAGGAGTCAGCAACGGGATTTTCACCTCCGTCACCCCACTCTTGACATTCACTTTAGCAGTGCGCGTCACCATGGCACCCGTGGCATACACCATCACCTCATTGATTTTCGACTGCGTCTCCACAGGGGCAGCAGATGCTGTCATTATGCCTAAAGAGAGGCAACCTGTCAATATAGTTTGAAGTTTCATATATATCGTATTCACAGTTTATAAATTATCGTCTTTCATCAGTTTCTCAAAAAGATACTCATCTTTTACAGTCACCTCATAGTTTACATTCAGTTCACGTTTTTCTCCAGGAGCTAGATGAAGATTCCACTTTAGTCTGCCCTCATTTCCAATCACAACCGCACCACTCGACTCCAACAGATTAACCTTCACATCCGATTTTGTAGAAACAGGAATCTGATCCTCAACAACTACGTCCACAGCTGTCTCCTTGTTGTTCTTCACAACGATCAACCAGTTTCGTGTCACTTTCTTTGATGTTCTCAAAAGATTATTACGTTCTTTAGTAACCTTCAAAATACGCTCCACACCTATGTTCTTTTCAATGCCAACTGAAAAATGCAGAGTGTCTTGAATCTCTATCGGAGTCCAATAAGAGTCTCCGACGTAGGTATTATTCAAGAAAACACGTAGTTTACCCTTCTGCAACTCATAGTCGCGCCAATTAGGCACCTCAGCAAGCATGTAGACGTTTGGAGTGATCTTAGGAGCAGCATAATAGCTGAACTTTACAGGAATGCTCAGTTTGCTCAACGTCGCCTCATGTTCTGATCCGTCCGACGGAATTGAGTTAAGCGTAGTGGATTCTGCCGTGTAATCCTGCAGTTTGGAGAATTTAGACAAATATAAATCTGAACCTACAGCTCCTTTTTTTGTAGTGACCAATATCACTACTCCACTGCTTGCTCGTGATCCATAAATAGATGTTGCTGAAGCATCTTTCAAGACCTCCATATCTAAGATATCCTCTGGATTGATTGAAGCCAACGGATTTGAAGTGCCATCACCCATTGGCACTCCGTCGACAATATACAATGGTTCGGCACCAGACAACGAAGATACTCCACGCACACGTATAGGCTTCAACGAAGATACTCCACGCACACGTATAGGCTTATCAGAAGAGCTACTGACAGCGACTCCTGAAACCCGACCTGCCATAGCCTCGTCAATTGAAGCAAACGTCGCTTTCTTAAGTTTTTCCTCGCTTAGAGAGCATACCGCACCTGTAACATCACTCTTCTTTTGAACTCCATATCCAGCCACAACAGTTTCGTTCAACATCTCTCCACTCAAAGTCACATTCAAAATAGAAGATGTCTTATTCGTGATTTTTCTAGTTTGAGTCTCATATCCAGCATACGAGAATTCCAACACAGCACCCAACGGCACAACAATCTCATAGTTTCCATCCATATCAGTGTTTGTGCCTGTTGATGTGCCTTTTACAACAACATTCGCAAAAGGAAGAGGTTCCATCGCATCTCTCACCACACCTTTTATTCTCACATTATTTCCATAGATGGCGGAAGCATCCTCGTCCATAACGACATTCATCATCACGACATTGTCGCCACGTACACTCTTGTCCACTGTCTTATGGCTGGAATGAGTGAATTTCAAACTGCTGTTTTCAGGAACCAATATTTCGTAGAAACCAGAAGCGTCAGTTTGTGCTGAGACATTCGCGCTTAAGCAATTCACCAAAACACCGTCAATACTGCCTCGATTATCACGCACCGTACCCATCACCTTCACCATCTTCCTTTCCGTCGACGCAGAAGAAGATCCGCTGTAGCTCTTAGGAAGAGTGTAGCGTTTCAATTCAGGACGTGCATTGTTGTTGGAAGGATTAGTTGTGGTGACGGTCATCTTCACGTCGTTCCAATCCTCCTTTGACTTTTGGTTAACCATCACCTTCTTTGTGACATTGATTGATGGAGAATTCTCCGATATACGCAACTCATAGAAAGGAGTCCACTTCGCCTGATCCACGACATAAGAGAAATCAAGGATTGTCTCAGCCGACGACTTTGCGACCAAAGTGACGTAGAGTGCAGCCTTAGGGATCATTGACCTCTCATCCAAAAGTTTGATCTGCTGACTAAGGTTCCGCTTCTCCAGATCCAAACGTTTCTGGCATTGGTCATAGCCAAGTTGGAGGTCGACAATCTCAGATAGATCCTTACGTAGGAAAGCAGCGACGTCGCTCAACCTATCCGCGTCGAACCCTTTATCGCCACCGATATTGTTATTTTCCAACAGAATAACACGTTCATGATCCAGCACATTTTTGTAGGAATGTATCAAATCGATAGAATCGGTGAGAATCTTTGTCCGCTTCACGAGCGAATCATTAATCTTTGCGACGGAATCACGGTTAGGCATCTCCATCTCCAAATCTACCTTACCCAAAGAGATATCGGCATTGGTCACCCCGACCTGAATCGATTTCTGATTGAACATAGGGCTGAGCATAGGCACCTTCACCACCGTCACACCGGCAGGTATTTTCACATGTGCTTTACGGCTCACCAAAGCCCCCTGTTTATATACAGTCACCTTCTCGATCGTCGAATTGACGGTCAGTGTGTCCGCAAAAAGGTTCTGCGTCACAAAACAGGTAACAATTAAAAGCAAAAGGGAAAATATTTGTTTTTTCAGCATATATTTTAAATTAGTTCGACACGCAAATATAACAAAATAAAGAGTGGGACTATGTAAAAACGTATTAATTTTTCATGAAACAGACAGATAGAGATTCTTCTCGAATGAAAATCAATGACATCATGTATACCCTATTGATATATGCACATAAAAAAAGGACGTGCATATCAGTGAGATGCACATCCGTTTATTCAAAAGGGACACATGTCCGTTCCTGAGACGCACATCCGTGCGTCTCTACAAGTTATTCCTTCAACCAGCTTCTGTATTTGATCCACACATGTAGCCAGATACGGGCGATGGAATCAATTGCGTCGGCGAATATCATTTTGTTGTAGAAGTCGAAATTTCCGCCCCATTCTGTGAACTTCGTGAAATCATTGAAATTCTGGTCAGTGGTAAAAGATTCTGGCACCAAGAAACGAGAGAACAAATATGAATGTTGCGACACCCCGCTCATATAATCCCATGTGCTGGAGTTCCCGTTTCCCCATCCATGGACATACTGACGTTTTGTAATCTCATTCTTCACGTCTTCCAAAAAAGGAGACTCCTTCAATGGCAACGGATAGCCATCAGGGTCGTAAAAGAAACGGTTGTTATCAGTGTCGATTTTATAAGACTTTTTTATTTGATCTTCCCACTTCTTCTCTATTATGCCATGCATACCCTTCTCATCGCTAAACGGGCGGTTGTCGCAATGGAACGGCATGTGACAGTCGGCGACATAATGGCTGAGGATGAAAAAACGCATCGCAATATGGTTGTTGGTGGTAGTTATCGGACATCCACGGTCTTCCTTCTGCAGCATCTTAAAATTGTCGACGATGCTGTGGGCGATAGACTCGCAACGGTCGGCACAGTTACCCTTCACTATAGAATATGATTTTCCGTAAAGAGGTGAAGATTTCTTCATCATAGAGCTGATGGTGTGAGTGCTCGGCATATTGCGAAACTCCGTATAATTGCCACCAGGCTCGAATTTCACAATATGGCTGGTGCTCATATCTTTGAATACATCGTCAGGATACCACGCACCCTCGATCACAAAATCACGGTAGTTTTTAAACCATTTCCACAAAGTTTTAGCATGTTGACGCACATCATCCGACACACCTTTCACAACTGCATCATCAGTAGTAGTAGCGATCACTTCAAGTCTCTTTATAGCCATAAAAGCTAGCCAAGCGTGCGAGTATTTTTTCATATCCCAGTTTTCCTAAATTAAATATACACAAAGATAATAATAAATATTTTACTTAATTTTGCATCAAGTCAAAATTATTAGAAACAGATGGTAACCGAAGAATAAGAAATCTATGAGCATAAAAAAAGACATCAGGGAATTAGTGGATAATAAAATTATCGACCAACAGACCGCAGACAGGATTTCCAACTATTATCAGACAAGGGAAAGGAGAATAAACTTATCCAACATCAACGTCACAACCACAATAAGTGTTGTGGCAGCTATTCTTGTCGGATTCGGAATGATTTCCATGATTGCCTACAATTGGGATTACTTGCCTTTTTTCCTTCGTCTGATCATCGGATTAATTCCATGGTTGGCAACATCATTCGGATGTTACTATACATTGAAGAACAAAGCAGACAGCAAGAGTTGGACTGAATCCATGGCCGTTTTACATGCCGCAGGATTCACCTCAAGTGTCTCCCTCATCAACCAAATTTATCAAGTACAATTGGATGGATCAGAGTTCATACTAGTGCTGATTTTAGCGAACCTACCATTCATTTTCATATTTCAGTCTGCTGTATTATCTTCAATTTCAATATCTTTTAGTTGTTTAGCGTGTTTAGAATCTGATATGTTTATATCCATATCCGCAATCTTACTCGCAGATATCGCATTTCTTTACCATTACTACTATCGTAAATCGCAATCTTTTTTGTGCAGTTTACGAATTGGGTTGTTACCAATTTTCTTGATATTTATCATTCATTACATCTTTGTGGTCATATTAAAACTTGAGATAATGCACCCTGAAACATTCGGATGTGCCATTCCAATCTTCGCATCATACTTATATATACTCCAACAATGGATAAACGGGAACGACAAGATACAAAGTAATGGCAAAATATTGAAAACATATTTCTACCTACTTTTCTTCATATCTCTTCTAGTTTTCTCCAGAACAGGAATAGAATATAAATTTGAGAATTCCGACTATATGAAACTTGTCATCGTAACGATTCCTATCTTAGTGTATGTCGGATTGAAAACGATGAAGAAAGAGAAACTTCAATGGCAAACATACGCTGGAGTATTAGCAACCATCATTATTCTGATAAGCGGAAAAGATCCGTTGATCACAAGCCTATTCTTCTTAGCAATCATTGCTGGAAGTCTATTCTTAAGTTATAAAAACGACAACATAAGACAGTTAAAATACAGCATATTGTTGTTATCCGCCTGGACAATCATCATATTGAGCAACTACATACATTTTAGCAGAAATTTATTAGATCTTATAAATGAAATCTTTGGATGTCTATTGCTTATCATGTCATCCATATTCTATGCTATTTATGACCTTAACAACAAGAATGAAAAAAGCACAAGAAAAAGAAAATTATCCAGAATTGCATTCTATCTTGTGTTTTTTCCAACAATTCTCTACTACTCTAATGAAGGGATCAAATATGATGCAGAGTCCATGGAATATTTGATTCCAATCATCGTTGGCATTGCGATGACTGGATTAGCTTCATTTATTTTCACTAAAAAGAAGTTTACAGACATGCAGACTTGGATGGGAATTTTGTCCGCATTCATTATTGTTTTGTTTGGAAAATACTGTTTCATCATCAGCTTTGCATCATTGTCAATCATCGTGTATTGTCTCTACTCAAGTGCTAGAGACTACGACCAGCTGAAAATGAACTTCAGCATAATAGCACTGTTAGCATGGGCATTTATCGTACTGAGCCACTTTGAATTACCGTTCTTCATCTATGGACTCATTTTAATTCTTTTAGGCGTGGCATTGATAATAATGAACAAATACATCATCAAAAAGAAAAAAGGCGATGAAATCACAGAAAATAAATAAAAAATGGTGGTTCTTTGCAGCCACTATATTAGCACAATTCATAGTCATGTTTTTATGGGTGTTGAGATCCAACGACACTCTAGAGAATGGGACTATTTATAAATTCAGGTTACAGGGCTATGATCCATACGACCCATTTCGTGGCAAATACCTACGTTTTCAGTTCAAGGACAACATCATGGAGATGCAGAACGAGGACGAAGCAATGACCATTATTAATGCCTTAGAAGTATATGCAAAGTTTTCAGTCGACGACGAAGGATTTGCTATGCCAATGTCATTATCACAGAGCATATCAGATAATGCCTTGAAAGTTGAAGTGACGAGAGACTACTTTTCATCAGAAATGACTCACGTCAGAATCAAATACCCATTCGACAGGCTTTGGATGAATCAAAAAGAATGTCCAATCGCGGAAAAAATCGTCAACGACGCCTTATTTAGAAACAAGCATGTATATGCATTGGTTTCGATTAAGAATGGCGACGGTGCACTTAAAGATGTAGAGGTGGATGGAGTCAGCATCAAGGATTTAGTCAAAAATGGAGAATTCCACATCGACAACGAAGTAGGATACATAGAAGAAGTTGAAGTAATAGCTGTTGACACGATAGAAATGGCGAAATTTGACTCAACTATTGGAGCGGAAATAAAAGACTAAATCTATAACAAGCAGAGACGCGAAAGATTCGCGTCTCTATCGAATCATTAGCATATAGTATAAACACAGAGACTCGGAGTTCTTAAGATAATTTTATGAGAAAAAGAGATTGAAATCAGTCATCATATGGAATAATATCATTTTTTTGATTGAATAATCATTCTTACGAAGTCGCAGAGAGATTGGAAAGTTAGGATGTTCCGACCTTAACATTCCTCAAAAATAAACATAAACAGTTTCTGATTATTTCACAAACAAACAATCTGATGTCACTTCTGATTGTGCCATACTACTGTTCTCAGAATTTTTTTTCAAGCCGTAAGTTGTTATCATCGTAAGGTGGAGAGCAGATTTAGTTTTTGTTTCTTCTTTAAAAGAGGCAAGTTTGTTGCGTAGTTTATTTGCATAATCTGAAGTGATTGTGTATTGTGATCCAGCATATTTTATCTCACAAATATTAATCACCTTATCCGAACGTTCAATCACCATATCTATCTGTGCTCCATTCTCTTTATCGGAACTTTTCCAACTTGAGACCTTAGTGGATATGCCAACTATACCCAAAGCTTTTTTTATTTGAGGCAGATGGGAGAAACAAACTTGCTCAAATGCGTATCCTTCCCAAGTGTTGACTGTCGGTGTATTTAGATTCTTAGTCCAAAAATTCTCTTCCCCTTGATTCTTCTTCACAAAACGAAGGTAGAACAACGTGAAGAAATCCACCAGTTGGTACATCTTGCCTTTTGCTTTCTTACCAACCTGATTGTATTCATTCAGGATTCCACAATCCACCAACTCCTGCAATACAGTTGTAGTGCTTCCAGACTCAGGCAATCCCGTCTTCACACAGAGATCTTTCTTTGTCATCCCCATACTTTTGGTTGCCAACGCCTCCACTACCTTTATATGGGAAGAGTAATTCTTAAACATGGAACGATAAAGATTATCATACTCTTTCGAAAGGATTCCTTTTTTAGCAAAACACATCAAATCTACATTCTGAGCCACACTTAGATCCTTACGAAGATATTGCAGATAGTATGGGACCCCACCAAAAATCATGTATGCCTGAAGTTGTTCTTCCCTGCTCATGGAGATCTGTTTCAAGTCATAGAATTCCGCACACTCACTCAATGTAAATGGCTCCAAATAGATTTGGTTTGTAAGTCTGCCATACAAGCCTCCCCGGTTTCTGAGAATGTTGCTTGTAATCCATGTAGTGGCGGAACCACACACGATCAAGAAGATGTCTGTTCTGGCCGACGCATATGCATTCCAAAACCATTCTATAGACATCAGGAAATCGGATTTAGGAGTGTCCATCCACGGCATTTCGTCAATAAAAAGGACTTTCTTTCTATTTTTATAGTTGACATCGTTGGTAATGGTGTCTGCCAAATAACGCATCACCTCCATCCAATTTTCGCACTCCCTATAATCGACATTGAATCCTTGCACTATAGCCATACAGAAATTGTTGATTTGCTCACGATACGAGCCTCCTGGCAGTCCCGTCGCATAAAAGGAAAAATGTCGTTCCAAAACATAGCGAATCAAAAACGTCTTGCCAACTCTTCGTCTACCATAGACTGCAACAAACTCAGATTGCTCCGAATACATACATTCATTCAGAAGATTCTGTTCAAAGTTTCTTCCGACAAAACGTTTTTTTCCATAAGGGAATGTATCTTCATGCAACATCAACATATTCTTCGATTTTTTCACAAAGCTAACACATTTTCGCCGATTTAGACAAATCAAAGCCTAAATTTTACGCTAAATCTCAAATATTTTCACACTTTTAGCCTTGTGTAATTATCATTTCTTTGCTAAATCTTATTTTTTAGATAAGATTTAGCAAATTCAAGACATAATAAATCCACTAAATCCACAAACATCCATATCTATATGTCTAAATACAGATGTACATTATGTCTTTCTATTATGTACATGCGTACAATTTGATATAAACATAAAAAGACGAGAATAAATCTCGTCTTTTTATGTTGAATTTCGCATTACAAATTTTGCATTTCCACTATGCCTCTCCAGTACCGTTGAAGCCCATAAATGAAGGAGGAATAGAACCATTGTCATTGCCATTTCCACGAGGAGCTATAGGTTGGATATTGATTTCGCCAAAATCCTGCTCATATTTTGCGATGTTGTCCTGCAAAGCACGAAGAAGACGTTTAGCCTGAATCGGAGACATTATCACACGGCTCTTTATTTTAGCCTTCTGCTGTCCAGGTATAGTCTTGGCAAAGTCCAAAAGGAATTCTGTCTGAGAGTGTCCTACAAGGGCAAAATTGGCATATACACCCTCTGCTATATCTTCTGTGATTTCAACAGGGAAACCACGACGCTGTTCTTTATCGTTGTTTTCGTTATCCATATTCTTAGTTTTTTGATTTTAGGCAAAATTACAATTTAAAAATTATTCTTACAAATTTGTTTGTTGAACACACATTTCGCAATCTGCATTATATACATGAAATAATCCATTACAATGTAAAAACAAAACAGACCGCAAGAAATTGCGGTCTGTCTTATTCGTATTTAGATTCACACATTAACGTGTGTTTCCATTTGCATTATTCGTTCTCAGAAGGGAACTCTACTGCGAAATCACCATCCTCATAGTCGTAAGATGACTTTGCGTATGCCTTCTCCATCTCATCCTTTGGTCCGACAACAAGCTGCTGCCACTTAGAAAGACCTGTACCTGCTGGGATCAAGTGACCGCAGATAACGTTCTCCTTCATACCCTCAAGATTATCTGTCTTACCGCGAAGAGCAGCATCGTTAAGCACCTTAGTTGTCTGCTGGAATGATGCAGATGACATGAAGCTACGAGTCTGAAGTGCAGCACCTGTGATACCCTGAAGAATCTGAGTTGCAGTTGCAGGGATAGCATCACGAACTGTGACTGTCTTCAAGTCACGACGCTTAAGCATACTGTTCTCTGCACGAAGGTTACGAGCTGTAACAACCTGTCCTGGCTTGAAGTTTGTAGAACCACCTGCGTCTACAACGATCTTCTTATCGAACAATTTGTCGTTCTCCTCCATAAACTCGATCTTGTCAACCAAGTCGTTCTCCAAGAACAATGTATCACCTGGATCAGAAATCTGAACCTTACGCATCATCTGACGTACGATAACCTCGAAGTGCTTGTCGTTGATACCTACACCCTGTAGACGGTACACATCCTGAACCTCGTTCACAATATATTCCTGAACAGCTGTAGGACCTAGGATTGCAAGGATATCTGATGGACAGATTGCACCGTCAGAGATTGCATTTCCTGCACGTACATAATCACCCTCCTGTACCAAGATCTGCTTAGACAAAGAAACTAGATATTTCTTAACCTCGCCAAACTTAGATGTAACGGAGATTTCACGGTTACCTCTCTTGATCTTACCGAACGATACCTCACCATCGATTTCAGCAACGATAGCTGGATTAGATGGGTTACGAGCCTCGAACAACTCCTGTACTCGTGGAAGACCTCCTGTGATATCGCCTGCCTTGCTTGAAGATCTTGGGATCTTAACCAAAAGCTGACCTTTCTTCAAACGGTCGCCCTCAGAAACAACAACTGTAGCGCCCACAGGCAAGTTGTATGACTTCTCGATGCTACCGTCTTCATTTACGATATTACATACTGGAGATTTTGTCTTATCCTTAGATTCGATGATGACCTTCTCCTCGTGTCCTGTAGTCTCGTCGTGATCCGAACGGCAAGTAACACCCTCGATCAAGCTCTCAAACTCTACCTTACCAGCAACCTCAGTCACGATAACGGCATTGTATGGGTCCCACTCACAGATCAAGTCATCTACGTGAACTTCCTGACCATTCTTGAAGAATAGTTTAGATCCATAAGGGATTTCTGCACGAGTAAGCTCAATCTTTGTTGTTGGGTTGATGATTCTTGCCTCACCAAGACGTCCGACAACAACCTGAACTGGCTGGTCGTTCTCATCTGTAGTGTCGACTGTCTTCAACTCCTCAAACTCGATGATACCATCATATTTAGATCTGAATCCATTGTTTGTAGCGACGTTACCGGCAACACCACCGACGTGGAATGTACGAAGTGTCAACTGAGTTCCTGGCTCACCGATTGACTGAGCTGCGATAACTCCGACTGCCTCACCTTCCTGAACCATACGGCCAGTAGCCAAGTTACGTCCATAACATTTAGCACAAACACCTCTCTTAGACTCACAAGTAAGCACTGAACGGATCTCAACTTTCTCGATCTTAGCAGCGTTGATTGCAGCCACCTGATCCTCTCTGATCTCCTGTCCTGCCATCACGATAACCTCACCAGTAGCTGGGTTGACAACATCGTGAACAGACACACGTCCTAGGATTCTCTCGCCCAATGAAGCAACGACCTCATCGTTCTTCTTGATATCTGTGCAGACAAGTCCACGCAATGTTCCACAATCCTCTTCATTGATGATCACATCGTGAGATACGTCAACAAGACGACGAGTCAAGTAACCTGCGTCGGCAGTCTTCAATGCTGTATCGGCAAGACCCTTACGAGCACCGTGAGTAGAGATAAAGTACTCAAGGACTGACAAACCTTCCTTAAAGTTAGAAAGGATAGGGTTCTCAATGATCTGGCCACCAACGGCTCCAGATTTCTGAGGCTTGGCCATCAAACCACGCATACCAGAAAGCTGACGAATCTGCTCCTTAGATCCACGGGCTCCAGAGTCAAGCATCATGTATACTGAGTTGAATCCCTGATCGTCCTTCTTAATTGTATCCATCAAGACATCAGCCAACTTCTTGTTAACCTCTGTCCAAATATTAATGATATTATTGTATCGCTCATTTGGAGTGATAAGACCCATGTTATAGTTAGCCATGATCTCCTCTACCTGAGCGTAACCCTCATTGATAAACTGCTCTTTCTCCTTTGGAATGATAACATTCTCAAGGTTAAATGACAAACAACCCTTGAAGGCCATGTAGTAACCTAGATTCTTGATATCATCCAAGAACTGAGCTGTACGAGCAACACCACAAGTCTTGATTACCTTGCTGATAATGCTCTTCAAAGACTTCTTAGTGATAAGGTCGTTGATGAAACCTACAGCCTTTGGAACATTCTGGTTGAAGATGAGCTTACCTACAGTAGTCTGAATCATGTGACGGATTGGAGCACCATTCTCGTCTACATCATCCACGATAACCTGAATTGGAGCGTGAAGGTCAACCTTCTGCTCGTTGTAAGCCACCTGAGCCTCTTCCATACCGTAGAACTTCAATCCCTCACCCTTAGTACCTGGACGTTCCTTAGTGATGTAGTAAAGTCCAAGAACCATGTCCTGTGCTGGCACTGTGATAGGTGCACCGTTAGCAGGATTAAGGATATTGTGAGATCCAAGCATCAACATCTGTGCCTCAAGAATAGCCTCATTACCTAGTGGCAAGTGAACGGCCATCTGGTCACCATCGAAGTCGGCGTTGAACGCTGTACATGCAAGTGGGTGCAACTGGATTGCCTTACCCTCGATCATCTTAGGCTGGAATGCCTGGATACCAAGACGGTGCAAAGTAGGGGCACGGTTCAATAGCACTGGGTGACCCTTCATCACGTACTCAAGGATATCCCAAACGATTGGATCCTTGCGGTCGACAATCTTCTTTGCTGACTTAACTGTCTTTACAATACCACGCTCAATAAGTTTACGGATGATAAATGGTTTATAAAGCTCAGCTGCCATATATTTAGGAAGACCACACTCGTGCATCTTCAATTCTGGTCCAACGACGATTACGGAACGAGCTGAGTAGTCAACACGCTTACCCAACAAGTTCTGACGGAAACGACCCTGCTTACCCTTCAAGCTGTCTGACAAAGACTTCAATGCTCTGTTAGCCTCAGACTTAACGGCTGTTGCCTTCTTTGAGTTGTCGAACAATGAATCGACAGCCTCCTGCAACATACGCTTCTCATTACGAAGGATAACCTCTGGTGCGTGGATCTCGATTAATCTCTTAAGACGGTTGTTACGGATGATAACACGTCTGTAAAGATCATTCAAATCCGAAGTCGCGAAACGTCCACCATCCAATGGAACCAAAGGACGCAATTCAGGCGGAATAACAGGGACAACCTTAACGATCATCCACTCAGGGCGGCTCTTTCCGTGAGATGCACGGAATGCCTCTACCACCTGAAGACGCTTCAAAGCCTCGTTCTTTCTCTGCTGAGATGTCTCCTGGCTTGCCTTGTTTCTCAATTCGTATGATAGAGAATCCAAGTCAACCTCCTTTAGCATGTCGTAAACAGCCTCGGCACCCATCTTAGCGATAAACTTGTTAGGATCTGAATCTTCTAGATGAAGGTTCTCTACAGGAAGTTTATCCATCAAATCAAGGTATTCCTCCTCTGTCAAAAGCTGACGAGTTGTGACACCCTCGCTTGCCAAAATACCTGGCTGCAACACAACATACTTCTCATAGTAGATGATTGCATCAAGAGTCTTTGAAGGAAGACCAAGAAGATAACCGATTTTATTAGGAGTAGATCTGAAATACCAGTTGTGAGCAACAGGCACAACTAAATGGATGTGACCCATTCTTTCACGGCGGACTTTCTTCTCAGTCACCTCAACACCACAACGGTCGCAGACAATACCTTTATATCTGATTCTCTTATACTTTCCACAGTGGCACTCAAAATCCTTTACTGGACCAAAGATCTTCTCGCAGAACAAACCGTCTCTTTCTGGCTTGTAAGTACGATAGTTGATAGTCTCAGGCTTTAGTACCTCACCGCTAGACTGCTCCAAGATTTCCTCTGGAGAAGCAAGAGCGATAGAAATTCTTGAGAATGTATTTTTTACTTTATTATCTTTTCTGAAAGCCATATCTTCTACAATTTAATCCAAAGTAATACTCAAGCCCAAACCTCTCAACTCGTGTAGCAACACGTTTAGAGACTCTGGAATACCTGGTGTTGGCATTGGCTCACCCTTAACGATAGCCTCGTAAGCACGAGCACGGCCCTTAACGTCATCAGACTTAATAGTTAGGATTTCCTGCAATACGTGAGAAGCACCGAATGCCTCGATTGCCCAGACCTCCATCTCTCCGAAACGCTGACCACCGAACTGAGCCTTACCTCCAAGAGGCTGCTGAGTAATCAATGAGTAAGGTCCGATTGAACGAGCGTGCATCTTATCGTCGACCATGTGACCAAGCTTAAGCATATAGATCACACCTACTGTTGCAGGCTGGTCGAAACGCTCTCCTGTTCCACCGTCGTACAAATATGTCTTACCATATCTTGGAAGACCTGCTTTGTCTGTCCACTCATTCAAATCATCTAGAGAAGCACCGTCGAAGATAGGAGTAGCGAACTTAACACCAAGTTTCAAACCTGCCCAACCAAGCACAGTCTCGAAGATCTGTCCAAGGTTCATACGAGAAGGCACACCTAGTGGGTTTAGACAGATGTCGACTGGAGTACCGTCGGCCAAGAAAGGCATATCCTCCTGACGGACGATTCTTGATACGATACCCTTGTTACCGTGACGTCCGGCCATCTTGTCACCTACACGAATCTTACGCTTCTTAGCGATGTAAACCTTAACCAACTGCATGATGCCGTTTGGAAGTTCATCACCGATATTGATTGCAAACTTGTCTCTCTTAACGCCAGCCTCAAGTTCCTTGTGCTGAGCCAAGTAGTTAGAGATAAGCTCGCTGATCATTCTGTTTGTCTTCTCATCCTCTGTCCAATCATTCCAGTGGATAGAATTGTAGTCGATGCTGTTGAATAGTTTGTTTGTGAAGACGTCGCCCTTACCGATTACCTCGATATCCATACAATCCTTAACACCCTTAGATGTCTTACCCTTTGTAAGGACAAGAAGCTTGTCTACCAAAATCTTCTTCAACTCTGCAGCTGCCTGCTCGAATTTAGCATCTACTGCCTCCAAAAGTTCCTTATCAGACTGTCTTGACTTACGGTTCTTGATAGCGCGAGCGAATGTTCTCTTGCCGATAACAACACCGTGAAGTGATGGAGTAGCCTTCAAAGAAGCATCCTTAACGTCACCAGCCTTGTCACCAAAGATAGCGCGAAGCAACTTCTCTTCTGGAGAAGGATCCGACTCACCCTTAGGAGTGATCTTACCGATGATGATATCACCTGGCTCTACTGGAGCACCGATACGGATAACACCATTCTCGTCAAGATTACGAGTAGCCTCCTCACTGACATTTGGAATATCAGCAGTCAACTCCTCCATACCACGCTTAGTCTCACGAACCTCTAGAGTATCCTCCTCAACGTGAACTGATGTAAACATATCCCATTTTACAACCTTCTCGTTGATAACGATAGCATCCTCATAGTTGTAACCCTTCCAAGGCATGAATGCAACTAGCAAGTTCTTTCCGATAGCAAGTTCTCCATTATCTGTAGAGTATCCCTGTGTAAGGATCTGGCCCTTAGTCACACGGTCGCCACGACGAACAAGCGGACGCAAGTCAATTGTTGTATTCTGGTTAGTTCTTCTGAACTTAGGCAGTTTATATTCTTTAACCGCAGAGACGAAGCTTGTGAACTCCTCCTCTTCTGAACGGTCATACTTAATCTTAATAACAGATGCGTCTACATATTCAACGACACCGTCACCCTCAGCAGAAATCTGAGTACGAGAATCTCTTGCAAGCTGTGCCTCGATACCAGTTCCTACGATAGGAGACTCAGTAGTCAACAATGGAACAGCCTGGCGCATCATGTTAGATCCCATCAACGCACGGTTGGCGTCATCATGCTCAATAAATGGAATCAAAGATGCAGCGATAGACGCGATCTGGTTTGGAGCGATATCCATCAACTCAAGCTCAGTAGGATCCACAACTGGGAAGTCACCCTGACGACGAGCCTTAACCTTGTCTGTCAAGAAATTACCGTTCTCATCGATTTGAGCGTTACCCTGACCGATGATCTTTCCTTCCTCTTCCTCAGCAGTCATGTACTCGATACCAGTCTCAGACATATCTGCGATACCGTTATTGATCTTACGGTAAGGAGTTGCGATAAATCCAAGATCATTGATCTTAGCGTGTACACATAATGAAGAAATCAAACCGATGTTTGGACCTTCTGGAGTCTCGATAGGACATAGACGACCATAGTGAGTATAGTGAACGTCACGCACCTCAAATCCGGCTCTATCACGAGACAAACCACCAGGACCAAGGGCAGATAGACGACGTTTGTGAGTGATCTCAGCCAATGGGTTAGTCTGGTCCATAAACTGAGAAAGGGCGTTAGTTCCAAAGAAGCTATTGATTACCGAAGTGATAGTCTTAGCGTTGATCAAATCAATTGGAGTGAACACCTCATTGTCGCGAACGTTCATTCTCTCACGGATTGTACGAGCCATACGTGCAAGACCTACACCGAACTGGTTGTAAAGCTGCTCACCTACAGTACGTACACGTCTGTTGCTCAAGTGGTCGATATCATCAACCTCAGCCTTAGAGTTGATAAGCTCGATTAGATACTTGATGATCTCAATGATATCCTCCTTAGTCAACACCTTAATAGTAGGGTCGATAGAAAGGTCAAGCTTCTTGTTGATTCTGTAACGACCTACATCACCCAAATCATATCTCTTTTCAGAGAAGAACAAGTTCTGGATGATTTCGCGAGCTGCAGCGTCATCAGCAGGCTCAGCATTACGCAACTGACGATATATATAATTGACAGCTTCCTTCTCCGAGTTAGTATCATCCTTCTGCAAAGTGTTGAAGATAATGCTGTAGTCAGAAGAAGAAACGTCTTCCTTATGCAATAGGATAGTAGAAGCTCCAGACTCAAGGATAGCGTCGATGTTCTCCTCCTCAAGAATAGTTTCACGCTCGATAAGGACCTTGTTTCTCTCGACAGAGATAACCTCACCAGTATCCTCATCAACGAAATCCTCTGTCCATGCCTTCAAGACACGAGCAGCAAGCTTTCTACCGATATATTTGTTAATAGTCTTAGCCTTTACCTCAACCTCTTCAGCAAGCCCGAAAATTTCAAGAATATCCTTATCGCTTTCGAAACCGATTGCACGCAACAAAGTAGTCACAGGCAACTTTTTCTTACGGTCGATGTAAGCATACATTACATTATTGATATCTGTAGCAAACTCAATCCAAGAACCCTTGAATGGAATGATACGAGCAGAATACAACTTTGTTCCATTAGCATGCATGCTCTGACCGAAGAATACACCTGGAGATCTGTGCAACTGAGACACAACAACGCGCTCAGCACCATTGATAACGAAAGTGCCTTTCTCCGTCATGTACGGAATATTTCCAAGATAAACATCTTGAATAATAGTCTCAAAATCTTCGTGCTCAGGGTCTGTACAATACAATTTCAACTTAGCCTTCAAAGGCACATTGTATGTTAGACCACGCTCAATACATTCGTCAATACTATATTTGCATGGATCGATGTAGTAATCCAAAAACTCTAATACGAAGTTATTTCGAGTGTCTGCAATAGGGAAATTCTCTGAGAAAACCTTATACATTCCCTCATTCTTTCTCTGCTCAGGTGGAGTATCAATCTGGAAAAACTCCCTGAAGGATTTCAACTGAACCTCAAGGAAATCAGGATATTCCATCTGGTTTTTAACAGATGCGAAACTTACCCTCTTATTATTTAACTGTTGAGACATTTTGCTGATGTTTTAATGAAGTAAAATTGTTAAGACACAAAAAAGTTTAGAACCACACCTTCGTGGTTCTAAACTATAAACCTGAAATCAGGCGATATTACTTAAGCTCAACTTCAGCACCAGCCTCTTCTAGAGTCTTCTTCAATGACTCAGCCTCGTCCTTAGCAACACCTTCCTTAACTGTAGCTGGAGCACCGTCTACGATCTCCTTAGCCTCCTTAAGACCAAGACCGCAAGACTCCTTAACAGCCTTTACAACCTGAAGCTTGTTAGCGCCTGCTGACTTCAAAACTACGTCGAAAGAAGTTTTCTCCTCAGCTGCTGCACCTGCTGCTGCAGGACCTGCTGCTACTGCTACTGCAGCTGCAGCTGGCTCGATACCGTACTCGTTCTTCAAGATCTCAGCCAACTCGTTTACTTCCTTAACTGACAAGTTAACCAACTGTTCTGCAAATGCTTTCAAATCTGCCATTTTATTTCTTTTTTTAAGATTGTTTGAATTAAAAAATTATTTCTCTGCAAGAGTCTTAAGAAGACCATGCAATGTGTTTGCACCTGACTGCAAAGAAGAAATAACATTCTTCGCAGGAGATTGCAACAAAGCGATAACGTCGCCAATAAGTTCGTTCTTGCTCTTGATGCTTACCAATGCCTCAAGCTGATCTGCTCCATAGAAGCTCTCCTCTACATAAGCTGCCTTCAATACAGGCTTCTTCAAAGGATTGTTTGCTGAGAAGCTCTTAATCAACTTTGCTGGTGCATTACCAGTGTTAGTAAACATAATAGCAGATGATCCCTTTAGAGATGGATACAACTGAGAGAAATCAGCGTCCTTCTGATCAAGAGCCTTCTTCATCAATGTGTTCTTAACAACAATCATCTTGATCTGCTGCTCAAAACATGCACGACGAAGTGCGCTTGTCTGCTCCGCATTAAGATCTGACGCATCGGCAACATAAAAGTGACTATACTCAGATAGAGTATTAGACAACTGCTCAATTACAGCTACTTTATCTTCCTTTTTCATGTCTGATCTTAATATTAAATTTCGTCAATTGATTTAGGATCAATCTTGATACCCTGACTCATTGTGCTTGAAAGATAGATGCTCTTCACGTAAGTTCCCTTAGCTGAAGATGGCTTCAACTTCATGATTGTTGCCATGAACTCCTTCGCATTTCCATAGATCTGGTCTGGAGTGAAAGAAACCTTACCGATTGAAGTGTGGACGATACCAAACTTATCAACCTTGAAATCAATCTTTCCCTGCTTTACTTCCTTAACTGCTTTTGCTACATCATTAGTAACTGTACCACTCTTTGGATTTGGCATCAAACCACGAGGTCCTAGCACACGTCCTAGAGCACCAATTTTACCCATGATTGAAGGCATAGTAATCATCACATCAAAGTCTGTCCAACCACCCTTGATCTTCTCGATGAACTCGTCAAGACCAACGTAATCAGCACCAGCCTCTTTTGCAGCAGCTTCTACATCTGATGTACACAATACAAGCACTCTTACCTGCTTACCTGTACCGTTTGGCAATGACACAACGCCTCTAACCATCTGGTTAGCCTTACGAGGATCAACACCTAGACGAACATCAATATCAACTGAAGCGTCAAACTTTGTTGTTGTGATTTCCTTTACTAAAGCAGAAGCCTCCTTTAGAGAGTAAGATTTTCCTTCTTCAATCTTCTCTGCAGCTAACTTTTGATTCTTTGTAAGTTTACTCATTTGATAGAAGATTAATTATTACCGGGAAAATCTCCCTTTACTGAAATACCCATACTTCTAGCTGTACCAGCAACCATAGACATAGCTGACTCCACAGTAAAACAATTCAAATCTTTCATCTTGTCTTCTGCGATAACTTTCACTTGATCCCAAGTGATCTCAGCTATCTTCTTTCTGTTTGGCTCAGCAGATCCACTCTTTTGCTTAGTCAACTCCTTCAACTGTATTGCTACTGGAGGAGTCTTGATTACAAAATCAAAAGACTTATCAGCATAGTAAGTGATGACAACAGGCAAAACCTTTCCAGCTTTATCCTGAGTTCTAGCATTAAACTGCTTACAGAAATCCATAATGTTAATACCCTTAGAACCTAGAGCAGGTCCTACTGGTGGTGATGGATTAGCCGCGCCACCCTTAATCTGCAATTTGATAAGTCCAGCAACTTCTTTAGCCATTGTTTTTTAATTATAATTAGTTAAGAACAATCACAAGATTATTCTTTTTCAACTTGTGAAAAGTCAAGTTCCAACGGAGTCTTACGTCCGAAGATCTTAACCATTACTTTAAGTTTCTGCCTTTCTGCATTCACCTCTTCGATGGTACCGCTAAAACCAGTAAAAGGACCATCATTCACCTTAACACTCTCTCCAATGATAAAGTCATAAGATGCCTCATTGCAAAAATCAGGAACTTCTTCCATCTTAGATAGAATTCTGTTCACCTCATTCTGACGTAGAGAAACATACTCATCTCTTTTCTTTGGATTATCAGTCAAGAAACCGATAACATTAGGAGTGTTGCTAAGTGTATGAGGCACCTCACCAACCAAAGCAGCTTCTACAAGAACATATCCAGGAAGATACATTCTCTCTATTATCTTCTTCTTCGCTCCCATTACCTTCTCAGTTGGAACCACAACCTGTGAAACATATTTTCCAAGATTAGTGTTCTTGATCTCTTTTTCAAGATAATCGCGTACAGACTTTTCTTTTCCACTAATGGCACGCAAAACGTACCACTTCTTTT
Organism: Paludibacteraceae bacterium; assembly: GCA_016283095.1. GTDB lineage: Bacteria > Bacteroidota > Bacteroidia > Bacteroidales > Paludibacteraceae > UBA1723. The sequence goes on along the minus strand of JAEEMG010000082.1, from coordinate 1,483 downwards.
CAATTTCAGCCATGGTATAACTTATAAAGATAACGATTACAGAAGATTATAGATAAAATTCATCGCTTTGTCGAAGCAAAAATCCATTACCCAAACAACCCCTGCTATCAATAGGGAAGCAACTAAAACAACTACTGCGCTAGAGGTCACTTCGGACAAAGTTGGCCACGAAACTTTTTTAACAAGCTCGTCTTTAGATTCTTCAAGATAATTTACTAATTTCATCTTAATCTCTTTTAGCACGGAATGAGAGGCTCGAACTCCCGACACCTGGTTTTGGAGACCAGTGCTCTACCAACTGAGCTAATTCCGTATATATAGTTCCCTTGCCGAAGCAAGAGAACTAATTTTATTAGTCAAGAATTGCAGTGATCTGACCAGAACCTACTGTTCTACCACCCTCACGGATAGCGAAACGAAGTCCCTCTGAACATGCAACTGGGTTGATCAACTTAACCTTGATCTCCAAGTTATCACCTGGCATAACCATTTCAGTTCCTTCTGGTAGAGTGATCTCACCAGTTACGTCCAATGTACGGATGTAGAACTGAGGACGGTACTTGTTGTGGAATGGAGTGTGACGACCACCTTCCTCTTTCTTCAAGATATAAACTGAAGCCTTGAACTCAGAGTGAGGAGTTACAGAACCTGGCTTACAGATTACCATACCTCTCTTGATCTGATCCTTATCGATACCACGAAGCAACAAACCTACGTTGTCACCAGCCTCTCCCTGATCAAGAAGTTTACGGAACATCTCAACACCTGTAATTGTAGAAGTCAACTTCTCAGCACCAAGACCGATGATCTCAACTGGGTCACCTACGTGAACAATACCAGTCTCAACACGACCTGTAGCAACTGTACCACGACCTGTGATTGAGAATACGTCCTCGATTGGCATCAAGAATGGCTTATCGATATCACGCTTTGGAAGCTCGATCCAAGTATCAACAGCATCCATAAGCTCCATAATCTTATCCTCCCACTCAGGAACTCCGTTAAGAGCACCTAGTGCAGATCCCTTGATGAATGGAGTGTTGTCTCCGTCGAACTCGTAGAATGAAAGAAGCTCACGCATCTCCATCTCAACTAGCTCTAGCATCTCTGGGTCGTCAACCATATCACACTTGTTCATGAATACAACAAGTCTTGGTACGTTTACCTGACGAGCCAAAAGAATGTGCTCACGAGTCTGAGGCATAGGACCATCAGTTGCAGCAACTACGATGATAGCACCGTCCATCTGAGCAGCACCAGTAACCATGTTCTTTACGTAGTCAGCGTGACCTGGACAGTCAACGTGTGCGTAGTGACGGTTAGCAGTCTGGTACTCAACGTGTGAAGTGTTGATAGTGATACCACGCTCTTTCTCCTCAGGAGCATTATCAATTGAATCAAAAGATCTCAACTCTGAAAGACCCTTCTTAGCCAATACAGTAGTGATTGCAGCTGTAAGAGTTGTCTTACCATGGTCTACGTG